>NZ_JBDGIO010000002.1:0-762442 GCF_057657375.1 Variovorax sp. Soil_C_12 | reverse complement strand
AGACAGGGGCGCAACGTTTGCCATCCGCCGCGGGCTCAGCGGCGGGCTACCGCGAGCGGTGCGAGCGGTTTAGTCCGTTGGCCGAACTGAGACCCTTACTGTCGTTCGCTCTCAAGATAGCAGCTCAGAATCTGCGCTTTGCGATACGTGTCCTCCCCGTCGATGGTTTGTTGAGCCTCGTCAAACTCCACCCAGTAGAAGTACTCCGGCCCCCTCACCGTATCCACAGGCTCAGGCTCGCTCACGACAACTCCGCGACAGGCAGTTTTCCATCCGCCAAGCGGCGAAACCGATACGCGGTCGAACAGGGCAAAACTCTTCATAGGTACATAGCTCATTCGCGTTCTGAAGGCCCCCGGGCAATGCCGGCTTCTGGCCGACTGTAGTCAGTCGCGGCAAGTGCGCCGGGGTCCAAGGCAGAAGGTGGGCTCATATTAAGGACACCTTGAACGCGCTCCTATTCGTTTACGGCTTGTACGGCTTGAACAGACGGGCTCCCAAAGAACCATCGCCGGGTCTCCGACCGGGCAAGAAACCCAAGAATCACCAGACACGCTGCGCCCTCCACGAAGGCCACGGAACGAGCCGCCGTGGTTAAGGCGCCGAAAGCTTCGGGAGAGGGTGGAAAGGCGATGCTCATGAGAGGAAAAAACGACCGCCGTCCACATGACGCAGTGCCAGGTCCAGCGTCTTCTGGCCATGAACAGCACCACGAGCAGCGCCATTCCACTTGCGAGCAGCGGCGTCGTGAATCGCGGAAAACCAACCTCGTAGAAGGGGCAAGGCCGGCCTTCGCCAGAAACGCACTGGCAAGGGCAACGCAAGCCAGCATCAGAATCTTGGGCACGTGCTGACAATTCCTCTAAGTCTGTCCGTTCGGGGCCGGATTCTCGCTTGTTGGGCGTCCATTTTGAAGGTCTGGTCCTGGCGGACTGTAGCCTGTGAACCGCTACGCTGGATCATCGGCGTAGCCGCCCGTGGACGGAGCTTGACGCAAGGACGCGCCGTAGTTTGCGGTGACAGCTTCGGCCTGCTTCAGGAAGCGCGCCGCGTCCGCAGTCGGCCGAAATTTTGTATACACATCGATAACCAACTGCCGGCCCTTGGCGTTTGGGTACGCGACATAGATTTCACCGGACTCGATGAAGCCGAGGTATACGTTAATTTTGTCCTGCAGGTGACCAAGGTGTTCCGTGTTCCAGGGCAGGTGGTCGAAGATGCTCAGCCGAACCTCGCCGGTCTCTTTGTCGGTGCCGACGGCGTCAACGGTAGCGGTGTTTTCGACGGCCATCAAAAGGTTCGGGGGAAGGGCCGGTTGTGCCCGAGAGCCGTTGCCTAGAACGCGCTTTTCGTACAGCCGCCGTCGACGCGAAGCGCCGCCCCTGTCGTCCCCGATGAAAGCGGGCTGGCAATGTAAGCAACCATGGAGGCAATCTCCGCCGGAGTTTCGAACCTCTTGATCAGAGACGTCGGTCGCACCTTTTCGAAAAACTCCCTCTCATAGGCATCGAAGGACTTGCCATCGGCCTTGGCGAGCGCCTCGACGAATTCGCCCACGCCCCGCGACCTGGTCGGACCCGGCAGGATGCTGTTGACGGTGATTCCAGAGCCGGCGACGGCCTCGGCCAATCCGCGGGAGACGGCCAACTGTGCCGTCTTCGTCATGCCGTAGTGAATCATCTCCGAAGGAATCTGGACCGCGCTCTCGCTTGAGATGAAGATGATGCGTCCCCAGTTGGCACGCCTCATCGCGGGCAATACCAAACGCGCCAGGCGGACGCCGCTCAGGACATTCACATCGAAAAAGCGCGTCCAGTCCTCATCCGGAATTTCTTCGAACGGCTTGGGTTCGAAGATGCCGAGGTTGTTGACCAGAATCTCGATGTCAGGGTACTTCGTCACCAAGGCTTGCGCCGCAGAGGCCATGCTCAGGTCGCCCGCGAAGCCAATGACTTCGCCGCCTTCCGCCGCCTTGATCTGAGCGACCGCGACGTCCACCGAGTTCTGCGAACGCCCATTGACGATAACGCGTGCACCCTCCGCTGCCAGGGCATGCGCAATGGCGAATCCGATACCTGCTGTGCTGCCGGTAACCAGCGCCAGCCTGCTTGTGAGTTGGAGATTCATTGCGCGTGCCCTTCAAAGAGAAATGACGGGATCTGCCAGGCGGCGGAGTGCGACGGGGACAGGCCCTTGAGGCTTAGCGTAGGCGAATTCGAGGCCGCCGTCGAGCGGCCGCTCATGGCCGCATCCCAGGGAACACCTGGACTGGCACCTTGCCTGGCAGCTTCTTCTCGGCAGGTCGAATGTCACTTGTGGCGCCGCCAATGCCGAAGTAGGCTCGCAGATTCTGTCGTTGGAGGCTCCCGCCATGCATCATGAAGTCACGGCAGCGCAAATGTTGGACGCGTTCAAGAAAGATGCCCCCGGACATGTTGCAGAAACTCGCTGGGCGCACACCCATGGCTTGGGTGTCATGGGGCACTTCGTGGCGTCCGAGGTGGCCAGGGAATTCTGCATCGCCGAGCACTTCCAAGGCAGCTCCGTCCCGGTCACAGCCCGCTTTTCGAACGGCTCCTCCGATCCCACGCGCCACGATGAGCGGCCCGATACCCGAGGGCTTGCCGTCAAGTTTCACTACGCCGACGCCACCGATCACGACCTGCTGTCGATGACCTTGGGTGTGTTCGGGGCCAAGACCAGGGAGGATTTTCTGGGCGTGGCAAGCGCTTTCGTTCCGAAACCCGTGGAGCAGGAATCGTGGTTCCGCCGGCACATTCTTGACCCGTTGATGCTGCGAAGCCCTCCACCGCCTCTGCCCGCCGGGGTGACGATCAGCGGCGGTCCCGGTCTCGCGCACTACGCCGGTTCGCACCGGTTCGTCCGGGCCTTCACCATCGAGGCGGGCCTTTCGCAGGTGCCGGTGAGCTGGGCGCGCACTGCGTACCATGCCGTGCATACCTTCGTGGCCGTCGGCCCGGGCGGCGAGCGACGGCCCGTGCGCTTTTCATGGCAGCCGGTCGACGGTGTCTTCCCGGTCCCATCTGACGAGATCGCTGCCAAGGCCACGGATTTTCTGACCACGGAGATGCGGATTCGCCTGGCGCAGTCGACCGCCCAGTTCACGCTGAAGATGGCGATCGGCGACCCGGGTGACGAGGTGGACGATCCGTCCAGGTCGTGGCCCGTGACGCGTCAGACCATCAACATGGGGACGCTCTTCATCGACCAGGCCGCAGAAGAACGGCACGTGGATGTGGAGCGGCTGAGCTTCAATCCCATGCGACTGCCGGCAGGGATCGAGGCCTCCGGCGACGAGATTCTCCGGGCTCGCGGCGAGATCTACCAGCTCGGATGCAAGGAGCGCCGCGGGACCGGTTGCCCCATGCAAGCGGGCAACGGGAGCGCTCGATGAACACGGTCACCAACTGGCTGAAGCAACTGTTCGAGAGGCTCCTGATTCGCATCTGGGCCTGGCTTCAGGAAACCGCGGTCGCACCCGGCGGCCCGCGCGACAGCCCGCAGCCGACCGACAGCCTGATGCGCACGATGAACCTCGTCATGCCGTTGAAAGACAAGACGGCCATCGGCCGCGCCCAGGCCGCACTGGTCATCGGCTCAAGCCTCGACGAAATCTACAGCGGGCTGGACAACGTCGGCACGGTACACATGGCTCGCTTCACCATCGTGGACAACAACCTGCTCATGTTCTCGTTCTACGATGGCGACTTCCACGCGTACATCCGGGACTTCATCATGACGCTGGGGAACGCCTTCGACGGCGTCGTCGGGCTGATCGAGGATCCGCCGCCCCTGCCCTGCTGGCAGCATGTGGACGCTTTCATCGAATGGGTCCACCAGCGCGACGCCTTTCAGTTGCCCGATGATCCGGGAACGATGATCGATGTGGTGGCACCGAACCTGGACAACCTGCAAGATCTGTCGCGCTATCTGGTTCTTCAGCTGGACAAGAACCCGAATGTCCAGCTCGGCGCCTACCGTGCCTACCCGGGCTACTCGGTTGCCCAGGTGCGGCAAAGGTTGGGGGTGGGTTGGTGATGGCCGCGCCGACGAGCAGCGTTGCCGACGGCGAGTCGGTCGACCTGGCCGACGTGCAAGGCAATATTCTGCGCGGCTACCGCAAGTCGAGGGTGCGTCATCTGATTGCGCAGGTGATCAATGCGCGCCAGGCACGCGCATGGGTCGGCGCGACGGTCGGGCCGGATCGCTCGATGGCACCTACGATCACGAACGCTGCGCATTGGGGAGAGCGACCCCCGGACGTGTGCTTCAACCTGGGGATCACTTTCACGGGGATGCAGGCATTGGGTGTTCCGGATTCCGCCACGCGTTCGTTCCCCGAAGCGTATCGGGAAGGCATGGCTGCCCGCGCCTCGAAGATCGGCGATTGGGGCGACTCCGCGCCCGCGCACTGGAAGCCGTGGTTTCAAGACAGCGCTGCGGTTCATTTGATCGTGACACTGCACGCGGACACCCCCGCGCTTCTCGATCGCTTCGAAACGGAAATGATGTCGGGCCTTGCTGGCCACGCGTTCAGGATCTGCGGCCGCAACGAGGGCGCCGCCTTCAACGGCGACGAGGTGCACTTCGGCTACCGTGACAACATCTCGCAACCGCGATTTGCCCAGGTCAGCCCGCCTGGGAAGTTTGACGGTCAACCAAGCGCCCCTCTCGGGACCGTGCTGCTGGGCTACAAGACCGCGCTCGAGCAACTGAAGTGGAACCTGCCGGATCCGCCTGTGCTGGGCATCAATGGCGCGTTCAATGCATTTCGAGTTCTCGAGCAGGACGTGTTTGCCTTCGAAAATTTCCTGGACCACGCCGCCGGACAGTTGCTCGACAGTCCGCTGGCGGACAGTCTCCTGGCCATCGGGGACGAACAAGGTGGCGGCCGTGTGCCGAACCGTCTGGCGGCCATGCGCGAAGTCGTGGCTGCCAAACTGCTGGGCCGATGGCGCAACGGGACACCGCTGGCGCTTTCGCCGCGCGATCCAACCCCCCGTCCACGCGTTTCCGACACCGACTTCGACTACGCCGACGACAACGCCGGATTGAATTGCCCTCTCGGTGCCCACACCCGGCGTACGAACCCACGTAGCGCCAAGATCGTGCAACGGGTCGCCAACCACACGCGTCGGCTGGTGCGCCGCGGCATCCCCTATGGCCCGCCGTTGGGCCCGACCCATCACGATGCGGACGACGGGGTCGAGCGCGGCCTGCTGGGCAACTTCATCTGCGCGGACCTGTCGGCCCAGTTCGAGGCCATCTACTATGACTGGATCAATCTCGGACTGCAGGATCCTCGCATCACGGGCTCCAACGATCCTTTGCTGGGTGCCAACCAGGAAGACGCGAGCTGGTTCGACGTGGTGACCAGCGAGGGTTCGGTCCGGCTGCGTGGCTTGCCGCGTTTCGTTCGCACGCGTGGCGGTGCCTACACGTTCCTGCCGAGCATCAGTGCACTTCGGTGGATCGGCTCGAACGAGAAACGATAGGTCCTTCCTTCCGACTCGACGCCCCACGCCTTGCCATCGTGCAGTTCATCCAAGTGCGTCGATGACCTCTCGCGCGCGGACCAGGTCCCGGGTGCCGAGCCCTTCGGTAAACCACTCATACACCGGAATCAGCAGCGCGCGCCCCTCGGACGCTCTGCCCTCTTGTTGAAGCATTTTCGCGAGGCTGGTCGCGGTGCGCAGCTCCCACGAGCGAGCCTGTTGAGCCCGGGCCCAATCCAGCGAGAGGCGGTAGCTCGCTTCAGCTGCTTCGGCGTCACCGCGCAGCTCGTGCAGCCAGCCCTCCAGCCGCCGGATCTCGGCGTAGTGAGAGCGCTCACCCCAGCCCGGTCGTTCGACTTGTTCGATCTGGCATTCGACAATGCGCAATGCGGCCGACACATCGCCTGTCATGGCCATGCCCTCGGCGAGCAGTGTCTTCAGGTAGGGGTTGCTTCCACCGTATCCGCCGCCCGCTTCGCGCATCGTGAGGCCGGATTGCAGCAGAGCCACGCCCTCGGCGGCCTTCCCGGCGCGTATCAGCGATGCTCCATAACGCAGCGGGGCCACCACCTGCCAAAGCACGGTCAGGCTGTTCTCGCGGCCCAGGCGCTCGCATTCCTGGATGCGCGCGCGTTGCGCCTCTGGTTCGCCGCGATACTCGAACACGTCCGCGCCGGCGGCCAACGCAAATCCCCGATCGAACACGTGACCACGTGTCCGCGCGTGTTCGTCCTTGGCATCGCACTCCGCGACGGCCCGGTCCGGAAATCCGAGCATCCAGCTCACCTGCGCCCGGTAGATGCCCGCGCCGGTCAAGGGATCGTGGTTGATCTCGTCTGCGATATGGCGGTGCTCGACGGGGTCGTAGACGCTCGTCAGCGCCTCGGTGTGCGTGCGACAGGTCAGCAGATCGCCCAGCCAGAACGTGGAGACGCTCATCATCAGATGTGCGGTGACCAGAATGTCGGTGTCACCGCTTTCCTGGCCCATGGCAAGCAACTGCTGGGCCCACTGCACGGATTCCGCGACGCGTCCCTGGCTCAAGGTGTTGGCAAAAAGGCCCCAGTAGACCGGCAGGACGTCCCGCCCTGATGCGGCGGATTCCACCAGTTTCAGCGCAGGCAGCAGGCTCTCCCTCGCTTCGGGAGCGGGCCATCCCTTGGCGGCCATCCAGGAAACGCCGAGGGCTCGCCTCAGCGCGAGTTCGCGCCGGTCGTGCTCGACCGAGCGCGGCAGCGTGGCGATCAGTTTCAGCCCCTGGTTGAGGTGAGAGATGGCCTCGATCAGCGCCATGCGCTTCAACGCCAGTTCGCCCGCGCTCTGCCACAGCGGAATGGCCGCCGCCGCGAGGCCCGCCGCAGTCAGGTGGTGGGCCAGCACTTCGGGCTCGGCGATCTTGATGTTGGCGAAGCGTTCCTCGATCGCCCGGGCGATCTTGGCGTGCAGTTCCTGCCTGCGGCTCTTGAGCAGCGAGTCGTAAGCCACATCCTGGACCAGTGCGTGCTTGAAGGTGTAGCTCGCCTCCGGCGGTGTGCCTCTGCGAGACGCCAGTCCCGACTCGGTCAGCCGCGCGAGGGACTCGTCGAGCTGTTCCCGCGCCATCGGCACCACCGCAGCGATCAACTCGTAGCTGAACACGCGTCCGATCGCCGCGCCGATCTGCGCGATGAACTTGACGGGATTGAAGCGATCCAGCCGCGCCATCAGCGAATCCCGCAGCGTGGCCGGAATGGTGATGTCACGCGCGGCGGCTCGGTATTCGTAGTGATCGGCCTGCTCCGTCAGTTCGCCGGATTCCAGAATGGCCTTGGTCAGTTCTTCCACGAACAAGGGGACGCCGTCGGTCTTGGCGAGGATCTGCTCGAGCAGCGCTGCGGGCAGTGCCTTGCTGCCCGCCAGCATCGACACCATCGCCGCGCCCTGCGCCCGGGTGAGCTTGGACAGATTCAATGCGCTGACATGGCCCTGCTCGGACCAGCGCGGCCTGAACTCCGGGCGGTGGGTGAGCACGATCAGCAGCGGGATGGTGCGGACCCGGTCGATCAACAGGTCGACCACCTCCAGCGAGGTTGGATCGGCCCAATGCACGTCCTCGAACAGCATGACGCTCGGATGCGTGCGCGCAGCGGCTTCCGTGAGATCGACCAGCGTGCGCAGCGTTTCCTGTTTGCGCTTTTGCGACGTCATGGAGTCCGTGCCGTAGCGTTCGCCGCAAGGGATGGACATCATGGAGGCGATGAAGCCGACGTCGGCCAGCGGTCGCCCGTAAACCCCCACGATCAATGCCTCGAGCTTGTCGAGCTTGGACTCGGGCGACTCGTCGGGTGCGAACTTCAACCCCCGCTCGAAGTTGTGGGTGCTGGGCCAGAACGCGCTGTTGACGTAGTAGGGAGAGCACTGAAAATTCAGCGCCTTCGCACCCTGACTTTCAACGCGCTCTCGAAAGGCGTTCAGGATGCGGCTCTTGCCGATGCCCGGTTCGCCGGACAGCACGACAACCTGGCCCTCGCCGTCCTGTGCGAGCGACCAACGCTCCAGCAGGAGGCCGATCTCCTGCTCGCGGCCGATCAGCGGGGTCAGCCCTTCCTGGGTGGCAGCCTCGAAGCGGCTCGCCGCCTCGCTGACACCCACGATGCCATAGACATGGACAGGCTGGGCGATGCCCTTCAACGTCCGCTCGCCGAGATCCTCGTAGTCGAAGCTGCCCCCGGCCAGGCGATGCACCTGCTCGCTCACGAGGACGTTGCCGGGCCGGGCCATGCCTTGCAGCCGGGCGGCCAGATTCATGGCCTCCCCGACCGCGCCTTTTCCCGCCGAGGACACCACGACCACGCCGGTCGCAATGCCGATTCGCACCGCGAGGCGGCCAGCCTCGGGAATCTCCAGCCTGGACAAGGTGTCGATGATCTCCAATCCGGCATGGATGGCCCGTTCGGCCTCGCCTTCGTGCGCCAGCGGGTAGCCGAAGAAAGCCACGACGCCGTCACCCAGCAGCTGGAACACGTAGCCTTCGTAGCGCGCAATGCACACGGCGCAGGCATCCTCGTAGGCGCGGACGATTCGCTGCAGCACTTCCGGATCCACGCGATTGGCGAGCTCGGTGAAGCCGACCATGTCGCAGAACAGCGCGGTCAGTTGGCGGCGTTCGCCTTCGTCTGCCGCTCCCAGGGTCTCGTCGGCGGCTTCCGGTGGCGACGCCGCCGAGAGATCGGAGGCGGTATCCGTGCCTCGAAGCGACCGCAAGGCAGCGGACAACTTCGCGCGCAATCCGATCGGAAGGCCGAGATCTTTCAGGTCAGCCGGCGACAAGACCAGGAGCGCTTCCCAGTCTATGTGCTCGCGCTCCAGCACCTCCGCGACTTCGGTCAACCTGTGCGTGTCGAGCCATTTCCGGACCTTGCTCATGCGCTGCTCCATCGGAGAACTGCGAACCCACCGCAATTTACCCGACTGAATGCCGCACGCCCCACAATAATCATCCATGATCGTCAGGGAAGCGAGACATCCATGACCCACGATTTCAATGGCAAGAGTGTTCTCATCACTGGCGCCGGGGGCGGTATCGGCCGAGCCACGGCGCTGGCCTTCGCGGAGGCGGGCGCACGCCTGATGCTGACCGACGTCGACGTGCCCGCGGGTGATGAAACGGCCGCCTTGGTGCACGCCCGAGGCGGCGAGGCGATGTTCCTGAAGGTCGACGTCACCCGCGAAACCGAAGTGGGGGCGATGGTCGCGGCCACGGTGGCCGCCTATGGGCGACTTGACTGCGCCTTCAACAACGCCGGCATCGAGATCGAGACCTCGCGCATCACGGAATGCGATGAAGCGGTGTTCGACCGCATCATGGGAGTGAATGTCAAAGGCATGTGGCTGTGCCTGAAGCACGAATTGAAACAGATGGAGGCGCAAGGCGGGGGCGCCATTGTCAATACCGCGTCGGTCGCCGGCCTGAAAGGCGCCCCGCGGCTGGCGACCTACGCCGGTTCCAAGCACGCCGTCGTGGGGCTCACACGATCCACGGCGGCTGAGTTCGCCAGACAGAACATCCGCGTCAATGCGGTATGCCCAGGCGTGATTCGTACCCTGATGTCCGAGCGTTGGGCGAACAAGGATCCGGACATGCCAGGCCGCATGGCGGCAATGCATCCGATCGGGCGTATCGGCGAGCCAGTCGAGGTGGCCGCGGTGGTGCTGTGGCTGTGTTCGAGCGATGCATCGTTCGTGACCGGGCTCGCGCACACTGTCGACGGCGGTTTCACCGCCGTCTAGATGGGGTGCCCCCGGGGCGCTCAGGATCACGTAGTGAAGACCGCGATGCCGGTGCGCAAGGAGGCGCTTGCGCAGGCCGCTCGAGCGCCGACTGGATGGCGTCGACGCGATGCTCCATGGAGGCGGTGCGTTGGACGACAGGAT
The DNA here is from genome assembly GCF_057657375.1 of Variovorax sp. Soil_C_12. NCBI lineage: Bacteria > Pseudomonadati > Pseudomonadota > Betaproteobacteria > Burkholderiales > Comamonadaceae > Variovorax > Variovorax sp. Soil_C_12. The sequence goes on along the minus strand of NZ_JBDGIO010000002.1, from coordinate 752,513 downwards.
TCTGAATGTGCATGGTGATCGCTCCTCGAAAGGTACCTCGCTGCACTCGACGTTACAAAGAATACTAAGAAAGTTCAGTATTCAAGACTGACAACGTTCCACAATCGAGCCAAAGCAACAAGAGGAGATTGCTTTCGATGCGGGAGGTTCGCGAATCAATCCAAGATTGAAAGGACTGCCATGAAAGTTTCACTTGCTCCACGGCTCCTTAGCGCCACCGTGTTCGGTCTTGCCGTCATCCTATCGTCAGCAAGCCCAGCAGCCAAGGCTGAGACCCTCATCTTGCCAGCCGGAGTGGCGTGCAATGGCTTCGACCTGCGTATCGACAGTACCGGTGGCCATCGGGTCGATAGGACTTTCAAGGACACGAATAACAAGCCTGTGCGAACCCTCTCCGCTGGCACAGGTGGGCAGGTGACGTTCACCAACGTTCAAACCGGAGCCACTTTCAGTTTGAAATCTAACGGGTCGGTGACACAGACGACAACTCAAGACGTCAATGACTTTATTGTGGTCACGACAGGGCATCTTGTCCTCATATTGTTTCCCACTGACGTACCGGCCGGTCCGACGACCACGCTGTATGTGGGTCGGGTCGTATACAGGACTGACTCCGCCATGAACTTTACCCTCCTGGGGACTACCGGGAAGGCAACCGACATTTGTGCCCTCCTGGCGAGTTGAATCCTCCTAAAGGCTTCTGTGCGTGGCCAACATTGACCAGTAGTTCCCCGCTATGCCGGGCAACGTGGCCTCACCAACTTTACGGTTGACGACCGCAATGGCGGGCGGGGTGTGCGTCTGTACGGTGTCGCACGTTCGCCTCCGAAGGGTGGCCAACTAGTTCTTCAGGTTGCGTAGCTGCTCTTCCGCGCGGTTGAGTTCCTGCCGCAGGTCCCGGATGACCTGCTCCAGCGCCTCGATGCGCGCTGCACGGGTCTGCGCCGGATCCGGAGTCCTGCAACGAGCTTGCAGTGCAGCCAGGGCCTCGGCAAGCTGCTGGCGGCGCAACATCTGCCCCTTGGAGCGGGCAAGCTCGATGTTCCGCTCGATAGCGGCCTCCTCAGCCTTGCAATCGGGGTTGTCCGCTTGGGCTGTCGGCTGGGCAATGGCAGGAACAGCCAGAGCGAACGCGATGGCCAGGACGTGCGGTTTCAGGGGCATGCCGCATCATGCGCCGGCAGCAACTTCGCGACATACTGAACGGCCCATTGCTGGAGGCGTGACATGGCGGAAAAGAGCTTTGAACATCACGGGCACCAGGTCACGATCAACGTCTTGCAGAACGGCGATCGGTGGAGTTGGTCGTACCGGATCGATGACCGGGAGCCGGTCTCGAACGCAGAATCCGGCGCGCGGTCGGAGGATCAAGCCCTCAGCGAGGCAAGACACGAAGCCATCGCGGCGATCAAGGCACTGCAGGACGGAGCGTAGTTTCATGGCCGCCGCCCGTTCCGTTCGCGGCCGTCGACCGACGCTGTCGCCCCCGAACACACCGGGATGTCGAAATGCAGCACGTCTTCGCGCACCCCCAGCTTTGAGTACAGCGCGATCGCCGGCTCATCCGGAAGATCCGCCTGAACGAAGAGCACATAGGCCCCTCGTTCCGAGCCGATCCGTTGAAGCTCGCGGATCAACGTCGTCGCAATGCCTCTGCGCCTGTGCGTCGCTGCGACCGCCAGGTCGTAGATGTAGATCTCGCTGCGCTCCTGCTCGAACTTCTTCAGCTCGTACGCCGCGAGGCCGCCGACGACCTGCGATCCCTCGAACGCCGCCAGCGCCATGAAGTAGTCGCTGGCGAGCAATTGCCGCAGGTAGGCGGGCCGAGGCCGATGCGCGCCATAGGTCTGCGGATCGTCGAAAGCCTCTCCAAAAACGGACAGGAGGGCATTCATCTGCGGCTCGTCATCGGCCGAAAGACGTCGGATCTGCGTCTGGACGTGTTTGTAACTCTGGGTCATCAATTCAGCTCACGCGTCACGCACATAGATCCGACTCTAGTCTCGTTGACTTCAGCGCTGGACATTTCCCCGCGTCTGCGCCATGAATTCATCGGCCACACAACCTCTGAGCGCGCGCCCGGCTACTTCAGCACCTCAAAGAGATTGTTGAAGTCATCGGTCCACGGCCTGAGTCGCGCCGTTGGGTCGAGCCCGGAAGTCGCGCCGCGGAGTGGCTCGCGCAGGAAGACCTGCGGATCGCGTGCCACGAGCACCCAGTCGCTCGAGTCCAGGCCCGTCAATTTGCTGGGCTGGTCTTCCACCAGCACGGCGTGAAGGCCCTTGGCCAGCGCGATGCTCTCGACCACCGGCGCGAGGGCCAGGTAGCGGTTGCTGACGTGAAAGGCGATCACGCCTTCGGGTTGCAAATGCCGTAGATAGACATCCAGCGCCTCGGTGGTGATCAGGTGAACGGGAATCGAGTCACCCGAGAAGGCATCGACGGCCAGCACGTCGAAGCGCTGCGGGGGCTCGGCGTGCAGCGAGAGTCGGGCATCGCCCAGCACGCGCTCGATGCGCGCGGCGCTGTCGGCCAGGAAGCTGAACTCGCGATCGGCCAGTTGGAAGACCGCGGGGTTGATTTCGTAGAAGCGGTAGACATCGCCGGGCCGCCCATAGGCCGCCAGCGTTCCGGCGCCGAGGCCGATCAGACCGACGCGACGCGCGCCCAAAGGCGCGGCGGCGATCGCGCGGCCGATGCCTGAGTTACGCCCGTAGTAGCTCGTCGGTTACGCAGCGCATTGGCAAGGTACTGCTCGCCGTGCTTGGTCGAGCCGTGGTAGAGCTTGCGCGTCGGGCCCCTGACGCCGACGCGCGTTTCGCTGGTGAGCAGCGCGCCGTAGAAGTTGCGCTCCATGCGCCACTGTCCCCGCATGTCGCTGTGCACCTGCCGCGAGAGAAACCAGGCGCAGCAGCCGGCCACGGCCAGCGATGCGACGATGCCGAGGGGCCTGCGGCGCCACAGCACGGCCGCTGCCAGTGCGCACAGCACCAGGCCGATCCCCAGTTCATAGTAGGCCGGCAGGACATGCGGCGCGACGAGCCCCACGCTCACACCGCCGATTGCGCCGCCGAGCGAGAGCATCAGGTAGAAGCGGGTCAGCCAGGCCGATGCAGGGCGAAGGCGGGCCATCTCGCCGTGCAGGAACATGCACAGCGCGAACAGGCCGATGACGTAGATCGGCAGTGCAGACTTGATCTCGGCACCGATGCGGTGCTGCAAGCCGAAGGCGCACAGCACGAGCATGACCGCCGCGAGCGGCAGGAACAGGCGCCGACGATACCAGCGGTCGCTCTCGAAAGTGAGCACGAAACTCAACAGGTAGACCGACAGCGGTAGCACCCAGAGGAAAGGAACGGCGGCCACGTTCTGCGTGATGTGGTTGGTCATGGCGAGCAGCAGCCAGGAGCCGAGCGCGGGCAGCGCGAGCCACAGCAGGTAGTCGGTGCTGCGCGGCTTCGCGGCCGTGCCCGCCGCGAATGCCGGATTGGCCGGCGCGGCGATGGCCCAGTGGCGCGCCATGTAAAGCGTGGTGCCCGCGCAAAGCAGGACGAAGACGGCATAGGCTCCGGACCAGCCCCAGGCCTGCTGCTGCACCGCGCTGCGCGGCTCGATCAGGAGCGGATAGCACAGCAGCGAGACCAGCGAGGCCAGGTTCGACAGCGAGAAATAGCGGTAGACCTGCGCGCCCCATGGCGTGCGCGCGACCCAGGACTGCACGAGCGGCCCGGTGGTGGACAGCAGGAAGTACGGCAGGCCGATGGTGGCGGCGAGCAGGCCGAGGATCCACAGCGCAGGGTCTTCAGTGCCGCTCGGTTTCCAGTGGGCACTGGCAACGATGGGCAGGAAGGCGAGGCTCGCGAGCAGCAGCGCGATGTGCAGGCGCGCCTGCGTCCGCACGCGGAGGCGGCGCGTGCTCCAGTCGGAATAGGCATAGCCGGCAAGCAGCACGACCTGGAAGAACACCATGCAGACCGACCACACCGCCGCCGAGCCGCCGAACCACGGCAGGATCTGCTTGGCGATGAGCGGCTGCACCAGGAACAGCAGGAAGGCGCTGGTGAAGATGGTGCCGGCGAACAGCGCCCTGGCGTGCGTTGGCTTCATGCGGGTCCCGGCGACGTAAGGAGACGGTGATCGCTTATACGACCGTGCTGGAACGAGGGTGTGCAGGAATAGTTCCAGCGCGCGCGAAGGCACGCGGCACGGTGCCGCCCGCGATCGGACGTCGATCGATGTTTTCAGCAGGCCGGCCGCTCGTCTCCGCGCAGTCCGAGGCGGAGAGCGATTTTGTCCAGCAGGTCCGGCGACATCGCACGCGCCCGTTCAGACGCTTCCGGCGCGCCTCGCTGCACGGCCTCTCAGACCATGCACCCGAATGGAGTGTCTTCCAGCACCTCACCGCCGATCCGCGCGTGACCCCTACCGGTCGGATCCTGCGGCGGCTGAGCCTGGACGAGCTTCCATAGCTGTGGAACGTGCTCAAAGGGGACATGAGCCTTGTCGGCCCGCGGCCTGCATGGAGCGGCAGGTCAGTCTGCATGCCGCTGGCTGGGCGCACTACTTGCGCTGCGCCCCGGGATGACCGGCCTCTGGCAGGTCAGCGGCAGGAAACGCCTGACCTACCGGCAGAGGGTTGAGCTCGGCGTCGCGTACGTGGATCGTTGGCCCCTGGGCCCGGATCTGCTCATCCTGGCCAGGACGACGCTCCGTGCGGTGCGGGCCGGCGGCGGCTGAGCCTGCGGAAGGAGCGATCGAGCGATGCTGGGAAAGCGGATCCTGCTGATCGGAGCCCATGCGGACGACGTCGAGTTCGCGGTCGCCGCCGCGCGAAAGATCTCCAACTTCCTGATGTTCAAGCCCACGTATCCCAGCGGACGGCCGCCGTGGCGCTTATTGAACGGCTTGCCTCGGGTTTCTGGCCGCACCGAGCCAAGTGGGCGCAAGCCAAGCGACAGCAGGTAGCGAGATTCGATACTCCCTCGCCCTGACGATGGCAGGCGAGCCCGCGCTTCGTAGAGTGCACGGCATGACCTCGCATCCCTCCCCAGCCACCGCGGAAAAGACCTTCCAACGCGCCGTGCGCATGGACCAGCCGCACCGCAGCGCACGGCGCCCGCCCGCCTGGTTCGCGCTCCTGGTGCTCGGGTTCCACGTGCTCGCCAGCCCTCTTCTGCACAGCCGCAGGCACCGCCAGCGCGCTGCTGCCAACAAGGCGGCGGCGGCGCACGAGCTGGATGAAGCGGCCCGGCCCGTGCCGCTGACGATCAAGAGCACGAGACAGGCGCCCGGGGACTGGCTCTTTCCGAGCTTCTTTCTGTGCATGGCGGTCGCCGCGCTGCCGCTGATCGGCGCTCGCTGGACCATGCCCGAAGGCATGGCGACATGGAATGCCTTCGCGGACGCTCTGGTGTTTTCGCTTCCCGTGATCGTCCCGCTGCCGTTCCTCTTCCTGGGCTGCGTCGGGATGCTGGTGTTCAAGCCGGCCTCACGAACATCGACGGCATGTGGGTTCCTCAGCGCGAGCATCCTTCTCGGGCTTGCGGGGATGTACGCCTTGGCCATCGGTCCGTAGCCTGGCAAAAAGGGCGACGGCGGGGTGACCCGCATCTCCTCTCCACGGAGGATGACCTCTGCAGACTCGTGCCACCAAACTGCCGGTACCTGGTGCGCGTCGGCTGGCGGCGCGAGTTGCCGAGAAGAATGAGAGAGAGGTGCGCGTGGACGCTCGCGAGGCTGCCAAGCACTGGGAAGCCAATGCAGAAGCCTGGACCTGTCAGGTACGCCGCGGCCTCGACGTCTTCCGAGACGAACTGAACAGCCCGGCATTCTTCGGAATGCTGCCCCCGGTGCGCGGACTTCGCGGCTTGGATGTGGGATGCGGCGAAGGCGCCAACACCCGCCAGCTCGCGCGATGGGGCGCAAGGATGGTCGCCATTGACGTTGCACCCACTGCCGGTACGGCGCCTGCCGATCCTTGAAAAGGCGGGGCCCCGAGCAATCATCGAAAAAGCCTTACGCAGAAGGTCGCTACGCCGCACACATCCGGGCCGTATGTGCGCGCAACGTCTGGAACTCTGAAAAGGAGTCCGAGCATGGCACAACGTCCAGCCGAGCCGTTCTGGTTTCCTACGGCCGACAACCATGACACACGCTCCCAAGTGGAAGGCTACTTGGAACAGCAGCCGACCGAATCGGCGCTGGATCATGGCGTCGAGGAATCCTTTCCCGCCAGTGATCCGGTTTCCGTCAGCGTGAGCAGGTCCGCGCCCCGTGCGATCGGCCGCTCGAGGGTTTCAAAGCCCGCTTCCCGGCGATTCGAGGATTCGCGATGGCGGCCAGCGCTGCGCACCGGGCTCATTGCCGGAGCCGGCGCGAGTGTGCTGTCCACGGCGGTCTTGATGCTGGCAGGTCGACGCCAAACCGGCAGTGTCGTTGCGCCGACCAATGCGACCAGTCACTGGCTATGGGGTCGAGAGTCCCTTGTTGCGGATCGTGCGAGCTTTCGTCACACCGCTGTGGGTTACGTGACGCACCACCTTGCTGCCACCTTTTGGGCGATCTTGTATGCGTGGTTGTACGGGAACCGTCCACAGGCGCAGTCAGTTTCTGCTGCACTGACCGGCGCCACAGCAGCGGCCGCCGTCTCATGCGCGGTCGACTACACCGTCACGCCGGAACGGCTCAGACCCGGCTTCGAGCACCGGCTGTCGAGGCCTGCCATGACTGCCATGTATGGCGCATTCGCGATCGGGCTCCCAGCCGGCTGCCTGCTGGCCAACCGGCGCTGAGACTCGAGATGGCATCCGAGGTACTTCGTGATCGAAGACCGACCGGGCGCGAACTCGAGCAGAGGCCGCGGTGCAAGCATGTTTTGACGCGGCCTGCGGCAAGCCATATTTGCATGCCCGGCAAGGACGATCACCCCTGGTCGCCGCCCACCGGCAGCCTCGCGACCCAGCCGCGCGTATGCGCGTTCCTTGCGAGTACTTTCATCGCCCGAACCTCGAGCTGCTCCACCGAATAAGGCTTCTGCAGCCAGACGCTGTGCCGCGGCCTCGGAGCGCCGTGCCGAAGAGCGCGACCATGCCACCCAGCAAGGCTCCTTTCATGCGCGGGTCGACCCAAGCCAGTGCGCCATAGGCCTGGTAGGAAAGGATCATCGCCCCCGTCAGGACGATAGCGATGCCGACTCCGTGTCTCAACGAGAGTGTCGAAGGTGGACGGGTCCGCAGCGGGGCGGCATCTGCGGCCATCCGATCTCCAGGCGGCGAAAAAGGGCGGTGGCCGGGGGGCCACCGCCAACCCCACACAGACGGTTGTTATGCGGTCGCCCCGGTCAGCTCGGCCATCAGCTCTTCCTTGCGCGCCTCCAGCTGCGCGCGCATGGCCACCAGGTCCAGCCCACGTGCAGCGCGCGCTTTCACGAAGATCTCGTTGCGCTCTTCCTTGACGTGATGGTCGATGTACTCGCCGAGCACCGTGACCTTGGCGTCGAACATATCGTCGACGTCGGTGGCTTCCTGGATTTGCGCGATCAGATCTTTGGCGCTGGCGTGCTCGACGGCCGCTTCGTCGAGCAGATCGGTGTCCTTGATGGCGTCGCGCAGTCCGGGATAGAAGATTTCTTCCTCGATTTGCGCGTGGACGGTCAGCTCCATGCAGATCTCATTGGCAAGCTCGCGCTTCTTCTGCGAGGCGCTGGCGGCCTTGGACTGGGTGAGCGCCTCGTAGGCCTTGAACAATTTCTTGACGTTGCGGTGATCGGTGTCGAGCAGGCTGCAGGCATCGGGCTCGGTGCGCTTGGTGGTCGTGGGCATGGTGGTCTCCAGGTATAGGTTGGGGGACAAGGAGAGTGCGATGCGCAAATCTTCATCCACGTAGGATTGCTTCGGGTGGCGATAGCGTCCGAGCCGCCGTGAGCCTGTGCGGCTCGCCTGCCGGAGTGTCAAAAGACATATTCCCGACTTTCCGACTCACAAGTCTGCGGCGCCAACCATCGGCCTTGTCAGCCGCCCGTACTTGACGCATGGCCGCCCCAGTGCTGGAGAACAGTCACTTCAGCAAGGCAAAATCTTTGCGCATGGTCAGGGGCGACTGCGAGGTCCGTTCGTGTGTGCGGATGAGGCCGCGACTGACAAGGAGACCCTGCAAACAAGTGCAAGGTGCAAAGCCTGCGCAGGTGCCGCCTGCCGAAGCGGCCCGACGAACGACGCGCCAGAGAAGGTCCCATGGTTGACGATCCCGAGCACAGCAAAGACCGCCCACGGACAGACCCCTGCGTCCGCGTCCGCGGCGCACGCGAACACAACCTGAAGAACGTGGATGTCGACTTGCCGCGCGATGCACTGGTCGTGTTCAGCGGGGTCTCGGGCTCGGGAAAGTCCTCGCTGGCCTTCGGCACGCTCTACGCGGAGGCGCAGCGCCGTTACCTCGAATCGGTCGCACCGTATGCGCGACGTCTCATCGACCAGGCCGGCGTGCCCGAATTCGATTCGATCACAGGCCTGCCGCCCGCCGTCGCCTTGCAGCAGCAGCGGGGCACGCCCAGCGCGCGTTCCTCCGTCGGGAGCGTGACGACGATTTCGAGTTCTTTGCGGATGCTCTATTCGCGCGCCGGCACCTACCCGCCGCGTCAGCCGATGCTGTACGCCGAAGATTTCTCGCCGAACACCGTGCAGGGTGCGTGCCCCACCTGTCACGGGCTGGGGCGCACCTACGAAGTGACGGAACGAACGATGGTTCCGGACGATTCGCTGACGATCCGCGAACGCGCCATCGCCGCCTGGCCCCCGGCTTGGCATGGGCAAAACCTGCGCGACATCCTCGTGACGCTGGGCCATGACGTCGACACGCCGTGGCGCGACCTGCCGAAGAAGGTGCGCGACTGGATCCTCTTCACGGACGAGCAACCGACGGTGCCCGTGTACGCGGGGTTCACGGCCGCAGAGACCAGAGCCGCACTGCGCAGCAAGATGGAGCCGAGCTACCAGGGAACGTTCACGGGCGCGCGCAAATACGTGCTGCACACCTTTGCGACCACGCAGAGCGACTTCATGAAGAAGCGCGTGGCCCGGTTCATGGTGCCCAGTGCCTGTCCCACCTGCAAGGGACGCCGGTTGAAGCGCGAGGCCTTGTCGGTGACTTTCGCGGGCCACGACATCGGCACGTTGTCGCAACTGCCGCTCTCCGAACTGGCGGGCGTGCTCGCACCGGCAGCGGACGGCTCCTTTTCCGGGAAGCCCGACGTCAGCGTGCTCAGCCGTGATGCGGCCAGGCGCGCCACCGCGCAGCGCGTCGCCGCCGGCGGGTCAGCCCATCGTGCGGCCCCGGACGTGCGGCACACGCCGGCACTCTCGGAAGAAAAACGCATCGCTGCGCAGCGCATCGCCCACGATGTGCTCCAGCGCGTCACGACCCTGCTGGAACTCGGGCTCGGCTATCTTTCGCTCGACCGCCTCACGCCCACGCTGTCGCCCGGCGAACAGCAACGCATGCGGCTGGCCACGCAGATCCGCTCGAATCTGTTCGGGGTCGTCTACGTCCTCGATGAACCCTCCGCCGGCCTGCACCCCGCAGACAGCGAGGCACTGTTTACTGCACTGGACCGGCTCAAGGCGGCCGGCAACTCCCTCTTCGTCGTCGAGCACGACCTCGACCTCATGCAGCATGCCGACTGGCTCGTCGATGTCGGCCCCGACGCCGGCGAAAAGGGAGGCCAGGTGCTCTTCAGCGGCCCGCCGGCCGGACTTCGGGCGGTCAAGGAATCGCATACCGCGCGCTACCTGTTCGACACGGAGCCGCCGCCGCCCCGCACGCCGCGCGAGCCCGCGGGCTGGCTCGCCCTCGCGCAAGTCAGCTGCAACAACCTGACCCGACTCGACATCGAGTTTCCGCTCGGTGTGCTCACCGCCGTCACCGGTGTCTCGGGATCGGGCAAATCGAGCCTGGTCACACGGGCCCTGACGGAACTCGTCGCCGCGCACCTGGGCCACGAGACCCCACAGGACGAGGAAGACCGGATCGAGGCCGCGGCGCAGGACCGCGTGACGGGCCACATCGCCCGCGGCGCGGAGTTGCTGCGCAGGCTGGTGCATGTCGACCAGAAGCCGATCGGCCGCACGCCGCGGTCGAATCTCGCCACTTACACCGGCCTGTTCGACCATGCACGTAAGTTGTTCGCCGCCACGCCCGCGGCGAAGGCGCGGCGTTTCGATGCAGGACGCTTTTCCTTCAACGTCGCCAAGGGGCGGTGCGACACCTGCGAGGGCGAGGGATTCGTCAGCGTGGAACTGCTGTTCATGCCCAGCGTCTACGCGCCCTGCCCGACTTGCCACGGTGCACGCTACAACGAGAAAACGCTCGCCATCACTTGGCGGGGAAAAAGCATCGCCGACATTCTCCGCATGACCGTCGACGAAGCCGCGGGCTTCTTCGTCGACAAGCCTGCGGTGGAGCGTCCGCTGATGCTGTTGCAGGCCATCGGGCTTGGCTACCTGCGGCTGGGTCAGCCCGCCACGGAGCTTTCGGGCGGCGAGGCCCAACGCATCAAGCTCGCCACCGAGCTGCAGCGCGCGCAACGGGGCAACGGTCTCTACGTGCTCGACGAACCCACGACCGGACTCCATCCTTCCGACGTCGACAAGCTGATGCGGCAACTCGACGGCCTGGTTGCTGCGGGCAACACGGTGATCGTGGTGGAGCACGACATGCGGGTCGTGGCGGCGTGCGATTGGGTGATCGACATGGGGCCTGGCGCAGGCCATGAAGGCGGCCGCGTGGTGGTGGCAGGAGCGCCTGCGCAGGTGGCCGCTTCGGCAGGCAGCCTCACGGCGCGCTACCTCACGCCGGTGCTGCACGGTCGGTCGCGTGAAAGCTAGCAGGTTGCTCAGCGGCTAGAACTCGGCCTCATCGCACCAGCCGCAAAGAAGGGACCGCCAAAATTCGTCGCATCGTCGCCCCTGGCGTCCATAGCGGACTGCAGCGTGAGCCACGGCCTGCCGCTATTGTTCGACTTGCAATGCACGGCCTCCGGCATCGACACCTGTGGTCCTCCTATTCCATTCACCGATTTTTCGGAGCAGGATATGGGCGAAGGAAGTAAGGCATGACCCAAGGAAACTCTGCAGAGTCGGCAGACGCGGCAACGCCATTGGAAGAGGCGCTGGCGAAGAACGAGGATGCCACCGCAGAAGTCAAGCGGGCGGCAGAAGAACTGACGATCGTCCGTGCAGTGCTCGACAAGGTGCCTGACGGAACGCCACCCGAGGATATCGAATTGGCCGCCGAACGCGCGGAAGAACTCGAAGAGGGTCTTTCCTCTGCGGCCGAAAAACTCGAGGAGGTGAACGACACCCTGACCGAGGAGTTGAAGGCCCGTCGAACGACGGGTGCTTGAGTGCCGGAACGATGTCAGCTTGCCGACCTACACGGCAGCAGTAGGAGACCCAGGATCATCGGGGCCGCAATAAAGTGGCCATGCCTACCAAAACATTCTTGGTTGAAGACAGCGCGACAATACGGGCAAACTTGATCCCCGCGATGCGTGAGCTTGCCGATGTGGAGGTGATCGCATGCGTTGAATCGGAGAGCGAAGCGGTCGCTTGGCTTGCGACGCACACAGGTGATCTGCATCTTGCCGTGGTGGACCTCCTGCTAAGGGAAGGTTCAGGCCTCGGCGTCGCCAAGCACTTTAGGCGCGCACGCTCCCAGCTCGTCATTGTGATCCTCACGAACTACGCGACGGCAAGTACTCGTGAGCGGGCCATCGCAGCTGGGGCATCCGCAATCTTCGACAAGTCGACGGAACTGGAGGAGTTCCTCGCCTACTGCGCGGCGCTGCGGCGCCAGGTGAGCTCGCCGGGTCATGAAGCGCCGGGAGGGTTGGAGCCCGGATGAGGCGTCGGCACGCGCTGGGGGGATGCGGCCGTTTGCGCGCAAGATGCCGCTGCCTCGGTTTCGGGCCGATGGCGGCATGTTGCCCCTCCTCCCCTCCTCCCTTCCTCCGGCGCCTGGAACGGTCGAGAACACTGAAGAGTCCGCGGGCGTACTTGATGAGTTTCAGCCGCTGCAGCTTGCCGGCCGCCTCCGTCACGCCTTCACGCCGCACGCCGCACGCCGCACGCCGCACGCCGCACACCGCACGCCGAGCATGTTGGCGATGAATTCCTGCGTCATGTGGGTTCGTTGCCCGGACAACCTGTCGGGGCTCAGCACGAGCCAGCGGTATCGCTGCTGCTCAAGCGAATGGTTCCTTGCGAGATCGTGGCACGAACGACCAGTATCTGTGCGATAGTGCACAGGCTAAACGTCGTCTTGTGTGGGCTGTTGCATGGTGCGTCGGGTGTGGCGGCGCTACCGTCGGCTTCAGGACTCAGTGACGACTGGAACTCATCCCCGCCACCAGAGGTCTTATTCATGACGTCGGGGATGTTTATTGCTCGCCTGACGATGCGCGCTCGACGCTGTCGCGTTCGGACGTTGCCCGGGCTTCGTGAGGTGCCGCGAGCCTGAGTTCTCTCCAGCTGAACGGTTCGGCGTCCCACGGAACGGGGTCACTGACGGAGGACCACATGCATAAGTTTCTATCCAACAACCGAGAGGAGTTGATCGCACGCTGCAAGGCGAAGGTTGCGCAGCGACCCAAAAGGGAGGCAACCAAGGCGCAGCTTGCCAATGGAGTTCCGCTGTTCCTGGACCAGTTGATGAGGACGCTGGAGGCACAGAATGACGGGGATGTTGGCGAGAGCTTCCGGATTTCCGGTGCCGCTGGGGGAGATGCAACCGCCCTTTCCGAGATGGGCCTGAGTGCAGCTGCACATGGCAAGCAGCTTTTGGAGCTTGGGTTTTCCGTAGACCAGGTAGTTCACGACTATGGCGACCTTTGCCAAGCCATCACAGACCTTGCGGTCGAGCGCGATGCCCCGTTCTCCGTTGATGAATTCCGCACGTTGAATCGTTGTCTCGACAACGCCATCGCCGATGCCGTCACCGAGTTCGGCATCTCGCGTGACGCGAACGTTGCGCTGCAGCAGTCCGCCGAGGAGAACGAGCGTCTCGGCGTGCTGGTACATGAATTCCGAAATTACCTGCATACGGCAACGCTTGCGTTCGCGGCACTGGAATCGGGGAAAGTTCCAATCGGTGGTGCGACCGGCTTCGTGTTGAAAAGGAGCTTGGCTGCTCTCGCAGCCCTGCTCGACGTGTCGCTATCGCGTGTCAGAGGCGCGGTTGAAACGCCGGAGGGGGAGGCTTTTTCGCTCGCATCGTTCGTGGCAGAGGCCAAAAATGCGGCTTCGCTCGACGCGAGCGCCAGAGGATGCACGTTCTCGGTCCCGGACGTGGACGCCACGCTGGGCATCTCTGGGAATCGAGAGCGTCTCTTGGCTGCCCTGGTGAACTTGCTCCATAACGCATTCAAGTTCACCCACCCTCATACGGAGGTCACGCTGAGCGCCTATGCCAAGGACGACCGGGTTCTGGTGGAGGTCAAGGACAATTGCGGAGGGCTCCCTCCAGGCGCGACCGCAAGCATCTTTCGGCCTTTCATGCAGGTCGGCGACGATAAGAGCGGGTTGGGGCTTGGTCTTTCCATCGCGCGACGGAATATCGAGGCTGACGGCGGTGTCTTGAACGTGCGGGACGTACCTGGCATCGGATGTGTTTTCACCATCGAGCTGCCGAGCAGGACGCTTCAATAGCAAGTTTGTGGGGCCCCTCTAGTCGGGATCGACAAATCACGCCTACGTTTCGCCGGGCCATTGCACCGTCAAGCGAGTCTCGCCGCGTTGCAGTTCTATGTGGATGTCGGCCTCGACGGGCGCGCGGTCCGCGTCCGTGCGCTTCACCCCCTTGCCGACGAGCCACTTGCGAACCAGGTTGACGTTGAGCCCGTGCGCGAGCAACACCGCCGCGACCGAGGCCCCGGGCTGCTGGCACTCGGCCAACCGTCGCCTTGAACTCCGGGTCATGCCTGCGCCGAAGCTTCCGTGAATTGGGATTCAATAGGTGCCCACCAAATCAATAGGTGGGCAACATCACGACCCCCGTCACCGAGCAGCAGGATGGAATCGCCAGACGCTCATGGGGGACCTCCTGCAGGCCAGCGACCTCGCCGCCCCCAGCGGGAGAGCAGGACGTGCGCATGCCGCGTAGGACACCGGCCACCTCGGATCGCGTCAATTGCTGCGCCGCCGAAACCAATCAGTTGTCAAACTCAATTCCCTCGGCCTTCCTTTCGGTCGACGTGAAGGCGATATGACAAATCCTTGGACCAAGAAAAATCCGTTGATGAGCCTATGGCTCAGTTCCGCCAACAAGGCGATGGGTACGGCTCGCGCTCAGGCAACGGGTGCCGCGAAGCGCCAGATTGCCGCGACCCAGGCGGATGCCATGAAACAGATCGTGGAATTCTGGAGCGGCAAGACCACGCGGCCGCCCGCGAGGAAGAGAACGCGCCGCTGAATGGCAAAGCGAAAGCAGCCTGCGGCGTGGGCAGGCATCCTTGCGCGTAGCGTCGCGACGATCACGCAGCACGCCTTGCGCGCGAACTCGCGCGCTGTGAAGATCGCGCTCAAGCCGAGCGTTGAAAAACGCCGCCCACCGGCGGGCCCAGGACTGTGGATCTCCGGCGTGGCGATGGGCGCGAGCGGGTTGCGCCGCTTTCGGCTCTACCGGCCGCCCGATGTCAAGTTCGGAGAGCGACTGCCGCTCATGGTGATGCTGCACGGCTGCGGGCAAGACGCGAAGAGCTTCGCGACCAGCACGCGGATGAACCGCATCGCGGCGCGCGAGCGATTTCTGGTGCTTTATCCTGAACAAGACCGCATGTCGAATGCCCAGGGCTGCTGGAACTGGTTCGACACGTCGTCTGGGCGCGCCTACGGCGAAGCGGCGCTGATCATGAAGGCCATCGATCAGGTCTGCCTGATGTACCCGGTGGACCGCACGCGTGTAGCGGTGGCCGGCCTCTCGGCAGGCGCCAGCATGGCGGCACTCCTGGTCACGCGGCACCCGGATCGCTTCAGGGCGGTGGTGATGCATTCGGGCATACCGCCAGGGACGGCGCATTCGCCCCTGTCTGCGCTGGGTGCGATGCACGGACATCGGGCGACGAAGCCGCTGCTCACCATGCCAGCGACCATGGCGGCGTCTTGGCCTCCGTTGATGGTGATCCACGGCAGCTTGGACCGCGTGGTGGCGGCCAGCAACGGCCATGCAGCGGTGCAGGCTTGGGCCGACGCGGCAGGCGCGCGGGCGTCCAGGGAGCGCAGCGTTCAGCGCGGCAGCCGATATCCCACCAACGTGACCGACTTCAAGCGCAAGGGCCACACGGTAGCCACGCTGGTCGAAGTGGCGCGCTTGGGGCACGCGTGGAGCGGCGGCGCTGCGAGGCAACCCTACAGCGATGGGCAGGGGCCCGATGCGTCCCGCATGACCTGGGCCTTTGCGGCCAAGCATTTTCGGGACAAGCCGAACAAGCCGTGACCCTCGGCCCTTCTGTCGCCACCTCCAACGACCACTTAGCCCTGACCTTGAGTCAAGATGGGACGGCTGGACGCTCGCCCAAGGCCGGCGGCGGCGGCCGGCGATCACAAACGAGGGGTGGCAACGGCCAAACACGCCGCCCGACGAAAGGCAACGCCATGTCCCTGACCGACAAGCTCCAGATCCCCACGGCGAACGCGGACGGCAGCTTTGCCGCGCCGGTGCCGCCGCCGGCGGATAGCGCGGCCGACGCGCTGCGCGACGCGCAGGCGCAGCACGCGGTGCTGGCCGAGCAACTCGACGCAGTCAACGAGTTGCTGGCCAAGCCGCTCAACGAAATTCTGGCGGACCGCGAACGCTTCAAGGAATCGGCCGCTGCGTGGGACGCCTTCGGCGCCATGTGGATGCTGTCGCAGCGCGCGATGAAGCGTGTGGCGCTCGACCTCGCTGCGCAGCTCGGCGTGAGCGAGGACGAAGTGGTGGCCCGTGCGCTGGTGCATGCCAACGAGGTCCTGAACGGCGACGGCGTGGATCTGGGCGGTCTCATTGCCGAGGCTCAGCTCGCGCACGTCGCCAGGCACAAGCCCTTGCTGCGCAAGCAGTTCCGCTGAACATCGCGGAGAGCCCCGCCGCCTGCCGGGCGGCGCCGGCCGCCGTATGCTCGGTGGCCATGGACGCCTCCACCTCGCTGGCCGACTTCGCCGTGCGCCATCCCCGCCTCTTCGTGCTGACCGGCGCCGGCTGCAGCACCGACTCCGGCATCCCCGATTACCGGGACGTCAACGGCGACTGGAAGCGGCCGGCGCCAGTGACCCTCCAGGCCTTCACCGGCGACGAGCTCACGCGCCGCCGCTACTGGGCACGCAGCCTCGTCGGCTGGCCGACCATGGCGACAGCCCAGCCTGGCGCCTCGCACCGCGCGCTGGCCCGGCTCGAGGCTTCGGGCCGCGTGGGACTGCTGCTCACGCAGAACGTCGACGGCCTGCACGACGCCGCCGGCAGCCGCCAGACCATCGACCTGCACGGCCGCATCGACACCGTGCGCTGCCTCGGCTGCGAGACGCGCACGCCGCGTGCCGAAATGCAGCAGTCGCTGCGTGCGCGCAACCCCGCGTGGGCCGCACTGGAAGCCCGCGCCGCGCCGGACGGCGATGCTGACGTCGAAGACCAGGATTTCGCCAGCTTCGACGTGCCGGCCTGTTCGATCTGCGGCGGCATGCTCAAGCCCGACGTGGTGTTCTTCGGCGAGAGCGTGCCGCGCGAGCGCGTGCAAGCCGCCTATGCGGCGCTGAGTGAAGCCGATGCCGTGTTGGTCGCCGGCTCGTCGCTGATGGTGTATTCGGGCTTCCGGTTCGTGCAGGCGGCCGTGGCCGCGGGCAAGCCGGTGGCGGCGATCAACCTCGGACGCACGCGTGCCGACGATCTGTTGGCGTTGAAGGTCGCGCAGCCGGTGGGCGAGGCATTGACGGCCCTGGCGGAGCAGCTGGTGGCATGAGCGTCAAGGCTCAGCGAAACGGACGGTGGGCTGCCTGCGAAGCGATATGTAACACCGCGCGTGCAACCCCTTGCAGTGGGCCCGGCGGGCGCCATGTTGTCTAAACCCCGGCTCGACAACGAACAAGCCCGCCATGTGGAAACGCCTGACTCTGCTCTGGTCCTTGGTGCGCGGTGACGCGCGGGAGCTGTGGTTCGCGCTGCGCCACCCGGCCGCGCCGGGCTGGTTGAAGCTGGGATCCGTGCTGATCGCGCTCTACGTGCTCTCGCCCATCGACCTCATACCCGACGTGGTGCCGGTCTTCGGGGTGGTAGACGATCTGTTGCTCGTGCCGCTGGCGATCCGCTGGCTGCTCAAGCGCCTGCCGCCCGACATCGCAGAGGCGGCTGCGCGACGCCGCGCCGGCTGAGCCGACCGCCTTGGTGCAAGCGCATGATCGCCTTCGGCTGGTCGCTCATTCGCTTGGCGAGCTGACCGGCGTGCGCGCCAAGTATTCATCGATCCGGGCTCGGGCTTTGCTGGCCAGGACCCGTCTGGCGGAGCATCCTGCCCAGCGTTCGCCTCTTCAGGGCTCGTAACGTCAACGCCGCGCTGGGCGGCGCAGGAGAGAGGTGCCAACGTCGCGCGCCTGTCGTTCGCGTTCGCGCCGGCGCGCTTCAGCCGGGTCTGCAATCGTCGGCCGGCCCTTAGGGCTCAGATCGCACCACCAGGTCTGCGCAAACATGGGCCCGGTCCCCTTGGCGCCGCGGGTCGGATAGACCTCAATGCCGGTCAGCAGCATGCCGCGCTCGTTGACCGCGAGCAGCTTCACCTTGTCGAGCAGCGGGATCACGTAGCTCTCACCGTCCCGCCCGAGCAGCACGGCCACGCGCTTCATTCCCTTGCGGTACACCTGTAGCTCGCCATGCACCGGCTCCGCCTCGATGTCATCGCGGTGCAGCAGTTGCCCCTCTCGGCGGCAGCGGTAAACGATCGCGAACACATGCGAAAAATACTGGATGGGCGTACAGTATATCCATGGCCGAACTCACCGCTGAAGTTTGGATTGCTGCCTGCGCCCATCGGCTGCAGCAGCAGTGGCGCACGGTCGATCCGCTCCAGTTGGAGGAGGTAGCCGCGGAACTCTGGCGCTTCCCGATCTGCGTGCCCTGGCGCCGGCGGACGCGGCGGTGGCCTGGCTCGGGCCTGTCCCGTTGGCGAGCTATGTGCTGAGGTGAACGCTCCTTCAACCTGAAGATCGTCCATCTGCGGAAGCGGACGCTTCGACATTGCGGCATCCTCCAGGTATGCCACTCGAATACCTGCTCTTCGAATTGACCGACGAGGAGACCGGCGCCTGCAGCTTCCACGCGATGGCGTCCGTCCTTGCTGATCGCTTGCCGGCCCTGATCCACGAGGTCGAAGCCGTGCTCGGTTGGGCCTGTCGCCATTTCGGCGCACCATCTGCTGTCGAAGAAAACGGCGAGTGGGACTTCGAGTTGCAAGCAGTGGCCGAGGATGATGTTCCGCTTGACATCGCCTACGACTGCGAGCACGCGATCGTTTCCATGCCGTGCGTACCTGGGCGAGTGACCCTTTCCCTCACCCTGACCGGGTCCCGCGCCTTTGCGGCAGCCTTCACGGACACCTTTCCTGATTCGGACTGACTGGATCAGCCGGCCTCCGCGTCGCGGGCCGGCCCCGCATGCAGGCAAAATGAACCATGAAAGCGCCCCCTCGACTACGGACGCTGATCGACGAAGGATTGATCGACAGCGTGGTTCGCCAGCTCATGAGCGGCAAGGAAGCGATGGTCTACGTGGTGCGCTGCGGGGACCAGACGCGCTGCGCCAAGATCTACAAGGAAGCGACCCAGCGCAGCTTCCGCCAGGCCGTCGACTACACCGAAAACCGCAAGGTCAAGAACACGCGTCTGCAGCGCGCGATGGCCAAGGGCACCAAGTTCGGCCGACAGGCCACCGAAGCGGCCTGGCAAAGCGCCGAGGTCGATGCGCTCTACAGGCTGGCCGCGGCGGGCGTGCGCGTGCCCGAGCCCTACAACTTTGCCGACGGCGTGCTGCTGATGGAACTGGTCACCGACGAGCACGGCGATGCCGCACCGCGCCTCAACGACGTGGTGTTCACGCCGGAGGACGCGCGGGTGCACCACGCAACGCTGCTGGTGGAGGTGATTCGCATGCTGTGCGCGGGTGTGGTGCATGGCGACCTTTCCGAGTTCAACGTGCTGCTCGCCGCCGACGGCCCGGTCATCATCGACTTGCCCCAGGCCGTCGATGCCGCGGGCAACAACCACGCGCGGCGCATGCTGTTGCGTGATGTGGGGAATCTTGCGGACTTCTTCGGGCAGTTCGCGCCCGAGTTGCTTTCCACCCGTTACGGCGAGGAAATATGGAACCTCTACGAGCGCGGCGAGCTTCACACGGGCTCGGCGCTCACGGGCAGCTTCGCACGTCCGAGCGGGCCGGTGGACTTGGGCGGGGTGCTGCGCGAGGTGGAAGACGCGCGTGCCGAAGAGGCGGCACGGCTGGTTCGCATGGCGGCGTGCTGAAGCGGCGTTCCGACCACCAGCAACAGATCCGCACGCTCGATCGGCGCCGCCACTCGTACCACGCCCACACCGTTTCAGGATCGCGCCTGAACGCCTCCGGCGTCGCAAGTTGTGCATCATCTAACTGCGCTCGGTGTACTGGAAGGGCGAAGCCCAATCGTTCAGCCGGCGTGGACTGCGGCTCCTCGTGGGCGTCCAGCAGGTCAGGACGTTCTTCCTGATGCTCTTCGTCGCACTGGATGCATGGATCGTCCTGGTTCATGGTTAACCCCGGTGGTGCGGTACGCAGCTCGCTGACGCTGCTGTGAGCCTCAGCCCTACCTCAGGCATGCTGACCATTGCGAACAATACAAGGCTCCAACAAGGAAAAACTTCATGCTGAAGTGGGCCATCATCTTCGCCATCGTTTCGGTCGTCGCAGGTGTCTTCGGCTTTACCGGGATCAGCGCCGGTGCGGCAAAGATCGCGAAGATCCTGTTCTTCATCTTCCTGATCGTCGCCATCGTGTTCGTAGCCTTGGCGGTCCTGGGTATAGGCGCCATGGCGTCGTAGGCTCGCGACGCACCGCTTGTGGCCGTTTCAGGGGCTGGCGACACTCTCGACATGACCGACGCCGCCGCTTCGCCTCCCATACGGAAGCGCTCGACGCGCTGGTTACGTTGGCCCCTGATTTTGCTGGGCCTGCTCGCACTCTTGATGCTGGGCCCGGTGGGTGTGCTGGCGTTCGGCAACCTGGACTTGCACACGCCTTGGTACATGATGAGTCGTGAGAGCACCAAGCAGGCGCCTGACGCTGCATCCGAACGCGGTGCGGTCGTGCAGGTGTACGGCGCTCGCATCGTGCGGTGGCGCGGCGCCTTCGGCATCCACCCCTGGATCGCCGTCAAGCGCGCCGGCGCGGAACGCTATACCACGTACCACATCGTCGGCTGGCGGGCCCGACGCGGCGGAGATGCACTGGTCACCAGCGAAGTCGACGATCCCAGCGTTCAATGGTTCGGCGCCAATCCGCAGCTGCTGGCCGATCATCGAGGTGCCCCGGCAGAAGCCATGATCGACCAGATCGAATCTGCAGTGGCGGCCTATCCCTGGCGCTCGTCCTACCGCCTCTGGCCAGGCCCCAACAGCAACACCTTCGTGGCTTGGGTGGCCCGACAGGTGCCCGACCTGCGGCTGGACCTGCCACCCACCGCCATCGGCAAGGACTACCTCGGGTTGACCACCATCATCGACCACGCACCCAGCGGCACCGGCTGGCAACTGTCGTTGCTGGGCCTGGCGGGCGTGACGGTGGCACGCGACGAGGGCCTGGAGCTGAATCTACTGGGGCTGGGCTTCGGCATCGACGTGGACGACAGGGTCCTGCGGGTGCCCGGTTTTGGCCGGCTGCCTTGACGCAGGCTCCTCAACACTTCAGTTGGGCAGGCAACTTGACCCGTCGTCGAAGCACATCCATCCCTTCGGTCGACCGGCCGGTCAGCGGCTTCAAGGCGTTGTCGAAGACACGGTTGAATTCAGTTTGCTGGACGTCCTTGCCCTTGCGGCTCTGGCCGCATCTTGTCCATGCCTTGCGTGGGCGCAAGGCATGCGAGCGCAAGGCACATGAGCAGTCCTGGAATGACCACGATCTGTTCTTCTTCTTGGACTGGGGCTTGAAGCGTGCATCAGACTTGCCGGTGCTGCGTAGAGGGCGGTTCCGCGGCGGTGCGCACTATTGCCGGTTTGGGCGGGGAGAATTCATCCAGCTGCGCAGGCTCCCCCACCGCCACCTGCATCAGCCACGCGCTGCGCTCCCGCGCAGCCTTCGATGACCGGCAACGGTCGCGTGTGTCGATCGACCCGGCGAAGATCCAGCAGGAGTTCAGCCAGATCCTGGCGAAGGGCGAAGTGGTCGAGCACGCCTACCAGCTCATCTGTGACTACTTCTTGTTCACCGACGGCGCCTCGTGCTGGTCGATAAGCAGGCATGACGGGGAGCAAGATCGACTACCACTCCATTCCCTGCAAGAGCATCACGCACTTCAGTGTGGAGACGGGGGGCACCTTCGATCTCGATGCGGAGCTCAAGATCTGGATCTCTGGGACGGCTGTGCCGCTGTGCCGATACAGAAGCAGTTCAATAAGAAGCTCAGCATCTATGAGGTGCAGAGTGTGTTGGCGAGCTATGTGCTTAGGTGAGGTGCGACGAGGTGAGGTGAGGTGATCTTCTGAAAGGCACGCAGTGTCTGCTTCGAACTGCCCACGCGGTATGGTGGGGCCTGAACTTCTGGTTGAATCCGCAGCTCAAAGCCGAAGTTCGGCTTGCTTCTAAGCGGTCGTTCAGTTGGGTGTCAACCACGCGAGAAAAGCCATCGTCCTGGCGTGCCGCCACTCTCATCGAGGCAGGCGATGAATTCGTCGTCGGGGTTGACGTCGTGTTGAACTCGCTCAATGTGGTGGGACAGTCCAGCAGCACGAAGAACAGTCGAAAGGCTTTCAATATCGCGGTCAGGCGATGATGGGCAAGACCAAGCTGCAGGTCCTTCACCAGTAATGGTGCCGGCTGATGGCCGGGCTCCCATCGACGCGGCCATCCTTGGACTCGGCAGGACGCAATTCCTCGACCGCATCGCGCTGCCGCACCTGCAAGCAGGCCGGCTGGAGCGTGTGCTGCCGCAAGCAGATGTCTCGGGACCGCCGGTTCACGCCATCATTCCCGTTGACCACAAGATGGCTGCCAAACCAGAGCCGTTCTCAACCACATCGCCCAGGCTTTGCAGCAAGAGGGAAAGGGCACGTAGCAGCATCGCCTGCGAAGATCCGCTCTCCCGAGGGCGCTACTTCGGCTTAGGGCCGAGGCGGTGTGTTCGCCAAGTCCTTGCTCCGCAGCATGAAAGGTCCCTTTGTCTTCGGACTGAGGCTGAGATTCAAGCTCCGCCCGGGCGGCATGGAACACGACCAACAACGTGCCTTCCGCGGGACTCAGCCGCCGGGCGCAGGGCTGCGCGGCATGCCGGAGAGTTCGCGCGCCGGGCTGCCGCCGCGCAGGCTGAGCACCCCCGCGCCCGCATGGTCGCCATGCAGGTTGCCCGCGCGCGAAGCGGACACCGCGTCCCGGCGAACCTCGGCGCGCGTCAGGCGGCCCACGAACCCAGGGGCGGCATCGACCAGGGAGGCTTCGCCGAAGATCGGCCTGAGGGCCGCACCGCGCGCTTCCATCACCAGCTCCGAACGCGGCCGCTCGGATCGGATGGCCAGCACACCGTCGTAGGGTTCGGCGTTGGCGAGGGTCGCGAAGCCCATGCCTGCGAGCGCAAGGGCGTTGATGATCTGCTTCGTGTTCATTGTTGAGAGTTCTTGGTCAATCAAAAAGAAGAGGTGGTGGACACGGGCACAGGGGCTCAGATGCCGTGGCTCGCGCGGAG
Organism: Variovorax sp. Soil_C_12; assembly: GCF_057657375.1. Taxonomy (NCBI): domain Bacteria; kingdom Pseudomonadati; phylum Pseudomonadota; class Betaproteobacteria; order Burkholderiales; family Comamonadaceae; genus Variovorax; species Variovorax sp. Soil_C_12. The sequence continues at coordinate 729,580 of NZ_JBDGIO010000002.1, read as the reverse complement.
CTCTTCGACCGCGCGCTCGCCGATGACGACACACGGCGCCATCGTGTTGCCGCTCGTCACGTGCGGCATGACGGATGCGTCCGCAATGCGCAGGCCTTGCACGCCATAGACGCGAAGCTGGCCGTCCACCACGGACATGGGGTCACGGCCCATCTTGGCGGTGCAGGACTGGTGCCAGTAGGTCACCGCGGCATTGCGCACATAGTTGTCGAGCGCCTTCGCGTCCAACTTTCCGGGAAGGCGCTCGCCCTTGACCAGGCCCTTGAATGAAGCTTGCGCACCGAGTTCCTGAACGAAGCGGATGTTCTCGATCGCACTGCGCACGTCGGCCGGATGAGACAGCGTGTTGGCCTGGATGATCGGCGCATCGGTGAACTCCGGCCCCGACAGCGTGATGCGGCCGCGGCTCTCGGGATGCGCCAGGCCCGCGAACATCGTCCAGCCGTGGGCGGGCACGCCGAGGCTCGCGTTCTCTGCACTGGGCACCGGAAACTCCACCTGGCAATGGAACATGTCCGGCAGGCGCAGGTTGCTCCGGCTGCTCCAGTAGAGCGTTGCCTCCGACCCGCCATAGCCCACGGCCTGTGGCGACTCGTATTCGAAGATCACGGCAAAGGACACGTGGTCCTGATGGTTGGCGCCGACGCCCGGCAGGTGCTGGATCACCGGAATGCCGTGGCGGCGCAATTCGTCTTCGGGCCCCACGCCCGACTGCATGAGGACCTTGGGCGTGTTGACCGCGCCCAGCGAGAGGATGACCTCGCTGTGGGCGCAGAAGCGCATCAACCGGCCGTTGCTCACCGCCTCCACGCCGATGACGCGCTGGCCCTCGAACACCAGCCGGCTCACCAGGGTGCCCGTCATCACGGTGAGGTTGGGCTGGGCGCGCCGGGGGTGCACGTAGGCGCGGTAGATGGAATGGCGTCGACCGTCCTTGACGATCACGTCGTTGAGGGCCGCGCCACCGGGGCCTTCCATCATCTCGCCGTTGGGATTGTCGAAAGTGGGAATGCCCATTGTCTCGGCCGCCGAGACCATGGCGTTCGCGATCGGCTGCACTGCCCGGGCAGGCGCGACGTGGACGGGGCCGCCGACGCCGCGACGCGACGCATCGGGCGCGCCGCGGTAGTCCTCCACCCGTCGATAAATCTTCAGGACCGAGTCGTAGTTCCACGCCGGGTTGCCGCTTTCCGCAGCGAAGTCTTCCCAGTCGTTCTTGTGGCCGCGCGCCCACAGCATGACGTTGACGCTGGAGCCGCCGCCCAGGGCGCGACCCATGTTCAAGGGGATCTGCCTGCCGTTGACGTGCGGATTGGCGGCGCCGGCAAAGTTCCAGTCGCGCTCGCTGCCCAGGTTCAGAGGCCAATTGCTCGGCTCCAGCACGTGCGGATGATCGTCGTCGCCGCCTGCCTCGAGCAGTAGGACCCGCACTTCCGGGTTTTCGGCCAGGCGGCCCGCCACCACCGAGCCGGCCGTGCCGGCTCCGCAGACGATGAAGTCGAAGTGGGCGTCGGGTTGGTCGCCGGAGAATGCAGCTGCTTGGGTGTCGAGAAAGTCTTGGTTCACGGTCGTTGTTTCGTTGGATGGATCGGATGGCTTGCGCGATACGTCCCGCGCAAGCCGGGGTCAGTATCTTCAAATCTATCATAACTATCAAATTTGATAGAATAAGCGAGCAATCTGCGCGGGTATAGAGCGAGCGGCCGTTGGCTTAAGCTAGGCCCTCGGCCTGTGCCCGCAGAGCCGTCGCCTTCTCACAGCCCATGAAAGACAGCGTCCTCACCACCACCGAAACCGCGAAGCTCCTGGGCATCTCGGTTCGCACAGCGCAGCTCCTGATCGAGGGCGGCGCGTTGCCGTCGTGGAAGACGCCTGGCGGCCACCGGCGCGTCCACCGGGCCGATGTCGAAGCCCTCAAGGCGCAAGCCGGCTCGGAGCCGCGGCCCGCGGCGACGCCCGCGCGTTCCACGTCCGTGGCGACCGAAGCTCCCCGGGAGCTCGCAGATCAGATCCTCCAGGGCGATTTCCCGATGGCGCCGAACGAGGGGAGCCGGCTCCAGGCGGTGCGGCGCTCCGGTTTGGTCAACTCGCCACCCGAGGTCCAGTTCGACAGGGTGACGTGGCTCGCAGCCTGGGGATTGAAGACGCCCGTCGCGCTGATGACCGTGTTGACGCCCGAACTGCAGTGGTTCAAGTCCCGCCAGGGCCTGGACATGGTGGAGACGCCTCGCAGCTGGGCCTTCTGCAACCACACGGTCCTGCAGAAAGGAATCTTCGAAGTCCGTGATCTCAAGGAACACCCCAGCTTCGCTCGCAACCCTGCAGTGGCGAAGGCCCCGCACTTCCGCTTCTACGCGGGAGCGCCGGTGTACGACCCGGATGGTTTTGCCCTTGGGTCGATCTGCGTCATCGACTTCCGTCCGCGCCAGTTGGACAAGAACCAGAAGCGGACGCTGCTGGAATTGGCGGCCATCGCGTCCGACGAGCTCAGGCTTCGAGAGGTGCTGAACAAGTCCTAGGGGACCGAACGGGTGCTCAGGCCACAGGCACCGGGAACGAATGGCGCAGTGGGCCAGGCGCTTTGTCCGGCGTTGGACGGTCTGCGGAAATGGGCCGATCTCGAAGACCAGCGCCGAGACCGCAGCCGCCGCTCGCCGGCTACGGGTTCTTCGCGGCGCGATCGATCACGTCCGCGACCACCTTCGGTTGTGTCATGAAGACCGCGTGGCTGGCCTTGACCTCCGTCACTTGGGCGCCGATGCGCTTGGCCATCTTGTGCAGCATGCGGACGTCGAAAGCCTTGTCGTCGGTCGCGATGACCGCCCAACTCGGCTTGGTGCGCCACGCGGCGTGCTTGAGCCGGGTGGCGAACACCGACATGTTGATCGGCACCTGCGAGTCCCTCAGGAACGCCGCGTCCGCATCGCTCGTATCGCCGGCGAAGCCGATCTTGAACTTCTCTTTGTTGACGAAACCGTAGCCGTCAGCGTGGGTGTCGATGACGAAATCGGGGGCCGAGAACCCGGTGTACTGCTCGGCGGTGGTCTCGCCCGCGTCGGGGGACAGGGCGGAAACGTAGACCAGGCCGACGACCTTCGGATCGACGCCGGCCTCGGTGATCACGGTACCGCCCCAGGAGTGGCCTACGAGGATCGTGGGGCCGTCCTGGCGGGCGATCGCGCGCTGGGTGGCCATCACGTCGTCTGCCAGGGATGTCAGCGGGTTCTGAACGATTGTTACCCGGTAGCCGCGGCCCGTCAGATCGTTGTAGACACCGCGCCAGCCCGAACCATCGGCAAAAGCACCATGCACCAGCACGACGTTCCTGACTTGCGTGGGCTGCGCAAGGGCACCGCTGCTTGCGCCGACGATGCTGGCAGTTGCGGCAGCAACCATGATCAGCTTGCGAATTCCAGTGTTCATGAAGAGTCCTGTGAGGTTGGAGGGAACGACAGAAATCGTATGAAATTAGCGCGTTCACAGGATTGCAAAGAATCTCGAGTTCGTGCGTGAGATCCCAAAGATTGTCGATTCCTCGATTCAGAAATTGCGTCAAATTTCGAGTTCGCGCAATAAACATATGAACCGCAAGCCATGCTGGCGGAGATGCACGGGCGGCTTAGCATCCGGCCCCATGACAAGAGATGCAGCAAGATGGGCCCGGCCGCTCATGCCCTTCGCCGTGGCGTGCGCGGGCACCGTGGTTGCGTGCTCTTCCGGCACCCCCGTCGAGGTCCGCAACCGCTCATCGATGACACTGCACGACGTCAGCGTCAGGGGATCGGGCTTCGAACAAAGCGTCGCCGCGACCCTCGCACCAGGCCAGGCCCGGACGGTGAGCGTCAGGCCCAAAGGAGACTCCGGACTGGCCATTTCATTCATTGCGGACTCACGTCGTGTCTCGCACGCGGAGAACGGCTACTTCGAGGGCAATGGCTTCTACACGGTCCAGGTGATCGTCCAACCAGATCTCTCCGCGTCGGTGGAAGGCAAGCTCTCGCGTGCATGGTGAACAAGCTCGCAATCCCGAGGCCTCAAGCGTGTCGGCGAACACTTCAAGTTGACCATGACGGCGAGCAACGTCGCGCGAAGCCTGCCAGGGCCTCTTGTCTGACAGGCCCTGGCAAGCCTAGAGCCGATCGAAGGGTTTTCGATCCAGCAAACAGTCGATGAAGGCACCGAGCAGGGCTGGTCGATGTTGTCTGCTCGGATAGTAGAGGAACAGACCTGGGCGCGAAATCGACCAGTCCGCGAGGACTTGGACCAGCCGCCCCTGGGCCAAAAGCTCACCCACGCCATCTCGCTCGAAGTGATAGGCAATCCCGAGCCCGTTGAGCGCAGCAGCAACGCCGATGTCGGCGTGGTTGGTGACGATGGGGCCGTCCACCGCTACTTCGAGTCGTTGCCCTCGTTTCTTGAACTCCCAGCGATAGTGCCTACCGTCCATCTGGAGCCGCCAGTTGATGCATGCATGGTCATGCAACTCGGCAGGTGACTTGGGGGTTCCTCGACGCGCGAGGTAGTCTGGGGACGCCACGGCAACCATGTTCAGGTCCGGCGTGAGGCGGACGGCAACCATGTCTTTCTGGAGCTGTCCACCCACGCGGATGCCCGCGTCGAAGCGGCCGACGACGATATCAGCCAGCGCGTCGTCGACCACGATGTCGAGGACTACGTCAGGGTGTGCTTGATGGAAGCGCGAAAGCCGGGGCGCAATGATGGTTCTCGCTGCGATCCCCAGCGTGTTGATGCGAAGCGTTCCGCTCATCTGTCCTGTCGCCTCGCTGGCTTCAGCGACTGCAACAGCCATCTCGCGAAACAACGGAGCGATGCGCCTGTACAGCCGCTCGCCACTTGCCGATGGCGCGACGCTTCGGGTCGTGCGATTCAGAAGACGGGCGCCGATGCGGCCTTCGAGCTGTCGGATGGTCTGGCTGAGTGCCGAAGGCGATAGGCCCAGATGCTCTGCCGCTCGGGCAAAGCTCTGGCGCTCCACGACGGCGACAAAGGCCTTCAGCTCAGCAAAGTCGGAGCCGCGCATTATGCATTCTTCTCTACATACCTCATTCTGATTCTATGGTATTCACTAAATTAATACCAAGACGCATTCTGTGAACCATCGCAACCAAGGAGTTCACATGTCCGCTCTCACTCTCCCCGATCCCATTGCCGCGTATTTCGCCGCGGATACGCGAGGTCCCGACGATGTCGCTCGCTGTTTCACGCCGCAAGGCGTCGTCAAAGACAAAGGCCGGACGCATACCGGCCACGACGCGATCAGGGCATGGAAGGCCGAGTCCGCGACCTTGTACACCTACACAAACGATCCTTTTTCGGTGGAACTGGTTGACGGGGTCGATGTGGTCCGCAGCCACACGGCCGGCACCTTTCCGGGCAGCCCGATCGACCTGAAGTTGTCTTTCCGCCTTGCGCGTGGCCTGATCGAAAGCCTGGAGATCACGGCATGAACTTTGACCTTCACCTGAATGGCCTGCGGGCAGTGGTGACCGGCGGCACACTGGGCCTTGGCGCTGCAGTCGTGAAAACCCTTGCGGAGGCCGGCGCTCGGGTGGCGGCATCCGCGCGCACTGTGCCGGCGCAGCCGGTGGAGGGGGTCAGCTACGTTGTTGCCGACCTGTCGACGGCGGAAGGCACGAGTCACCTTGCTCGAACCATCCTGCAGGATTGGGGCGGCGTCGACATCTTGGTCAACGTGCTCGGCGGCTCCAGAACTCCCGGTGGCGGGTTCACCGCGATCAGTGATGAGCACTGGTTCGCCGAGTTGAACCTGAACCTGATGCCTGCCGTACGTCTGGATCGTGCACTGCTGCCGGCGATGCTGGCTCAAGGGTCCGGTGTCATCATCCACGTCAGCTCCATCCAGCGCGTGCTGCCTCTGCCTGAGTCCACGACCGCCTACGCCGCAGCCAAGGGCGCCCTCACGACCTACAGCAAGTCTCTGGCAAGAGAGGTGATGCCGAAGGGCGTCCGCGTGCTGAGCGTGGCGCCGGGCTGGATCGAGACCGAGGCGTCCGTCGCGTTTGCGCAAAGAATGGCTGCAGAGGCCGGAACGGACTACGAAGGCGGCAAGAAGATCATCATGGATTGGCTGGGAGGCATTCCGCTGGGCCGGCCCGCCCAGCCACAAGAGGTTGCCGATCTGATCGCCTTCCTGGCCTCCTCGCGGTCCGCTTCGATCTCAGGGTCCGAGCATCGGATCGACGGCGGCACCGTTCCCACCCTGTAGCCAACTTACTTGCTCTGCGAACGACTGGTTTTCCCGGTTTCTGGCGTCCCTCCCGAGCCGTCACGCACCGTCGAAGGTCGGGGCGTGACAGGCAACGCAGAGCTTGTTTCCATCCGGGTCAAGCCGCCAATGCCGCCTCCGATGATCAGGACGCTTGCGAGCGTCACGGACAGAGTGCAATGCGAACCACCATGTTGGCGGCTGTCATCCCGGCGTGCGCTCTGCGCCCCGAACATATTCAAGTTCGCGGAACCTCTCAATGACGAATTCGATGAAAGCCTGGGCGCGAGCCGTGCGCCGCACGTTGGAGCTGTAGAGCAGATTGACGGGAATTGCCTCCGACGATTCCCAGTCGGGACGTGCCGGTGAACACAGTGGCCGACCTGGTTCAACTCGCCAGGAAGAAGCCAGGGACGCTGAGCTTTGGCTCCCCATCAGTGTGTTGCATCGACCAGTTGAATCCGCAGCCCGTTGCTGTCTTCCGCGTTGGAAGGTCGAGTGACCGCAATGCGTGGCAGAGCGGCCGCCGTCGACGACTCGACCCGTCCGACGCCATCGAACAAGGGCTAGCGACGATGAGAGGCAATCACTCCTCGATGGCGGTATTCCAGAATGCGTTGGCGGCCTTTCCTAAAAGCTCGCTGTCGCGATAGAGCCTGATTTCTAGCTGGACGGCCCAGTCGTTGCTCGCCGCGGCGACCAGGCGCCCCTGGCCGATGTCGTCCTCTACCAGCGTCTGCGGCAGCCATGCAATGCCCCTGCCGTCCAGCGCCATCGTCCTCAGGACCGAGGCGAGGTGCGCGGTGAAGACGACCTGAACCGGCAGTGACTCCAGCCTGCGCCCGAGCACAGCGCGCACGATGCGTCCCAGTCCCGATTCTTCGGTGTACTGGAGCACGGGCACCGTGCCGCGGCCGACCCGCAGTTCGTGACGCGCGCCGCCTCCTTCTTTTGGCGCCGACACCGCGATCAGCACATCCTCGCCGATCCGGGCCGAGCTGTACGGCTCCGCATCCAGCGCACCCCGTGCCTTGCTGTGCGCGTGGCTCAACACGAACTGGACCTTGCCCTGCAGCATCAGTGCTTCGCAACGCTGGAGCACATCGGACATCAGTTGCACCGGACCCAGCGTCGTGTGGGATTCGAGGCTGCGCAACCACCGCGGCAGGAAAGTGAAGGAGAGAGCGTGGGTTGACGCGATGCGCAAGGTGACCGAACTGGCCTCCGCGATCTTCTGGGCGTCTCCGGGCACCCGCGCCACCCTGGCGATCAGTTCCTGCGCCACGCCGGCGAACCACTCCCCGACTTCAGTAAGCGTGGCGGGCTGCGAGCTGCGGTCGAACAAGTCGGCGCCCATCCACTCTTCCAGTGCACGAATGCGCCGGCTGAACGCCGGTTGGGAACTGTGGCGATCCTCTGCCGCACGCGAAAAGTTGCCCGTGGCCGCCAGCGCCAGGAAGTCATGCAGCCAGATCAGATTCATGTGCGGTTCGTCCAGCGCATGGAAGTTGAGAAATTGAGCATTGGCCGAAAAAGCCGGCAACGCCGACCATTCAGTCTCCCATTCAAACCCACCTGGAGACAGCCATGAAGATCGTCGAAATCCGCGAAAAAACCATCCCCATCAGCTCGCCCATCCGCAACGCCTACATCGACTTTAGCAAAATGACCCTGAGCCTGGTGGCCGTGGTCACCGACGTGATCCGTGACGGCAAGCCGGTCGTCGGCTATGGCTTCAATTCCAACGGCCGCTATGGCCAGGGCAAGCTGATGCGTGAGCGCTTCATCCCACGCATCCTGGAAGCCAACCCGGCCTCGCTCGTCGATGACAGCGGCAACAACCTCGACCCGCACAAGATCTGGAACACGATGTTCACCAACGAGAAGCCGGGTGGCCACGGTGAGCGCTCCGTGGCCATCGGCACCATCGACATGGCGGTATGGGACGCGGTGGCCAAGATCGAAGGCAAGCCGCTCTTCCAGTTGCTGGCCGACCGCTATGGCGACGGCAAGCCCAACCGCAAGATCTTCGTCTACGCGGCCGGCGGCTACTACTACCCCGGCCAGGACCACAAGAAGCTGCAGGACGAGATGCGCAGCTACATCGACCGCGGCTACACGGTCGTCAAGAAGAAGATCGGCGGCGCTTCGCTCGACGAAGATCTGCGCCGCATCGACTCCATCATGGAAGTGCTGCAGGACGGCCAGAAGCTGTGCGTCGATGCCAACGGCCGCTTCGACCTCGAGACCGCGATTGCCTACGCCAAGGCGCTGTCGCAATACGACCTGTTCTGGTACGAGGAGCCAGGCGACCCGCTCGACTACGAACTGCAGGCCGCGCTGCGCAACTTCTACAAGAACCCGATGGCCACGGGCGAAGATCTGTTCTCGATGCAGGACGCGCGCAACCTGATCCGCTATGGCGGCATGCGCCCCGACCGCGACTGGCTGCAGTTCGACTGCGCGCTGAGCTACGGCCTGGTGGAGTACCTGAAGACGCTAGACATGCTCAAGGAGCATGGTTGGTCGGCCAGCCGCTGCATCCCCCACGGCGGGCACCAGATGTCGTTGAACATTGCAGCGGGCCTGGGCCTTGGCGGCAACGAGTCGTATCCCGACCTGTTCCAGCCCTTCGGCGGTTTCCCCGATGGCGTGAAGGTCGAGAACAGCTACGTGACGCTGCCGGATCTGCCCGGGATCGGCTTCGAAGGCAAGGCGGATCTGTATCGCGAGATGCAGGCGCTTTCGGCCTAACGCCCAGCAACCCCAAGGAGATGAGACCATGATCAATCTGTGGCGCTGCGGCGCTGGTATCGCCCTGCTCGCGTCGGCCACGCTGGCCTGTGCGGACTTCCCCGACAAGCCGGTCACGCTGGTCGTGCCGTTCGCAGCCGGCGGCCCCAGCGACAAGATCGCCCGGGACCTGGCCGAGGCGCTTCGCAAGCCACTCGGCCAGACGGTGATCGTTGACAATGCCGGCGGCGCGGGTGGCACCATCGGATCCGCAAAGGTGGCACGGGCCACGCCCGACGGCTACACGCTGCTGGTGCATCACATCGGCATGGCCACTGCGCCGGCGCTGTACCGCAAGCTCAGCTACAAGGTGCCGGACGACTTCGAGACCCTGGGCCTGATCAACGAAGCGCCCTCGGTGCTGATCGGCAAGCCCGGCTTGGCGGCCAGCAACTTCGCGGAACTGCGGCAATGGATCGCGGCGACTGGCGGCAAGGTGAACCTCGCCAACGCGGGGCTCGGTTCTGCGTCGCACCTGTGCGGGCTGATGTTCCAGAGCGCGCTGAAGACCAACATGACGCCGGTACCGTACAAGGGCACCGCCCCGGCGATGACCGACCTGATCGGCGGTCAGGTCGACTTGATGTGCGAACAGGCGACCAACGCGGTGCCGCAGATCGAGGGCAAGAAGGTGAAGGTCTACGGCGTCACCAGCTTGCAGCGCCTGGCGCTCCCGGCGCTGAAGGATGTTCCGACCTTGTCGGAAGTCGGGTTGAAGGACTTCAACGTCCAGGTCTGGCATGGCTTGTACGCGCCGCGCGGCACGCCACCCGCGGTGCTGACTAAGCTCAATGCCGCGCTGCGCATCGCATTGAAAGACCCAGACTTGATCAAGCGGGAAGAGGCGCTCGGCCTCACCGTGGTGACTGACGAGCGCCTCGACCCTGCCGGCCACAAGAAATACCTCGAAGCCGAAAAGACACGGTGGGCGAAGGTGATCAAGGACGCAGGCGAGTACGCCGACTGAGGTCAGCAAAAAAGGCAGCGGGCCAATAGAGCCCGCGTCTTTCGTTTTGACGGCACGGTAAACGGGACGGGCCTGCCAGCCCTGACGGCCTGGTCGTCAGCATCCATGGGGCGCGCTGCCGAGAGGTGAAGCCCGCGGCGATTCGAGCTCACCTCGCGCTGCTCGCGGTTGACCCGGCGGCGCTCGACACGCCTGCGCTCCTCGCATACATCGATCGCTGCCGCGAGAGACTCCACCGGCGAACAAGACGAGCGGTGAATGGCGAGTTCTCATTCAGGGTCTCCTTCGAGCGGGCCGCACCTCGATGGCGATTCGCGAGCTTGCCGGCGCTATGGTGGCGATCCCGGTGGCTCGCCAGCCGGTGAGCATCGACGCAACGAAAGACGGACGCAACCCACTTCTGGGGGAGGCCGGCCGGGCGCACATCGGTCGCTGCTCCAAGGTATTTGAAGCTCCGACGCACCCGCTTGCGACCACCAACTGTAGCGAGCCCCGAGGATGCTCTCGGTGGGCGTCTCACGGAAGGCGGATGACAAACACCGCGCCCCCTTCAGCAAGTCGACGCATCGATGCGCCCACGGTATGAAGCGCACCTAGAGGATGTTCGATTCCTCGCTGGCTAAACGAAGGCAGTGCCGCCACAATGGCCGCCGAACAAGCAAAAACAACGGAGGAGCAATCGCCGTGATCGAGTCCTTCTCGGCTTTTCGCGCTCCGCGACGTGCTTCGCGCGCAGCGCTCTTCGACGCTGCCTTGCTCGTCGCCGCGTTGTCCACGACTTTCGCGCGCGCGGCCTCCTTGACCTGGGACGCCGGCGGCCTCGCGACCAGCACTTCAACGGCGACGGATGGTGGCGGGACCTGGAGCACCACCACGCCCCGCTGGAACAACAACGCCACCGACCTGGTGTGGAGCAACGCGGCGGGCGACGTTGCCATCATCGGCAACAACAATGGCACCGGGGGCGTCCTGAACCTGGCCACACCGATCACTGCCGCAGGCCTGATCTTCAACGCACCGGCAAGCGGCAGCTACACCCTCAGCGGCAGCACCCTCACCCTGTCGGGCGCCCGGACCATCACCACCAACGCCAACGCGACGATCGCTTCGGCGCTTAGCGCGGGCGGCGGTACGCTGACCAAGAACGGCACGGGATCCCTGACGCTCTCCGGCGCGGTGAGCGGCGCGATTTCGGCGGCGGCCGGCACGCTGGTGGTCCAAAGCGGCACCAACGCCACGACCTCCTACGCCATCGCTTCCGGCGCCGTGCTGGAATTCAATGTCGCAACGACCAGCGACACATCGGTGGCGACCTCCTTCAGTGGCGCGGGAACCTTGCGCAAGACCGGCGGGGGAACGATCAGTTGGGGAGTGCTGCCGGCCACCTTTGCGCTGAGCTCGGGCGCGCTGATCGATGTCCAGCAAGGGCGCTTGACTGGCGGCAGCAACGCAAACGAGAACTGGATCAACAATCGCTCGGACCTGCGTGTCGCGTCGGGGGCGGTTTTCAATGGCGTCGAAGCCAATGTGCGCGTTAACGTCCTGTCGGGCGCCGGCACAATCATGTCCGGCCTGAACGGTGCTGGCTACAGCCAATTCACCTTCGGCGTGGGCAACGGCAGCGGCACCTTCGACGGGGTGCTTTCCGACAACGCCGGTTTCCGCGGCAACTATCACAAGGCCGGCACCGGCACCCAGACCTTCACCCGGGCCAATACCTTCTCGGGGCAACTGCTCATCGGCGGGGGCACGCTGTCGGTGTCTGCCGTCAATCAGCTGGGCACGGGCACCGGCGCCAACTACCTGGCGATCCAGAACGGCGCCACCCTGCGCTACACCGGTACCGGCAGCGAGACCTCGACGCGGCGCGACCTCTACTGGAACTCCGGGCCTGCCACCATCGAAGTCACCGCCGCCACCGGGGCCCTGACTCTCGACATCAACGGCGGCGTGCGCAATCAGTCATTCACCAAGGCAGGCGCCGGTCAACTCATCTTGAGGAAAACCACCGCGATCAATGAATTCAAGAACAGCCCGCTGATCGTCAGTGGCGGGGTCCTGGAATTCAACCAGGCCAATCCGGGCGCCATCACCCGTTTCGGGGGCGTGGTGACCGGCGCCGCAGGAACGCAGATCAAGGTGTCCGGCAGCGGCTATATCGGCAACGACGCGCTGACCTCGAACTGGAGCGCCAACCTCGCGAGCCTGGATGTGGGCGTCGGCGCCTCGTTCGACCTGCGTGGCGAGGGCATCACGGTCGACGCGTTGACCGGGGGCGGCACGGTCGCCAATAGTTTCGTCAGCGGCGTCGAGACACTGGTGGTCGGCATCAATGGCGGCTCAGGCACCTTCGATGGCACCATCCGTCAGACAGCACCGACGGGATTCGTGACGACGGGCAGTCCAATCGTCGCGCTTACAAAGACCGGCGCGGGGACCCAGATCCTGACCGGCATCAGCAGCTACTCCGGAGGCACGTCCCTGAACGGCGGCACGCTCTCGGTGGCGAAAGACGGCAATATGGGCGCGACGGCCGGAGTGCTCAGGTTCAACGGCGGCACGCTCAGAAGCACGGCCGATTTCTCCACGGCGCGCTCGACCACGCTCAACGCCATGGGCGGAACCATCGAGACTCAGATCGGCACCTTGACGCATACGGGCGTCATCGGAGGCGTCGGCGCCTTCGCCAAGACAGGTGCCGGAACTCTGACTCTCACCGGCGCCAACACTTTCACGGGCGGCACGACAATCACGTCCGGTACGCTGCAACTGGGCAACGGCGGCGCCACCGGCAGCATCGTGGGCAACGTGACGAACAATGCGAACCTCGCCTTCAACCGTTCGGACACCTCAACCTTCGCCGGCCTGATCTCGGGCACCGGCACAGTGCGGCAGATCGGCGCCGGCACGACCGTGCTGAGCGCCACCAACACCTACAGCGGCGGCACCACGATCGCAAGCGGCGTGCTGCAGATCTCGAGCGACGCCAATCTCGGTGCGGCGGCCGGGGTGCTCGACTTCAGCGGCGGCACGCTCAGAGCCACGGCTGGCTTCTCCACGGCACGCGCGACCGCGCTCAATAACCCGGGCGGGACCATCGAGACCCAGGCGGGCACCTTGACGCACACAGGCCTCATCGGAGGCGCCGGTGCCTTCACCAAGACAGGCCCTGGCACTCTCATCCTGACCGGCAACAACATCTATGCGGGCGGCACCACCATCACGGCCGGCACGCTGCAACTCGGCGGCGGCGGCACCACCGGCAGCATCGAGGGCGCCGTGGCTAACAACGGCGCACTGATCTTCAACCGTTCGGATGTCCTCAGCTTCCCCGGCGTGATCTCGGGCACTGGCTCCGTCTCCCAGATCGGCGCCGGCACCACCGTGCTGTTGGGCGCGAACACTTACGCGGGCCCCACCACGGTGGCGGCGGGCATCCTGCGGGCGGGCGCGGCCGATGCCTTCAGCGCCGGCTCCGCGCACATCGTGGCGGCTGGCGCCACGCTCGATACCGCCGGCTTCAAACAGCGCGTGGCTGCCCTGGACAACGGCGGCACCGTGAGCCTCGTCGGCGCTGTTGCAGGCAGCACGCTCACGGTCAACGGGGCCTATGCCGCACATAGCCTCCTGAGACTGGGCACGGGCCTGGCCGGCGGCACGAGTGTGAGCGACAGGCTGGTGCTCGACGGCCCCCGGGCCAGCGCCAACGGCAGCACCACAATCCAGATCGCGAACCCGGCAGGGCTGGGAATGCTCACAACGGGCGACGGCATCGAGGTGGTGAGCGGGCGCAACGGTGCGACCACCACTGCGCAGACGAACAAGAGCGCTTTCAGCCTGGCCAACGGCCACGTGGACGCCGGCGCCTACGAGTACCGGCTGTATGCCGCGGATGCGCAGGGCGCGGGCGAGAACTGGTATCTGCGCTCGACTGCACCGATGGTGCCGCCGTTGGGTGCCGTGCCGCCATCCGTGCCGCCCGCATCGGCCGTAGTGCTGGTGCCGACCTACCGGGTCGAGGTTCCCCTGCTTGCGGCCCTACCGGCTCAAGTCCGGCAGGCCGATCTGGCGATGCTGGGGAACCTGCATCGGCGCATCGGCGACGAAGCCGACGCTTCCACACGGCGCGCCTGGGCGCGCGCGGTGTACGCCGACCTGGGCATCCAGCAACCGGGAGTCGCCCAGATCCATACCGATGGCCGTGCGAGCGGCCTGCAGGCCGGCACCGACCTGCTGGCGAGCGACGACTGGCGCGCGGGCGTCTACGTGGGCTACCTCGATGGCAGCGCCGGCGTCATCGGCAATGCGCGCGGTCTGACGGCGCGGGTGGGCAGCAACGGTCTGCAGTCTCGCTTCCTGGGCGCCTATGCGACCTGGATGGATGCGAGCGGCCTGTACGTGGACAGCGTGCTTCAGAGCGGCAGCCAGCGCTACACCGCGCGCCCGGACATCAACCCGAGCGTTTCGGGCAAGGTCAGCAGCTTCACGGCCTCGATCGAGATCGGCCAGCCCTTCCCACTCAACGAGAGCTGGAGCATCGAGCCGCAAGCGCAGATTGCCTATCAACGCAGCAGTTTTGACGATCTTGTGCTCGGTGGCGCGCGGGTGAGCCAGGACGCCGCCAGCGGCTGGATCGCCCGCCTGGGCCTGCGCGTCAAGGGCGACATCGCTACCGGCGCCGGAAAACTGCAGCCCTATGCCCGCCTGAACCTGTACCACGCGAGCCTCGGCGATGACGCGGCCAACTTCATCGGCCCGGCGGGAGCAACCGCGATTGCGAGCGGGGGCGGCTACAGCGCGGCCGAGGCGGCCGCCGGGGCAACGCTGGCGCTGACGCCGGCCACCAGCCTCTACGGCGAGATCGGCCATCTGTGGCATGTCGGCGGCGAGGCTGCCATCAAGTCCTCCGTGCAGGCCTCCCTCGGCATCAAGGTGCGCTGGTAGGGATGCTACAAGGCGAGTGCGGCACGCTCATTCGCGTTCTCGGCTCACTGATGTGGTCAAGCCCATGCCAAGCGCAGCCCGCCTGGGTCGCGCGCGGCTCCATAGCCGCCGAGTTACATGCGCTCATGCCGGTTCAGAATCACAACCAGTTCACCGGGCTGCACGCCTTGACTCGGTCGGCCGCAAGGTTCTCCGCTGAGCAAGCGCTGAGGCACGCAGTATTTTCTGCGGTGGCGCCTGCCCCGGACGCTGGCTTCGTGTCGCAGCGGGCCTTGCAAGCACGCTGTGTCCGCAGGAATGAGCTCACGTCGGACTGCCCTCGATCGGCAGCCGCAAGCAGCGCTTCTCCGTCCAGGTACTTCATCCGGGGCACGAGGTAACTCCGGAGTCGGCGCACGTCTTGCTCGTACCCTGCCTGCGCTTCCCGGAAGCCCTCCTGTTGCGACCCGGGCGCCGGCAGAGAGGCGAGCGCTTGAGCATCCCTGGCTCGGCCATTCAGCACGCTGATGCAGTACGCCGATTGAATTTCGATGCTGGAAGGGGTCTGGCGCTGTGCTTGCGCACTGCAGGCGAGTGGCAAAAGGATGAGGGCGAGCAGAGCTCTGAACATTCCCAAGTCTAGCGACGATGTGGCATGGTTGGGGCTAGCTCAGGCTGTGCATGAAGGGCGCTTGAGAGAGCTGGAACATCACTGCGCCGTCGCGATGACCTGCATATTCATCATTGAACGCTCGACGATCGCCGGGCCTTCTCTTGAGCCGATGGCTCGGCCGCAACCCCTCAAGCAGTGCCGTCCGATGCTGCGAACTTGCCGGGCGGGCCAGAGAACCCCGTTGCCAGTTGCTCTCGCAGCGCTTCGACCGATCGCGCCGGCAGCTCACAGCTTCCATTCCGACACAGGTAGGCCTCGCCCACGATCCGTCCTTCGAGCGGCGGCATCGATCCTGGAAAGCCACGGAAGAGTGTGACGAGTGGCGCGAACGCCGACTGCGCCGCCGCCCACAGGCGTTCGCTGCCTCGTCCCGCCGGGATCGCAAGATCAGCCCCCTGCTCCGCCAGCAGCTGTGCATGCAGCAACGCCGATGCGGCCATCGGCGCTTCCTCCATCAATGCGCCGTGGCCCTCGAGCGCCGCGCGGGCGATGTCGGCCCAGTCGCTGCGTTCAAAGGGGCCTGCCAGTCGCAGCAACAGCTCGCACGCCGCCGCAGTGCCCGAGGGCACTGCGCCGTCGAAGAGGTTCCGCGCCCGTACCGGCAGCTGGATTGACGCGCTGTCGAAGAAGCCTTCGACCGCGTCATGGAAGCGCTCGACCATGCCGCCGCACAGGTCGAGCGCGGCGTTCAGCCACTCCGGCTCGCCGGTGGCTGCATGCAGTTCCACGAGGCCGAGCCCGAGCTGCGCGTGGTCGGCCAGGTACCCCTCGTCTCGCAGCGTGCCGTCGCGCCAGGCGTGGTGGACCCGCCCATCCCGGACCATGACGGCCAGCAGGAAGCGCGCGAGCTCTCGCGCAGCCTGCACGAAGTCGTCTCGCCCGAGCAGCCGCCCTCCTTCAGCGAATGCGCGCAGCGCCATGCCATTCCAGTCGGCCAGCACCTTGTCGTCGGTAATCGGCCAGGCGCGCTGGGCACGCGCTGCGTAGAGGCGCTCGCGCACCGAGCGCTCCCAGGACGCGAAGGCCTCGGGTTCCAGGTCGAGTTCGGCGCGTACGGCTTCCGGATCGCGGCGCTCGAGCACGTTCGTGCCGTGCTCCCAGTTGCCTTGCTCCGTCACGCCATGCAGACGCGCCGCGGCCTGTGCATCGGCGCCGAGCACGGCGAGGAACTCGGCCAGCGTCCAGACGTGGAATTTGCCCTCGACGCCCTCGGCGTCGGCGTCCTGCGCGCAAGCGTAGGCTGCCGGCGCAGCCGCTGGGTGCATCTCGCGCAGCAGGTACGTCAATGTGCCCTCGGCGACATGGCGCAGCCTCTCTTCACCGGTCAGCCTGAAGGCGCCGGCGTACACGCGCGCGAGCTGGGCGTTGTCGTACAGCATCTTTTCGAAGTGCGGCACATGCCAGCCCTCGTCGGTGGAGTAGCGAGCGAAGCCACCACCGACGTGGTCATACATGCCGCCGGCGGCCATGTGGTGCAGCGTCGCAACGAGCATCGTGCGCGCGCTCCCGTCGCCGCTGGCCGCCAGCGCCAGCAGATATTGCAGCAGCGGAGTCTGCGGAAACTTGGGCGCGCTGCCGAAGCCCCCGCGCCTTTCGTCGAAGCGCAGGGCGATCTGGGCCACGGCTCGCCGGTGCATGTCATCGGCCAATGCACGGGCCGAGAGGGTCGCGCCGCGGTGCACGAGATCGAGCAGCGTTTTGGCCTCCCGCTCGATGTCACCCCGCCGGTGGACCCACGCCTCGCGCACGGCGGCGAGCACCTCGGAAAAGCTGGGAATTCCTTGGCGCGATCGCGGCGGGAAGTACGTGCCGCCGAAGAAGGCGCGAAGTTGCGGCGTGAGGAACATGTTCATCGGCCAGCCGCCGCGGCCGGTGAGCGCCTGCAGCGCGCTCATGTAGACGTGGTCGACGTCAGGCAGTTCCTCGCGGTCGACCTTGATGGCGACGAAGCCATCGGCCAACTGGCGCGCCAGCCCCACGTCCTCGAAGCTCTCGCGCTCCATCACATGGCACCAGTGGCAAGTGGCGTAGCCCACTGACAGCAAGACGGGCTTGTCCTCCGCGCGCGCCTTGGCGAACGCCTCCTCGCCCCATGGAAACCAGTCCACCGGGTTGTGCGCGTGCTGCAGCAGGTAGGGGCTCGTCTCGCGAGCAAGGCGGTTGGTGGGGCGGTCCGCGGGTTGCGAACTGTGAATGGACGGCGGCCCCGGCCTCGGAGTTTGTCTGGGAACGTTCGCCATTGTTCTAGCCTATCCCTTTTCGAAGGCGCGGTCATGGTCCTGTGCGAAGGCGTTGTCATGGAACCCGGCATTGCATAGATTGTCTAAGCGTCAGCGCCGCAGTCGATGATGTCCATCTTTGGCAAAGTCGCCGGCCCGCAAGAGGTATCAGTCTTCGCGATACGCTGTCAGAATCGACTCACGAACCACCGCCATCAGAAGGAAATGGATCGTGCATGAGCTGACCTTCCGCACTCTCCTGTACCGCTACTTCTTTTTCGAGTGGCTCTTCCTGGACGTCACACAAGGCAGCCTCATCGAGCGCTCAGCGGCCTGGCGGCACAACCAATCCCAAGCTCACTGGCTTCCCACTTACATGCGACGCTGGCTGTGGTGCGCCGTGCTGTTGTACGGGTTGGGAGGAATTGTCGAAATCCTGATTGGCGCGCCGGCAGTATCGGCGCTGTTCTATGTGCCGAGTGCCTTGAGCGTGTCGGTGAATGCGGTGATCGCGACGGCTTGGCTGGGGCTCAAGACCTTGTACAAACCTCTCTGAGATCGCGGGCCCGATCGAAGAGGCAGAGGTTGTGGACTTTCTCGCCGTGATCCTGACCTGGCCGCTTTGGCGCTTCGGCCGTTTTTCGCCCGCCGCCTGGGCGATGCGAGCACGCGATTGTTTTCGACCCTTGCTCTCCTTCCACCTTCCTCTGGCACGATGTTCTCCGATATCGTGGCCCGGGCAGAAGAAGGCTCTCCAAGTCAGGCGTCGCTCCTTCGGCGACGACCGAACAGCATGGCCGCGAGCGGGATGGTGGTCAGCACGCCAACGGCCACCAGCGTCCACCCGATATTCTTGCGTTGCTCTGCGCTGAGCCTGTCGGAAAGCAGCAGGCCCACGCCTGCCCCCAAGGCGCCGCGGGTCCCGGCCAACAAGGCGAGCTCGGGCAAACGAATTTCAGTTGTGAACACGACAGAACTCCTTTCGTGCCGGGAGCAGTCTTTCAGTATGCGCTGCAGGCGCCCGTCTTGTCTTCGTCCGTGCGCCGAATTCCTCCAGGAGGTATCAAGCGCGCGTACCTCCAGAAGGCGGCCCAGCTCAGCAAGGACGCCGGCAATGGCCACCGCTACGGTTCTGATGCAACGTGTGCCCCCCGCTGTTCAACCGCGCGGGTTGAACGGGCGAGCGTCCGCTCTGAGGCGATTTCCGCAGCGCACTCAAATGACTGGTCCTGGGCCGCATTCTGCCTTCAGGCTGCCTTTGCCGAGACCGCTCGGCACAGGTCCGCAGCCGAACTCTGACCGTTCAGACGGGGTTTCGCGGCTGCAGGAGGTCCCACAGGTTACCGTAAAGGTCCTGGAACACGGCAACGGTTCCATACGGCTCTTCCCTTGGCTCACGAATGAACGTGACGCCCTTGGCCTTGTACGAACGATAGTCCCGCCAAAAATCGTCAGTGAAGAGAAATAGGAAAACCCGCCCGCCGGTCTGATTGCCGATTCGTGTCGCCTGCTCGCCGCTTGCGGCTCGTGCAAGCAACAAGCGTGATTCCGTGGCACCAGGCGGGGAAACGACGACCCACCTCTTGTCTTGCTCGGGCACATACGTGTCCTCTACAAGAGAAAACCCAAGGGTTCCAATGTAGAAGCTGAGCGCTTCGTCGTAGTCGCGCACTACAACCGCGACCTGACCTATTGACTGGGGCATCTACGCATCTCTTTCTGGCGCAATTCGGAAGGTCCGGTTCTGGCCGACTGTAACGTTTGAGCGGGCGCGCCTTCGAGATGGTGACGCCTGCTCGAATACGCCCGCTCGTTGCACGGGTTTCGTGTCATCGATCGCCGTGCATGAAAAAGTTGGGCACAACACCTCGCCGGACCTTCCGCTCCCACACATTGAGCCAATCCTCGCCCATCCGCCAGAAGTCGTGGCATTGCCGAAGGTACGCGAGGACGGGCTCGGCCGCTCCAACCTTCAGCATCGCTTTGGATTGAAACGATTCGGCTAGCGCGAGCGACTGCACGTCCGATCCGCTAACGGACGCCGACGACCAGGCCCGCTGCCAACTGCCGCGCGGTTCGCGCGCTGGCGCCCTTGCCGGTAATCGCCAGCGCCGGGGGGTTGGCCAGCATCCGCTCGAAGACCGCCCGCACTTCTTCCGCGCGGATGTCGTCGATCATGGCAATCGCTTCGGCCATCGGCGTCACGGTTCCGCTGGCGAAGAGCTCTTCGACGGCCTGCTCCATCGTTGCGTAGGTCCGCTCTCCGGCGCGCACACGGGACACGGTCAGCTGGTTCTTGGCCCGCTCCAAGTGCACCGGATCGATGGTCGTGGCCTGTGCGCGCAGCAGGCCGCCCGTCGTCGTCACCAGCGCGTCGAGCTTGTCCGGGGTAGTGACCGAATGCACCACGAAGTTGGCCCAGACGTCCCCGCTGTCCATCGTGGAATGGGCCGTGTAGGCCAGGCCGAGCTGCTCTCGGACTTTGTCGACCAGGGGCGCCGACATCCCGCCTCCAAACAGGTTGGCCGCCAGCGAGGCCGCAAGGCGCCAGCGCTGCTGCGACGTCTCATCCTGCCGCGCGGGCGCCAGCGGGTAGGCGATGTTCAGGAACACCTGCGACACCTGCGTGAAGCGCCGGGCCATGGCATGACCGACGTACTTCGCGGGCACCGCCGGTAGCGACACGGGTTGGTCGGCCGACGGGGGCATCGCTGCAAAGAGTTCCCGGGCGAGCGCTACCCAGGCTTCGACGTCGAAGTTCCCGGCCGCAGCGACGACGGTCTTTTCCGCGACGTAGTGGGACTGCACGTGCCGGACCAGGTCGTGCCGGGTAAAGCCTTCAATGTTCCCGACGGTGCCGATCACAGGCATGCCCATCGGGTCGTCGCCCCAGATAGCGCGGTCGAGCAATTCGCTGGAGCTATCCTGCGGATCCTCCTCGTACTCGATGGCCTCCTGGCGAATCACTTCCAACTCGCGCTGCAATTCATTGTCGGGAAATGTGCTGTTCAAGACGATGTCGGCCGTCATGCGCAGCAGATGCTCCGCGTGCCGGCCCAGGCCGGTCATGAAGTAGCCGGTGGTGTCCTTGCCGGTGAACGCGTTGACATCCGCACCTAGCCGCTCCGCATCCAGGTTGATGGCCTGCACGGAGCGGGTGGTCGTCCCCTTGAACGCCATGTGCTCCAGGACATGGCCGATGCCGTTGGTGACCGGCGTCTCGTCGCGGGAGCCGACGCGCAGGAACACGCCCACACTGGCGCTCTGCACGTGGGGCATGGGAATGGCGAGCAGCCTCACCCCGTTCGCAAGCGTGTGAAGGGCGATGGTGGCGCGCTTCGCCGGCAGCCGGACCATGGCTCAGCGGCCTTCGGGCTGCTGCAGCCTGACGCCGATGCCGTAGAGCGCGAGCAAGCCCAGCACGTGCCCGATGGCCACGCCGGGCTCACCCGCTTCAATGCGGCCGATGGTTTGGACATGCACGCCCAGGCGCGCGGCCGCGGCGGTCTGGCCCTCCCCGGCCGCCGTTCGGGCCAGCCTTGCCGCTGCCCCCAATTCCCGTATTGAATGCAAGGCGTCGCCGCCGATGTCTGCCGAGATGCGCTTGCCTTGGGTCATGGGTGCATTGTCGCTGCGCCCCGCGGCCTGCTCGGTACTGCCATCCGGCGGCGGCTGATGGCCGCATTCGGAGGCGCGCCGGCTTTAGCGGGTTCAATGCAGACACGGACGCTTCGAGCTCGACGTACCGCGAGTCCAGCGGCCTCGGCGTCGCCAACCTCGCGGCGAGCCTGTTTGGCGGGATTGCCGGCTCACTTCTGGGACATGACTGCCGTGAACGCCTTGGACAAGGTTTGTCAAAGGCTCCGCAAGCACGGCAGCCATGTTGAGGTTGTTGGCTTGAATGAACACGGCCGCGCGTTGGTGTCCAAGCTGGATCTCGGCATCGAGTAGCTCATGGGACAGCTCCGGTTACGCGAACTCGGTGGCGATGAATGACGCGACAGGCAGCTCAAGCCGCCCGTCAAGCCCTCTGTGCGGGACGCTTATCGGCTTGATGCGTCGCGGTAAATTGCCCGAGCGCTTCAAGCAGACGGACTGACTCCTGAGCCGCCCGCTTGCGGACTCACTCCGGCAGGATCCCCGCTTCCTTGACGACCTTGCCCCACTTGACGAGGTCGGACTTGATCAGGGCGGCGTATTCCTGCGGCGTTCCGCCCTGTATCTCTATCCCGGCAGCTTCAAGCTTGGTCCGCACGTCGGGCAGCTTCAGCGCCGCGTTGATCTCGGCATTCAGCTTGGCGATGATCGCCTTGGGCGTACCGGCCGGCGCCAGGAAACCACCATTCGTATTGGCATCGTAGCCCTTAAGACCCTGTTCCTCCGCGGTCGGCACGTCCGGAAGGGATCTCGTCCGCTTGCGCGTCGACACTGCAACCGCCCGCGCGTTGCCGGCCTTCACCTGCGGCAGGATGGCGCTGATGGTGTCGATGTAGAGCGCGGTGCGTCCGGCCAGCAGATCCGGGTGCGCGGCGGATGAGCCCTTGTAGGGGACCAGCAGGATCTGCGCGCCGCTCGCCATTCGGAACATCTCGGCCGCCATTTCCTGCGCACTGCCGCGGCCGGAGGTGGCGACCTTGGCCTCGTCCGGGTGGGCCTTCATCCATGCCACGAACTCGGGCAGCGTCTTGGCGGGAAGCTGCGGGTAGATGGCGAACACCAGCGGAACCTCGTGGGTATAGACGATGGGCTCGAAGCTTTTCTCCGGATCCCAGCCGAGGTTCTTGAACAGGAACTTGTTGGTGTTGTGGCTGCCGCCCACGATGCCGATCGTGTAGCCATCAGGCAGCGACTTGGCGAGGACGTCCGTGCCGAGGTTGTTGGACGCGCCGGGTCTGTTGTCGACGATCACGGGTTGACCCATCGACGCCGCAAGCTTGTCTCCGACGACGCGGGCAATCATGTCGATCGCGCCGCCCGGCGGCGCGGGCACGATGATCTTGATGGCGCGGGTTGGGTAGGCCGCGTCCGCCGATGACACGCTCGGTACCGCGGCCAGGGACGCCGAGACCGCAAGGATCTTGATCAGGGATGTGAGCTGCATGGAAGTCTCCTCTTCAGGGTGGATATAGGCTTTCGGGAGGTGGTGAGCTTCAAGGCCCCTGGTCCTGTCATGTGTGCTGGAAGGGCAGGGGCGGCACGAACTGGTGCGCGGTCCTCGGCCACCGGCCACAGCTGGTCGGCCAAGTCGGCGCGCTGCCGATCGATGCCGTTGACGGTCAGCCAGATGGCCCCCGTCGCGGCTGGCCACGAAGGCCGTCATGACTGCGCTCACTCCACCGTGATCTTGCGGCTGCGGATGATCTGGGCGTAGCGGCCCTTGTCGTCGGCGATCAGCTTGGAGAACTCTTGCGGCGAGGTGGCGCGCGGCACGCCGCCCAGGCCGACGAAACGTGCCTTGACCGCTTCGTCGGCCAGCACCGCGCGCAGGTCGGCGGCGATCTTGTCCACGACCTCCTGCGGCGTGCCCGCCGGCGCCAGCAGGCCGATCCAGGAAATCGCGTTGAAGCCGGGGAGCACGCCCTCCGCAAGCGTGGGGACTTCGGGAAACGCCGGCACGCGCTTGTCGCCGGTCACGGCCAGCGCGCGCAGCTTGCCCGCCTTGATGTGGCCGGAGGCCTCCAGCACTGTCATGAACGACAGCTGCACATGGCCCGCGAGCAGATCGGCGATGGCCGGACCGCCGCCGCGGTAGGGCACATGCAGGATGAAGGCGCCGGTCTGGTCCTTGAACATCTCGGCCGCCAGGTGCGGGGCGCCGCCGGCGCCCGAGCTGCTGTAGCTCAACTGGCCCGGTCTGGACTTGGCCAGCGCTACGAAGTCAGCCGCCGTCTTGGCCTGGATCGACGGATTGACCATCATGGCCAACGGCAGCTCGGCCACCAGGGAGACCGGGGCAAAGGCCTTGTCTGCGTCGTAGGGCAGCTTCGGGTACAGCAAGGGATTGATCGCCTGCGTACCGATATTCCCCAGCAGCAGCGTGTAGCCGTCCGGCCTGGACTTGGCGACGAAGTCGGCACCGATCTGTCCGGCGGCACCGCCCTTGTTCTCCACGACGACAGGCTGGCCCCAGCGCCGGCTCAGCTGCTCGGCGATGACGCGGCCGCCGGTGTCGGTCCCGCCACCCGGCGGGAACGGAACCACCAGCGTCACGGGGCGGGCAGGGAAGGTCTGCGCGAAGCCGGGCGCGTGGATGGCGCAGAGGGCAAGGGCCAGGGGGATCGCAAGGCGTCGGGTGAACATGGGCGGGTCTCCTCTTTTTGGGTCGGGTCCGGTCGCTGCGTCGAACGCAGGGATTCAGGTGGTCAGGCTCGTTGACGGGCGCTCGCCTGCCAGGGCCTGGGCAATGCTGGTGAGCACCATCTCGGCCATGGCGGTACGCGTCTCCCAGGTGGCGCTGGCGCGGTGGGCCTGCAGGGTCACGCGGTCGGACTGCCGCAGCGCTGGCGGCACGCGCGGTTCGTCGACGAACACGTCCAGGCCCGCACCTGCAATGCGGCCGGCAGCCAGCGCTTGCGTCAGGTCGGCTTCATTGACGAGTCGGCCGCGGGCGACGTTGACCAGGAAGCCGCGCGGTCCCAGCGCGTCGAGCACGGCCGCGTTGACTATTCCTTCGGCTTGGTCCGCGGCTGCGCACAGCACGAGCGCGTCCGACTCGCGCGCCAGATCCACCAGGCTGGGCATGAAGCGATGCTCGACGTCGTCCATGGCGCGCAGGTCGGTGTAGCGGATCAGGCAACCGAAGGCGGCCGCCCGCACTGCGACGGCGCGGCCCACCCGGCCCATTCCGACGATGCCGACGCGCATGCCGCTGAAACGGCGGGCGAGTGGAATGGCGCCGGGCTGGGGACGAAGCTCCCACTGGCCGTCTCGCACGAAACGGTCGCCGGCGCACAAGTTTCGGCAAGCCGCGATCAGCAAGCCGATGGCCAGATCGGCCACGTCTTCCGTCAGCGCGCCCAGTGTTGCGGTGACGGGCAGGCCACGATCCCGGCAGTAAGCCAGATCCACGGCGTCGGTGCCGACGCCATTGACGGCCACTACCTTCAGCCCAGGCAGCTGATCCAGCATCGCTCGCGAAATGCCGGTGTGCCCGCCGGTGATCACGGCGTCGATCGACGCGCCGTGTTCGCGCAGCCAGGCATCCGGATCGGTTGCCTCGAAGTGCTTGTGGACGACGTAGAGCGACGCGAGCTTGTCGTTGATCGCCGGGATCAGGATCGGATTGAGTTGAAGGACTTGGGGTTTCATATCGCTGTTCGCTCAGGGTGGCCGGGACTCGGGCGCATACTAGTGATAGATTGACGAATTGGTCAATATTGATCTATATAATCAATATAAATTGACTCTGTTCGCAAAGCCATGGCTTCCTGGATTTCGATGAACGAGGCATGCGACCTTCTGGGTGTGCAGCCTCAGACGGTCTACGCGTACGTGAGCCGCGGCAAGCTGGAGGTCATGCCCGACCCGGCCGATACGCGGCGCAGCCTCTACCGCGCCGAGGACGTTGCCGGCCTGGCCAAGCGCAAGCAGGCCGGCCGCAAGCACGAGACGCTGGCTGCCAATACCTTGTTCGGTTCGGAGCCCAGCATTCCGACGGCCCTTTGTGCGTTTTCGCGCGGGCGCCCGTACTACCGGGGGCGGGATGCCGTGAGCCTGGCCCGGACGGCCACACTGGAAGATGTGGCTCAACTGTTGTGGGGCGCCGAGCGCGCCGTCGATTTTTCTTCCTCGACGCCACTGCGCTCAGGCAACCCTGGGCGAGACGCGGCCTTCGCGGCCATGGCCAGCCTGGCGGCCGCGGGGCATTCCACTGGCGGACGTCTGACCCGTGTGCTGCACGCCGAGGGCCAGAGTCTGGTGGGTCAGGTGGCCAATGCGTTCGGCGCCTTGCCAGGACGCGAACCCCTGCATCTGCGCTTTGCGAAAGGGTGGAAGCAATCTTCCAAGGTGGCTGATTTGCTGCGAACGGCCATGGTGTTGCTGGCCGATCACGAGCTGACCAGTTCAGCCTTTGTCGCGCGCATTGCCGCTTCGACAGGCGCCTCGTTGCCTGCATGCCTCCTGGCCGGATTGACCACTCTCTCCGGCCCCTTGCATGGCGATGCCTCGGGCCGCGTCCGGGCGCTGTTCAGCGACGTGGAGCGACTGGGTGAAGACCAGGTGCTGGCCCACTACCTGTCGAACGGCTTGTCGCTCGCCGGGTTTGGCCATCACCTCTATCCCGACGGTGACCCGCGTGCAGCCGCATTGTTGGCCTTGTTCGACCCACCCAAGGTGATCGCGCGCTTTATCGAAAAGGTGCCGAAGCTGACAGGGTTGCAGCCCAACATCGACGTTGCTCTGGCTGCCCTGGTCGCTCACCATCGACTTCCATCCGATGCGGCCTTTGGCCTGTTCGCAACGGCGCGTAGCGTCGGCCTCTTGGCGCACAGCCTGGAGCAGCTGGGCGTGGCGCAGGTCATCCGCCCACGCGGGCGATATGTGGGTCCCATGCCCGAATCTGGTGACTGTTCTTAACAGCGTCAGCGGGAGCCGCGGCATGCGCGCCGGGTGGCCCGCATGGAGCTCAGCGCGCCCGCCACTACCGCCCGATCAACCAGATGCGCACGCTCGACAAGCTGCCGATGCGCATCGTGCCGGCATGACCGGGCCCGCGCCTCTCAGGGGGACTTGAATTCGTCCGCCGTGATGCCCAGCTTGCGCAGCTTGTCGTGCAGCGTCTGCCGCGCGATCGCCAGCGCGCTGGCGGTGGCCGGCTGGTCCCCCTGGTGCTTGCGCAGGGCCTCGACGATCACCGCCCGCTCGAAGGACTCGACCTGCTGCGGCAGCCCGCGCGGCAACGCGGGCTCGCCTTCGGCGCTGCCGCGCGCCAGCGTCAGCCGCTCGCCCAGCAGGCCCAGCACGAAGCGGTCGGCCACGTTGCGCAGCTCGCGCACGTTGCCGGGCCAGGCGTAGGCCATCAGGTCGGCGACCTGCGCGCCGCTCAGGATCGGCGCGACGCGCCCATAGCGTGCAGCCGCCAGCAGCGAGAAATGCTCGAACAGCAGCGGGATGTCCTCGCGCCGCTCGCGCAGCGGCGGCAGCTCGATGAAGGCGACGCCGAGGCGGTAGTACAGGTCGGCCCTGAACTTCTGCCGGTCGCTCATGTCCTTGAGGTCTTCCTTGCTCGCGGCCACCACGCGGCAGTCGAAGGGGATGGCCCGGTTGGAGCCGATGCGCTCGATCGAGCGCTCCTGCAAGGCACGCAACAGCTTGATCTGCACCGCCAGCGGCATGCTCTCGATCTCGTCGAGAAAGAGCGTGCCGCCATGGGCGTATTCGAACTTGCCCACGCGCACGCGGTTGGCGCTGGTGAATGCGCCGGCCTCGTGGCCGAACAACTCGCTCTCGGCCAGCGCCTCGGGCAGGCCGCCGCAGTTGAGCGGCACGAAATGCTGGCGGCGGCGTTCGCTGTGCTCGTGCAGGCAGCGGGCGACGAGCTCCTTGCCGGTCCCGGTCTCGCCGTAGATCAGCACATCGGCCGAGGTCTCGGCCAGCGTCATCACGGTGCGGCGCACCTGCTGCATCTGCGCCGAGCGGCCGATCAGCACCGCCTGGATGCCGTGCCAGTTCTCCAGCGCGTCGCGCAGCGCGCGCACCTGCAGCGTGAGCTGCCGCCGCTCGACGGCGTGGCGCACGATCGCCACCAGCCGCTCGGAGCTGAAAGGCTTCTCGATGAAGTCGTAGGCGCCCTCGCGCATCGCCTGCACCGCCATGGCGATGTGACCGTGGCCGGTGACCAGGATGACGGGCAGCTCGGGATCGGCGCTGCGCAGCTCGAGCAGCCATTCGGTGCCGCTCAGGCCCGGCAGGCGAACGTCGCTGACCACGATGGCCGGCACGTCGAAGCTGATCTGCGCACGCGCGCGCTCCGCGCTCGCGAAGGCTTCGACCTCGAAGCCGGCCAGGGTCAGCATCTGGGTCGTGCTGAGCCGGACGTCCTCGTCGTCCTCGACCAGCAGCACACGGATGGCAGGGGCTTCGCTCACTTGTTGATCACTCCTTCCAGCTGGGGGCTGGGAACGTTGTGGATGGCGACCGGCAGCTCGACGACGAAGCAGGCGCCGCCCTCCGGCAGGTTGGCCGCACGCAGCGTGCCGTCCATGGCCCGCACCAATTGTGCCGAGATCACGAGGCCCAGGCCCAGCCCGGTGCCCGCCGGCTTGCTGGTGACGAAGGGCTCGAACAGGCGCGCCAGGATGTCCGGCGCAATGCCCGGCCCGGTATCGCTCACGCGCAGCAGCACGTGGCCCTCCTGCGGCCTTGCCTCCAGCCGCAGCGTGCGCCGGGGCGAAGCCTGCATCGCGTCGATGGCGTTGCGCATCAGGTTGACGAGCACGCTGCCCAGCGCGGCTTCCTCGGCCATGACGGCCAGGGTGGCGGGCTGCACGTCGACCTCGATGGCGACGCCGTTCTTCTTCGAGGCCTCGGCGACGATGAGCTGCGCATCGGCCACGGCCTGTGCCAGCGCCACCGGCGCGAGCTGCAGCTCGCTCTTGTGCGCGAAGGTCTTGAGCTGCGAGGTCAGGCGCGCCAGGCGGTCGACCATGCCGCGGATGCGCTGCAGGTTGCCGCGCACGTCGTCGAAGCGGCTCTTGTCGAGCAGGATGGCGGCGCTCTCCGAGAGCGTGCGCATGGCCGTGAGCGGCTGGTTCAGCTCGTGCACCACGCCGGCCGACATCTGGCCCAGCGCGGCCATCTTGCCGGCATGCACCAGCTCGCCCTGGGCCGCGCGCAATTGCGCGGTGCGTGCGACCACGGTCGATTCGAGGCTGTCGTGCGCCGCCTGCAGCGCGGCCTGGTTGGCGAGCTTCTGGCGCACGGCGCGGCGGCGCTGCCACAGCGTGACGGCGATCAGCAGCAGCACCGCCATGGCCAGGCTCGCCGTGACGGCCGCATAACGCGCAGCCACGCGCACCGGCGCCAGGTCGTCGAGCACCAGCAGCTGCCAGGGCGCCCCGCGCAGCGCGCGCGTCGAGGCGAGCTGGTCCACGCCGTCGAGCGCGACGACCTGCACGTTACGCGCCAGCGCCTCCTTCTGCGTCCACCGCAGCGGCTCCAGGCCGGCCTCGCCGTAGGGGCGCGAGCGCTGCACCTCGGCGCGCTGCAATGACTCCAGCGGCCGCAGCGGCCGGAACTTCAGATCGTCGCGGGTGGCGAGGATCACCACGCCGCGCTGATCGATCAACATCACGTGGCCGGGCAGCAGGCGCCAGGCGCGCTCGGACTCCTCGAGATTGACCTTGACCGCCACCACGCCGCGCGCCGGCTGGTCGCGGCGCAGGGCATACGAAAGGTAGTAGCCGGGCTTGCGGCTGGTGATGCCGACGCCGTAGAAGCGGCCCCTCCCCTGCCGCAGTGCATCGATCACGTAGGGCCGGAACGACAGGTCCTGCCCGACGGTGGTGCCCGGCCGGTTCCAGTCCGAGGCGGCCAGCGAGGTGCCGGCGGCGTCGAGCACATAGAGCATCTCGGCGCCCGCGGTGGCATTGACGCCGTCGAGGTAGCGGTTGACCGCGTCGCGCAGGCCCGCATCCGACGGGGCGCCGAGCAGCGCCGGGACGATGGGCGTCATCTCCAGCAGCGCGGGCAGGTACTCGAAGCGGGCCAGGTCGGCATCGAGCCCGGTCGCGAGCATGTCGAGCCGGTGCTCGGCCGCCTCGCGCAGCCGCGCCAGGCCGTTCTGCATGGCGAGCTGATGGCCGGCGACGGCGGCCAGGGCCACCAGTGCCAGCGCGCCGCACCAGCGCGGCAGGCCGCGCCAGCGTCTTGGGGTCTCAGAAGGCAAATCGAAGCGCCGGGCCGGCTCCCATGAAATCATGGGCCGGTTATTGCACAAGGCCGCGTGGGCCGCATCGGTGGCTGCCCGGTGGCGCGTGTCACGCAGATCAGCCAGGCCCAGTGCCTGCTCAGGCATAGCGCAGTTCGCCGGTCTTGCCGCGGAAGACCCGGTAGGAGAACACGGTGTAGCCCACGATGGCCGGCACCGAGATGCAGGCGCCCACCAGGATCACCTTGAGCGCCGCTGCACTGCTCGCGGCCTGCCAGATCGTGAGCTGGCCGATCACCACATAGGGAAAGATGCTGTAGGCCAGCCCCAGGAAGCCGAGCACGAACACCATGATGAGCAGCACGAAGGGCAGCCAGCACACCGGCCCTCGCACGATGCGCGTGTCCAGCACGCCGCGCACGGCGAGCAGCGCCGCGCCGGTCATGAGCGGAATGGCGGCCAGCGCCAGGATCTCGGGCAGCGCGAACCAGCGCTCGCGCACCTCGGGGCTGACCCAGGGCGTGGCCATCGAGATCAGCAGCATGCCGCCGACCATCGGCGCCCAGGCGGTGCGCGCCCATTGCACGGCGCGTTCCTGCAGCGCGCCCTCGGTCTTCATGACGAGCCAGGTCGCGCCCATCAGCACGTAGGCCAGGGGCAGCGCCACCGCGATGGCCGCGGCGAACACCGGGTAGTTCCAGCCGGTGCCGAAGCCGCTGACGTAGCGCCCGAGCATCCAGCCCTGGGCCACCGAGGCCAGCGTGGAGCCGGCGAAGAAGAGGCGGTCCCAGGTGCGCTTGTGGCTGTCGCGCGCCTTCACGCGGAAGTCGAAGGCCACGCCGCGCAGCGTCAGGCCGATGAGCATCAGCGCCACCGGCAGGTAGAGCTCGCCGAGCACGAGGCCGTGCGCCTTCGGGAAGGCGATCAGCAGGATGCCCACGCCCAGCACCAGCCAGGTCTCGTTGGCGTCCCAGAACGGGCCGATGGAGGCGACCATCACGTCCTTCTCGGCGTCGGTGGCGCGGTGCATGAGCATGCCCACGCCGAGGTCGTAGCCGTCGCTGACCACGTAGACCAGCATCGACACGCCCATCAGCACCATGAAGATCACCGGCAGTGCGGCGTCGAAGCTCATGGCGGTCATGCGCGGCCTCCTTCGGTCACAGGTGAAGCGATGGGGGTGACCGCGGTGATCGCGCCCGGCGGCGTCGCGGCCCGCTCGGCGGCCTCGCCCGCCAGCACCTCCTCGGGCTTCTCCGCCATGTACTTGAGCACCGCGACATAGGCCACGATGAGCGCCAGATAGAGCGTGATGTAGAGCGCCAGCGTGAGTCCGATCATCGCGGACGGCACCTTCGACACCACGTCGGCCGTGCGCACCAGGCCGTAGACGATGTAGGGCTGCCGCCCGATCTCGGTGACGTACCAGCCCGCCACCGTGGCCACCCAGCCCGAGAAGGTCATGGCCGCGAACAGCCACAGCAGCGCGCGCGGCAGCCGCGCCGGCTGCCATCGCGCGCGGCGATACAACCACCAGCCGAGCCAGCTCGTGGCCAGCATCAGCATGCCCATGCCGACCATGATGCGGAAGGCGAAGAACATCGGCAGCGGCGGCGGATGCGCGCCCGCGAAGTCGTTCAGCCCGCGGATCTCGCCATCGGCCTCGTGCGTGAGGATCAGGCTCGCGCCCTTCGGCACCGCGATCTCGAAGCGGTTGCTGCGCGACTCGGCATCGGGAATCGCGAACAGCAGCAGCGGCACGCCGCGCGCGGTCTCCCACACGCCTTCCATCGCGGCGATCTTGGCGGGCTGGTGCTTCAGCGTGTTGAGGCCGTGCATGTCGCCCACCACGATCTGCACCGGCACCAGCACCGCCGCCAGGGTGAGCCCCACGCGCATCACGCGCGCCGCGCTGCGCTGCCCCACGCCGCGCAGCACCTGCCAGGCCGACAGCCCGATCAGCAGGAACGCGCAGGTCAGCGCCGAGGCCAGCAGCATGTGCGCGAAGCGGTACGGGAACGAGGGGTTGAACACCACCGCCGCCCAGCTCGCGACATGGAACTCGCCGTTCACGATCTCGTGGCCCGCAGGCGTCTGCATCCACGAGTTGAGCGCCAGGATCCAGAATGCCGAGAGGGTGGTGCCGAAGGCCACCATGAAGGTCGACATCAGGTGAACGCGCTCGCTCACCTTGCCGTGCCCGAACAGCATCACGCCGAGGAAGCCCGCCTCCAGGAAGAAGGCGGTGAGCACCTCGTAGCCCAGCAGCGGCCCCGCCACGTTGCCCACGCGCTCCATGAAACCGGGCCAATTGGTGCCGAACTGGAAGCTCATGGTGATGCCGCTGACCACCCCGAGCGCGAAGGTCAGCGCGAACACCTTGGTCCAGAAGCGGTAGGCGTCGAGCCAGCCCTGCGCCAGCACGGGGTCGCCGCCGCGCGTGCGCAGCCAGCGCCAGCGCAGGAACAGCAGCAGCCAGCCCAAGGCAATGCTGATCGTGGGAAACAGGATGTGGAAGGTGATGTTGGCCGCGAACTGCATGCGGGCGAGGATCAGGGCGTCCATCAGGTTCCTTTGGTGCCTGCGGCGGCGCGGCCGCCGCAGGCGTGGGTCATCGCTTCGCCGCGCCGCCCTGCTTCAAGGCGTCCGACATTCCGATGAGCACGCCGCTCACCAGCGTCGAGTAGCTGTCGATCAGCGCCTGCGAGGCACGCAGGCCCATCGCGCGGCCGTCGCGCAGACTCTGCTGCGTGTCTTCCACGAGCTGCTCGAGCGCCGCGTTGGCCCGCGCACCGGTGCCGGTACCCTTGCCCTGCATCGCCTGGAAGACGCCGCTCCACGGACCGTCGGCCGGCGCCGCCTTGCGCACACTGGCGAACAGCGTCTCCTCCATCTTCTCGATGTCGGCGAGCGCCTTCTTGAGCTGCGTCTCGCGCAGGCTCACGCCCTGGTCGACCAGCTGCTGCAGCGCACGCTGGTTGGCCAGCACCGCCTGTTCCATCGCCCCGTCCATGCCGGCAAAGGCCTTCGTCAGCAGCGCCTCCACATCGGGCGCGGGCAGCTTGCTGCCGGCCGCGCCGGCCGAGGCCGCCTTGGTGACCGTGCCCAGCACCTGCCGGATGTTCGCCAGCGTGAGCTCGCGGCCCTGCAGCGCCTTGAGCGTGGCCTCGTGCACCGCCTTGCGCACGGTCTCGCCCTGCTTGGCGGAGGCTTCCGCGAACTTGTTGATCAGGGCAGCCTGATCGATGCCATTCTTGAGGATCATGGTCGCCGGCTCATTGCATGTGCTGGCCGCCATTGATGGCGATGTTGGCACCGGTCACGAACGCCGCCTCTTCCGAGGCGAGGTAGATGATCAGGCCCGCGACTTCCTCGGGCTTTCCGAGGCGGCCCACGGGGATGTGCGGCAGGATCTTGCTGTCGAGCACCTCCTTCGGAATGGCCGTGACCATCTTCGTGCCGATGTAGCCCGGCGAGATGGTGTTCACGGTGACGCCCTTCTTGGCCACCTCCAGCGCCAGCGCCTTGGTGAAGCCATGCACGCCGGCCTTGGCCGCCGAGTAGTTGGTCTGGCCGAAGGCGCCCTTCGAACCGTTCACCGACGACACGTTGATGATGCGGCCCCAGCCGCGGTCCACCATGCCGTCGGCCACCTGCTTGCTCATGTTGAACAGGCTGTCGAGGTTGGTGCGCAGCACCGCGTCCCAGTTGACGCGGTCCATCTTCTTGAAGGTCATGTCGCGCGTGATGCCGGCGTTGTTGACCAGCACGTCGACCGGGCCCAGCTTCTCCTCGACCTGCGACACCGCGCGCACGCACGAATCGAAGTCCGCCACGTCGCAGGGCACCGCCAGAATCTCGTAGCCGCGCTGCGCCATCTGCGCCACCCACTCGGCATGCGACTTGTTGCCCGGCGAATAGGTCACCGCGAGCTTGTAGCCCGCATCGACCATCTTGATGGAGATCGTCTCGCCCAGGCCGCCCATGCCGCCGGTGACCAGGACCACTTTTTGCTGCTTCTCGCTCATCTGATTTCTCCTTGTAGTGAAATAGAAAGATCCCGTTGAACCACTGCGCTGTGCGCGCTCTCCGAAACTGTCGCGATCAGGTCGGGAGACACCGCGGAACCGGCTTCGCCGGGCCGCTGGTGTCGCCCCCTCGAGGGGGTGGCACCGAAGGCGCTTCGGGGGTGGGCGTCAAGCCCTCTCGACAGCCAGCGCCACGCCCATGCCGCCGCCGATGCACAGCGAGGCCAGGCCCTTGTTGGCGCCGCGGCGGCGCATCTCGTGCAGCAGCGTCACCAGGACGCGGCAGCCCGAGGCGCCGATCGGGTGGCCGATGGCGATGGCGCCGCCGTTGACGTTGATGCGGCTGGTGTCCCATTCCATCTCGCGGTTGACGGCGCAGGCCTGTGCCGCGAAAGCCTCGTTGATCTCCATGAGGTCGAGGTCCTGCGCTTTCCAGCCGGCCTTCTTCAGCGCCAGCTGAGAGGCGGGCACCGGGCCCATGCCCATGAGCGACGGGTCCAGCCCCGCACTCGCATAGGCGCGGATGACGGCCAGCGGCTGCAGGCCGAGCGCGGCGGCACGCGAGGCCGACATCACCAGCACCGCGGCTGCGCCGTCGTTCAGGCCCGAGGCATTGCCGGCCGTGACCGAGCCGGTCTTGTCGAAGGCGGGGCGCAGACCGGCAAGCGCATCGGCGTTGGTCTTGCGGTTCACGAACTCGTCGGCGGCAAAGACGATGGGGTCGCCCTTCTTCTGCGCAATGCTGAAGGGCAGGATCTCGTCGTCGAAGCGCCCCGCGTCCTGCGCGGCCGCCGCCTTCTGCTGCGAGGCGAGCGCCAGCGCGTCCTGCATCTCGCGGGTGATGCCGTACTTCTTCGCCACGTTCTCGGCGGTGGTGCCCATGTGGTACTGGTTGTAGACGTCCCACAGGCCGTCGACGATCATGGTGTCGACCAGCTTCCAGTCGCCCATGCGCTGGCCGTTGCGCGAGTTGGGCAGCACGTGCGGCGCGGCGCTCATGTTCTCCTGGCCGCCGGCCACCACGATTTCGGCGTCGCCGCACTTCACGGCCTGCGCCGCCAGCATCACGGCCTTCAGGCCCGAACCGCAGACCTTGTTGATGGTGAGGCCGGGCACGCCGATCGGCAGCCCCGCCTTGATGACCGTCTGCCGCGCCGGATTCTGGCCCGAGCCGGCGGCGAGCACCTGGCCCATGATCACCTCGGACACCGCATCGCCCGGCACGCCGGCCTTGGCGAGCAGGCCCTTCACCACGTGCGCGCCCAGCTCGGGGGCCGCCGTGCCGGCGAGCGAGCCGCCGAACTTGCCGACCGCCGTGCGTTGCGCGGCCACGATCACGATATCGTCTGACATGAGAGTTCTCCTTGGGGGTTGATGTGAAGGGAATAGCCCGGCCAGGGGTCAGGGCGCCTTGGCTTTGACATGGCGCCCGGGCGCTGGCTCGATGACGGGAAACTCCGCGCTGCCCAATGCGCTGCGTGCGGCGACCTTCGCGCCGGCATGCTCGGCGAGCCAGTCGCTCCATCCAGGCCACCAGCTGCCGTCGACGCTTTGCGCGCCGTCGAGCCAGGCGCCGGCATCGGCGGCGAGATCGCCGACCCAGTGGTTGCGCTTGTTCTTTGCGGGCGGATTGATCACGCCCGCGATGTGGCCGCTCGCGCCGAGCACGAAGCGGGTCTCTCCGCACGCGCCTTCGACCAGGCTCGCGCCGTTGCTGTCGAGCGCGGCCTGCATCGCCTCGGGGTTGGTCGCGAGGCAGTTGGCCGGGTTCGTCGCATCGATCACCTGCCGCAGCGCGAAGTCCATCTGCGTCTCCAGCGCGCTGCGCATCCATGCGCCGAACTGCAGATGGCCTTGCGACAGGCCCTGCTGCCAGGCCTGCAGCCACGAGCTCGGGGCGAAATCGGGAGGAGAAGCTGGGGTCATGGGCTTGGCTGGTCAATGCAGCTTGACGTGGGGTTCGGTGCGCCGCGTGATCAGGCGGGCGAGCGTGTCGAGCGAGACCTTGACGACGCCGTGCAGCGCCAGCTCGTGCATCTTGTAGAGCGACATGTACATG
This sequence comes from Variovorax sp. Soil_C_12, assembly GCF_057657375.1. Lineage (NCBI taxonomy): Bacteria > Pseudomonadati > Pseudomonadota > Betaproteobacteria > Burkholderiales > Comamonadaceae > Variovorax > Variovorax sp. Soil_C_12. The sequence goes on along the minus strand of NZ_JBDGIO010000002.1, from coordinate 693,802 downwards.
AGCCGGGCGAACAGCCCCTCGATCATCAGGCTGCCGCCGATCAGGCCGCCCATCATGTTGCCCACGGTGCTGAACTCGCCGAGCGACACGAGCGAGCCGAAGTCGCGGTAGCGGTAGTCCTTCAGCGGCTTGCCGGCCAGGCGCCGGCGGATCTGCGCGGCGACGTGCGAGGCCTGCTGGTGCGCCGCCTGCGCGCGCGGCGGCACCAGGCCGCCCTTGCCGCCGTTGGCCTCGGGCCACTCGCAGGCCGCGCAGTCGCCGATGGCGAAGATGTCGGCATCGCGCGTGGTCTGCAGGGTCGGCAGCACCGCGAGCTGGTTGCTGCGGTTGGTCTCCAGCCCCGCGATGTCCTTCATCAAGTCGGCCGCCTTCACGCCCGCGGCCCACACCACCAGCTCGGCCGGCAGCGTGCGGCCATCGGCCAGGCGCACGCCCTCGGGCAGCACCTCGGCCACCTTGGCGCTGGTGTGCACGTCCACGCCCAGCTCGCGCAGCAGCGCCTCGGTGGCGGCCGACATGCGCGGCGGCAGCGCGGGCAGCACGCGGTCGGCGGCCTCGATCACGCTGACCTGGATGTCCTTCTCGGCGTCCACCCGGTCCAGCCCGTAGGCGATGACCTCGCGCGTGGTGCGATGCAGCTCGGCCGCCAGCTCCACGCCGGTCGCCCCTGCGCCGATGATCGCCACGTGCAGCTGCTCGGGCCGCAGCGGCGTGGTCTGGGCATGCGCGCGGATGCAGGCGTTGACCATGCGCAGGTGGAAGCGCTGCGCATCCGCCTTCGACTCGAGCCGCAGCGCATGCTCGCGCACGCCGGGCGTGCCGAAGTCGTTGCTGAGGCTGCCGATGGCGACCACCAGTGTGTCGTAGCCGAAGGCGCGTGCCGGCGTGACCAGCCGGCCTTCGTCGTCCAGGTAGGGCGCCACCTGCACCTCGCGCCGCTCGCGGTCGATGCCCGTGAGCTCGCCGAGGCGGAAGCGAAAGCGATGCCAGTGCGCCTGCGCGAGGTAGTCGACCTCGTGCGCGCTCATGTCCATGCTGCCCGCGGCGATCTCGTGCAGCTTGGGCTTCCACACGTGGGTGCGGTGCTTGTCGATCAGCGTGATGTCCGCCATGCCGCGCTTGCCCAGCGTATCGCCGAGGCGCGTGGCCAGCTCCAGCCCGCCGGCGCCGCCACCGACGATGACGACGCGGTGCCTCTGTACGGGGTGGTTCATGGTCGGCTGCTCCGCACAGGCATGTGATCGCTTCAGCGCGCCTGGGCCACGGGCATGTGGGTCTCGACCTGGTCGAGCACCGCCTCGGGCGCGTCGGCCTCGGCCGCCGTCTCGTTGTCCAGGATGCGCTTCATGCGCTCGGTGTCCAGGTCCTTGGTCCACTTGGCAACCACGACCGTGGCGACGCCGTTGCCGATCAGGTTGGTCAGCGCGCGCGCCTCCGACATGAAGCGGTCGATGCCCAGGATCAGCGCCAGGCCCGCCACCGGGACGTGCCCCACGGCCGACAGGGTGGCTGCCAGCACGATGAAGCCGCTGCCGGTCACGCCGGCCGCGCCCTTGGAGGTCAGCAGCAGCACCAGCAGCAGGGTGATCTGCTGCGTCACGGTCATGTCGGTGTTGGTGGCCTGCGCGATGAACACGGCCGCCATCGTCAGGTAGATCGAGGTGCCGTCGAGGTTGAACGAGTAGCCGGTCGGGATGACCAGGCCGACCACCGACTTCTTGGCGCCCAGATTCTCGAGCTTGGCCATCATGCGCGGCAGCACGGATTCGCTCGAGGAAGTGCCCAGCACGATCAGCAGCTCTTCCTTGATGTACTTGATGAACTTCCAGATGCTGAAGCCATGCGCCCGCGCGATGCCGCCGAGAATGACGAAGATGAAGAGCAGGCAGGTGGCGTAGAAGGTCGCCATCAGCTGGCCGAGCTGCAGCAGCGAGCCGACGCCGTACTTGCCGATCGTGAAGGCCATCGCGCCGAAAGCGCCGATCGGCGCCACCTTCATGATGTAGCCGACGATGACGAACAGGACGTGGGAGAACTTCTCGATGAAGTCGAACACCAGCGTGCCGCGGCCGCCGAACTTGTGCAGCGCGAAGCCGAACATCACGGCGAACAGCAGCACCTGCAGGATCTCGCCCTTGGCGAAGGCATCGACCACCGTGCTCGGGATCACATGCAGCAGGAAGTCGACCGTGCCCTGCATCTGCCCCGGCGCCGTATAGGCGGCGATCGACTTGGCGTCGAGCTGGCTCACGTCGACGTTCATGCCGGCGCCCGGCCGCACGATGTTGATGATGACCAGCCCCACGATCAGCGCGATGGTGCTGACGATCTCGAAGTACAGGAGCGCCAGGCCGCCGGTCTTGCCGACCTTCTTCATGTCTTCCATGCCGGCGATGCCGACCACCACCGTGCAGAAGATGATCGGCGCGATGATCATCTTGATCAGCTTGATGAAGCCGTCGCCCAGCGGCTTCATGGCCGCACCGGTCTGCGGGTAGAAATGACCCAGCAGAACGCCGATGACGATCGCTGTGATGACCTGGAAGTACAGGGACTTGTAGAAGGGCTTGGATACGGGTTGGTGGTCCACGAAGGTCTCCTAGAAAATTTCAGACGCCGGCGGCATGCGCCTGTCGGTCGGCGTGGTAGCTCGACCGCACGAGCGGTCCGCAGGCGGCATGGGCGAAGCCCATCGCGCGCGCCTGCTGCGCAAGGATGTCGAACTGCGCGGGGGCGACGTAGCGCTCCACCGGCAGGTTGCCGGGGCGCGGCTGCAGGTACTGGCCGACGGTGAGCATGTCCACGCCATGGTGGCGCAGGTCGCGCATCACGTCGAGCACTTCGTCGTCGGTCTCGCCCAGGCCCAGCATCAGGCCGGACTTGGTGGGTATATCGGGGCAGCGCGCGCGGAACGACTGCAGCAGCTGCAGCGAGTGCAGGTAGTCGGCGCCGGGGCGCGCCTGGCGGTACAGGCGCGGCACGGTCTCGAGGTTGTGGTTCATCACGTCCGGCGGATCGGCGGCGAGGATGTCGAGCGCGACCTCGGCGCGGCCGCGGAAGTCGGGCGTGAGCACCTCGATCTGCGTGCCCGGCGACTGCGCGCGCACCGCGCGGATGCAGGCCGCGAAGTGCGCCGCGCCGCCGTCGCGCAGGTCGTCGCGGTCGACGCTGGTGATCACCACGTACTTCAGACGCAGCCGCGCAACCGTGTCGGCCAGGTGCTGCGCCTCCTGCGGATCGGGCGGCTGCGGGCGGCCGTGGGCCACGTCGCAGAACGGGCAGCGGCGCGTGCAGAGGTCGCCCAGCACCATGAAGGTGGCCGTGCCCTTGCCGAAGCACTCGCCGATGTTCGGGCACGACGCCTCTTCGCACACGGTGTGCAGGCTGGCCTCGCGCAGCGTGCGCTTCACCTCGCGGAAGCTCTCGCTTTGCGAGACGCGCACGCGGATCCAGTCGGGCTTGCGCAGGGCCGGGCCCGCCTCGGCCACGCGGATCGGTATCCGGCGGGTCTTGGCGGCCCCGCGCTGCGGGCCGTGGAGCACGGTATCGCTCATGGCCATGCCGTCAGGCCGCGCCGCGTTGCGAGTTGGCATCGACCACCGCCAGCGCCGTCATGTTGACGATGCGGCGCACGGTGGACGACGGCGTGAGGATGTGTACCGAGCGCGCCGCGCCCAACAGGATGCCGCCCACCGTGATGCCGCTGCCGGCCGCGATGCGCAGCAGGTTGTAGGAGATGTTGGCCGCGTCGACGTTGGGCATGATGAGCACGTTGGCCTCGGTCTCCAGCGCCGAGTCCGGGAACTCGTGGTCGAGGATCGACTTGGACAGCGCCGCATCGCCGCGCATCTCCCCTTCCACCGCGAGCTGCGGATCGCTCGCCTTGATGAGCGCGAGCGCCTCGCGCATCTTCACGGCCGAGGCCGCGCTCGAGCCACCGAAGTTCGAGTGCGACAGCAGCGCCACGCTGGGCGTCACGCCGAAGCGGCGCACCTCTTCGGCGGCGAGCAGCGCGATCTCGGCGACCTGTGCCGCATCGGGGTCGCGGTTGACGTGCGTGTCGCAGATGAAGAGCTGGCGGCCCGGCAGCATCAGCATCTGCATGGCGGCCAGGGTCTGGGTGCCGGGGCGCAGGCCGATCACGCCGCGCACATGGCGCAGGTGGTCGCCGTAGCCGCCGAGCGTGCCGCACAGCATGGCGTCGGCACGGCCCTGGCGCACCAGCATCGCCGCGAGCAGCGTGCCGCGGCTGCGCATCTCGGTCTGCGCCACCAGGCGCGAGACGCCCTCGCGGCGCTTGAGCTGGTAGTAGGCCTCGGCGGCGTCATCGTGTACGGCGGGGTCGAGCAGGTCGACGGCCTCGCAGTCGCTGCCCAGCGCCAGGCGCAGGCCATACTGCGCGATGCGCTCGGCGATCACCTCGGGACGGCCCAGCAGCAGCGGCCGCGCCAGGCCTTCGTCCACCACCACCTGCGCGGCGCGCAGCACGCGCTCGTCCTCGCCCTCGGCGTAGACCACGCGCTTGGGCGCCTGCTTGGCGGCCGCGAACAGCGGCTGCATGCTGCTGCCCGACTGGTAGACGAACTGCGACAGGCGCTGGCGGTAGGCCTTCATGTCGGCGATGGGCCGCGTCGCCACGCCGCTGTCGACCGCGGCCTGCGCCACCGCGGGCGCGACGGCCTCGATCAGCCGCGGATCGAAGGGCTTGGGGATCAGGTAGTCGCGGCCGAAGCGCAGGCCTTGCGCGCCGTAGGCCTGCGCCACCACTTCGGGAATCTCCGCGTGCGCGAGCTCCGCGATGGCGCGCACGGCGGCCAGCTTCATCTCCTCGTTGATGGTGGTGGCGCCCACGTCGAGCGCGCCGCGGAAGATGAACGGGAAACACAGGACGTTGTTGACCTGGTTCGGATAGTCCGAGCGCCCGGTGCCGAGGATGGCGTCGGGGCGCACGGCCAGTGCATCCTCCGGCAGGATCTCCGGCGTCGGGTTGGCCATCGCGAGGATGATCGGGTCGCGCGCCATCTCCTTGACCATCTCGGGCTTGAGCACCCCGCCGGCCGACAGGCCGAGGAAGATGTCGGCACCGCCGATCACGTCGGCCAGCTTGCGCGCCGGGGTGTCCTGCGCATAGCGGGCCTTGTTCGGGTCCATCTGCTCCTTGCGGCCGGTGTAGACCACGCCCGCGCTGTCCGACACGTAGATGTTGTGCATCGGCAGGCCGAGGTTCACGATCAGGTCGAGGCAGGCCAGCGCCGCCGCGCCGGCGCCCGAGGCGACCAGCTTCACCTCGCGGATGTCCTTCTTCACGTGCCGCAGCGCGTTGAGGATGGCGGCCGCCGCGACGATGGCGGTGCCATGCTGGTCGTCGTGGAAGACCGGGATCTTCATGCGCTCGCGCAGCTTCTTCTCGATGTAGAAGCACTCGGGCGCCTTGATGTCCTCGAGGTTGATGCCGCCGAAGGTAGGCTCCATGCGCGCGATGGTGTCGATCAGCGCGTCGGGGTCGGTCTCGTCGAGCTCGATGTCGAACACGTCGATGCCGGCGAACTTCTTGAAGAGGCAGCCCTTGCCTTCCATCACCGGCTTGCCGGCCAGCGCGCCGATGTTGCCCAGGCCCAGCACCGCCGTGCCGTTGGTGATGACCGCCACCAGGTTGGCGCGCGAGGTGAGGTTCATGGCCTCGGCCGGGTCGCGCGCGATCTCCATGCAGGCGTCGGCCACGCCGGGCGAATAGGCGAGCGCCAGATCGCGCTGCGTGGCCATCGGCTTGGTCGGGTTCACCGAGATCTTGCCGGGCGTGGGATAGCGGTGGTAGTCGAGGGCGGCTTCGCGCAGGTTGTCGGACATGAGGCGGTCTCCGTTGGTCTGTAGAGGCATGGCTAGGATCAGTTCTGGGCCAGCGCGCAGGCCTCGCGCAGCCAGTCGTTCAAGCCGCACAGCAGGGCGTCCGGCTGGTCCGCGTGCACCCAGTGGCCGGCATCGGCAATGCGCGCGAGCTCGGCGCCTGGAAACAGCGCCCGGATCCCCGGCAGGGAGGCGGGCTGCAGGTAGTCGGACTCCGCGCCGGCGATGAAGAGTGCAGGCCCTTCGTAGCGGGCATTGCGCAGCGACGCAGGAAAGTCGCAGAGGTCGCGCATGCACAAGCCCGTCGCCAGCAGATTGAGCCGCCAGTCGAAGCGGTCGCGCTCCCGGCGCAGGTTCTGCATCAGGAAATCCACCGGCGCGTCGGCGCTCAGGCTTTCGGCCAGCGCCCGGCGGATCTCGCGGCGGCTGGCGGCGCCGGCCACGTCGAGGTTGCGCATGGCCGACACGTAGGAGGAGAACTGCCCCGTGTAGCTTTCGGGGGCGATGTCGATCACGGCGACGCCGCCGAGGGCTTGTGGGTGCGAGAGCGCCAGCGTCATCGCCGTCTTGCCGCCCATGCTGTGGCCGACGACGAAGGGCCGCTGCAGTTGCTCGCGCTCGATGAGCGCGAGCACGTCGTGCGCCATTTCGGCGTACGACATGGACTCGGCCCACGGCGAGGCGCCGTGGTTGCGCGCGTCGGGCAGGTAGACCCGGTAGTCCGCGGCCAGCGACTGTGCGACATGGGTCCAGTTGCGTCCGGCGCCGAACAGCCCATGCAGGATCACCACCGGAGGCCCGGATCCCAGGGCCTCGAAAGCGAGTTCTAGCGGCATGCGGTCGGCCCTACTTCTTCTTCACCGGGGGCAGGTCGGTGCAGACGCCCTCGAAGAGCTCGGCCGCCATGCCGATGGATTCACCGAGGGTCGGATGCGGGTGGATGGTCTTGCCGATGTCGCCGGGCTCGCAGCCCATCTCGATCGCCAGGCACAGCTCGCTGATCAGGTCGCCCGCATGCGTGCCGACGATGCCGCCGCCGACGATGCGATGCGTGGCCTCGTCGAACAGCAGCTTGGTGAAGCCTTCGTCGCGCCCGTTGGCGATGGCGCGGCCCGACGCCGCCCAGGGGAACACTGCCTTGCCGACCTTCAGGCCCTCGGCCTTGCACTGCTCCTCGGTCTTGCCGGCCCAGGCGACCTCGGGGTCGGTGTAGGCCACCGAGGGAATCTGCCGCGCATCGAAGAACGCCGGCTCGCCGTGCGCCGCCTCGGCCGCCACATGCGCCTCGTGCACCGCCTTGTGCGCGAGCATGGGCTGGCCGACGATGTCGCCGATGGCGTAGATGTGCGGCACGTTGGTGCGCATCTGCTTGTCGACATCGATGAAGCCGCGCTCGGTGACGGCCACGCCGGCCTTGTCGGCGCCGATCTTCCTGCCGTTGGGGCTGCGGCCCACGGCCACGAGCACCAGGTCGTAGACCTGCGGCTCCTTCGGCGCCTTCTCGCCCTCGAAGCTGACCTCGATGCCGGCCTTGGTCGCCTTGCCGCCGACGGTCTTGGTCTTGAGCATCACGTTGTCGAAGCGCGGCGCGTTGAACTTCTCCCACACCTTGACGAGGTCGCGGTCGGCGCCCTGCATCAGGCCGTCGAGCATCTCGACCACGTCGATGCGCGTGCCCAGCGTCGAGTAGACGGTCGCCATCTCCAACCCGATGATGCCGCCGCCGATCACCAGCATGCGCTTCGGAATGCCCTTGAGCAGCAGCGCGCCGGTGGAGTCGACCACGCGCTCGTCCTCGGGCATGAAGGGCAGCTTCACGGACTGCGAGCCTGCGGCGATGATGGCCTTGGCGAACTTCACCACCTTCTTCGCGCCGCCGGCGCCCACCACCTCGAGATGGTGCGGATCGAGGAAGCCGCCGACGCCGGTGACGACCTCGACCTTGCGCACCTTCGCCATGCCGGCCAGACCGCCGGTGAGCTTCTTGACGACGCCCTCCTTGAAGCCGCGCAGCGCGTCGATGTCGACCTCGGGCGCGGCGTACTTGATGCCGTGCTTTCCGAGCAGCTTCACCTCGTCCATCACGCCGGCCGTGTGCAGCAGCGCCTTCGAGGGGATGCAGCCGACGTTGAGGCACACGCCGCCGAGCGAGGCGTAGCGCTCCACCAGCACGGTCTTCATGCCGAGGTCGGCGCTGCGGAAGGCGGCCGAATAGCCGCCGGGGCCGGCGCCGAGCACCAGCACCTCGCACTCGAGGTCGGCCTTGCCGGCGTAGCTGCCGGCCGTGGGTGCGGGTGCGGCGGCAACCGGTGCCGCAGCGGCTGCCGGTGCGGCGGTTTCGCTCCCTCTCCCGCTTGCGGGAGAGGGTTGGGGTGAGGGTGAGCCCGCAGCCGCCTCGACCACCAGGATCACCGACCCTTCGCTCACCTTGTCCCCCAGCGCGACCTTCAGCTCCTTCACGGTGCCCGCATGGCTCGACGGAATCTCCATCGAGGCCTTGTCGGACTCCACCATGATCAGGCCGGTATCGACCGCGATGACCTCGCCGGGCTTGACCAGCAGCTCGATGATCGCGACATCCCTGAAGTCGCCGATGTCGGGGACCTTGACTTCCACCATGTTTGCCATTGGGGAGCTTCCTTCAGAACAGCACGCGCCGCAGGTCGGCGAGCACGTTGGCGAAATAGACGTTGAAGCGCGCGGCGGCGGCGCCGTCGATCACGCGGTGGTCCCACGACAGGGACAGCGGCAGCGTGAGGCGCGAGGCGTAGGTCTTGCCGTCGCTGGAATGCTGCTTCCAGTAGCTCTTGCACACGCCCATGATGGCGACCTCGGGCGCGTTGATGATCGGCGTGAAGTAGATGCCGCCGATGCCGCCGAGCGAGCTGATGGTGAAGGTGCCGCCCGACATCTGGTCCGGCTTGAGCTTGCCGTCGCGCGCGAGCTTGGCGAGCTCGCCCATCTCCTTGGCGATCTCGGGCACGGTCTTCTTGTCGACATCGCGGATCACCGGCACCATGAGGCCGTTGGGCGTGTCGGCCGCGAAGCCGATGTGCCAGTAGTTCTTGAGCACCAGCGCATCGCCGTCGAGGCTGGCGTTGAACTCGGGGAACTTCTTCAGCGTGGCGACGGCCGCCTTCATCATGAAGGGCAGCATGCTGATCTTCACGCCCGACTTCTCCAGCTCCTTGTTCATCTGCACGCGGAAGGGCTCGAGCTCGGTGATGTCGGCCTCGTCGTGCGTCGTCACGTGCGGAATGACGACCCAGTTGCGGTGCAGGTTGGCGGCGCTGATCTTCTTGATGCGGGGCAGCTCCCGGCGCTCGGTCGGGCCGAACTTGGCGAAGTCGACCTTGGGCCAGGGCAAGAGGTCGATGCCGCCGACACCACCGCCTGCAGGCGCCGCGGCCGCCTTGCCGGCAGCCGGTGCAGCGGCTGCGCCGCCGCTCTTCGCGAAGGCCTCGACGTCGGCGCGCACGATGCGGCCGTGGTCGCCGGTGCCCTTGAGCTTCCCGAGATCGACACCGAGCTCGCGTGCGAGCTTGCGCACGGCGGGACCGGCGTAGGCGAGTGCGAAGGCGGCTTCGTCGATGGCGCCACCGGCGGCTGCGGCGGCCTGCGCCGGTGCGGGCGCGGCTGCGGCAGGCGCGGCCGGCGCAGCGGCCGGCGTCGCGGCCGTGGCATCGCTGGTCGCCAGCGACAGGATCACCGAGCCTTCGCTGACCTTGTCGCCGATCTTGATGCCAATTGCCGTCACCACGCCCGAGAGCGGCGCGGGCACGTCCATCGTGGCCTTGTCGGATTCGAGCGAGACGATCGGGTCCTCGGCCTTCACCGTGTCGCCGACCTTCACGAAGATCTCGATGACGGGCACGTCCTTGAAGTCCCCGATGTCGGGCACGCGCACCTCGGCCACGCCCGCCGGTGCGCTGGTGGCGGAAGGCGCGGCGCTCACGCTCGGTTTCGCGGCCTCGGCGGGCGCGGCTGCCGCGGCAGCGCCGCCCTCGGCCTTGAAGGTCATGATGACGCTGCCTTCGCTGACCTTGTCGCCCAGCTTCACGGCGATGGACTCGACCACGCCGCCGCGCGGCGCAGGCACGTCCATCGTCGCCTTGTCGGATTCGAGCGAGACCAGCGGGTCCTCGGCCTTCACCGTGTCGCCCGGCTTCACGAAGATCTCGATGACGGGCACATCGCTGAAGTCGCCGATATCAGGAACCTTGATGTCGATTGCGTTGCTCATGTTCTGTCGTGCCTCAGAGGGTCCAGGGGGCGGCGCACTCGGCATCGAGCCCGTACTTCTTGATCGCGTCGGCAACGACGGCGGGCTTGATCACGCCGTCGTCGGCCAGCGCCTTGAGCGCGGCCACGACGACGTGCCAGCGGTCGACCTCGAAGAAGCGGCGCAGCTTGCGGCGGTAGTCGCTGCGGCCGAAGCCGTCGGTGCCCAGCACCGTGTAGCGCCGGCCCGCGGCCTGCACGTACTCGCGCACCTGGTCGGCGTAGTTGCGCATGTAGTCGGTGGCGGCGATGACGGGGCCGTCGTGCCCTTCGAGGCACTGCTCGACATGGCTCTTGCGCGCGGGCTCGGTGGGGTGCAGGCGGCTCCAGCGCTCGGCGGCCATGCCGTCGCGGCGCAGCTCGTTGTAGCTGGTGGCGCTCCACACGTCGGCGGCGATGCCGAAGTCGCTCTGGAGCAGCTCGGCCGCGAACATCACCTCGCGCAGGATGGTGCCGCTGCCCATGAGCTGCACGCGCTGGCCCTTCTTCGGCGTCTTGCCGCCGTCGCGGAGCTGGTAGAGGCCCTTGAGAATGCCCGCCTCGCTGCCCTCGGGCATGCCGGGGTGCGGGTAGTTCTCGTTCATCAGGGTGATGTAGTAGTAGACGTCCTCCTGCTCGGCGTACATGCGGCGCATGCCGTCGCGCACGATGGCGACCACCTCGTAGGCGAAGGTCGGGTCGTACGAGACGCAGTTGGGGATGGTGCCGGCCAGGATGTGGCTGTGGCCGTCCTCGTGCTGCAGGCCCTCGCCGTTGAGCGTGGTGCGCCCCGCGGTGCCGCCGAGCAGGAAGCCGCGCGCGCGCATGTCGCCGGCCAGCCAGGCGAGGTCGCCCACGCGCTGCAGGCCGAACATCGAGTAGTAGATGTAGAACGGGATCATCGGCACGTTGTTCGTGCTGTACGAGGTGGCCGCGACGATCCAGCTGGACATCGCGCCGCCTTCGTTGATGCCTTCCTGCAGCACCTGGCCGTCCTTCGACTCGCGGTAGTACATGAGCTGGTCGGCGTCCTGCGGCTTGTAGAGCTGGCCGAGCGAAGACCAGATGCCGAGCTGGCGGAACATGCCTTCCATGCCGAAGGTGCGCGACTCGTCGGGCACGATGGGCACCACGTGCTTGCCGATGGCCTTGTCGCGCACCAGCGTGCCGAGCATCTGCACAAAGGCCATGGTGGTGGAGATCTCGCGCTCGCCGGTGTCCTTGAGCAGCCGCTCGAAGGTGGCCAGCGGCGGGATCTCGAGCGCGACCGACTTGCGGCGCCGCTGCGGCAGGTAGCCGCCGAGCGCGGCGCGGCGCTCGCGCAGGTACTGCATCTCGGGGCTGTCCTCCGCGAGCCGGATGAAGGGCACGTTGGGCAGCTCCTCGTCGGACACGGGGATCTGGAAGCGGTCGCGGAAGCCGCGCAGCGCGTCCTGCGTCATCTTCTTGGCCTGGTGGGCGATCATCTGGCCTTCGCCCGATTCGCCCATGCCGTAGCCCTTGACCGTCTTGGGCAGGATCAGCGTGGGCTGGCCCTTGTGCTTGACGGCGGCAGCGTAGGCGGCAAACACTTTCTCGGGGTCGTGGCCGCCGCGGGTCAGGGCCCAGATCTGCTCGTCGCTCATGTCGGCGACCAGGGCCTTGGTCTCGTCGTACTTGCCGAAGAAGTGCTCCCGCACGTAGGCGCCACTCTTGCTCTTGAAGTCCTGGTACTCGCCGTCGACGCACTCTTCCATGCGCTGCAGCAGCTTGCCGCTCTTGTCCTTGGCGAGCAGCGCGTCCCAGCCGCTGCCCCAGAGCACCTTGATGACGTTCCAGCCGGCGCCGCGGAACACGCTCTCGAGCTCCTGCACGATCTTGCCGTTGCCGCGCACCGGGCCGTCGAGGCGCTGCAGGTTGCAGTTGATGACGAACACGAGGTTGTCCAGGCTCTCGCGGCCCGCCAGCGAGATGGCGCCGAGCGATTCGGGCTCGTCCATCTCGCCGTCGCCCATGAAGGCCCAGACCTTGCGCGGCGCCGTGTCGGCGAGGCCGCGGCCCTGCAGGTACTTGAGGAAGCGCGCCTGGTAGATCGCCATCAGCGGGCCCAGGCCCATCGAGACGGTGGGGAACTGCCAGAAGTCGGGCATGAGCCAGGGGTGCGGGTACGACGGGATGCCGTTGCCCTCGGCCTCCTGGCGGTAGTTGAGCAGCTGCTGCTCGCTCAGGCGCCCTTCGAGGAAAGCGCGCGCATAGATGCCGGGCGAGCTGTGGCCCTGGATGAAGAGCAGGTCGCCGCCGTGCGTGTCGGTGGCCGCATGCCAGAAATGGCCGAAGCCGATGTCGTAGAGCGTGGCTGCGGACTGGAAGCTCGCGATATGGCCGCCGAGTTCGGACGAGTCCTTGTTGGCGCGCAGGATGATCGCCATCGCGTTCCAGCGGATGATGGAACGCAGGCGGTGCTCGATCTCGCGGTTGCCGGGGGACTTCTCTTCCTTCTCGGGCGGGATCGTGTTCTTGTAGGCCGTGTTCAGCGAACGGGGCACGTACACGCCGTCGCGGCGGCCCTCGTCGACGAGGCGATTCAAGAGGAAATTCGCGCGCTCGCTGCCGCGGTGCTGTTGAACCGCGCCGAGCGCGTCGATCCACTCGCCAGTTTCCGTGGGGTCAAGGTCACCCAGGGTGCTCATCGGTTTGTCTCCTGTGTCATGGCCGTGATCCGCATCGGGCGACGCGGTCGGGCCTGCGTACTGAGCAATCGATGTGCCACGCGGCGCACGCCGCCCGAGGCGCGCTAAGTCGTTGATTTCATGAGGGATGAAAGGAGAGGGAGGCAAGTGCCCTGCCGATGATCCGGATGCGGAGCAAGGCGCCCGTCCGAATTGCCGGACCGGTGATTCGGGGAAAACCCTGAGGCCACTGGGCGTGACAAATTTCTCGGCTCAGGCCCTTGACCTCAACTTGACTTGAGGTTTTATCTTCGGCGCATGCATCCTGACAACCTCACCCTCGATCGAGCACAGCGGGCGCTCGATCTCTGCCGTGACATCGCCGCCTGCAAGCGCTATCTCATGCGCGCCGGAGACATCCACGCCCTGACTGCGGCGTTGATGTTGCCCTGCTACCTCGCCGAGCTCGAAAGACTGAGGCTTCGGCTCGGTCCCGAGGAAATGAAGCGGCTGAAGGAGGGCCTGCGGCAGATGGCGTCCTCGCGGGGGCACACGGCTTTTCCTCCTTGCTCGGCCACGCAGGGGCCGACGCCATGACCGGCGAATCCCAGCTCGCCGACATGTCCGGCTACCTGCAACGCCTCGGCTTCGCCGATGTGCCGCCGCCCACGCTGGAGACCCTGCGCGAACTGCAGGCCCGGCACATCGCCACCTTCGCCTTCGAGACGCTGTCGACGATGCTGCGCGCGCCGGTGCCGGTGGACCTTCCCTCGCTGGAACGAAAGATCCTGCACGAAGGGCGCGGCGGCTATTGCTACGAGCTCAACCGGCTGTTCCTCGCATTGCTTCAAGGATTGAAGTTCCAGGCGCGCGGCATCACCGGGCGAGTCGTCATGGGCGGGCCCGAGGATGCGTGGACCGCTCGAACGCACATGCTGGTCCTTGTATCGCTGGGCGCCGGCCACTACATCGGCGATGTGGGCTTCGGCGGCCTGGTGCCGACCGCGCCGCTCGCCCTCGGTACCGAGGAAGAGCAGCCGACGCCGCACGGCGCCTACCGGGTGACCCGTCAGCAGGAGCGCTACATGCTCCGCGCCCAGGTCGCCGGCGAGTGGCGTGCGTTGTATGCCTTCGATCTGCAGGCCCAGGAGGACATCGACTTCGAAATGGGCAACTGGTATGTGTCGACGCACCCTGCCTCCTCCTTCCTCGGCCAGTTGGTGGCGGCACGCGCCGAGCCGGGACTGCGCCGCACCCTTCACAACGGCAGCTACGCCGTTCACCGGACGGGCGGCGCGAGCGAACGACGGCAGGTCGGCGATATCGAGGAAATGATCGGGCTGCTGCAGACGGAGTTCGGCGTCCGGGTTCCACGGCATCCCGAGCTGCGAAGCACCCTCGCGCGGCTGATCGGCTGAGGAGGCCCGCGTGCGTCAATCGTGGTGCCGGTGATCGGCAGGCTCATCACCGGTCAATCCCTCGCTCGGGCACTTCGACGGAGATTCTGCCCCTCTGGGCGTCCGGCCTGGCCAAGGGTATCGAGCAATGGGGCGGAGAATGGGTCGCCGACTCGCCGATGGGTCAGGTCAAGGTGGCGATGGCGCCGGCCAGGAGAGCTACGACGCCGACGTAGCGCATGTACGCCAGGACCTGGCAACGTTGAAGCGTTTGCTTGAACAGCGAGCGTCCTGACGGTGCCTGCGGCCGGGCCCCGCTCAGCCGATTCGCCCGAACCAGAGCAGCGACAGCGTTGCGGCCGTCAACGCAACCACGGCAGAGACCAGCGCCAGCACACCGGCGAGCTCGGTTTCACGGGTCAGCACCTGCACGCGAGAGCCGAGCTTTTCGTAGACGCTGCGCAGCGTCTCGGCCGTGCCGGCATGGTGGTACTCGCCGCCGGTCATGCGCGCGACTTCGCGCAGGGTCGGCTCGTCCAGCTTCATGTAGATGGCCATGCCGTCCGGCGTCGAAGCGTCGCCGTCCACCGTGCCCAGCCCCACCACGTAGATGCGAACACCGCGATCCGCGGCCATCTGCGCCGCGGCCAGCGTATCGACGCCGGTGGTCCGGCGGCCATCGCTCAGCAGGATGATCGCGGCGGAATCGTACGAGCCCGGCGCCACCGGCGTGAAGGGCTTGGGCGGCGGCTTCGCCTTGTCGTCCAGGCTGCGGCCCTGCGGCTTGCTGCCGAAGCTCATGTCGCCCAGATCGATGCCGTGATCCGGAAAGAGCTCCGCCAGGCACAGCACGATCGCGTTGCCCACCGCCGTCCCCATCTGCATCTGGAAGCCGTCGATGGCCGCGATCACGGACGCGCGGTCCAGCGTCGTGCGCTGGGTGACCTGGCTGCTCCCGGCGAAGGTGACGAGCCCGACCTCGATCTCCTTGGGCAGGTCCCGCAGGAAGAGCTTGGCCGCTTCCTGCGCGGCCTCCAGCCGGGTCGGCTTGACGTCGCTGACCCGCATGCTGAGCGACACGTCCATGGCCAGGATGATCGATGAGCGCGCCCACGGCAGGGGCACCCGCGCCACGGGCCGCGCCGCGGCGATCAGCAAGCCGGAGCAGGCCAGCAGGAACAGCGCGGGGGGCAGGTGCCGCCGCCATTGGCGTCCGGCGGCCGCCGCGCGCACGATGCCCACGCTGCTGTAGCGCAAGGCCGCCTTGCCCGGACGGTTCAGGAGCCAGAGGTACGCCGCCGGCAGCAGCGCGAGCGCCAGCAGCAACCAGAGGTACTCGGGCCAGAGGAAGAACATGGGTCGTGAAATTCCCGTGGGACTCGGCAGCCGGAACCCCGGCGCCGGCAGGCGGGCTCGGGAGTTCTCCGCAGCGCAGCAACATCGTGCCTGCGACGGGTTCGTTGCGCAACCGCCAAGTGCTGCAGGACGCTACAGGAGCGAGGCCGTGGCCCGGCCCGATGTCTGGTACAACGCTTGCCCATGACCGTCCCGCCCGCGGCTTCCCTCGTCGATCTCGTGCTCGGATTGGCGCTCGGTCCTACCGACGAGGTCGCGGGCAATCGCTGCTCGCTCGAAAGCGTCAGTTGGGGGCCCGGGCAGGAGGGCGCGATCGAGCTCGGCATCCGGAAACTCGAGGCGAAGGCGCTCCGGCTTGCGTCGGGACCGCTCGTGCTGGAGATCGGCCACGTCGTCGTGCACAAGCTGGCGGGGCAGGTGCGGATGGAGGCCGGCAGTCCGCATCTGGCCGCCGCCCTGGCGGCCGAAGCCGAGCTCTCGGGCGTGAAGCTGCACGGCCCCTTGATCCTGCCGCCGCAGCTCAAGGCGGTGCTGGACGTCTTTCAGGGGCGCAGCGGCGCAGCGCCGGCTGCCGGCATCGCAGCAGGCGAGGCGAGCGCGGCAGGGGCCGGCACCTGGTGCCTCGGTCCGCTCGCAAGCGCCGACGGCACGATTCGCGGGGAGATCACCGACGCGCACCTGCTGTTCGACGCCGAGGTGACGGTGCCGATACGGCACGGCCGGATCGACTTCAACGACGCCACCGTCGAGCACGTGGGACCGGATTCACGCATGGGCGTGAGCCGGCTCGGGCTTTATGTGGACGCCCCGAACGGGCGCAGCTACCTCTATCAGTTCGCGTCGGCGCCGCTCATGGGCGTGGAATTCGAGCGGCGCGGCGCCTTGCTGAGCCCGTGGGTGTCCGAGCGCGGCAAGCTGCAGCTGCAGGCATTTGCCGAGGCGCTGCTGCGCCAGGCCGGTGGTGGCCAGAGCCAGGGCCTCACGCAACAGGCGCGCCTGTTGCTGGAACGCACCGCGCTCTCGGGTGAGGTGCAGCTCAGCGACGGACTTTTTGCCATGCCCGGCGTGCAAGCCCACACCGAGGGGCGCGGCGACGGCCGCAATGCGGTCCGGCTGCACTCGGAAGCCGTCGGCAGCGGCCTGAGCTTCGAGATGGCATCCCTGTCCGTCCGCGATGCGGCGGCGAGGTGGGCCGGGGTTCATCTGCGCTGCGACAGGATCGCGGCGCGGCTCAAGCTCCAGCTTGTCGCCGGAGGTCCGCCCATGCGTTTCGTCCTCGAACTTCAGAACGTCAAGGTCGTGGGGCCGCGTCTCGAGCGGCGCCAGGCCGGCGACCCTGTCCCGCCGGAAGGTCGACGGGCCTAGAGACTCATCAACCGGGTCGTGTGATGGGGGGTCGCTTGACCGCACGCGGCGGCATCGGACTCACGCACGGGCCTGCTGGAGAACAGGAAGGCAGCCACGGCGGCTGCGCTGACCGAGACCAGCATGCCGAAGCCGAAGGTAAAGACGAGCCAAGCTGCCACCGGGGCACAGATCAGAAGTAGGAATGCCTTGCGCATGCAGGCAAGTTTGCCCCGAGCTCGCCAATCCCGGTGTGACCAAACCGACGAAATCGGCCGGTAACGAGGGCGCCAGTCCAAATGGACTGGCCGCTGCCGGGCTTTCTGCGCTGGGGTCGATGCGGAATCGTCACGCGGCGACTGCGCGGCGCATGGCGGCTTCGACGTTGCGCTGCGTGCCGAGGATGTGCTCGCCGAGCAGTGCGCAGGCGGTGTCGGCGTCGCGGCGCAGCGTGGCCTCCATGATCTTGCGGTGCTCGTTGGACTTGCGCCGGCCGACCTGCCGGTGGCGCGCCGAGAATCGCCGGTAGCGCTCGGCCTGGTCGAACAGGCTCGCGCTCCACAGGCGCTGGCGCTCGGAAGCGCAGGCGGCAATCAGTGCCGCATGGAAATTCCGATGCAGCTCGCTCCACTCCTCGTCCAGGATGACGGGGCCATCGCTCAGGCGAGACTCGACCTTCTCCAGCCTGTGGAAGGCGGCGACGATCGCGCCCTCCCAGCTGTCGTCGCCCCGTTCGATGGCACTGCGCAGCGCCTCCACATCGAGCATCAGCCGCATGTGCGTGATGTCGGCGAGGTCGTCGGCGGAGATCGGTGCAACGCGAAAGCCCCTGCGTTCATCGGCCTTGACCAGACCTTCCTGTGCGAGACGGCTCAGCGCTTCGCGCAGCGGGCTGCTGGAGAAGCCGTAGTGTCCCTGCAGGTCGTCCAGCTTCAGCTTGCTGCCCGCCTCGAACAAGCCGGTCAGCACGTCGCGGCGCAGGCTTCTGAAGGCCTGCTCCGCGAGAGGGGTCGATGGCTCGGAGGCGGCTGCGATGAGTGAGTTCATACGATCGATTTTATGCATGATCGCACGGAGCTTGCAAAGAGGCGAAGACGCCTCGCAGAGGGGTCAGGGCAGCAGCACGATCTTTCCCGGCATCCCTCCGCGGTCGAGCAACTCGTGCACACGGCGCGCCTGCGACAGCGGGAAGGACGTGACTTTCGGCGCGCGAACGCGGCCTTCCGCCATCAGAGCGATGGCGGACTCCATCAGGCCCCGCCGCTGCCTCGCATCCGCATCGATGGCGTGGATGGAGAAAGTGCGCACGGCGAGGCTCCTGCCCAGCAGCTTGCGAAGCTCCTCGAACACGTCGCCAGCCGGCGGACCATTGACGATGTTGTAGGAGACCACCATGCCGCAGGGCGCCAGGGCACGCAGGCAGGCGATGAAGAGCTCGCCGCCCAGGTGGTCGAAGGCCAGGTCGACGCCGCGGCCGTCCGTCAGCTGCATGACTTTCTCGGTCAGGCCCTGCGGGTCGCTCTCGATGACTTCGTGCGCGCCGTTGGCCAGCGCGAAGCTTCTCTTCTCCGCCGTCGAGGCAGTTCCGATCACGCGCAGCCCGCGATCGCGGGCGACCTGCACCAGCGCGGTGGCCACGCCACCGGACGCGCCGGGCACCAGGATGGA
Source organism: Variovorax sp. Soil_C_12 (assembly GCF_057657375.1). Lineage (NCBI taxonomy): Bacteria > Pseudomonadati > Pseudomonadota > Betaproteobacteria > Burkholderiales > Comamonadaceae > Variovorax > Variovorax sp. Soil_C_12. The sequence goes on along the minus strand of NZ_JBDGIO010000002.1, from coordinate 675,285 downwards.
GGTCGCAGGCAAATTGCCGTTGCTCGACAGCATCGCCAGCGCGAGCTGGAAATTGCCGAGGCTCACGGCGTCCTCGAAGCGGATCGCATCCGGAAGCACGAAGGGCGCGGCCTGGGGCACGCAGATGGCCTCGGCGTAGCAGCCGCCGCGCTGCGCCAGTTCACGCGCGCTGACGAGCACGCGCTGCCCGACCTGGAGCGCGCTCACGCCGGGGCCGATCGCATCGACGACGCCGGCCATCTCGTTGCCGGGAATCGCCGGCATCGGGGGCATCCATTTGTAGGTGCCGTTGCGGATCAGGACGTCGGGCCCGCCGGCGCCGATCGCCATGGCCTTGACCCGCACTTCGCCGGCCCGGGGCTGCGGCAGCGGCAGCTCCACGAGCTGCAGGACTTCGGGCCCGCCGGGCGCCTGGAGTTGAATGGCCTTCATGGTGTTTAAACGGCCCGGCTCAGCGCTGCCCGTCGTGGACGGACACCTTGTCCTTCGTCAGCCCGCCGAGGCGCGCATGCACGCGGCCGCCGGTGCCCATCACCAGCGCGAAGAGGATCTCGTTGGGCCGCGGCGCGTCCTGGATGCCGATCTCCATCGAGTTGTAGTGGCTGCGTACGTAGGCCGCGTGGATGTAGTGCAGCGGCACCATGATCCGGTAGCCGGTCGCCGCGACCGCTTTGGACGACGGAACGATCGCCTTCGGCTCGCCCAGCACCTCGCGCATGGCCCAGCCCCCGGCCTCGTGCCAGACGGCACCGTGCTCCAGCTCCCCGTTCACGCCGACGATCGCGGCCTTGCTGTAGACCTCGACCTTGTCGCGCCCGAGGGTCTCGATCAGCTCGGTGGCCAGCAGGGTCCCCAGGGAGCGCAGCTCGGCCATGAAGGGCATCAGGTCGGGCTCGTAGCGCCCGGCATAGGGGTTGCGGATCACTGCGCAGGCCGCGGCCAGTTTCAGGGGCGTCTCCACCGGCGGCCCGCCCTCGTGGTAGATGGTCTCGATGGCGAGACTGCGTTTGCGGATTTCGATCAGGGACATAAGAACCTCATTGCCTTGGAATGTGTGCTTCGTTCACGACGGCCGTCCAGCGCTTGAGCTCGGCGCTCACCATCGTGGTCATTTCTTCCGGCGTGCTGCCGCGCGCTTCGCCGCCCATGTCCTCCAGGCGCGCGCGGACGGCGGCCACCTGCAGGGCCTTGAGTGTCTCAGCCCGCAGGCGCTCGACGATCGGGCGAGGTGTGCCGGCCGGCGCCATGAAGCCGGCCCAGGAGCGCACATCGTAGCCCGGTACGCCCTGCTCCACCACCGTCGGCACCTCGGGCATCGCGCTCCAGCGCTGCGCGCCGGTGGTGGCCAGCGCTCGGAGCTTGCCCGCCTTGATGTTGGCCATCACGGCCGTCGGCGGCGCGACGATCAGGGGCACCTCGCCGCCGAGCAGCGCGGTGACCGAGGCGGCATCGCCGCGATAGGGAACGTGCAGCAGCTCGGCCTTTGCGCTCTTGACCAGGAGCTCCCCCGCCAGGTGATGCGTGGAGCCGATGCCGGCCGAGCCGTAAGACACGCTGCGCCCATCGGCACGGGCGGCAGAGAGCAGCTCCGCGAGGCTGCGATAGGGCGAATCGGCACGCACCACCAGCAGGAAGGGAAAGAAGGTGACCGTGGAGATCATCTGGAAGTCCGACACGGTTTGGTAGTTGAGCTTGTTGTAGAGCGCCCCCGCCACTGCATGCCCGCCGGTGGCCAGCAGCAGCGTGTACCCGTCGGGCCGGGCGCGCGCCACGGTCGTCGCCGCGATGGTTCCGCCGGCGCCGGTCTGGGCCTCGACCACGAAGGGCTGGCCCAGGCCCTTGCTCATCTCCGCGCTGACCACGCGAGCGATCGTGTCGGCATTGCCGCCGGCGGCGAAGCCTTGGTAGATCTTGATCGGCTTGTCCGGGAAGTCCTGGGCCGAAGCCATGATGGGTGCCGCGCAGGCCAAGGTGAGGCCTGCGGCGACGAATCGTCTGCGGCGCATGGTGCTTGTCTCCGATGTTTTTTTGGGATGAAGGCCGCGTCCGTCAGCGGCCACCTGCGGAAAGCCTCAGTCCTGCTGGACGATGGGGTTGCGCAACACGCCGATGCCCTCGATCTCGACCTCGCACACGTCACCGGGCTTCATGAAGCGCGGCGGCTTCTTGCTCCAGCCGACACCGGCCGGCGTGCCGGTGGCGATCACGTCGCCGGGCGTCAGCGTGAAGATCGTCGAGGCGTAGTTGATGAGCTTCGGAATGCTGAAGATCATGTGCCCCGTGTGGCTCGATTGCACGACCTCGCCGTTGAGCCGCGTCTCCAGCTTGAGCTGGCGCCCGGGCTCGATCTCGTCCGCAGTCACCATCCACGGGCCGAAGCCGCCGGTCGATTCGAAGTTCTTGCCCGAGGCGATCTGCTTGGCGTGGAACTGCCACTCGCGCACGCTGCCGTCGTTGTAGCAGGCGTAGCCCGCCACATGGTCGAAGGCATCCGCCTCGGCGATGTTGCGCCCGCCCTTGCCGATGATCACGGCAAGCTCGCCTTCCCAGTCCAGCGATTCCGACACGTGCGGGCGCACGATCGGCTCGTTGTGCGCGCACTGCGAGCGCCAGACGCGCAGGAAGATGGGCGGCTGCTCCGACAGCTCGCGCTGCATGCCCGCGGCCAGCACTTCCTGGTGATGGTCCATGTAGTTGCGCACAGCGCAGATGATCTTCTCGGAACGCGGAATCACGGGCAGGAAGCGGATGTCGGCCAGCTTGGCGGCGACGGGCAGGCCTTCGACGTGCTGGGCCGCCTGCGTGTACTCGCCCGAGGCGATGTAGTCGGCCAGGCTCGCGTGCTGGGGGAGCGCGGCGCCGAGGTCGACGACGCCGTCACCGACGACGGCGCCCCAGGTTTCGCGGCCTTGATGAACGAATGACAAAAGCTTCATGGGAACTCCAGTTGAGATGCGGGGGGAAATGGGCCTGCCGCGAACGTCAGGCAGCGGATGGGGTGGGCGCAGGCGACTTGGCCTCGAACTGCGCCTGCCACTGCGCGAGCGGCATGAAGGTGGGGTCTCGGCGGCAGGCCTCCTCGGTCTCGCGCATCAGCGTCTCGTCATCCTTGGAGAGATCCAGCGGATCGCCATGGGGCTGCGCGACGTAGAAGGGCGTGTCGACATAGATCTCCACCGTGTTGCCTTCGGGGTCGAGCATGTAGACGGACAGCGCATTGCCGTGGTTGAGGCCGCGAATCTCGGTGGCGCCTCGTTCGGCCGCGCGGGCCGAGATATCGCGCAGGTGCTCGATGCCCGGCACCACGAAGGAGATCTGCATCACGGTACTGAACTTCGCATCCGCCGGCCGGCCCGAGGCCAACACCAGTTGATGGTGCTGGTCCGCGCTGGCGCTCATGAAGACCAGCTTGTTCCTGAAAGTCCGTCCCTCGCCCCGGTCGGTGACCGTGAGGTCGAAGGTCTCGGTGTAGAAGGCCACCATCCGTTCCAGGTCGGTGACGAAGATTCCGAAGTGCGAAGGCGTGGGCCGGTTGACCTTGAGCATGATGTCTCCTGCGGGTTGCGCTGTTGCTCTTATCTGTGCATTTACCGCATTTTATGCATAAACTTCGGTATCTGTAAAACACTAATGACCATGCACCAACGAACTTCAACCACCCGCACCCGTCTGCTCGGCATCTCCGGCAGCATCCGAAGCCAATCGAACTGCACCGCGGTGCTTCGCAGCCTTCAGGCCTTGCTGCCGGATTCGGCATCCATCGAGCTCTTCCCGCTGGATGAGATCCCGCTCTACAACGCCGACCTGGACGGGGCCGCGCCGCCCCCGGCGGTCGCCGGGCTCAAGCAGGCCATCTCGCAGGCCGACGGGATCGTCCTGTGTTCGCCCGAATACAACTACGGCATGCCGGGTGTGCTGAAGAACGCGATCGACTGGGCGTCACGCCCCGGATTCGCCTCGCCGCTGAAGGGCAAGCCGGCGCTCGTCATGACCGCCTCGCCCGGAACCGCCGGCGGCGTGCGCGCGCAGGCACAGATCCGCGACGCCCTGGCGGCCACCTTGGCCCGGCCGGTGGTCCGGCAGCATGTCGCGATCGCGAATGTCGCTGCACAGATCAGCGATGGCCGGCTCGTCCATCAGCCCACGTTGGACTTCGTGAAGGGCGCGCTCGACGATCTTCTGGCCGAGATCGCGCTGCTCGACGGTGCCGGGCGCTGATCCGTAAAGCTATTCCGGTCTCATGCCTTGCGGATGGGTCCCGGATAGAGTGCCACGTTCGCATCGGCAGTCAGGAGCGTCATGCCTTCAGCGGTGGCTTGGGCGACCAACAGCCGGTCGAACGGGTCGTTGTGGATGGGTGGCAAGCCTTCCACGGCCAGCGCATGTTCCCCTGTGATCGCCAGTTCGGCGTAGCCGTTGTCCAGCAGCCCGCGCCGCAGCAGATGCGCATCAACCTGGAAGTCCGGCCGATCCAACCTGCGCTTGATGACGATCTCCCAAATGCTCGCGACACTGAAGAAGAGACTGTTGTCAGGCGACTCGATCGCCTTGCGTGTCAAAGCGGAAAGCCGCTTCGATGCCCCCGCTGCCCACAGCAGCAGGCGCGTATCCAGAAGCAGTCTCATGGGATGATGCCGAACAGGCGTTCGATCTCGGCCGAACCCATCGTGTCGAAGTCGTCCGGCACTTGCACCTGACCGGCAAGAAATCCAAGGCGCTTGGGCGGCGAAGGTTCCGTCGCATCGAGCGGTACCACCTTGACCATCGGTTTCCCCGCCTTGGCGATCACGAAAGACTCTCCGCGCGCCACGCGCTCGACGATGCGCGACAGGTGCGTCTTGGCTTCATGGATGTTGAATGTCTGCATGATGGAGGGGCCTGCGTGAGGGGTCGGACTAAGTCTTGTTAGTTTGTCGACCTCCGGAAAGCGCTACGACGACCGCTGGCACACCCCCCCCCCCGATCGCCCCACGGGGCGGCACGCGCGCTGCTCGTCAAGGAGGCGCGGCAAGCGATCGCCTCCTTGAACCGGCCCGAGGGCCGCTGATCTCCTCAGTTAGAGGGCGGAAGCCGGTGCTCAGGCAGGCGCAATGAGCTCCATCCGCAGTTCGCGGATCCGCTTTTCCTCGTAGTAGCCGCCATACTCGGTGTAGCGCAGGAAGGGTCTGCCGCATCCCCTGCAAGCCCACAGCTCGCAGCGGTTGTAGGGATGAAAAGCCGGGGCGATCGGCGCCTGCGCCGACCAGTAGTCGGTGCCTTGCGGGTGATACTCGTCCAGCGCGAGGTCCTGGTCGCCAGGCGACCGGAGAGTACCGATGCGGCGAAGGCTGGTTTCGTCGGCGAACGCCGGAAAGGCCTCCCACCCCGGGCAGCGGAGTGCAGCACAGCGCACACAACCTGTGTTGGCCATGTGCTCACCGGCCAGCCGAAGCAGGGCTTCGGTGTCGAGCACGAGATCGTCCGGTGGCGCAGGCATGCGGCTATCTTGCCACCTTTGATCCGACCGCAGGGCAGCGAGTGGGGGCTATCAGCTGAAGCCCGGGCGGCGCAGCGTCTCCGTGAGGCCCAGCAGGTCGGCCGTGAAGGCGCCTTGCTCGATCGCCTTTCGCTGCTGGGTTTCCTTCTCCTCGCGCGCGACACTGCGATGCGGATGTACGGCCCGGGGCCCGTTCAGCGCCAGAGCTTGAGCGCGGCAGGCGCTCCTTCGAGCTGCACCCTTCCGCCTTCAGCTGGATGAAGGTCACGGGGGCGGTGCCGCGCGACGCCCTTGCGCCAGCGGCAGCTGCAGCTCCGCGCGCCGCTGCGCATTTGCTCGACAAGCGGCGCATGCACCGGGAACAGCGAGCTTGCCGCAGTCCTGAGATCCTTCAGCCCATGGCAACTTACCCCGCCGGCCGGCCGCCGGCTCGCGCGAGCGTGCGGCGGGCCTGGAGCACGACAGGGAGATCCACCATGCGCCCGTCGAGCTGCACGGCCGCGCCGCCCGAGGCGGCATCTGCGGCCAGCACGCGTTCGGCCCACTCCACCTCCGCGGCACTGGGCGACATGGCCTCGTGAACCACGGCAATCTGGTTCGGGTGGATGCAAAGCTTGCCGCCGAAGCCCAGCCGAAGCGCGCGCCGCGTATCGCTGCGCAGCACGTCCTCGTTCGCGATGTCGACGGTGACGCCATCCACGGCAAGTGCCAGCTTGTGGACACGCGTTGCCATGGCGACGGCGAAGCGCAAGGGCATCAGCTCGGGCTCCCCCTCGGAGCACTGCAAGCCGGTGTCGGCCATGAAATCGATGTGACCCACCACCAGGCGAAGCACGTTCGCCGCGCCTGCAAGCGAATCAAGTGCAGCGTATCCCACGGCGCTTTCAATGAGCGGAAGGATGGCCGCCGCAGGCGCGCTCGCAGCCACCAGAGACAGGGTTCCCACGGACTCCGCCTTCGGCACCATGACCGCATCGGGCGCCTCCAGTTGCGCCAGCCACCCGAGGTCTTCACGTCCCGCCATCTGGTCGGCCGAATTGATGCGCAGCACGAACGGAGTCGGGTACTTCCTCAGACCCTGCCGGGCTTGTGCAATGGCCTCGCGTGCGCTGGCCTTGGCCGCCGGCGGCACACTGTCCTCGAGGTCGATCACAACGGCGTCTGCGCCGCTTTGGAATGCCTTCTCGAAGCGCTCGGGGCGGTTGCCTGGAACGAACAGGAAGGTTCTTGCCGTGGCAAGTGCGTTTTTCGGTGTCATGGGTCTTGTCAAGGCGGCTCAGCCTGCGAAATGGGGCAGCCGAGGGCCGCTCTGGAGAAACTCATGGCTGTGCGCCGCGGTGTCCATCGTCCTAGCCCAGCGCTGCAACCAGTTCCGGCACGGCCGTGAACAGATCGGCTTCCAGGCCGTAGTCGGCCACCGAGAAGATCGGCGCTTCCGGGTCCTTGTTGATCGCCACGATCACCTTCGAATCCTTCATGCCGGCCAGGTGCTGGATCGCGCCCGAGATGCCGCAGGCGATGTACAGCTGCGGCGCGACGATCTTCCCGGTCTGGCCCACCTGCCAGTCGTTGGGGGCGTAGCCCGCATCGACCGCGGCGCGGCTGGCACCCAGGCCGGCGTTGAGCTTGTCGGCCAGCGGTGCCATCACCTCCTGGAACTTCTCCGCACTGCCGAGAGCGCGGCCGCCGGAGACGATGATCTTGGCCGCCGTGAGCTCGGGGCGCTCGCTCTTGGTGACTTCGCGACCGACGAAGCTCGACTTGCCGCTGTCGGCCACGCCTTCGGCGTTCTCCACCGTGGCGCTGCCGCCGGTGGCAGCGGCCGCGTCGAAGCCGGTGGTGCGCACGGTGACCACCTTGATCGCGTCGCTGCTCTGCACGATGGCGATGGCATTGCCGGCGTAGATCGGGCGCTCGAAGGTGTCGGGGCTGTCGACCTTGGTGATGTCGCTGATCTGGGCCACATCGAGCTTGGCGGCCACGCGAGGGGCGACGTTCTTGCCGTTGGCGGTCGCCGGGAACAGGATGTGGCTGTAGTTCTTGGCCTCACCTCCACATAAGGCCAGGACTTGAGCAGCAACGTTCTCGGCCAGGTTCTCGGCGAGGCTCGGGCTGTCGGCGGCGATCACCTTGGCCACGCCGGCAATCTTGGCGGCGGCGGCCGCAGCTTCCGCCGCATTGGCACCGGCCACCAGCACATGCACATCGCCGCTCTGGCAGGCGATGGCCGCGGTCACGGTGTTGAGGGTCGCCGGCTTGACGGTGGCGTGGTCGTGTTCGGCAATAACAAGGACGGTCATGGTCAGATCACCTTCGCTTCGTTCTTCAGCTTGTCCACCAGCGTGGCGACATCGGGCACCTTGATGCCGGCACCGCGCTTCGGGGGCTCGCTGACCTTGAGGGTCTTCAGGCGCGGCTTGACGTCCACGCCCAGGTCCTCGGGCTTGACGGTGTCGAGCTGCTTCTTCTTGGCCTTCATGATGTTGGGCAGCGTGACGTAGCGCGGCTCGTTCAGGCGCAGATCGGTGGTGATGACCGCCGGCAGGCTCAAAGAGATGGTCTCCAGGCCGCCGTCGACTTCGCGGGTGACGTTGACCTTGTCGCCCGACACTTCGACCTTGCTGGCGAAGGTGGCTTGCGGCAGATCAGCCAGCGCCGCGAGCATCTGGCCGGTCTGGTTGGCGTCGTCGTCGATGGCCTGCTTGCCCAGGATCACCAGGCCGGGCTGTTCCTTGTCCACCAGCGCCTTGAGCAGCTTGGCGACGGCGAGCGGCTGCAGCTCTTCGGTGGTCTCCACCAGGATGCCGCGGTCGGCGCCGATGGCCATGGCAGTGCGCAGGGTCTCCTGGCACTTCGCATCGCCGCAGGACACGGCGATGATCTCGGTGACGACGCCCTTCTCCTTGAGCCTCACCGCTTCTTCGACGGCGATCTCGTCGAAGGGGTTCATGCTCATCTTGACGTTGGCGATATCGACACCGGTGCCGTCGGACTTGACGCGCACCTTCACGTTGTAGTCGACGACCCGCTTGACGGGGACCAGGATCTTCATGGGCACGCTCCTTTACAGCTGCATGTCACGCGCTATTGCGCATCAGTCGGCGAACTGTCCTGCCGCCTTGATGACGGGTTCGTATCGCGTCGTTTCCTGCTGGAGCCATGTCTGGAGGCCTGCAGGCGTCAATTTGGCATCGCTGGGAACGATCGCCCCGAGTTCCGCCAGGCGTTGGGCAACCGTCGGGTCTTTCAGCGCCGTTTTCAGTGCGGCACCGAACTTGTCCACGGCTTCCTTGGGCGTTCCCTTCGGCGCATAGATGCCGTGCCAGACGACGACCTGGAAGTCCTTCAGGCCCTGCTCAGCAAGCGTGGGCGTGTCGGGAAGCGTCTTGAGGCGGGAAGCCGTGGTCACGCCATAGAGCTTGATGGAGCCCGCCTTGATGTACGGCGTGGTCGAAGTGGTCTGATCGCACAGCAGGTCGACCTGCCCGGCCAGCAGCGCGTTCATCGCAGGGCCGGTGCCCTGATAAGGCACGGTGGTCATCGACACACCCATCGCCTGGCGCAGCAAGACGCCGCACAGATGGGAGACCGCCCCCAGCCCCGCATGGGCGAGATTGATCTTGTCGCCGTTCGCCTTCGCATATGCCATCAACTCCTTGAAGTCCTTGGCCGGCAGGTCCTTGCGCCCGACCAAGGTCATCGGCACATCGATCACCTGGCTGACGTACTCGAAATCTGAGAGCGGCTTGTAGTTCAGCTTTCGATAAAGAACCGGTGCCGTCGCCATGCCGTTGTGATGGATCAGGAAGGTGTAGCCATCGGGGTTCGCCCGCGCGGTGTAGGCGGCGGCAATGGTGCCGCCCGCGCCTGTCTTGTTCTCCACGATCACCGATTGGCCAAGCGTCTTGGTCATGGCCGCACCCAGAGTCCGGGCCACGACGTCCGTCGGACCGCCGGCAGCAAAAGGAACCACCAGAGTGATCGCCTTGGTCGGGTAGCCCTGCGCCCACGCGGCACAGGACAGGGCCAACCCGGCCATCGTCGAGACGGTCATTTTCCAGACCGGCATTTGAATCAGCTTCATGTCATTTGTCTCCAGTTTTGCTTCAATTTCAGATGGCGCCTGTACTGCGCATGGACGCGATGTCCTCGCTCGACCACCCGAGTCCCTGCAGGATGGCGTCGGTGTTCTCGCCGAGCCCCGGCACAGCGTCCATCCGCGGTGCGTAGGCGTCCGTCTTGCCCGGGGGCAACAGCGCCGGGATGAGCCCGCTGGGCGACGGGACCTCGGTCCAGCGCCCACGCGCCTTCAGTTGGGGGTGATTCCAGACGTCGTGCATGTCGTTGACGCTGGCATTGGCAATCTGGGCAGCCTCCAGCCGTTCAACAACCTGCTCCACCGTCAGCGATGAGAACCCCTCCACGATGAGCGCTCGCACCGCGTCCCTGTTCGCCACGCGCTTGGAGTTGGACGCAAAGCGCTCGTCGGTCGCCAGTTCAGGGCGCTGCAGCACCGTCTTGCAGAAGGCGCCCCACTCCCGTTCGTTCTGCAGGCCGAGCATGACGGTGCGGCCGTCGCCTGCCGGGAAGGGACCGTAGGGGTAGATCGTGGCGTGAGCGGCACCCGCCCGCGGAGGCGGCGCCGCACCCTCGAATGCGTAGTAAAGCGGATAGCCCATCCACTCCACCATGCTCTCCAGCATCGACACATCGATTCGACTGCCCTTGCCGGTCTTGTCGCGTTGAATCAGCGCAGCAAGGATGCCCGTGTAGGCGTACATGCCCGCGGCAATGTCCGCGATGGAGCACCCCGCCTTCGCAGGCTCCGCATCCGATCCGGTGACGGACAAGAAGCCCGACTCGCTCTGGATCAGCAGGTCGTAGGCCTTCTTGTCGCGGTACGGACCGTCGTCACCGTAGCCCGAGATGTCGCACACGATGAGCTTGGGATGCTTCTCGTGCAGTGCTTCGAATGACAGCCCCAGTCTTGCAGCCGCACCGGGCGCCAGGTTCTGCACCAGCACGTCGGCATCCTCCAGCAGCCGGGCGAGCACGGACTGCGCCGCGGGATGCTTCACGTCCAGCGTCAAGCTCTCCTTCGATCGGTTCGTCCAGACGAAGTGCGATGCCATGCCCTGCACGCGCTCATCGTAGGCGCGCGCAAAGTCACCCACGCCAGGCCGTTCCACCTTGATCACGCGGGCACCGAGATCCGCCAGTTGGCGGGTGCAGAAGGGAGCCGCGATCGCGTGCTCCAGCGTGACGACCGTCACGCCATCCAAGGGTCGTTTCATGACAAGAATCTCCTTCGATCAGAACGACCGCGGCAGGCCGAGGATGTGCTCGGCCACGTAGGCATAGATGAGGTTGGTGGAGATCGGCGCCACCTGGTAGAGCCGCGTCTCGCGGAACTTGCGCTCGATGTCGTATTCGTTGGCAAAGCCGAAGCCGCCGTGCGTCTGCATGCAGACGTTGGCCGCCTCCCAGCTCGCCTTGGCCGCCAGGTACTTGGCCATGTTGGCCTGCGCGCCGCAGTCCTGGCGTGCATCGAAGCGCCGCGCCGCCTCGAAGCGCATCAGGTTGGCCGCCTCCACCTCGATGAAGGCGTCGGCGATCGGGAATTGCACGCCCTGGTTCTTGCCGATCGGACGGTCGAACACGATGCGCTCGCTGGCGTACTTGCGAGCGCGCTCGATGAACCAGTAGCCGTCGCCGATGCATTCGGCAGCGATCAACGTGCGCTCGGCGTTCAGGCCGTCCAGGATGTACTTGAAGCCCCTGCCCTCCTCGCCGATGAGGTTCTCTTCCGGGATCTCCAGGTTCTCGAAGAACAGCTCGTTGGTCTCGTGGTTGACCAGGTTGGGAATGGGCCGCACCGTCAGGCCGTTGCCGATGGCCTGCTTCAGGTCGACGATGAAGATCGACATGCCCTCGGACTTCTTCTTCACCTCCGCCAGCGGCGTGGTGCGTGCCAGCAGGATCATCAGGTCGGAGTGCTGCACGCGCGAGATCCACACCTTCTGCCCGTTGACGACGTAGCGGCCGTCCTTCTTGACTGCGGTGGTCTTGATCTTGGTCGTGTCGGTGCCCGTCGTCGGTTCGGTCACCGCCATCGACTGGATGCGCAGCTTGCCGGCTGCGATGCCCGGCAGGTACTTGTCCTTCTGCGCCTTGCTGCCGTTGCGCAGCAGCGTGCCCATGTTGTACATCTGGCCGTGCACCGCGCCGGCGTTGCCGCCCGAGCGATTGATCTCCTCCATGATCACGGTGGCAGCAGTCAGCCCGAGGCCGGTGCCGCCATATTCCTCGGGGATCATCGCGGCCAGCCAGCCGGCCTCCATCAGGGCGTCGACGAACTTCTCGGGATAGGCCTTCTGCTCGTCGACCTTGCGGAAGTATTCGTCGGGGAACTGCCGGCACAGTGCGCGCACGGCGTCGCGGATCTCCTGGTAGTCGTCGGTCTCGTTGAACATGTGTGTCTCCTTGTGTGTATGAATGGGTTCAGTAGAGCTTCGCCGTGGCGTCCATGGCCAGATGGCCGTCCGGCGTGCGGGCCCAGAGCTTCACCGTCTCGGCATCCTCCTGACGGCCGCAAACGGTGAAAGGCGCAATGTCGAACAGCGGCTTGACGGCCCGGAACGAAAAGGCCTTGACCGCCGCGTCGGGCAGGTTGCGCCGCAACAGGTCCAGCAGCAAGGTGGCGATCAGGGGCCCGTGCACGATCAGGCCGGGGTAGCCTTCCACCTCGGTCACGTACTTGCGGTCGTAGTGAATGCGGTGCCCGTTGAACGTCAGCGCCGAGTAGCGGAACAACAGGACGTCGTCCGGAACGATGTCGCGCGTCCACGCGGCGTCGTTCGGGGCGGGCTGCGGGGCCGGCACGGGGTCGCCCGGCTTCGGGTTGTCGCGGTACACGATGTCGTGCCGCTCCACGATGGCCAGTTCGCCGTCCGCCCGGATCTCGTGGTCCACGTTCACGAAGACCAGCGGCCCGGTGCGCCCCTCCTTCATTCGCACGTCAGCGATGCGGGAGGTGCGCGAGATCGCCTGGCCGACACGCAGCGGAGCCAGGAACTGCAGTTGACTTCCAGCCCACATCCTGCGCGGCAGCGGCACCGGGGGCAGGAAGCCGCCGCGCTTCGGATGGCCGTCGGGACCGATCTCGGATTGCCGATGGATCGGCAGGAAGTAAAGCCAATGCCAGCAAGGTGGCAACGCGTCGGCCGGCGCGGTCGGCGGATCGTCTCGATCAAGTGTTGCGGTCAGGGCGCGAAGCGGCGCGGGGGTCACGACATCTTCGATGACGGTTGTCTGGTCGATCCATGTGCGCAGATGCTCGATGTCAATGGTCATGCTCTTGTCTCCTGGTTGCTCGATTCTGGGTCGCGGATCGATATATTGGAAATACCGATTTGGGCTACCGGCTATCGCGATCACGGATAGCCATCGGCGCATAATCGGCCCATCAGCCAGACCGAAAGCCGATAACGATGGAACTGCGACAACTTCGGTACTTCATTGGCGCAAGCGAGGCCGGGAGCCTGCTCAAGGCTTCAGGCAGGCTGCATGTGGCCCAGCCGGCCCTCAGCCATCAAATCGCCTCGCTGGAGAACGAAATCGGTGCGCAACTGTTCGATCGGTCGAGCCGCGGCATCACGTTGACCGAAGCCGGAAAGGTCTTCCTCGAGCATGCGAAGGTCGTGCTGGCCGACCTCGACCGCGCCCGCTCGGCGGTAAGGGAATGCGACACAGTGCCCCGGGGAGATGTCGCGATCGGATTCCCCACGACCGTGGTCCTGACGGCAACCATGCCCATCCTCAGTGCATGTCGGACACAGCTGCCCGAAATTCGCTTGAAGATCATTGAAGCCTACAGCGGCTTCCTTCGCGAATGGCTTCAGTCGGGCAGGCTCGACCTCGCCTTGATGTACGGCGATGAGCCCGAAGCCGGGCTCTCCAAGCGCCCCTTGCTCGACGACAGGCTCGTGCTGGTCTCGGGCGCGTCCACGGGACGAATGCCACGAAAGATCTTGCTGTCTGCCCTGGCAAATCGGCCCCTGGTGCTTCCCGGGAGAGATCATGGCTTGCGGCGCATCATCGATGACGCATGCGCCCCTCTGAACCTCCAATTGAACGTCGTGGCGGAGATCGAATCGCTCGGCAGCGTCAAGCGTGCCGCGGAAGCGGGGATCGGCGAGACGATCCTGCCCCTTGGATCCGTCGCCGAAGAAGTCGCCGCAGGACGGCTGCGGACCGCCATGATCGACAGTCCCGCAATGTCCAGGCGGGTTGTCTGCGCAACCAACGTGACGAGGCCGGGCACCTTGGCGAAATCCGCAGTCGGCGCGCTCGTGCATGATGTTCTCCGACAGATGGTTCTTTCAGGCGCCTGGCCCGCTCGATGGATCGGCGATGCAGGTTCACGCCCCGAACGCGGTGTCCCTTAGGATTTTTCCCGGGTTCATCAGGTTCGATGGGTCGAAGGTCGACTTGATCATCCGCATCATCTGCAGGTCGATCGCCGGCTTGAATCGCTCCAGGCGCTCGACGTGCATCCTGCCGATGCCATGTTCGGCGCTGATGCTGCCGCCCAGTTCCACGCTCGCCTCGTGCACGATCAGGTTGACTTTCGTTGCCGCCGCCTCGCATTGCTCCGGCGTGCCGTAGATCGAGCGTGACAGCACCGCGATGACGTGGATGTTGCCGTCGCCGATGTGCCCGGCGTGGCACACCGCAGCCCCTGCCACCTGCTGCTCGATGCGCTCGGTCACGAGATCGATGAAGCGCGGGAGCTTCGAGACCGGCACCGATGTGTCGTTCGAGACGGTGAACCCTGCGCGCTTGTTGGCTTCCGAAATGGTGTGCCGCAGCTCCCAGATGCGGTTCGCCTTGGCCACGTCGGTGGCGACCACCGCGTTGGCCACCAGCTCGCGTTCGAAGGCCGCCTCGAGCGTCTTCTCGAGCTCGGCAACGGCATCCCACTGCGGCGAGCTGTCCGCGATCTCCATCAGCACGAACCACGGGCTGTCCAGTTCCATCGGCGACTGAAGGCCGTGGCCATGCTGCAAGACCCACTCGATCTGCCGGCGCGACATGATCTCGAAGGTCTCGATCCGGTTGCCCACCTGTTCCTGCATGAAGCGCAGGAGATCGACCGCCTGCTGGACGCCAGTCAGCGCCACCATGGCCGTGGCGGAAACGTTGAGCCGGGGAAAGAGCGTCAGCACCGCGGCCGTCACCACGCCCAGCGTGCCCTCTGCACCGATGAACAGCTGCTTCAGGTCGTAGCCGGAGTTGTCCTTGCGCAGCGCCCGCAGGCCGTCCCACACGCGGCCATCGGGCAGGACCACCTCGAGACCCAGCACCAGCTCGCGCATGCTGCCGTAGCGCAAAACGCCGGTGCCGCCGGCATTGGTCGACACCAGGCCGCCGATCTCGCAGCTGCCGACGCTGCCCAGCAGCAGCGGGAACTGGCGTTGGCGCTCCTCGGCGGCTTCGCGCACATGGGCCAGGATGCAGCCGGCCTCGGCCGTCATCGAGTTGTTGCCGGCATCGATCTCCCGGATCCGATTCAGCCGCGACAGGTTGAGGATCACGGCCGGCCGCTCGGCTCCCGCGACCGCGCCGCCCGTGAGGCCGGTGTTGCCGCCTTGCGGGACGATCGCCACGCCCAGGCTGGCGCAGGCCTTCACGAGTTCGGCCACCTCGCTCGTGCTGCCGGGCATCAGGACCGCGAGCGCCGCGCCCTGGTAGCGGCCGCGCCAGTCCTGCTGATACGGTTGCGTGTCGCCTGGATCGGCCAGCACGCGCGCGGGGCCGACGACCTTGGCGAGCTGCTCAAGCAAAGCGGCGGTCTTGAGCATCATGCTTTCTCCTGCGTGGCGGCAAACACGGCTTATTCCCTCTTGAGACCGCCGATGGACTTGATGACCGCGCCCCACTTGTCGAGCTCGGACTTGACCAGCGCGTCCAGCACTTCGGGCGTCGATCCCACCGGCGTTGCACTGAGGTCCTTCAGCTTCGCCTGCACTTCCGGTTGCGCCACCACCGCCTGCAGCTCACGGCTCAACAGGTCGACCAGCGGGCGCGGCAGCTTCGCGGGCCCAAAGACGGCGTTCCAGGTATAGGTTTCATAGCCGGGCAGGCCCGCTTCGGCGAGGGTCGGGATGTCAGGGAACGACGGCGAGCGCTTGCTGGTCGTCACCGCCAGCGCACGCACCGAGCCGGCCCGGATGTGCGATGCCGCGCCGGTGAGCACGTCGAACAGGATCGGAATGTGGCCACCGACCAGGTCGGTCATGGCCGGGCCGCCACCCTTGTAGGGAACGTGGCCGATGTCCAGACCGGCCATGGACTTGAACAACTCCCCCGACAGGTGCGGCGGTGTGCCCACGCCGGACGAGCCGTAGTTGAACTTGCCCGGCTGTGCCTTGATCAGGGCAATGAGCTCCCGCACGTTCTGTGCCTTCACGGACGAGCTGACGAGCAGCACGTTGGGCACGGTCGCCACGAGCGAAATGGGCGTGAAGTCGCGCTGGGCATCGTAGGGAGACGGCGGCGTCGACAACGGATTGATCGCGTGCGTCGCGACCGTGCCCATCAGCAGCATGCTGCCATCGGCGGCAGCCTTCGCCACCTTGGCGGCGCCGATGGCGCCCCCGCCGCCAGCCACGTTCTCCACCACCACGCTGTGCGCGATGCGCTCCGACAGCTTCTGCGCGACCAGGCGGGAAACAACATCCGTAGCACCTCCGGCCGAGAAGGGAACCACCAGCGTGATCGGTCCCTTCGGCAAGACCGACTGCGCGAAGGCATAGGGAAGGGGCGTGCCCAGCGTGGCGGCAACAGCACCCCACTTCATCAGGTCGCGCCGGGACAGTGTCGATGGACTCATGCTCTTGTCTCCGTTTATTGATTCGAATGCGTCAGCGCATCACGAACGGGTTGCCCGTGACCGCGCCGCTGTTGATCCAGACGCACTTGGTCTGCAGGTACTCGCGGATCGCATCGATGCCGTTCTCGCGGCCCAGCCCGGAATCCTTGTAGCCGCCGAACGGCGCCATGAAGCTCACGGCGCGGTAGGTGTTGACCCACACGGTGCCGGCCTGCAGCTTCTCGGACATGCGGATGGCACGGCCGATGTCCTTCGTCCAGACGGCTGCCGCCAGGCCGAAGCGCACGTCGTTGGCGATGCGCAGCGCGTCGGCTTCGTCCTTGAAGCGGATGATCGACAGCACCGGGCCGAACACCTCTTCCTGGGCGATGCGCATGTCGTTGTGCACGCCGGTGAAGATCGTGGGCTGCACGAACCAGCCCTTGCCGCACTCCGGCGCAGTCCCCTTCTCTCCCCCCAGCACGACTGTCGCGCCTTCGCTGCGGGCGATGTCGATGTACTCCAGCACCTTCTGGTACTGCGGCGGCGTCGTCACCGGTCCCACCTGGGTGTCCGGGCTCATCGGATCGCCCATGCGGGCCGTGCGAGCCACCGCGAGCAGGCGTTCGACGAAGGCGTCGTGGATGCTGTCCTGCACCAGCAGCCGGGACCCCGCAATGCAGGTCTGGCCCGTCGCGGCAAAGATGCCCGAGATGGCACCAAAGGCCGCCTGCTCCAGGTCCGCATCCTCGAACACCACGTTGGGCGACTTGCCGCCCAGTTCCATGGCCGCATGCTTGAGGTGGCGCCCCGCCTTCTCGTTGATCAGGCGACCCGTGCTGTCCGAGCCGGTGAAGCTGATCTTGCTCACCAGCGGGTGCTCGACCAGCGGCGTGCCCACCTCGGCACCGAAGCCCGTGACCACGTTGAACACGCCCGGCGGGAAACCTGCTTCGTCGAACAGCTCCGCCAGCTCCAGCGTGGAGGCCGAAGTGAACTCCGAGGGCTTCACCACCACGGTACAGCCCGCCGCCAGGGCTGGCGCGATCTTCCAGCTCAGCAGCATCAGCGGCGAATTCCAGGGCGTGATGGCGGCCACCACACCGACCGGCTCATGGCGGGTGAACGCGAAGTACCCCTTCTTGTCGAGCGGCAGCGTGCTGCCCTGCATCTTGTCTGCCAGGCCGCCGTAGTAGTGGAACCACTGCGGGATGTAGTTGAGCTGCCCCTGCATCTCGGCCAGCAGCTTGCCGTTGTCGCGAACCTCGGTCGTCGCGAGCTTGACGGCATCGCGAGCGATCAGGTCGGCGAGCTTGCGCATCAGGGCGCCACGCTGGGTTGCCGTCAGTTCGGCCCAGGGGCCCCGCGTCAGCGCCTGGTGGGCGGCCTGCACGGCGGCATCCACGTCGCTCGCATCGCCGCGCGGAATTTGTGCCCAGCTTTCGCCGGTGTAAGGGTTCTGGGTGTCGAACCACTGGCCCCCACGGGGCTCGCAGGCTTGGCCGCCGATGCGCAGTTGGTAGCGTTTCATGCCATCTCTTTCGTTGGAGGCGCGGTGGCGGGTGTCAGAACGGCTTGAGGCCGAGCGCGGCGCGGAACCGGTTCTTGATGAAGGGGCCATCGCGCGGCGGCAGCGCGCGCGGCGGTTCATCGGCTTCGATGAACACCTGCACGAAGGCCAATCCGCGGCGAGCGTTGATGCCCTGCGCAATCTCGCCGACGAGGTCGACGCTGTTGGTCGAGAAGGCGTCGGAGATGCCGAAACCCTTGGCGATGCCGACCAGGTCCGCTCCGAGACTGGAGTGACTGCGCTGCATGCCCGTCTCGCCGAAATGCCCGTTGTCCAGCACAACGATCGTGAGGTTCTTGGGTTGCTTCACCGCGATCGATCCCAGGCTCCCGATGCCCATGAGCTGCTCCCCGTCACCCGTGACAACCACCACCGACTTGTCGGGCTGCGCCAAGGCCAAGCCCAGCCCCAGCGATGTGGCACCCCCCATGGCGCCCCACAGGTAGTAGTTCTTGTCCCGATCGCCGGCGGCAAACACGTCGTACGAAGGCGAGCCCAGGCCCGTGACCACCAGGGCGTCGGGCGTTGCCGCCAGAAGCTTGGCGACGAATTCGCGGCGATCCGCGCGCTTGTTCAATGCGTCCTGGCTCATCACTTGCGCTCCCACTTCTTGCGGCCGATCAGTTCTTGTCCCAACAGCACGGCGACCTTTTCGCCGGCCTCGAATGCGGCATCGAAGCCGGCACTGACGATTTCCTCCACTTCCTCGGGCTTCGAAGCACGGAGCACGTGGATGCCCATCAGCTCCAGCGCCGCCTGTGTCGCCTTGCCCATCGGCCCCTGCCACGGATTGAACTCGGCGTACTCGCCGCGCATGGTCACCAGCGTGAAGAAGGGGAAATCGGCGGCTTGCAGCAGCGAGAACATGTTCACGCAATTGCCCACGCCGCTGCTTTGCATCAGCAGCACGGCGCGATGGCCGCCAAGCCATGCGCCGCTGCAAACGGCCACGCCTTCTTCCTCCGTCGTCAGGACGACATCCTGGATATCAGGATCGGCGATGGCACTGCGAATGACGTGCGAATGGCCGGCGTCTGGCACATAGGCGATCTGATCGACGCCGCCCTCCTTGAGGACCTTGAAGACGGCCTGCTGCCATGCAGGCGCCGGTGCGGGTGTGTGATTCATGCTGGATGAAGACCTGAAGTGGATCGGTCAGGCATCATAGAATTTGATGTCATCGGTTGTGAAATCGTTATTTGGCATTCATCCATCAACATCTGTGATTCCTCCCATGGACCTCAAGCACCTTCGCGCCTTCCTGACCGTCGCAGAAACCGGGAGCGTGACGCGCGCTTCCGAGGTGTTGCACCTGGTGCAGCCGGCCGTGTCGCGCCAGTTGCGCCTGCTGGAAGAAGACGTCGGCGCGGCGCTGTTCGATCGTGAGCGACACGGCATGGCGCTCACCGACGCCGGGCATGCGCTCCTGGGCTATGCGCGCCGCGCCATGCTGGAACTGGATCGGGCGCGCGTGGAAATCGCCGGCACAGGCACCGGCGTGGCGGGGCTGGTCACACTTGGGCTGCTCCCCAGCACCATCGACACCCTGTCAGGCCCCTTGGTGGCCTCACTGGCGCGCGAGTACCCGGGCATCCGCATCCGCATCGCCATGGGCTACGCGGGCACGCTGATGCGTTGGCTCGTGTCGGGAGAAGTGGATGCCGCACTGATCTACGGCGCCGAGCGTTCCGCCGAAGTGCAGACCACCCCGTTGATCGAGGAGCCGCTCTGGGTGATCGGCCCGAAGCAGGCGGGGCTGCGCGGTGACAAGCCCGTGCCGCTGGCCGATCTGGCCGGGCACAAGCTGGTGTTGCCGAGCGCGCCTCACGGCATCCGCACGCTCGTGGAGCATGCGTGTGCCGTCAGCAACGTGACGCTGGACATCTCCGCGGAGACCAACGCACTCAGCGTGCAGCGCCGCCTGGTGCTCGCCGGGCACGGCCTCACCATCCTGCCGCCCATCGCCGTTGCAGAAGACCTGCAGGCCCGCAAGCTGTCGGGAGCGCCCTTGGCCGATCCGCCGGTGGCACGCACCATCGTGCTGGCCATGCCTGCCAATCGCCCTTCGGGCCGCCATGTCCGCTGCGCAGTCGAACTGCTGGTCAAGGAGGCGCGTCGGGCCGTCGAATCCGGCGCCTGGCCGGAGGGGCGTTGGCTGGGGGCTTGAGGGTCAGGCGCGCAGAGTCGCTCAGTGCCTTCTCAAACGCCTCGGTTGTTCGGATTTCTGTAGGCTTCCTTGATGGCACTCGGCATCGGAAGGTTGATGTTCGCTCCGGTCGGTGGCACGGGGCGGGTAAACCACTTCGCATACAGCTCATTGATCTCTCCGTTCTTCATGAGCGACGTGAGCGTGCCATCGACCAGCGCCTTGAACTGCGGATCATCCTTGCGATACATGAACCCATAAGGCTCTTCTCGCAGACGCTCTTCAAGGATCTTGTACTCATCCCGATTGTTCGTTCGAGCGATCAGGCCCGCGAGCTGCACGTCTTCCACGATCATGGCCGCTGCGCGGTCGGAGGAAAGAAGCAGGAACGCATCCGCCGTGTCCTTCCCCGAGACTTCGTTGATCTCCAGCTTCTCGTTCTTGCGGAACGCACGAAGCAGCTGGATCGAGGTGCTCCCCGTGACGGTGGCCACCGTCTTGCCTTCGAGCTGGGCCATGCTGCTGATGCCGGAGCTCTTCTTGACCGCGGCAGCCACGCTGGCCACGAAGTGCGTTGGCGCGAACTCCACCTGCTGCGCCCGGGCGACGGTGTTGGTCGTCGTGCTGCACTCGAGGTCCACGGTGCCGTTCTGCACCAGCGAGATGCGGTTGGCCGGCGTGACGATGGTGTAGTTCACCTTCAGGTTCGGCATGCCCAGCTTGGCCTTCACCGCGTCGACCACCTTCATGCAGAGGTCGGCAGAGAAGCCAATCGGGTTGTCGTCCGCACTCAGCTTGTACGAGAACGGAAACGATGCGTCTCGTCCGCCGAGACTGATGACGCCTGCCTCCTTGATCTTCTGCAAGGTGTCCTTGGGCTGCGCGTGCGCCGCGCCCAATGCCTGCAGTCCCACGATGGCAGCGACGGTGATGGTCTCGAGAAGTTTCATGACAGCTTTCAGAAGTGGTTGACCTGCGGTGGGCCCATGCCCTGCGGCCGACATTCTGAGATGTGATTGAGGAAGCCATGAAATAGTCATTACTGATGGCGCCATCAAAGATTGGCATCGCCATGCCGTCCTGGGGCACGGCGATCAGTCGTTGTCGTAGCTCCTGTGAAGGCCCGGCCCGCGTATCCTTCCCAATTGTCCAGCGGCAAGGATTCATTCCGAGCCCTGATCAGTTCGACGCCCCTTCTCTGCCGAAATCGGAGCTTCTTCAATGCACATGAAGATCTTGAGCCTCTTCCCTGCGGTCGCCATCAGCCTGGCTCTCGCAGGGTGCAGCCACACACGGTCCGTCGAGCTTTCTGGGGGCAGATGCTCGGCGCTTGCCGGTAAGTCGATCTCCACCTCCTCCATCGGCCTGCCCAGCGGCCCTGCCACCGTGCTTTCGGCAGTGCTCGTGACAGCAGCGCCGGAGTCCGTCAGCGGCAACACGCTCACGCCGGCGACCCCGGAATACTGCAAGGTGCTGGGCAGCGTGGCCCCGCGCGATCCGAGGGCGCAGCCGATCAATTTCCAGCTCAACCTGCCGACCCGATGGAACGGCAAGGCGCTGCAGTACGGCGGCGGCGGGTTCAACGGCGTGCTGGTCAGCGGGCTCGCGCCCTTGCGGGATGCGGCGCCCGGCGACCCGCTGCCCATCACGCGCGGCTATGCCACTTTCGGCACCGACTCGGGCCACCAGGCGTCCA
Organism: Variovorax sp. Soil_C_12; assembly: GCF_057657375.1. Taxonomy (NCBI): domain Bacteria; kingdom Pseudomonadati; phylum Pseudomonadota; class Betaproteobacteria; order Burkholderiales; family Comamonadaceae; genus Variovorax; species Variovorax sp. Soil_C_12. The sequence goes on along the minus strand of NZ_JBDGIO010000002.1, from coordinate 653,524 downwards.
CGTCCCCGGCGAGCGAGCCCGGCGCATTCGCGCTCAACGACGAGATGCTGGAGAACTTCGCCTACGCCTCGTACAAGAAGGTCAGGGACGTGGCGGTGGATCTCATGCAGTCCGTCTACGGCCAGGCGCCTCGCCAGCTCTACTACTTCGGCGGCTCCGAAGGCGGCCGCGAAGGCCTCACCATGGCCCAGCGCTTCCCGGCCGACTACGACGGCATCGTCAGCGTGGTGCCGGTGATCAACTGGACCGGCCTGTTCCACGCCTTTGTGCGCAACGAGGTGCCGCAGTTCGGCGATTGGCTGGACGCCGCGAAAACGCCGCTGATCGCGAAGGCCACGTCCGATGCCTGCGATGCCCTCGACGGGCTCGCCGATGGCGTCGTCAACAACTACCTGGCGTGCCAGGGGCGGGTGAACCTGCAGCCGCTGCGCTGCCCCGGCGGCACCGATGCGGGAGCGCATTGCCTGTCGGATGCCGAGCTCTCGCTGATGGGCGGCATTCATTCGCCTTACACCTTCTCCTTCCCGCTGGCCAACGGCATCACCACCTATCCGCAGTGGCTCTACGGCCACGAGGACAGCCTGGACGGCGCTGCGGCAATGAACCTGGTTCGATGGGTGAGCGGCAGCGCCGCGCCGACCGCGCCGCCGAACGCCTCGACCGCGGCCACGCAATGGCTTTACGGCAGCAACTGGGTCCGCTACGCGATCGCGCGTGACGCGAACTTCGACGTGCGCAGCTATCGCCCGGAGTCCTTCGCCGGGCGGGTGCAGCAGACCTCCGCGCTGATCGACTCCACCAATCCGGATCTGTCGGCCTTCTTCGCCCGCGGCGGCAAGCTGATCATTCGAGAGAATGCCGCCGACCGGGCCCAGAGCCCGTTGATGGGCATCGAGTACCACAAGGCGATGGTGGCCCGGTTGGGCCAGGCGGCTGTGGACCGGTCGACTCGTCTGTACGTATCGCCGTCTTCCACGCACTCAGGCAATGCACGCTCAGTGACGGACAAGGCGGCGGTGCCGACGATGGTGGACCTGCTCGACCCGCTGGATCGCTGGGTCACCACGCAAACGCCGCCGGCCGACGCGATCGTGCAGACGAGCAAGGCCGGCCTTCCGCCATTTGCCGTCCAGGGCTCCCGGCCCATGTGCCGCTACCCGGGCTATCCGCACTACATGGGTGGTGACAAGTCGCTGGCAGCGAGCTATGCATGCCGCGCCTCGCAGCCCTAGACGCGAGAGCGCCCTGCGCGCTGAATTCGGGTCGATGAGTCCAACAAGCCAGGGGTCCTCGCCCGCGGCGTGACAAGTCAAGACCCCTGGTCCGTACCCGCGTAGCGCGCCAGCGCGGCCAGCACGACGGACAAGTCGCGCTCCCCCACCTCATTCGACATCTCCCGCTGGGCCGTCACCACGGCGCGACCGAAGTCCTTCAGCCATTTTTCGCCACCGGACGTGAACCGGACGATGCGCACGCGCTTGTCCGCGGGATCAGCCAGCCGCTCGACGAGGCCGATCGATTCGCATTGGTCGATCAGCTCCGTCATCGCCGCGTTCGTCATCGCGGCGCGCCGGGCGAGTTCCGTGATGCGCGTACCGTCGATATCGAGGTGTCGCGTGAGATTGACATGCGAGCGGCGCGTCTGCGCATGGCCCTGCTCGGCCATCAGCGACATGACCCGCTCCTCGAAGCGACGCAGGGCGTTGCTGAGCAGGCGGCCGATGTTGTCGGTGCGCCAGCGCTCGTCCAGGCGCGCACCCTTGCCGGGCGTCGGGGAATTCTTCAAGGTCTTGCAATCCTCTTGTATTTAGGTAACCTAAGCATATGCACGGAACGAGTCCATGCGCCGTCGCAATGCCAAGCCGTCAAACGACTACATCTCTATCCATGACCCATGCCACCCATACTACGTCTGCCGCGCTGCAACGCGCGGTGGACACCGAAATCCTTATCGCTGGAGGCGGCCCGTGCGGCCTGATGCTCGCCAACGAGCTCGGCCGCCGAGGCCTTCGCTGCCTGGTCGTCGATGCGAAGCCCGGAACCGCTTTCAACCCGCAGGCCAACGCCACCCAGGCGCGCACCATGGAGCACTTTCGCCGCCTGGGCTTCGCGCATGAGATCCGGGCCCTGGGCCTGCCGGAGGATCATCCGACCGACATCGCCTACTTCACGCGCTACTCGGGCCACGAGTTGGCGCGCATCCACCTGCCGACAGCAAAGGAAGCCATCGAGAAGATCAAGACGATGACCGGCTCGTGGAGCGCGGCCGAGTTGCCGCACCGCGTCTCGCAGAAATTCGTGGAGGCGGCCCTGCGCCGCCATGCCGAGGCGTGGCCCACCATCGACCTGCGCTACGGCTGGCGCCTGGAACGATTCGCGGACACGGACGACGGCATCGAGGCCTGCGTCCGGCGTACCGACGGCGGCGATCCCGTGACGGTGAAGGCGAGGTTCCTGGTCGGTGCCGACGGGCCGCGCAGCGTCGTGAGGAGCGAACTCGGCATCGAATGGGGCGGGGTCACCGGCATCCAGCGCGAGTTCATGGGCGGGAGGATGTTCGCGCTCTATCTACGCTCGCCGCAGTTCGTCTCGGCCCTGAAACACTCCAAGGCCTGGATGTATGTCGCGGTCAATCATGAGCGACGTGCCTTCATGGCATCGGTGGACGGCGTCTGCGAGTACGCTTTTCACGCCGCCGTGCATCCCCACGAGAATCCGGAGGACTGGACCGAAGCCGATGCACGCCGGATTTTTGCGCAGACCGTCGGGGTCGAGGTGCCGATCGACGTGCTGTCGATGGGCATCTGGCAGGCCGGCCACGCGCTCGTTGCCAGGCAGTTCCAACGCGGCCGCGTGTTCATTGCGGGAGACGCGGCCCACTTGTTCACACCCACCGGCGGCCTGGGCTACAACACAGCGGTCGAGGACGCGGTGAACCTGGGCTGGAAGCTGGCGGCCGTATTGCGCGGACAGGCGCCCGAGACGCTTCTGGAGAGCTACGAGGCGGAGCGACGTCCGCTGGCCGAGCGAAACACCGGCTATGCGAGATCCTTCGCCGATTCAGTGGGCCTGTTCACTGCCAGGCCCGAGCTGGAGGAGGACTCGCCGCGCGGCGACGCCGAGCGCCGTGCCGCGGCAGAGCACCTGGACGCGCACGCCCGCCTGGAGTTCAACATTCCGGGCGTCACCTTCGGCGGGCGCTACGACAGATCGCCGGTCATCGTGGCCGATGGCACCGCGGCCCCACCCGACGAGCCCAATCGCTACGTCCCCACGGCCTGCCCCGGCGGGCGGCCGCCGCACGCCTGGCTGGAGGACGGCCGTTCGCTGTTCGACCTGTTCGGCCGCGACTGGACGGTACTCGCACTTGGCAGCGAGCCACCGGATACGGCCCCGTTCGAGGCGCTCGCGCGCGTACGCGGCCTGGGCCTGCGCGTCGTGCGGCTGCCGCAGCCCTCGCTGCGCGACCTGTACGAGTCGCCTCTCGTCCTGATCCGCCCCGACCAGATCGTGGCTTGGCGAGGTAGCTCCGCCGAAGGGGCGCAGGCCGTGCTCGACCAGGCCCTGGGCCATACCTTCGTTCCGGAGGATCGCCGATGAAACCGCTCGACGGGGTCGATGGCAGCCCGATCGGCCGGGCGCGCCTCACGTCACCATGCAGCTGCAGCTGAGCGACCACATCCCTGCGTCGCCCTGGATCCAGTTGTGGGCATGGGTGTGGCCAGCGCAGCTGTCGCCATTGACGTGCGCGTGGCCGCAGGCGTGCCCGCGCATGGCCTTGGCGAGGTAGCGGCCCTCTTCTTCGGCCGCGCGCGCCGCGGCGACCGGCGACCAATCCGGATTCACCGGCAGCGGTGCCGGCGCGATGGACCGGTAAGGCCCCTTGGCGTGCACGATCTGCCCATCCATCACCGTCAACACGGACTCGATCTTGCGGATCTGGTCTTCGGGCACGGCGAAGTAGTCGGCAGACAGCACGGCCAGGTCGGCAAACTTCCCCGGCTCGAGCGAGCCCTTGACCGCCTCATCGCCGGAGAACCAGGCGCTGCCCTGGGTGTACAGCCGCAGCGCCTGCTGGCGGTCGAGCCGATTCGCGGCGCCCACCATCTGCAGGCCACCGGCGGTGCGCCCGGTCACAAACCACTGGAGCGAAATCCACGGGTTGTAGCTCGCGATGCGCGTGGCATCGGTGCCCAGCCCGACGGGTACTCCGGCACGCAGCATCTCGCCTACCGGCGGCGCGCGGTCGGCCACACCAGCGCCGTAGCGGCGCAGGAAGCTCTCGCCCTGGAACGTCATGCGGTTCTGCACGGCGATGCCGCCGCCCAGCGCCTTCACGCGGTCGATGTTGCGCGGCGAGATCGTTTCGGCATGATCGACGAACCAGCGCACGCGGCCGAGCGGAGCGTCGCGCTGCACTCGCTCCAGCACGCCCAGCAGCGGCGTGATGGACTCGTCGTAGGAGGCATGGAACTGGAAAGGCCAGCCGTGCTCGACGAACAGGCGGATGACCTTCTCGAAGTCGGTCTCCGCCGTTGGCTGCAGGTTGGGCCGCGGCAGCAGGAAGTTGGCCGAATCGAAGGCCGAGAAGGTGAGGATCTCACCGGCGCCGCGGATCTTGTAGATCGGGTCATCGGTCAGCTTCACCTGAGGGATCCAGGATGCGAAGTCCTCGTACTCCTTGCCCGGCGAGAAGCTGAACATGCTGCAGGCCACGCGCACGGTGAGGTGCCTGCCGTGGGCCAACTCGGTCATCAGCGCGTAGTCGGAAAGATTGTTGTCGGCGCCGCCGTCGCTCACGCTCGTGATGCCCACGCGATTGAGTTCGCGCATGAACTGACGCATGGAGTTCAGGCGCGCCGCGTGGTCCAGCTGTGGCGCGCGGCGCATCGCCGAGTACACCGAGAACATGCTCGGCTTGGCCAGGATCACGCCCGTGGGTTGGCCGAGCGAATCGCGCACGATCTCGCCGCCGGCGGGCTGCGGGGTGTCCTTCGTGTAGCCCAGCGCCCTCAGCGCCGCCTTGTTCAGTAGTGCAGTGTCGTAGAAGTGCAGCACCATGACCGGCACGTCGACCGAGACAGCGTTGATCTCCTCGATGGTGGGCATGCGCTTCTCGGCCAACTGGAACTCCGACCAGCCGCCGAGCACGCGCACCCATTGGCCAGGAGGCGTGCGCTGCACTTGGTCGCGCAAGAGTCGCAGTGCATCGGCCAACGACTCGACCTCGTCCCAACGCACCTCCAGGTTGTACTGCAGTCCCCCGTTGATCAGGTGGATGTGCGAGTCGTTGAGGCCCGGGATCACCACGCGGCCGGCCAACTCCACCAGCTTCGTGCGCGGCCCCTGGAACGCGGCGGTCTCTGCGTCGGAGCCGACGGCCAGGACCTTGCCATCGCGCACGGCAATGGACGACACGACACGGTTGCGGCCGTCGAGCGTGTGGATTTTTCCGGCCCGAAGAATCAGGTCGGCCTGGGCCTGGCCGGCCGCGGTGACGCAGCCAGGCAGCCACATGGCTGCGACCGCACCAGCGGCTCCCTGGAAAAGTGCTCGGCGGTCCATATTGGCGCTCCGTTCATGGGTTGTGGAAGGCGGCTTGGTGGAAACTCGGGTCGTAGTAGTGCGCTGCGCCATGCAGCTTCGCGCCGGCCCGCCCGAACTTTGTGCGCAACTTCACGACCGTCTCGACGCCCGCGAGGTCGATCTGCGCCTGGCGCTGGAAACTTTCGGGGCCGGATACCAGCGCACGATATGCAGTTTCTGCCGCCTGGGGCGGTGTGTTCGGCGGCATGTGCGCCAGGAAGATCCTCAGTGCATCGTCCCTGTTGCAGGGCTCGCGCAGCCAGTCGACGGCCCGGGCGTGGGCCCGTATGTAGCCCCGCACGCGGTCCTCATGGGCGCGCGCCCAGCCCTGCCGCGCGGCGGCCACGACGCCCTGGTAGTGGCCGAGCTCGTCCGTTGCATTGGCCAGGCGCTGGAAGCCCTGCGCCTCGGCCGTTACATCGAATGGCGCCACCAGGATGGTCGCCGCGTGCTTGCGCTCCAGCAGTGCCTGGTAGCGCTGCAGCACGCCGCCCGCCCGCTCGGTCTTGTAGTCGCGATCCAGCACCAGCCCATGGCGCTCCAGCAATTCGAGCAGCACGAAGGCGTAGCCGGTGGTCAGTGCGTCTACCGAGAGCGTCTTGCCCCGCAGGTCGGCATAGCCTCCGGTCCCCGGCGCGGCGACCAGCCGCAGGAAGCCCGCGTCCGAACCCATGACGGCCACCAGGTCCGGCCCATCCACGCCCGCCTCGCCCTGCCCTTCGCGGTATGCAATGACGTTGTCCATGGCGGTCATGGCGATGTCGAACTCGCCCTGGATCAGGCCCTTCATCTGGAAGGTGGAGTTCGGCGTGGGCGTGATCGCGACGGCCAACCGTTCCTGCTCGAAAAATCCCTTGTCCTGGGCCACCCACAACGGCCAGTTGAAGCCACCGGGAAACACGATGACTCTCAGCGGCGCCGGGGGGCTCGGCACATGCGCAGTGCCACCAGCGCATCCCGCGACAAGCATGGCCAGCAATGAAACAAGAAAAAGCCTGATCGACATGGACTTGTCTCCGGGAATCGAGGATGACGAGCGCTGCCCTGGTGCCGACGCTCGGCACCCTCTCCAACGCAGTCTGGCAAAGGAGTCGTCGCGCTGCTTCCGGGGGCTCAGCGGCTAGTGCACTGCGAGACGTAGGCGTCGGCGTGCGACTTCAGCACGTCTGCTTCGTGCAGTTTGAACTCCGGCTTGCCACCGGCGCTGGCGACCTGGTACACGTGATAGTTCTGCACCGGGAAGTTGTTCGGCCCGAACCGGAACGCACCGCGCACGGACTTGAACTGCGCGGTGGCGATGGCCTTCGAGAATGCCTTGCGGTCGCTGGTATTTCCGTTGAGGGAGCGCACTGCCGCATCCAGCAGCATCGCCGCGTCGTAGCTGAACGCGGCGTAGGCCGAAGGCAAGCGGTTGTACTTCTTGCGGAATGCCTCCACGAACCGGCGCGACTCCTCGCCCGGGTGGCCCGGCGTCCAGGTGTCCGCGACGATCGCGCCGACAGCGGCCGTGCCCATGGCATCCAGGCCGGTCCCTTCGATCGTATTGGTCGTGTAGAGGGGGATCTTCAGACCGGACTGCTGGTACTGGCGCACGAACGTGACCCCGAGGCCACCTGGGTAGAACGCAAACACGGCATCGGGCTTTGCAGCGGCGACCTTGGTGAGCTCGGCGGAGAAATCCAGCTGGTTCAGCGGCGAATAGATCTCATCGACGATCTCGCCCTTGTAGAAGCGTTTGAGGCCGGAGATCTTGTCCTTGCCGCCGACGAAGTTCGGCGTCAGGGTGCTGATCCGCTTGACGCCCTTGTCGCTCAGGTACTTGCCCACGGCTTCTGCGGGCACGTCGCTCTGCCATGAGGTCACGAACAGGTTGGGCTTGCACTGCACGCCCGCCGCGACGGAAGGGCCCGCAACCGATCCCACGAAGGGCACGTCGGTGGCAGCGATGCGGCCCTGAAGCGCCATCAGCACATTCGCAAAGGTGAGCCCGGTCACCACATCCACCTTCTCCCGCTCCAGCAGCTTGCCCAGCGCACCAATGGCGGCTTCCGGCTTCTGCTGATCGTCCTCCTTGATGATGGAAGCCGGAACGCCCCCGAGTCTTCCGCCCAACTGTTCGAGCGCAAGGCTGAAGCCATCCAGCTGGTCCCGGCCCACGTCCGCAGACGGGCCGCTCAAGGTCGCGAGAAAACCCACCTTCACATCGGCAAGCACCGAAGGCGCCGCCGCACCGATCGCCGCTGCCAGGATCACCCGTTTCAAGATCTGCTTCACTGTCATCTCCTCCAGTCTGGTTGTCCGTTGAAGCCACAACTACACGATGCGGGTTTCGAGCTCGCCGAGCGCCTCGATCCATACCTTTGTCACGTCGCCGCGCTTGAGAAAGGTGCCTGTCTCCATGCCGACGCCCGCCGGCGTACCGGTCAGGATCACGTCGCCCGGAAGGAGATCCACACGCTCGCTCAGGTAGGCGATCTGTTCGGCGACGCCATAGAGATGGTTGCTGGTGTTCGAGTCCTGCCGAAGCTCCCCGTTGACCCAGAGCTTGATTGCCAGGTTCTCTGGAGAGCGGACGAACTGTGCCGGCGTGAAGACCGGCCCCAGGGGGCACGAACCGTTGAAGCACTTGTGCCCGATCCAATCGAAGCGAAAGGGAGACGAAGGATCCACGCCGTCCCTCACCAGGTGGTCGCGCGCCGACAGGTCGTTCGCACACATATAGCCCGCCACGTACTCGAGTGCTCTGTCCACGCTGACCTGCGCGGCACGCCTGCCGACCACGACAGCGAGTTCCGCCTCCCAATCGAGACGCTGGGTGCGAGCCGGATACGGTACGGCGCCGCGGTGGCCGGACAGGGTGGCGGCACCCGACTTCAGGAAGTGCCAGGGCGGCACACCTTCTTTCTTCGGGTCGAGCACCAGCTTCTGCTTGAATGCGCGGCCCATCGCTTCCACGTGATCGCGGTAGTTGGCGCCCGCCGCATAGATGGCTCCGGGCCGAGTGAAGGGAGAACGCAGAGTGAGGCTGGCAGCATCGAGTGCGTTGGCCGCGAACCGGCCGGGATCGGTGGCCAGCTCGGCGGCCAACTTGCCGAGTTCGGGAGCGGCCAGATCCCAGCGGGCGATGATTTCGTCGAGGTCGGCTGCTTCCAAGTGTGTGCGATCGATCGCGATCGCATTCGCAACATCGCAAAGATCGAACCAGTCCTCGCCGACCGTGAGGCCGGACCGCGGACCGCGCTCCGCTTCGTAAGTGAACAGTTGATATTTCATGGGTTTATTCATCAGATGACCCAGCTGTCTGGATCGACAAGCGCGACGGCCGCGGCGCGGACTCGGCTTCGAGCAGCTTGATCACGGCAGAAATGTCCTCCTCGCCCATGCCGCCCTCCAGTGCACGCAGAAAGTAAGGAGCGGCGGCAGAAAACAGCGGCGTGGCGCAATCCAGCTCCCTGGCCATCTGCGCCCCGAGCCGCAGGTATTTGTGCAAGGTATTGAAGGAGCCGGGAGCGGGCGTGAAGGCCCGCGCCGCCATCAGCGGTGCGCGGATGGTGAACATGGTGGAGTTCCCCGCCCCTTGACGAATGACTTCGGCCACACGTTGGGGATCGAAGCCCGCGCGGACACCCATGTTCATCGCTTCCGCTGCCGCGAGCGTATGGACCGTGACGAGGGTATTGGCGATCAGCTTCATCGCCACCGCTGAGCCCACGTCGCCCAGGTGGAAATGATGCTCCGTGATGGCATCCAGTACCGGTTGGCACTCCCGAAACAGCGCCTCGTCGCCACCCACGTAGAGAGCGGCGCGGCGTTCAGCCACCATCGGGGGCGAGCCGCTCACTTCGGCTTCGAGCATGCGGGCGCCGGCTTGTTGCACACGCAGCGCCTGCCGCACCTTGTACTCTCGCGTGTAGGTGCCCATCTCGATGACGATCTTGCTGGGATCGAGTGATTCAAGTACACCCTCCGCGCCGCCAAGCACGGCATCCTGCGCCTCTTCGCCGGGCAGGCACAGCAGCAGGACATCGGCCTGCCGGGTCACTTCAGCAGGGGATTCAAGCGCCTCGCCACCGGCGCGCAAGAAAGCCTCGCGATCCGTGCGGCGGAATCCGACCACCTTGAAGCCGGCTCTCAAGAGGTTGACGGCAATGGGAAGACCGAGCTGGCCAATGCCGATCATGCCGATGACGCGAGGAGGTTGTCCCACGTTTGTCTCCTAGTAATGTCAGCGGATTCTGCGATCCGGATGAGCATCGATCCAGACCGATTCGATGATTCCTCGTATAAACAACTTCTATACTTGGCGAGTGAAAGACCTGAATCTGCTCTACGCCTTCGAGGCCATCTGGCGCGAGCGCTCCGTCACCGGCGCAGCTGAAAGCCTCGGCCTCACGCAGGCTGCGGTGAGTGCGTCGCTGAAGCGGCTGCGCGAGGAGTACGCAGACAAGCTATTCACGCCCGTCGGTCGCAAGATGGAGCCGACACCCCTGGCCGTGGACCTGGCACCGCTGCTGCTGGATGCGCTGTCAATGGTTCGCAAGACGCAAGCGGAGCGGCGGCGGTTCGACCCGGGCACGGCCAAGCGGATGTTCACTGTGCGTACGCGCGACATCGGCGAAGCGGTGGTCTTCCCCCGCATCATGGCTGCTCTCGCGCAGTCGGCGCCCGGGATCCGGCTTCGCACGGTTTTTCGGTCGATTCCGGAAACCGTCAGCGGCATGGCCGACGGACAGATCGATTTCGCACTGGGATTCCTGCCGTCGCTGGAAACGGGGATCCATCGGCGTTTGCTTCAAACCCAGTATTACGTGTGCGTCATGCGTGCCGGGCATCCACTGGCGGACAAAAAGCTGACTGCGGAGCGCTTCAGTGGCAGCGAACACCTGTTGGTGGAGTACTCGGGCAGCGGCCACCTCCAATTGGAAAAGGCGCTGATCGAAGCCGGCGCGCGAAACCGCATCAAGGTGCGACTGCCCCAGTATCTTGGGGCGCCTCACTTCGTCGTGAGTTCCGACCTCCTATGGTCGGTGCCGGCGGTCCTCGCCGAAACGCTGGCCAAGCACTACCCGCTGGTCATCAAGCCACTCCCCCTGGCTCTGCCGGGCTTCGAGGTGTATCTGTACTGGCACGATCGCTACCACCAGGATCCTGCGAACAAGTGGCTGCGCGAGTTCGTCGCGCAGCAGTTCGCTTCCGGCTGACAACGAAGGGGCAACGTCCCCTCGTGGCATTCACCAGACCTATACGACCTATTCATGGCGTTCTATTGGTGAATTCATGCCAGTCCGCGATGATGCGTCCCCACACGGTGCTGAGCCGCTGCCCAGCTCCCCCGTGAAGACAGAAGCAACCGAGTGTTCATTCAGATCGGTTGCCCCTTGGAGACGACATGACGCAATCCGCTTTCAAGCCTCGCCATCGGCGCCCTGCTCTGCGCTGCGGCCGCCGCGCAGGAGCAGCTCCATGCGCATTGCCAGCCACGCGCGCCGAAGCGAGGCCGTGATGAACACGACACTGCTGCTCGCGCAACTGCTCAATGGATTGCAGTACGGATTCCTGCTGTTCCTCATGGCGGCCGGGCTCACCCTGGTTTTCGGCATCATGAGCTTCGTCAACCTGGCGCATGGATCGCTGTACATGATGGGCGCCTACGCGGGAGCGGTGGCCTCCAACCTTACCGGCTCCTTTGCGCTGGCGCTGTTCGCAGCGGCGACTGTGGCGCTCCTTCTTGGCCTGGCGCTCGAATGGGCGGCTGTATCGCGGCTCTATCGTCGCGACCACCTGGACCATGTGCTCGCGACCTTCGGCCTCGTGATGTTCTTCAACGAGCTCGTTCGCATCGTCTGGGGGCCTCAGCCGTACTTCGTGCAGGTGCCAGAGTTGCTCTCCGGGACAGTGAGCCTGCTCGGGTTCAACTATCCCTCCTATCGTTTCGCGATCATCGCAGCCGGCCTCGCGGTTGCCGTCCTGTGCTGGGCACTGATCCAGAAGACACGCATCGGCATGCTGATCCGGGCCGGCGCCCAGAACCCGCAGATGGTCGGCGCGCTGGGTGTCAATATCCGGCTGCTCAATGCAATGCTGTTCGCCGTCGGCGCCATGCTGGCCGGATTGGCCGGCGCCATGGCAGGCCCGATCCTGTCAGTGCAATCCGGCATGGGTGACGGCGTGCTCATCACCACGCTTGTCGTCATCGTGATCGGCGGCATCGGTTCAGTGAGCGGCGCTCTGTACGCCTCGCTCATCGTCGGCCTCGTCGACACCCTCGGTCGAGCGTACCTGCCCGTGCTGCTGGGGCAGGTCGCAGAGCGCACGGTTGCCGACGCAGCCGGTCCGGCGCTCGCTTCGATGAGTGTGTACCTGCTGATGGCAGTGGTGCTGGCAGTGCGGCCCCAGGGCCTCTTCCCTGCAAAGCGAGGCGCATGATGATGGCCAACCTTCCGACGCGTCCGAGCAGTCTGATTCCCCTTGCCTTGTTTGCGTTGCTTGCCTCCGCACCGATCATCGCGACGGCATCCGCCCAGCCGTTCTGGATCGAGTTCTTCGCACGGGTCATGATCTACGCGATCGCCGCGAGCGCATTGAACTTGGCGCTGGGTATGGGCGGCTTGGTCAGCTTCGGTCATGCCTTGTTCCTCGGCATCGGCGCCTATGCGGTGGCACTGCCCTCATTCCACGAAAGCGGCAACGGCTGGCTTCATCTCTTCCTGTGTCTGAGCTTTTCCGGCATCGCGGCGCTGGTGACCGGGGCGATCAGCCTGCGCACGTCCGGCATCGCCTTCATCATGATCACACTGGCGTTCGCCCAGATGGGCTACTTCCTCTTCGTGAGCCTCAAGCAGTACGGTGGCGATGACGGACTTCCGATCGGGCAGCCGAGTCGATTCGGCCCGCTGAACCTGGGCTCGCCGCTGATGGTATACGGCGTTGCATTCGCGGTGCTGGCGCTGGTGACGTGGTGGATCGCACGGCTTCGCGTGGCACCGTTCGGCATGACGCTCCGGGCGGCCCAACAGAACGCCAGGCGCGTCAACGCGATGGGATTGCAAGCCCAACGCCTGCAGCTTGCGGCTTATGTCATCTCCGGGATGATCTGCGCCGTCGCAGGCCTGTTGCTCGCCAACCTCAACGCCTTCGCCTCCCCCAGTACCATGGCCTGGACTGTGTCCGGCGAGCTGATCGTGATGGTCGTTCTCGGCGGCATGGGCAGTGTCTTCGGCCCGCTGATCGGCGCCATCGCCTACCTTGTGCTGGAGGAGGGGCTCAAGGGAGTCACCGAGCACTGGATGGCGATCTTCGGTCCGCTCATCGTCGTGATGGCGCTGCTCGGCAAGCGAGGCATCGTCGGTCTCCTCCAGCGACTGGATCGCCCGCCTGCGCCGGCTTCCTCCCCTGGCATGCCGGAAAAGTTGCCGGCGGCACCCCTTGAAGGAGCACACCGATGAGTGCCCTGGAGACGCATGGTCTGGTGAAGCGTTACGGTGGGCTCCTGGTCACCGACCGCATCTCGCTGCAGATCGGACAAGGCGAGCTGCACGCGCTGATCGGGCCCAATGGAGCCGGAAAGACCACCCTTATCAATCAGCTCAGTGGCGAGCTGGCCCCCGGCGAAGGCCGCGTCGTGTTCGCGGGCACGGACGTCACTGCACTGCCGGTGCATGAACGCGCCCGCCGCGGGCTCCTGCGCTCCTATCAGATCACGTCGATCTTCGAAGACTTCACCGCACTCGAGAACGCCACCTTGTCGGCACTTGGCGCGCGGGATCATGCGTGGCGCTTCTGGCAGCCTCTGCTCGGCAATGCACGTGCGCGGCGCGCCGCGCAAGACGCGCTCGTCGCCGCAGGACTGATGCATCGCGCCGACGCCGCCGCAGCCGAGCTGGCCTACGGCGAACGCAGGCAGCTCGAGTTGGCGATGGCGCTGGCTGCGCAGCCGCAGTTCCTGCTGCTGGACGAGCCGATGGCGGGCATGAGCGCACAGGAATCGGCGGCCGTCACGCAACTGCTGAAGCGGCTGAAGGGCCAGTACACCATCCTCCTGGTGGAGCACGACATGGATGCCGTGTTTGCGTTGGCGGATCGCATCAGCGTGCTGGTGTACGGACGCGTCATGTTCACCGGTACGCCTGATGAAGTTCGCGAGCATCCTGAAGTGCGAGCGGTGTACCTGGGCGAGGAAGGAGCTTGAGAATGGCGATGGACGATTTCCTATCCGTGCGCAAGCTGCAAGCCGGCTATGGCCGCGCGCAAGTGCTCTTCGACATGTCCTTCAGCGTCCGTGACGCAGAAGTGATCACACTTCTCGGGCGCAACGGCATGGGACGCTCCACCACCATCAAGTGCCTGTTCGGTCTGCTGACGGCGACCGCGGGCGAGATCTGGATCGGTGGGCGCCAAGTGTGCGGTGAACCTTCGCATCGCATCGCACGGCAAGGTCTGGCGCTCGTGCCGGAGGGGCGTCAGATCTTCACGCAACTGACGGTCGAGGAGAACCTGGTCGCCACCGCGCGCGCGCCATCCGGCGCGAGGCCGGCATGGACGCTGGAACGCGTCTATGGGTTCTTTCCTCGGCTGAAGGAGCGGCGCGGCAATCTGGGATGGCAACTTTCCGGCGGCGAGCAGCAGATGCTGGCGATCGGCCGTGCGCTGATGACCAACCCACGGCTGCTGGTACTGGACGAGGCAACCGAGGGGCTGGCACCGGTCATCCGGGAGGAGATCTGGCGCACGCTCGCGAGGCTGAAGGCCGAAGGCCTCTCCCAGATCGTCATTGACAAGAACGTGCGCAACCTGCTTGGCCTGGCCGATCGGCACTACGTGATTGAGAAAGGCCATGTGGTGTGGCACGGCGATTCCGCCGCGTTGCAGTCTCAACCGGACATCGTTCATCAATACCTCGGCGTCTGACATGGACCGAACAAGCAGTCGCCGCCAACAGCTCCTCTTCCACTCTTCAGACCAGCCATGATCATTGAACAGCGTACCTATGAACTGAAACCCGGCTCCCTGCCTGAATTCCTTGCAGGCTATGAAGCCGAAGGGCTCCCCTTGCAGAAGGAAGCGCTTGGACGCCTGATCGGCTACTTCATCGCCGAGGTTGGCGAGCTCAATCGCATCGTGCAACTGTGGGGATTCGACTCCTACGAAGACCGGCTCTCGCGCCGTGCCGCACTCTCCGCCAATCCGCAATGGCGCAGCTTTCTCGGAAGAACGGCATCGATGGTCGTGCGCCAGCGCAACGAGTTGCTCACGCCCGCCAGCTTCTCACCGATCCGATAGGAGATCACGATGATCCGCTCCCTGCTTCACGTTGGCATGACTGTTCCGGATCTGGAAATCGGTCGTGCTTTCTACGAACTCTTCGGCCTCGAGGCTCGAGCCTCAGGCAACGACCTGGTCTTCCGCTGTGAGGGCAGCGCTCAAGAGGTACTGCGCCTGATGCCTGGCGCACGTAAGAAGCTCAGTTATGTCTCGCTCGGCACCAACGAGGCGGGCATGCAGTCGCTGCTCTCCAACCTGGATCGCAGCGGCGTAGCCGTCGTCGAGAGCCCCTTCGGCCCGATGGACGGCATCTGGTTTCGCGACCCGCACGGCGACTGGCTCAACGTTCAGGTGGCCGAGCCGAAGCCTTTGACGGCTGCGCCGCCCGCAGAGATCAACGCCCCGGGGCGCTATCGCCGCATCGGCACCCGCGCATGCGATCCGGCCTCGCAACTGAAAAGGGCGCGGCCGCGGCGCATGGGCCACCTCATCAAGTTCTCGCCCGATGTGGACCGTTCGGTCGCGTTCTATACCGAGACCCTTGGCATGAAGGTGTCGGACCGCGCAGGTGACGTTCTGGCTTTCCTGCGGGGCAACGCGGGAGGCGATCACCACATCGTGGCCTTTGCCAAGAGCACCCATACCGGACTGCACCATCTCAGCTTCGAGGTCGGCGATATCGACGAGATCGAGATCGGAGCACAGACGCTGCTGCGCGCAGGCTACAAGGATGGCTTCGGCTTGGGCCGGCACGTGGGCGGCTCGAACTACTTCCACTACATCCGCGATCCGTGGAACAGCCTGGCCGAGTATTTCTGGGACATCGATGTCATTCCCGAGGACGACAGCGGATGGGAAGCCATGAATGTCACGCCGCAAGATCTGACAGCAGTCTGGGCTGCGACGCCTCCGCCACCGGAGTTTCCTCTGAATTTCGAGGAGCGCGATTGATGGGCGCGCAGGACGCGAGTGCACAAGAGTTGATGCGGGCCATGCTCAACAAGCCGCTCTATGTCGCGTTGCGGGAGCCGGCGGACCTGGCGCGCATGCCGGCGCTGCTCGAGGCGCACCTGCGCTGGATGGTCGCCGCGGAGCGTCGCGGCGAGGTTTTCGCTTCGGGCCCCTTTGTCAGCGACATCGATCCACCCGGGGCACTGGGTGGCATGACCATCGTACGCGCATCCTCGGCCGAGGAGGCCAACGAGATCCTGGTGGGCGACCCGTTCGTGAAGGAAGGGGTCGTACAAGTCCGGATCAGGAAATGGCTGCTGATGGAGGGAGGCTTCTGCGTCACCGTGCGGCTGTCAGACCAAAGCGCGCGTCTCTTGTGAGCAATGAACCATGAACATCGCTTCTCTACACCGTCGCGCGCTGCTCGGCCTTGCGGCCGGCATCACACTTGGGCGCATAGACACCCAGCGCTGGTCCACTGTGGTCAAGGCTTCGGGTTTCACCCTCGAGGAGTGAGCGCAGCTCGAGCCTCCGCAGCCGAATGACCCGCTGACCTCCCCCGGCCACACGGCGCCGGCAGAACCTCCTTTCGCTTTTCAAACACCTGCATCGGTGCGAGGCATCGGTGCGGGAGTCGCTCGCCCTTTTTTGTCCACAACACGAGGAGATGAACCATGAGGAGACAAATCATGAGAAGGAAATCGACTGCGACCGCGCTGGCGTGGGCCCTTGCGGCCGGCGCCTGGGCGCAATCGCCCAGCGTCAGCGGCCCTGCCACCGCGCCGGACCAGGACGCGCGCCGGGCGGAGTCGGAGGCGCAATCGCGTGCGCGGGCAGCGACGGCGTCGACAGTCACCCTGTACGGCCTGGTCGATTCGGGCGTGGAATACGTGAAGGGTTCCAGCGGCCATGTGACGCGCATGCCTTCGCTCACCGGCAGCCTGCCGTCACGGTGGGGCGTCCGCGGCGTCGAAGACCTCGGAGGTGGCTTGCGCGGCGTCTTCGTGCTCGAGTCCGGTTTCGGTTCCGATACGGGAAACTTGAATCAAGGTGGGAGAAGCTTCGGGCGGCAAGCCTTTGTCGGCCTTTCCGGAGGATGGGGCACCCTTACGCTGGGCAGGCAGTACACCATGCTGTTCTGGTCGCTCCTGGATGCCGACGTTCTGGGGCCGAACGTCTACAGCAGCGGATCGCTCGACAGCTATATCCCGAATGCGCGCGCGGACAATGCCATCGTGTACCGCGGCACCTTCGGCAGCCTGACGCTCGGCGCCTCCTACAGCCTCGGGCGTGACGTTGTGAATGCAGGCCCGAGCCCCGCCGGTACCAACTGTGCTGGCGAGAGCGCCACCGACAGCAGGGCCTGCCGCGAGTGGTCCGCCATGGCGAAGTACGACACCCCTCGCTGGGGGGCCGCCGTCGCGGTCGACGAGATCCGCGGCGGCCCGGGCGCCTTCGCCGGCCTGACAAGCAGCGCCATGAAGGACAGGCGCATCTCGGCCAACGGCTACGTCAAACTGGGCGAGGGCCAGCTCTCGGCCGGGCTGATCCGCCGCAATAACGACGCAAGCATCGCGACGCCACGCAGCGATCTCTGGTATGTGGGCGGGAGTTACCCGGTGTTTTCGGTCGTGACCCTTGATGCACAGATCTTTCGACTCGACTACAAGAACAGCAGAAACAGCGCAACCCTGGCCGCCATACGCGGCACCTATCACCTGTCCAAGCGCACCGCGCTGTACGCGACAGTCGGCCATATCGCCAACGACGGCAGTCTTGCCCTGTCCGTGAGCTCCGGCGCGGTTGGTATCAGTCCCATCGCGGGCGGGTCTCAGACGGGGGTCATGCTGGGGATGCGGCATTCGTTCTAGAAGAGTCGGCCTGACTGCGATCGTTCGTGGACCACCAGACCGGACTATCGTATGCGGGCGAGTGCAGGCTCACGCCTTTGCAACCGCCGCCTGCTGCGTGAAGGAAAGCGTCAGGAAATCGACAAAGGCCCGCACCCGCGCCGCCAGCTGGTGACGCTGCGGATACACCGCGTAGATATCGGCATCCGGCGTGTAGTACTGCGGCAAGACCTGCACCAGCCGGCCGTTGCCGAGGTAGCGCTGGATATCCCATTCGGCCCGCATCAGGATGCCGTGCCCTTCTAGCGCCCAGTTGACCGCGATCTCGCCGTCGTTGGTGGTGAGGTTTCCGCGCGTCTTGACGGTTTCGGTGCTGACGTTGCGGCCCCTGCCGCTCGCCAGGCGCCATACGCCGTAGGCTTCCTCGCCTTGGCGGATGCCGATGCAGTTGTGCTTCGTCAGGTCGTTCGGCACCTTCGGGATACCGTGCTTCGCGAGATAGGCCGGCGCCGCGCACAACAGGCGCCGATTGGGCGCGACGCGCCTGGCGATCACCCGGCTATCCGGCGGAGCGCCGAAGCGCACGCAGACATCGAAGAGGTCCTCGGTCGGCGGCGGCGGGTTGACCGACAGCTGCAGTTGGACCTCCACTTCCCGGTACTTGCGGACGAACTTCGAGATCAGCGGCGCCACGTGGCTGCGCCCGAAGCCCAGCGTGGCGTTGACCCGCAGGAGGCCTTTGGGAATCGCCTTGGAAACGCCGAGAAGCTCTTCCATGCCGTCGATCTCGCCGAGGATCCGGCGCGCGTGCTCCAGGTAGAGCTCGCCCTCGGGCGTCAGGCTCATGCGCCGTGTCGACCGGTTGACCAGCAACACCCCGATGCGCGATTCCATCAGCGCCAGGTGCTTGCTTACCGCCGGCGTGGTGACGCCGAGCTCACGCGCCGCCGCGCTCAGGTTTCCGGCGCTCGCCAGCGTGGAAAAGAAGCCAAGGTCCGCAGGCACGATGGCAGAAGTCATGGCGGCTCCAGTGTTGAATCCAGGTTAACAATGGATTCACTCTAGCGCCGAGCCGGTGGGCCGTCGAGTCCCTACAGTAGCGGCACCTTCTACCCACCACCCAACGGAGACAGACTCGTGAAGACGTACAAGATCGCCACCATCCCCGGAGACGGCATCGGCAAGGAAGTCGTGCCGGCCGGCCAGGAAGTCCTGGAAGCGCTGGCCTCGGCCGGGAGCAATTTCAAGTTCGAGTTCGAGAACTTCGACTGGGGCGGCGACTACTTCCGCGAGCACGGCGTGATGATGCCGGAGGACGGCCTGGACGCCATCCGCGACAAGGACGCGATCCTGTTCGGCTCCGCCGGCGACCCGCACATCCCTGACCACATCACGCTCTGGGGCCTGCGCCTGAAGATCTGCCAGGGCTTCGACCAGTACGCCAACGTGCGCCCGACGCGCATCCTGCCCGGCATCGACGGCCCGCTCAAGCGCTGCGGCCCGGACGATCTGAACTGGGTCATCGTTCGCGAGAACTCCGAAGGCGAGTACTCAGGCGTCGGCGGCCGCGTGCATCAGGGCCACCCGATCGAGGCCGCGACCGACGTGTCGATGATGACCCGCGCCGGCGTGGAGCGCATCATGCGCTTCGCCTTCAAGCTGGCCCAGTCGCGTCCCCGCAAGCAGCTCACCGTCATCACCAAGAGCAACGCCCAGCGCCACGCGATGGTCATGTGGGACGAGATCGCGCTGCAGATCTCCAAGGAGTTCCCGGACGTCAAGTGGGACAAGGAGCTCGTCGATGCCTCGACGGCCCGGATGATCAACAACCCGGCATCGCTCGACACCATCGTCGCGACCAACTTGCACGCCGACATCCTGAGCGACCTTGCCGCCGCGCTGGCCGGCAGCCTGGGGATCGCGCCCACCGGCAACATCGATCCGGAGCACCGCTATCCGTCGATGTTCGAGCCCATCCACGGCTCGGCCTTCGACATCATGGGCAAGGGCCTGGCGAATCCCGTGGGCACCTTCTGGTCGGTCGTGATGCTGCTCGAGCACCTCGGCGAAACCGATGCCGCCCGGCGCGTGATGCAGGCCATCGAGAAGGTCACCGCCGACAAGTCGCTGCACACCCGCGACCTGGGCGGGAAAGCCACCACGGCGGAAGTCACCCGGGCCATGTGCAGCCTGGTGGCCGGCAGCTCGCAGCGCAAGGCTGCCTGACGCGACCGATCCCGGGCCATCCGGGGTCTCATCCGATTCCTCGGGGCCGCGCAGCGCGCCGCCCCATCTCGAAGCAGCCGCCAAGCGCTGCCGGAACCCTTTGCACCATCAGGAGACGACCATGAAGACATCGAATTTCCGTACTCGCACCACCTTGACGGCCATGGCCTTCGGCTTCGCCGCGTCGCTCGCGGCCGCGCAGTCGTGGCCCGCGAAACCGATCACGCTGATCGTTCCCTTCCCGCCCGGCGGAAGCTCGGACGCGCTGGCCCGTTCCATCACCACGCCGCTGTCGCAGACCCTCGGCCAGCCGGTGGTCGTCGAGAGCAAACCGGGCGCAGGCGCGACGGTCGGCGCCGACTACGTGGCGAAGGCGAAACCGGACGGCTACACACTGCTCATGGGCGCGGTCCACCACACCATCGCCACCAGTGTCTACAAAAAGCTGCCCTACGACTTCGAAAAGAGCTTCACGCCAATCACGACCGTGGCCCTGGTGCCCAACGTGCTGGTGGTCAACGCCAACTCGTCGGCGACCGACGTCAAGAGCCTCATTGCGCTGGCCAAGGCTGCACCCGGCAAGCTGTCATACGGCTCGAACGGCAACGGCACGGTGCAGCACCTGATCGGCACGCAGTTCTCCAGCGCCGCCGGCGTGGAACTCCTGCACGTGCCCTACAAGGGCAGCGCGCCGCTGACCACCGACCTGCTCGGCGGCCAGGTGGACATGTCCTTCGACACCTTGACGCCGCTGGTCCAGCACATCAAGGCGGGCAAGCTTCGCGCGCTGGCCGTGACCACGGCGAAGCGCTCGAGCACCCTCCCCGACGTGCCGACGCTGGCCGAGGCCGGCATGAAGGACTTCAACCAGGGCACGTGGTTCGGCATCCTGGCGCCAGCGGGGACACCCAAGGAAGTGGTTGCCAAGCTCAATGCGGAGATGGTGAAGATCATCCAGTCGCCCGAGTTCAAGAAGCGCATGGAAGAGATCGGCGCCGAGCCGGTGGGCGACTCGCCCGCGCAGATGGCGGCGCAGATCAAGGACGACACGGTCAAGTACGCGAGGCTCGTCAAGGACGCCAAGGTCGCCATCGATTAAGCGGCCGGGCCGGGGCCGCCTGCGCCGTCAACGGACCGGCGCCACCGTGCTGCGGCGATCGATCTTGCGGCTCAGCACAATGGACGTATGCGTCTGATTGATGCCGTCGATCTGGCCGAGCCGGTCCAGCAGCACATCCAGCTGCTCGGGCGTGTCGCAGCGCAGCAGCGCCATGTAGTCGAATTGGCCGCTCACGGCCCAGACCTCCTCGACCTCGGGGAGCCCGTCGAGCGCCTTGATCACCGCCGCCCCGCTCTTGGCATTGACGCTGAGGCCGCAGAAGGCACGCACCGCCGCCTGCTCCACCCGGGTCCCGAAGCGCACGCCGTAGCCGGACACGATGCCCTCCCGCTCGAGGCGCGCGATGCGCGCCACCACGGTGGTCCTGGCGATCTTGAGCCTGCGCGCAAGGTGGGCCACGGGCTCGCGTGCGTTGGCTTGCAGGAGGTTGAGCAAGTGGCGGTCGAGGTCGTCGAGTCGGATGTCCATGGGCGCTGGCGGCACAACAAATAGGGCATTGTGGCGTGCCGCGCGCCTGCGCCACCAAGTGAAAGCCCGGCCATGCCGACCCCGGAGGATCGATCAGACGGGCGCCGGCTCCCCCGCTCGCTCGTGCGCCGCGGGTGCGATGCCGAGGCTTCTGTAGTAGTGGCCGACCTTGGTGGCCAGGAACTGCTCGAGCGGCACCTGCTCCTGCCCGACGAAGCCGGCTTGCGGCAGCTTGCCTTCCTGCAGCAGCTCGAACACGCCCACCACCCCGGCCGCGGTGGTCAGCTCGATCGCGGTGCGCTGCTGGCCGCGCAGCGGAGCACCGAAGACGCGGCCCACGCGGGTCTCCTGCTCGAAGCGGCCCTCGCGCAGGCCCGAGGCGGCGGCGAACAGGATCACCACGTCCTCGCGGCTGTGCGGCACCGCATGCTCCAGCACCTGGCGGAGAAGATCGCGGCGCTCGATCAGCCGCAGGTCATGCAGCAGGAAGTCCATGGCATCGCGGTGCCCCGGATAGCGGATCGTCTTGTAGTCGAGGTTGCGGACCTTGCCCTTCAGCGTCTCGCAGAGCGTTCCCAGTCCACCGGAGGTGTTGAAGGCCTCGAAGGCCTCGGCATCCAGCGTGAAGGTCTCGTGCCCTTCGAGCGGCTGGACGGACACCAGCTGCCCGTTGACGATCGCGTCGCACGCGTTGCAGTACTCGTTGATGACGCCGTCGATGCTCCAGGTGAAGTTGTAGCGCAGGCTGTTGGTCGCGTTGCGGGTCAAGGCGCCGACGCGCAGGCGCAGGTCGTAGAGCTCGTCGAAGCGCCCTGCGAGGTGGCCGCCGAGCATGCCGATCACGCCCGGGGCCAGGCCGCTTTGCGGCATCAGGACCGAGGTCGCGCTGCCGGAGAGCTCCCGGATCGCACGCGTGGCCGCCACGTCCTCGGTCAGGTCGAAGTAATGCACCCCTCGCCTGGCGGCCTCGGTGGCCACGCGGCGTGCCAGGTAGAACGGCAGCGCGTTGATCACCACCGCATGCGCCGAGAGCGCGGCGCCCAACTCCGCATCGCACTCGACGTTCAGTTCGATCCGGCGCACCAGGCGATCGCTCTCGACGCTGCGACCCGCCTTCAGGTCCGCCAGGGTGACGGGGATGCGGTGGTACTCCGCGATCATGTCCGCCACCGTGCTGCCGACCTTGCCGCCGCCCAGGACCAGGACGTTCTTGAATTGAAGCTTGGACATTTTCTTTCTCCAGTCGGGCAGGGCGTGCCCCTTGAAAGAAATGTAGGCGTGAGGCGCGACGGATGGTAGAGAGCAGATCGTCGAAAGAGCGAAGGCCTTCGACGAAATGACGGCCCGGTTCGTCGGCCTGTTGGATGAGCCGCGAAACCGCGGTCGGCGCTCATCGGCGCTTGAACACCGAGAAGTTCTGCCGGATCTCCTCCACGAGCCGGCCGGCGGCCACGGACAGCGGCCGCCCCTGGCGCACGACCAGCCTCACTTTCGCCTTCCTGCAAAGCGGGTGGGCCAAGTCCAAGGCCACGAGATGGCCGGCCTCGATCTCCGGGGCCGCGGCCAGGCCGGCACCAATGAAGGTCACACCGTCCGTAGACCGCACGAAGCGCTTGAGGCCCACCACCGAATTGCTGCGGAACGTGGGGTGCAGCTTCACATGCTCCGCATACTCGAGCAGTTCCACCAGCCTTCCGACGCCGTAGCCCGGCGGCATGAGGCCCAGGGGAAAGGCCAGGATCTGCCGAACTTGAAGGGGCCCGGCGATCTTGGTCAGCGGATGCCCCGCCCGAACCAGGAGCTTCGCCGGTGCCGCGGCACTGGCGACGACATGCAGCTGCGGATCGGACTGCGGGTTGTACGCGAGGCCGATGGCCGCCGAGTCGTCCGCAATTGCGGCGAACAACTCGCTCACGGGCAGCGCGTCGAGCACCACCGAGAGCTTCGGATGTGCATTGCAGAACGGCGCGACGATCTCCTCCAGCAGGCCGTCGATGAAGCCCTCGCTCACGACGATGCGCACGGTTCCCGCATCCATCGACTCGACGGCGCTCAGCCGCTCGGCCAGTTGTTCCCGATGCGCCTGGCAGCCCCTCCAGTAGTCGAGCAGGTGGAGCGCCGCATCGGTGGGCGCGACACCGCGCGCCTGCCTTTCGAACAGCGTCAGCCCCAGCTCTTCCTCGAGCAATGCGACCTGCCGCGTGATGACCGAAGGCGCCGTGTTGAGCGCATCCGCAGCGCCGCGGATGGAGCCGTGGACGAACACCTCATGGAAGTATTTCAGCCGCTTCTGGTTGATTTCACGCATGTTTCCGGGCCGGCAAAGTGTTGCCCATCGAGCAACGACGTTCGCAAAAAATTGCTGTTGCTCGAACTCATGCTACATCAAACAATTCGCCTCACCCCTACGCCGCACCCGCCACAGACGCTGTTCAAAGGAAAGAGGACGACATGCCGAGACACACCCCCAGGAACCCCATCGCCCGCGTGATGGCGCTGACCGCTGCCTTGCTCGGCGGCGTGATGACCGCCGCACCGGCCCTCGCAGCAGAGACATTCCCATCCAAGCCGGTCACGATGCTGGTCGCCTTTCCGCCGGGCGGTCCTGCCGACGTGCTGGCGCGCGCCATGCAGCCGTCGATGACGAAGCTGCTGGGCCAGCCCTTCATCATCGAGAACCTGCCCGGCGCCGGCGGCGCGGTCGCGGTGCAGCGGCTCCTGAGCCGGCCGGCCGACGGCTACACCCTGATCATGGGTTCGCCCAACGAGGCGATCCTCGCGCCGCTGTCCAACGCCTCGGCCAAGTACAAGCCGGAAGAGCTCGCGCTGCTGGCGCCGATCTCCAACCATCCGCTGGTGGTGATGGCCCGCAACGACCTGCCCTTCAGCTCCCTCGAGGAAATCATTGCGGCGGGCAGGAAGCCCGGCAGCCAGAGCTTGACCTTCGGCAGCCCTGGCCACGGGTCGATGTACCACATCGTTTCCGAATACCTGGCGCAGGCCACCGGCGCCAAGCTGCTTCACGTGCCCTACAAGGGCGCCACGCCGATGATGCAGGACCTCGTCGGCCAGCAGGTCGACATGACCATCCTGCCGAATCTCGGCGCCTCGATCCAGATGCTCGAGAGCCGCAAGATCAAGGCGCTCAACGTGCTCGACACCCGGCGCATGCCGACGCTGCCGGATGTGCCGGCCGTCTCCGAAAGCGGCATCGCGCAGAAGAGCGAGTTCGTGTATTCGATCTGGCTGGCCGTCATGGCCAAGAGCGGCATTCCGGACGATCGCCTGCGTGTGCTGCTGGAGGCCTCGCAGCAGGCCATCCACTCCACCGAGATGGCGAAGGCGCTCGCACAATCCGGCGTCCAGCCGATGAAGCCGCAGTCCCTGGCGACCTCCGCGAAGTTCTACGCTGACGAGACGGAGAAGTTCAAGAAGATGGCGCGCTCCATCCAGTTGACAGCCCAGTGACGCGCCCCCACCCATTCGAAGAAAGCCTCCCGTGAACATCCTCGTCGCCGGTTTCCAGCATGAGACCAACACCTTCGCTCCGACCCTGGCCACGTATGAAAGCTTCGTTCGCGGCGAAGACTTCCCCGGGCTCGCGCGCGGCGAAGACATCCTGGGCTTGCTGAACGTCAACTTGCCCATCAGTGGCTTCATCAACTTCGTGCGCGCGCAAGGTCACAGCGTCACGCCCGTCATCTGGGCTGGCGCAGGCGCATCCGCCCACGTCACGACCGACGCCTACGAACGCATCGCCGGCGAGATCGTCCAGGCCGCGAGAACGGCGTCCTTCGATGCCATCTACCTGGATCTGCACGGCGCCATGGTCGCGCAGCATCTCGACGATGGCGAAGGCGAACTGCTGGCGCGCATCCGTGCGGTCGTGGGGCCGGCGATGAAGATCGTGGTCTCGCTCGATTCCCATGCGAACGTCACCGAGCAGATCCTGTCCCTGGCAAATGGCGTGGTCGCCTATCGCACCTATCCGCACGTCGACATGGCCGATACGGGCCGCAGGGCCGGCGAGCTCCTGATGGCGCTGACGCGCACGGACCAGCCGGCGCAGCTGGTGGTGCGGCGCGTGCCCTTTCTCATTCCGGTGAACAGCATGTCCACCATGATGCAGCCCGCGCGCGGCGTGTACGACCTGCTGGAGGGACTGGAGCCGCACGTGCTCTCGCTCTCCTTTGCCCCCGGCTTCCCGGCAGCCGACTTCGCCGAATGCGGACCTGTCGTCTGGGGCTATGGCTTCGACAAGGCCGAGGTCGAACGGGCCGTCGACACGCTGTTCGCGCGCGTATGCCACCCCGAAGACCAATGGGCGGTGCAGTTCGACGAGCCCGATGCAGCGGTGCAACGGGCCATGCGCGTGTCGGCGGCGGCGGGCCGCCCGGTGATCATCGCGGACACCCAGGACAACCCCGGCGTCGGCGGCGACTCCAACTCCATGGGCATGCTGCGGGCGCTGCTGAAGCATGGCGCGAGGGACGCGGCCATCGGCCTGATCTGCGACCCCGCCGCCGCGGCGGCAGCACACGAAGCGGGTGTGGGCCGCCGTATCGACATCGCGCTCGGCGGATGCCCCCAGGTCGAGGGCGACGAGCCGCTGCGCGCGAGCTATGAAGTCGAAGCGCTTTCCGATGGCAGGTTTGTCTACGGCGGGCCGATGATGAATGGCAAGCAGGCCGACCTGGGGCCGATGGCACGCCTGCGGATCGACGGCGTGCGCATTGCGGTGAGTTCAGCCAAGGCGCAGCTCCTCGACAGGAACATGTATCGCACGGTCGGCATCGATCCGGAGCGGATGAAGATCCTCGTGAACAAGAGCTCGGTCCACTTCCGGGCCGATTTCGCCGCCATCGCCGAAGAGATTCTCGTGGTGCGCGCGCCGGGACCGTTCATCGCCGATCCGGCGGAGCTGCCGTGGAAGCATCTCCGGGCGGGCATGCGGATGAAGCCGAACGGCCCTGCGTTTTCCTCCTGATCCGGTTAAAAAAAGCCGGACGCGATGCGCCCGGCCGGAAACCCGTGGAGAAACTTGCAACGGATCGCCATCGGAGCCATGGCAGTTCTCAACGCGAAGCCCGATGGTCACACCGTCATGTTCACGAGCAGTTCCATCCCGGTGCTCGATCCGGTGAGGAAGAAGACCATGCAGTTCGATCCGATCAAGGACTTCACGCCGATCTGCACGGTGGGCAGCACAAGCAATGTGATGAACATCACGGGCTCCCATTCGATCAAGAGCGCGGCCGAGCTCATCGCCGCAGCGAAGGCTCGGCCGGGCGCGCTGACATTCGCCTACTCCACCGCCTCCACGCGGCTGGCAGGCGAGCTGTTCCAGCAGGCGGCAGGTCTGAAGTTCACGGGCGTGCCGTACAAGGCCTCGGCCAACGGCCTGTCCGACGTGGCGGGCGGCCAGGTCGACTTGATCTTCATCGACGACGTGTCGGCCGCCCCGTTCTATCAAAGCGACAGGCTCCGCCCCCTTGCGGTTGCGGGCGCCAGCCGGATCCGCGCACTGCCCGACACCCCCACCGGGACCGAGATCGGCGTGCCAGGCTACAAGATTCGACCCTGGTTTGGGGTCTACGTTTCTGCCAAGACGCCTCCAGCTGTCGTCGCCCAACTGCGCGAAATCATGACCCAGGCCATGAAGAGCCCCGTTGCCGCATCGAACCTTGAAAAGCGCGGCCTGTCTCCCTTGTCCATCTGTGGCGATGCCATGACCAAGTTCCAGTTGCAGGAGATCGAGCTTTGGCGGGACGTGGTCAAGAAGGCGGGCATAGAGCCGCAATAGGCGAATGTTGATTCAGAAAGGTGTACTTGCATGACAACCATTGTTGAAACCCTCGCCGAATTCACTTCCCAGTTACGCTTCGAGCAACTGCCTGCGCACGTCGTGGAGGAAAGCAAGCGCCTGCTGATCGACGCCATCGGCTGCGGGCTCGGAGGCCTCAGCCATTCAAAGGGCACCATCGGTGTCGAATACGCGCGCCTGATGGGCGCGGGCACGCCCGGCAACCAGGCGAGCATCCTCGGCACCGCGGAGCGCGTGTCGACGGTGGCGGCGGCCTTCGCCAACGGCGAGCTGATCAACGCGCTCGACTTCGACGCCATCCTGCCGCCCGGCCACGTCAGCCCCTACGTCATCCCGGGCGCGCTGGCCGTCGGCGAAGCGGGCCATGTGTCGGGCAAGGAAATGCTGTGCGCGGTCGCCCTGTCGCACGAGATGTCCAACCGCATCGGCAAGTCCATGGACTACCTGCGCGACATCAAGGACGGCAAGGTGTCGCCCCCGCCGGTCTTCGGCTATGCCAGCACCGTGTTCGGTGCCGCTGCGGCCATCGGGCGCCTCAAGCGGCACTCGCAGGAAACGCTGGCCCACGGCCTCGGCATCGCCGGCAGCATCTCGCCCGTCAACTCCCACTGGTGCTGGTCCCAGCATGCGCCCGCCACGACCGTCAAGTACACGGCCGCCGGGCCGCTGGCGCAGGCTGCGATGACCGCGGCCCACATGGCCGAGCTCGGGCACCGCGGCGACCTGCAGATCCTGGACGACGGCGAGTTCGGCTACCGCCGCTTTATCGGCAGCTCGCGCTGGGCACCGGAGCGCATCCTTCCCGGACTGGGATCGGAGTGGTACTTTCCGCTGGAGCAGTCATACAAGCCGTACCCGCACTGCCGCATCCTGCACGCACTGCTGGATTGCCTGATCGGGATCGTCGAGACGAACGACATCCGGCCGAACGAGATCGAGGGCATCAACGCCTGCGTGGAAGCCTTCGTGATGCAACCCATCTGGCTGTCGCGCAAGATCGAGCACGTCACCGACGCGCAGTTCAGCGTGGCCCACGGCCTGTCGGTCGGTGCGCACCGCATTCCGCCGGGCAAGAAGTGGCAGTCCCCGGAGGTGGTGTTCGATCCCTCGGTGCTCGCGCTGATGAACAAGGTCAGCTTCGAGGTGCATCCGGACTACGAGAAACTCGTGACGGGCAACGCCGCCAGCCGGCCGGCGCGCATCGAGGTGCGTGCGCGCGGCAAGTCCTTCGTGGAAGAGGCGCGCTACCCCAAGGGCAGCCCCTCGCCGGACCCCAAGAGCACCATGACCACCGAGGAACTGGTGGCCAAGTTCGTCCGCAACGCCGAAGGTGTAATCGCCCCGCGCAACGTCGACCAGGTGGTGACCCAGTTGCTGAACCTGGACAAGGTCCAGGACTTCGCGAGCCTCATGCGCCTGCTGACCCGGTGAAGGCCAGGGAGGGCCAGTCCGCCGTCAACATCGGCCTGGTGCCGGACCTCGCGTCCTCCCTTGTGCTGGCTACCTCGATTCGTACACTTGCAGATGGCAGTGAGCCGCACGGAGCAAGGGCGTGGTCAGTCGATGTGCGGACGCCCGTCGCACCATGTCGCCTACGATCGTCTGTGTTTCGAGCCGCGGGGCACCCGCAGCAATGTCGCGCATCATCGAGGCGGCCCATAACGACTTGATGTCCAAGAGCCGTGCATAGATCAGCGATGCAGCTGAGTCGCTCAGCGCATGCCCTTCACGCGACGCTACTTCCAGGCATTCGGCAATCATCCCTTCCATCAGTCCATGACCGCCATCGGTGCCGAGGATGTCAGCGACGCTGCCCCGCATGAGGCAGTTCATCGCTGCGCCCGCGCAGAGCATGACCCATTTGTCCCAAAGCGCCTGTTCGATGTCGGTGCTCAGCAACCGCTCACCCGGCGTTCTGGATAGTAGTTGGTGAAAGCGGCTTGCCAGAGGCTGCAGCAGCTTTGTGCGAGCGCCAATAATCACCTTGTCCTGGCGCCCCTGCTGCGAGATCACACCATCGGGTTGAAGCGCGGTCGCCACATAGGCAACGCCGCCAAGGACTCGGTCGCGGCCGTAGGCGCCGTCCAGTCGATCGTAGGGCGCCACTCCGTTCAGCCAGGGAAGTACACCCGTGCGAGGCCCCACTGCCGGCTCGATGTCGTTGATGGCGCTTTCCAGGTCGTAGCCCTTGCAGCTGACCACGACGAGATCGAACGGCGACTTCAGCTCGTCCCTGGTGATCGTATGCACAGGCCCGGCAAAGTCGCCAAGTTCGCCCCGCACGGTGAGCCCATCCCGTTGGAGCTGCACCTTGCGCGATGGCCGAACGAGGAAGGTCACGTCTGCGCCTGCCTGGAGCAGCCTGGCGCCGTAGTAGCCGCCCATTGCGCCAGCGCCGAGCAAGAGAATTTTCATGATGTCCTATCGAGCAAAAAAATCGGGGAGAAGCAGAACGAGACTTCACCCCTCGCCGAGCTTCCAGTCCGGGCTGTATCCACCAAGGGCCGGGTGGTACATCTCATCGCCATCGTGCTGAGTGAATTCGACATTCAGCCGGTCCTCGCGCAGGCCCAGCATCTCGATGCAATGTGCGCAAAGGGCCTTAGCAACCTCCATCCGAAGCTCGGCGGATCGTCCTCGCCGGATGTCGAGCATCAGCAGTGCCACTGGAACGGGCTCTGCATCGGCCTCCGGAATGCGCCAGACAGTTCCGGGGCCAAGTTCCCGGACCGCCACGGTGATGCGACGGATATCCACGCTCATCATCGATGCATAGGTCCTGCTCATCCGCAGGGCCAGCTCCTTCTTCGATTCAATCGGGTAGCTCTCGTTCACGTCCAGTTGCAGATACGGCATCTTCGATTCTCAGGTCCTTGTCAGTACAGAAGAAAAAGAAGCACTGGCAGGCAGACAAGGCCGAGCATCGCCATGAGCTTCTGCGCCCGATAGTAGTCGGCTCGTTGCGTCGCCGGAATGCAGTGCAGGCCGTTGCATCCGCCGACGATCACGCACTCCTCCGGCGCTTGCATCTTGAACGCACTCGCGGTCATTGTCCCGAGCCTCATTCGACCTTGATGTCGTACTTGCGGACGACAGCCGCCCACTTGCTGCGTTCACGGTTCGTCAGGTCGACGACGCCCTGCGGCGAGCTGCTGCCGAGCTCCATCGCCATGGCGTTGAAGCGCGCCTTCATGGCCGGATCGTCGATGGCCTTGACCACTTCCTTGTTCAGTTTGGTCACGACCTCGGGGGGCGTGGCCGCCGGCGCGACCAGCGCGAACCAGACGGCAGCGTCGACACCGAGCAGCCCTTCTTCCGCCAGCGTCGGTACATCGGGAAGCGCTGCGACGCGCTGAGGCCCCACGATGCCGATCGCTCGGAGCTTCCCCGCCTTGATCTGCGGCATCGAGCTCAGCACGATGTCGCAGGTCATCTGCGTGTCGCCTGCAAGCACGCTCGCAAGGGCTGGCGCGGTGCCGTTGTACGGCACGTGGAGCATGTCCACGTTGGCCATCGATCCGAAGAGCGCACAGGCCAGGTGCAGCGGGTTGCCATTGCCGTTCGACGCATAGGCAAAGCTGCCTTCGCGGCTGCGGATGTAGGGGATCAAGTCCTTCAGGCGGGTGGCCGGCGTGGAGTTTCCGACCACCATCACCAGCGGTGCCGAGGCGACCAAGGAAACGGCTGCGAAGTCGCGATCGGGGTCGTAGGCGAGTTTCCGATAGACCAGCGGATTCACGGCCAGGCTGGCGGACGAGGCCATGAATAGCGTGTAGCCGTCTGCCGGCGCCTTGGCGACCATCGAAGCGGCCACGATGGTGTTGCCGCCCGGCTTGTTCTCGACAATGAACGGCTGCCCCGACGATTTGCCGAGCCGCTCCGCGAGTCCGCGCGCCAGCTGATCCACGGGGCCGCCAGCGGTGTACGGCACGACGATCTTGACGGGCCGCGAGGGATAACTGTCTGCGCACGAGAGCGACGAGGCGAGCGCAAGAACGCTCGCTGCAGCGATCCAGGCGAGGTTCCTGAGGCAAGCGCTTGTCATGGCGTACCGACCTTGACCAGCACCGATTGGAGCCGCTCGTCGAGTATTGCCGCGACGTGGTCGATCTCCGGTTGCCCGAACTGGCTGAACTGCGTCGACGGCTTGTCGTACTCGAAGGTCGAGCCGCCATTCGGGTTTTCATAGAGCACGACCCGCAGCGGCGCATAGAGACCAGCCGCAAGATCGATGCTCGTCATCTGCACGGCGTACAGCACGTTGCCGATCAGGTACGCGGTTGCTTTCCTGCGTTCGCCCTTCAGCGCCAGCCAGTCCCCATGCGGGCCGACGTAGTGGATGGCAAGGCCATCCTCGCCAGCGGCCTTTTGCAAGGCGGCGCGGACCGCTTCGATCTCGTTCTTCTTCAACAGATCCCGAATCGCGTCGTCGAGCCGGCCCAGCCTGGATTCGAGCGCCGCCTTGACATCGGCATAGGGCTTCGGCGTGGTGATCTTCACATGGTCCACGGGAAGGACGGAGGTCGTCACCGAGATGTCCTGTACTTGGGGGGCGTTGGTCATGGGAACTCCTGCTACTGTGGTTCGAGCTTGACGAGCTTGGCGATGCGGCGGAACTTCTCGATCTCCTGCCTATAGAAGGCCTCGGCTTGTGCGATCGTCAGGGGTTCGACAGGCAGCGCGGCCGAGTCGCGAAGAAAGCGCTGGAACTCGTCGCCCTTCACGATCTCTGCTAAGTCCTTGCTGAGCCTGGCTGCTGCCGACGGAGGCGCCGCCGCGGGGATGAAGACAGCCGCCCATGCGCTGTAGACGAAGTTCTTGAGGTACTTGCCTTCGCTCAGCGTCGGTACCTGGGCCAGGAAGGGGTTGCGCTTCGTGTTCGCAACGCCGATCGCCTTGATCTTGCCCGTGCGCACCAGCTCCAGCACGTTGGGCGCGAGCGGCACGAAGGCCATGTCGATCTCGCGGCTGAGCAGTGCCTGGATGACAGGCGCGGCCCCCTTGTAGGGCACATCCATCAGCCGCGCGCCCGTGGCGGCGCCGAAGTCCGCCGCCACCAGGTAGGGCGCCGAGCCGTAGCCCCAACTGCCGACCGTCATTTCCTTGCTGCCTGCCTTCCTCGAATGCTCGATGAGCTCGTCGACATTGGCGAAGGCGTGCTCGGCACTCGTCACCAGCGTGAAATCGGTCGGCAGGATGGTCGCCAGCAGCCGGTAGTTCTCGGGCTTGTACTTCACCTGCGATATCGCGAGTGGCGACAGGATCATGTCGTTGCCCGTCGTCACCAGCAGCGTCTGGCCGTCGGGCGACGCGTTCAGCACGTTGGCCGCGGCGATCGATCCGCCCGCGCCGGGCAGGTTTTCGACGATGACCGTCTGCCCGAGTGCCGACTGCAGCGGCACCTGGATCTTGCGCGCCGCGACGTCTGCAGGGCCACCCGCGGGATAGGCGACGCGCAGCACCACCGGCTTGGTGGAAGGCGCCTGCGCCTGAACGGCGCCGAAGGGCTGCAGGGCCACGATCGCGATGATCCAGCCGACGAGGCGGCCGGCAGCTTGATTGCTAGTCTTCATGATGAACTCCGATGTGGTTGTCAGTCGACGAAAGACCGGAAAGCGGACTGGGCGGGCACGAAACTATTCCTCGGATCGCGACAACGCCGGGAGGACCAGCCCATGGTTGAAGCCAAAGCCGATGCGATTGAATCCCTCGCGCTCGCACCACCCCTGGAAGATGATCGCGTCCCCATCCTCCAGGAAGCTTCGACGCTCGCCGTTGCTGAGTTGCACCGGCTTTTTGCCGGCAAGCGCAAGCTCCATCAGCGCGCCCGCTTCGGCAGGCTCTGGCCCCGAGATCGTGCCGCTGCCCAGCAGATCGCCGGCCTGCAGATTGCAGCCGCCTGCAGCGTGGTGCGTGACCATCTGCGCGATGGACCAGTAGTGATGACAGAAGCTGGTGCGTGACATCGGCTCGGGCGCAAGCCTGGCCTCGCGCATGCGATGGGTCTCGATCGACACCTCGAGACGGATATCGATGGCTCCCCCTGCGCGATGAGACTCGTTCTCCAGATATGGCAATGGCTGTGGCTCGGCCGCGGGGCGGGTCCATGGCTTCCTGTAGGGGGCCAGTGCGTCCATGGTAACGATCCAGGGCGAAACGGTGGTCGCGAAGTTCTTTGCATGGAAGGGGCCGAGCGGCGCCATCTCCCAGGCCTGGATATCGCGCGCTGACCAATCGTTGAGCAACGAGATGCCGAAGACGTGGTCCTCGGCGCGCGAGAGCGCTATGCGCTCGCCGAGCGCATTGCCTGCGCCGACGTAGATGCCGAGCTCGAGTTCGTAGTCGAGCCGCCTGGAAGGTCCGTATTCGGGCGTGCTGCTTCCGTCGCGCAGCGCTTGGCCATGCGGGCGCCGGAACTGCTGCCCGGCGACCCCGATGGAAGACACCCGTCCGTGGTACGCAGTGGGCACCCATTGGAAGTTCCGAGGTACCTCGCCCTTCGGGTCCAACAGGCGGCTGATCGTTCGTGCGTGATGGATCGATGTGTAGAAGTCCGTGTAGTCGCCGATCCGAACGGGAAGCACGTGCTCGACGTCGGATTGCGGAACCAGGCAGCCTCGGACCGCCTGGACGTGCGACGGTGTGGTGTCGGCCATGCCCTTGTGCAGAAGGTCGAAGAGTGCGCCCCGCAATGTGCGCCAAGCCACGGGCCCCAGGGCGAAGAAGTCGTTGAGCACCGGTGCGGCACAGGACTGCGCGGCTTGCAGCGCCAAGCCGTCAAGGCACTGGGTTCCGCTCAAGGCGGCCAGGTCCAAGACCTCGTTGCCGATGGCAACGCCGCCGCGTGGCGTTTCGCGGCTCGCTGCCCTTCGGAACACGGCGAACGGCAAATTCTGGATCGGAAAGTCGGTGCCTGGCGCGTTCGCGCTCCCCAGCCAACTTGTCGCCGCGGCATCGTGGGTTCGATCGATCGTGCGCATGGGTTCGCCTCGGACTCTTTCAGTCGAACGCACCAGCCGGGCTGCGACGGCTTCGCAGAACGCCTTGCTTGCGCAATGTCTCGATCTGCTCGGCGGGAATCCCCAGCTCGCAGAGCACTTGCTCGTTGCTCTCTCCCTGGAAGTAGGGCAAGCCCGGTGGCGGCAGCTGGGAGCGGCCGAAGCGCCATGGAGGTCCAGGCATGCGGACTGTGCCGCCTTCACGGTCTTCGACTTCGACGACCGCGCCCCAATCTTTCGCCCACTCGGAATCCGCGAGATCCTGCGTGCTGCGCACCACGCCGATGGCCAGGCCCGCCTCGCTGACTTGCGCCTGGAGCTGGTCCAGATCGGTGAAGGTCAGGATCCAGGCCTTGACCTCGGCCATCAAGCTCGAAAGGTTGAGCTTTCGAAGAGTCGCCGTGGCAAAGCGCGGATCCTTGAGGAGATCGGTGCGGCGCATCATCGAGCAGTACCGAATGAACATCGGCGAGAACACCGGGCTTGTCGCGATCGTCAGGCGCCGGCCGTCCGGCAGTTCGAAGATCGGCGACTCGTTGGCGCTCAGGGCGTACGGTTCATCGTTCACATCCAGCCCTGACAACTGCGCGCCGGCCCGTTCGTTGGCGGACAGCATCGTCGCTGCCATCGAGACGTCGACGTACTGACCCTCTCCCGTGCGTGACCGATGCTGCAATGCAGCCAGCACCGCGATGACCCCGTGGAGCCCCGTGTAGACATCGGCATGGCTGCATGCGTCGTTGCGCATCTCGACCATCGCGCCCTCGTAGTGCTTCTGAAGGATGTCCGTCAGGCCCGTCTCGGCATGGACCGTCGGCGCAAATGCCGGGCGATTGCGCCACGGACCGGTTTGACCGTAGCCGCTGATCGAAACGTAGACGATCTTCGGATTGAACTTCGCAACGTCGTCGTATCCGAAGCCGAAGCGCGCGAGCGTTCCAGGACGAAAGTTCTCGACGATCACGTCGGCATCTGCGCAGAGCTTCGCAACGATTTCGCGCGCCTCGGGCCAGTTCAGGTCGAGGCTGATGTTCCGCTTGCCGGCATTCTGCTGCGCGTAGTAAGTCGACATGGAGCCGATATGCGGTACGCCCGCCCGGCCCACGTCGCCTGCAGGCGGCTCGATCTTGGTGACATCGGCACCCAGGTCACGCAGCGCTTTGGTGCAGCCCGGACCGGACAGCACGCGGGTGAAATCGACGACCCTCAGACCTTCCAGTGGCGCGCTCATGTCAATCTCCTTGGAAGACAGCGGAGCCCGGGCCGGTAGCCGCGAAGGCTGCGAGGCCGCGTGCCTGGTCGGCGCTATTCCACATCGACGTGTTGACCTCTTCCTGTCGCGCGTCGGCAGCCGAGATGCCGCTGCGGGCGGACAGGTTCGCCACGGTCTTGATGCCGCGCAGCGCCACAGTCGCTCCGGCCGCGAGTTGTCGGGCCCACGAGACCGCGACGCTGGGAAGTTCGGCTTCCGCCGCGACCAGGTTGACCACGCCCCAGCGCTCGAGCGCCCGAGGATCATGACGGCGGCCGAACATAGCCATTTCCTTTCCACGCGCCAGGCCTGCGCGCTGCACGACGCGCTGGACGCCTCCGAGGAGCGGCAGCAGCCCGAGCGAGGCCTCTGCCATGCCGAACGAAGCCGTGTCGGCGGCGATGATCATGTCGCACATCAACGCCAGCTCAAAGCCGCCGCCCAGTGCCGCACCGTGAACGGCCGCGACCGTCGGGATCGGCACGTCTTCCAGCGATGCCCAGAGTCTCGCAAGCGCCTTCTGATCCCAACGCTCCGACGCGAGGACGTCGAGGTCGGCGCCGGCGCAGAAGTGACGCATCGAGCTTCGCAGCAGGATCGAGCGGCATCCCTCCTCGACCGCCCTCGCGTAGGTTGACGCAAGCTCCTGGAGCATCGCGTTGTCGATCAGGTTGTGGGGGGGCTTGGCCATGCTGACGATGCCAACGGCACCGTCCTTTTCGTACGAAATCGAGCTCATCGATCTACTCCTTCGAGGTGACATCGCCGGGATGGCCATTGCACCATTGCGGCCGATGATAACGGTGTTAACAGGCGACGTTATCAGTGTTAACCCGATGATGACGGATCGGATTCCCGCGACCAGCGCTTGTAAGATCGGTCGAGTTGCAAGGAGCCCTTCAGCGATGACCAGCAAGGCGTCACAGACACGAACCCCCAGCGCTTCGCGAACCGCTGCCAAGAGGCCGCGAGCACTGCCACCGCAGCTGCGCGAGCCGACCTACGAGCGTGGCGGATTGCGCAATGCCCTAGTGGAGGAAGGGCGCAGGATGTTCGAAGAAAACGGGGCGAGCGAGTTGAGCTTGCGCGCCTTGGCGCGCAGGCTCGGCGTTTCCGAAGCGGCCCCGTCGCGCCACTTCAAGGGTAAGGAGGAGTTGCTGGCGGCCATCGCCATCAGCGGATTCAAGCAGCTGGCTGAGCAGCGCAAGGAGATCTCCGCGCGGCACCTGCCCGCCCTGCCGAAGGCTCGCGAGATGATGCTGAGCTACGTGCGCTATGCCCAGATGCACGCCGGGCTGTTCGACCTGATGACCGGCCCTCGGCTGCTGCAGGAATTCGTGCGCGGCGATGTCGAAGCGACGAGCAACATCTCGTACGCGTACTTCTCGGACTCGGTGTTCGAGCTCGCGCTCGAGAGCGGCTGGGACAGGAAGCAGCTCCACTACCTTTCGCATGCGGCCTGGTCGATGGAGCACGGCGTCGCGGCGCTCATCCTGGGTGGGCGCATTCCGCGCACAGACAGCAATCTCGACACACAGCGCATGATCGAATTCTCGATCGATCTGTTTCTGGCTGCTGTCATCGCCGGTCCTGAAAACTTCAAGCGGAGCCAGATGTAGCCGCGTTTCCGCATCAAGCTTGAATCCTGGCGCGGCGAAGCGTTTGCGGCAAGCGGCCGAACTCGCGCTTGAATGCCCGGCCAAAATGCGACACGTCGCTGAACCCCACGCTGAAGGCTGCCTCGGTCACGTTGTTCACGCTGCCGTCCAAGAGGAGCCTGTGGCTTGCGGCCAGCCGTTGACGCCAAAGCCATCGCATCGGAGTGGTGCCTTCAGTGGCAAAAATGCGGCTCAGCGTTCTTGGCGAAACGTTCTGCGCCCGGGCGATCGCCTCGATGTCGAGTCCCGGTTCATGAAGGTGCACCAACATGTACCTTTGCACCTGCGGCAGAAGACGATGTAGCTCCAGATTCGCTCGGGCTTCGGCGCCCAGCTCGCCATCGAGCGTCGTGGAGATGATGTCCATCGTCGCGTGCACCAGCCGTTCCTCGGTATCAGCGCGCGATGAAACCCCGAAATCGACGATCTGGCGGATGACCGATCTGGAAAGGGCACCGAGTTCCGAATCACCCGCAATGCGTCGAGCGGTGAAGCGGCTGGCACCTTGCAGTCTGGATTCCAACAATGGACGAGGAATGTTCACCAGGATCGAGCGATTGTTGTTATAGAAGTTCATGCTGAACGGCATCGTCTGGTCGTATAGAAACATGTCACCCGTCAAGGCGCTCGCCTCTCGATCGTTTTGCTCGACGTCGACACGGCCGCTCAGAACCAGATAGAGCATGAAGTGGTCTCGCGGGTCCTTGCGGATCTGCGCGCGGCCGCGTGTCATGCGGATCGAACTGATGCCACCGGATGAGGCGGCACTGAGCCCGAGCGAGCCGAAAACGCGGCTCGAGATCTGGGCGCGGAAGCCTTGCGTCGACTCCGTCTGGCATTCGGAGAGCGAGAAGTTCCGGCACGTCACGAGATGCCAGAGGTCGAATCCATCCTCGGCATTGACACCGGATGTGTTGTCCATCGACAGCATTCAGACCTCCTTCGAGTCGTTCCTGATCGATTGTAAGCAAGCAAGCTGCGGGCCGGTGCGCAAGATCCGGAAGCACCAAGGGGATCGCAAAAGGCCGCGGAAGGCATTGCGGCCGCACATGAAGCTCTCGCTTCACGCGCGCAACGTGACCGTCACAGTCGGTTGGATGGCAGTCTGAATCGAGCGAGTGGAAGCTCTGCCGCATAACGTAATGAATGCGCCAACCTCACTGAAAGAAAGATATCCCTATGTCCACAGATCACCTGTCGAATGAACCCTTGTCCGATGCAGCAAGCGCCCGTGGGTCGATCAATCGACGCCAACTGCTGGGCGTCGCCACCGCAGGAGCGCTGACCGGTTCCGGGCTGGGCCATGCGCAATCCGCAGCCGCTTCCGAAAGGGGCGTGCACGACCTCGATCTGTCGTCGGCAGCGACGGCGATTCGAACGGGCGCGATGACGTCGGAGAGCTATGTAACGCAGTTGCTCGATCGAGCCTCGAACCTCGCCGATCTGAAGGCCTTCATTGCGATAGACCGTGATGGCACTCTTGAGGCGGCCAGGACGGCGGACAAGGCCCGCGCGGCGGGCCGCTCGGCGCCGCTTTTGGGTTTGCCGATCGGTGTGAAGGACAGCTACCTGACCAAGGGCCTGGCTTCCACTGTCGGCACCGCTGTCTTGAAGAACTTCACGCCGAATCGCGACGCCGCCGTGGTCGCTGCCGTCAAGGATGCTGGCGGCATCGTGTTCGGCAAGAACAATCTTGCCGAGATGTCCTACGGATTGACCGGCATCAACGATCACTATGGGCAAGCCAGGAATCCGCACAACCGCGACCACATCACCGGCGGATCATCGAGTGGTGCGGGGGCCTCTGTTGCCGCGCGCATCGTGCCGGCAGCGCTGGGGGGTGACACGGTCGGCTCCATCCGGGTGCCTGCTTCACTGTGTGGCGTCGTCGGATTCAAGCCCACGCCGGGCCGTTGGCCCTCGAAAGGCGTAGCCCCGATCTCCGGCACTCTCGACACCACGGGCGTGCTGGCTCGCAGCGTCGCAGACTGCATGCTGCTCGACACGACCGTCACACGCAGCGCGTCACCGAGTCTGAAGACATCCGTCGGGCTGAAGGGCGTACGGCTTGCCTATGCACCCCGGCAGCACCTGGCGGGCGTCGATCCTGTCGTGGAGGCGATATTCCGGGAAAGCCTGCGCAAGCTGACGAACGCCGGTGCGGTTGTTGTCGAGATCGAACTTGGATCGGACTTCAATGCACTCGCTGAACAGGTCACCTGGCCAATCTTCTTCCACGAGACGATGCCTGCGGTTCGCGAGTTCGTCGCGGCTAACGGCATTCCCGCATCGTTCGAACAGATCTACGAAGGATTGGGTAAGAACTTCAAGGAAGTCTGGACTCAGTTCGTCGTGCCGGGCGCACCCGGCTTCGTTTCGGAGGAAGCCTACAGGACGGTGATGGACAGGTATCGACCCGCGCTGCAGCGCCGCTACAGCGCCAAGGCCTTCGCCCATGCGGATGCACTTCTTTTTCCGACGACACCATGCGCTGCGCCAAGGATCGACAGCCAATGGAAGTTCCCCGTGGCGGGTAAGGAGGTGACCCACCGATTCTTGTCCCGAAACACCTATCCGGGCAGCGGCGCCGGGTTGCCGGGCATCAGCATTCCCATGGGGTTGTCGCAGGACCTACTGCCTGTCGGGCTCGAAATGGACGGGCCGATGGGCGGCGACAAGAAGCTGCTTGTCCTGGCGCATCGGATCGAGCAGATTCTTGCTGAATCGATGTTGCCCCGCCGCAACTGAAACCAGATCAACCTCGAAGTTCACCAACTTGGAATTTCTCGAAATGCAAACAACTACCGACTCTCTGAATTCTTCATTGCATGAGCTGTCAATCACCGACGCAGCGGCTGCGATCCGCACAGGATCTGTCACTGCATCGGACTACGCAGAAGCGCTCTTGAAGCGAGCGTACGCCCTCTCAGATCTACGCGCCTTTGTCACGCTCGATGAGGACACCATTTTTGAAGCCGCGAGGCAGGCTGACCTCGAACGGCAAGCGGGAAAGGAGCTTGGGCCGCTTCACGGCGTCCCGGTCGCGATCAAAGACAGCTTCAACACCCGCGACATGCCGACATCTTTCGGAACCAAGGTGCTGGCCACTCATCAGCCCTCCGAGGACGCCGCCGTAGTCGGGTTGATGCGCGAAGCTGGCGCAATCCTCTTTGGAAAGAACAATCTCGTCGAGATGTCGTATGGACTTACCGGCCTGAACGCCCACTACGGCCAGGTAAAAAATCCATACGACCTCACCCGCGTCACCGGTGGCTCCTCAAGCGGTGCTGGAGCCTCCGTCGCGGCCAGAATCGTCCCAGCCGCGCT
Organism: Variovorax sp. Soil_C_12; assembly: GCF_057657375.1. NCBI lineage: Bacteria > Pseudomonadati > Pseudomonadota > Betaproteobacteria > Burkholderiales > Comamonadaceae > Variovorax > Variovorax sp. Soil_C_12. The sequence continues at coordinate 613,003 of NZ_JBDGIO010000002.1, read as the reverse complement.
GGGTGGCGACACCGTCGGATCGATCCGCGTTCCATCCTCTCTTTGCGGCGTCGTAGGATTTCGCCCCACCACCGGTCGGTGGCCAGGCCGCGGCATTGCCCCCATCTCGCATACGCTCGATACCCCTGGGCCCATGACTCGGACAGTAGAGGATTGCGCTTTGCTGGATGCAGTCGCTACCGGGCGAACACTGACGTACAAGCCTTTGGTTCGAAACCTCAAAGGCCTTCGCTTTGGCTTCGCTCCCAAGCAGCACCTGGACTTGATCGATCCCGAAGTTGAAGCGTGCTTTCATGGCACTCTGAACAGGCTCCGCGACGCTGGCGCTGAGATTGTCGAGATCGATCTTGGCGAAGACTTCGCGATCCTGGCGTACCAGGCGAACTGGCCGATATTTTTTGCCGAAACGATGCCTCACGTCTCCGAATTTCTGAAGGAACAGAGGGTCCCAGTGTCGTTTGAAGAAATCTATGATGGACTTGGCCAGAATGTAAAGGCATTCTGGGGCGATAGGGTTGTCGCAGACAGTCCGAATGCGATTTCAAAGGAGACGTACCACACGTCCCTGAATATCCAGCGCGCGACACTGCAGCGGAGGTACGCCGATGCCTATCGCTCCAATCAGATAGCTGCATTGCTCTTTCCCACAACGCCCACGGTTGCTCCCCTGATCGATGAGCAAGTGCCCTTCGCCATTGCTGGGCAGATTGTGGACCGCTTGCTTCTGGCCAAGAACGTCTTCCCTTCCAGCTGCGCCGGGCTACCTGGGATCAGTCTCCCCGTCGGGCTGTCTTCCTCTGGTCTTCCCATCGGAATGGAGATTGACGGCCCATGGGATAGCGACCAAACCATCTTGGATATCGCCGCACGGGTCTCGGCAATCATCGGTCAACTCCCGGCGCCGAGAACGATCTGAATTATTGATGCAGATAGCACGACTCGCTTGAACTGAGCGAGTCCAAAGGTCTGAGACTCGGCCCAGGCCCAAGGCTGCCTAAGCCGTTACCACAGGCTCCGCACCAGCTGGCTGCCATCGGCCCAGGACCGGACCTTCCTCCACGCCTCCCAATTTAGTCATCGTGTCGACACCTGCGTTCCGCTTCGCCTTCGAAAGCGACTGGCGCTCGGCGCCCATGGCGTTCTGTGTCCACGTTCCCGACACGGTTGCTTCGGAAGCTTGGGTCCCCCCGGCACGTGCCATTCCACATAAGGGCTTCCCGGCACTCCGCGTCGATGCCGGTGAGTTCGAGCTCGTCTTCACTTTGCCTGGGCAGCTCGCTCATTGCATCGAGGTCCTCTCGACCAAGCCATTGCCAACCTCCCGGCAGCTATCTTTGAAGCGCGGCACCACCGCCGGCCCGAAACGATGCTCGCGCCATCTTCTTTCAAGCGATGATGCTACGGCGCACCAGGTCATTGAAGGCGACAGGCGCCTCCAGCTTGGGCATATGGCCGACGCCTTCGAGCCGGTGGTAGGTCATGTCAGAACGCGCCGCCCGCAGCACAGCCGCGTGCGATTCCTCCGGCGCAAGCGTGTCGTCGCGCCCGACGATCACGGTGAGCTCAGCGGCGATCCCCGGCAGGAGCTTGGGCGTGTGGACGGTGAATAACATGTTCATCGCCTGCTGCCATCCCGCCGGCGTGACCGCGTCGCGCAGCCGCAGGGTGTGCGCGCGCGCCGAGGCGGCCACATCTGGCGACAGAAGCTTGTCGGCAATGCGTTCGCGATCCTGGGTGAAGCTGGCAAGTCCCACGCGCAACGCCTCCTGCCGCGCGGCTTCGCGTTCTTCGACCGGCCGGTCGTAACCTCGGGCGGTGTTGGGCGCGGACAGCACCAACGCCTTCAGCGGGATGCCGGCAGAGTGCGCAAAGGCCGCGGCGACGACGCTGCCCCATGAACTGCCGACGAGGCCTGCCAGTTGCCTGATACCAAGGACCTCCAGCATGGCCACTGCCGCATCGACGTAGCGCGAACACTCTGGCTGAGGGTCGGCCAGGGGCGTGCTGCCGCCAAAGCCCGGCGCGTTCCAGGCGATCACGCGCCAGCGCGACTGCAGCCCCGCGAGTTGCGCGCGGTAGCCGGCGGAACTCGACCCGATGCCATGCATGAGAAGCACGGCAGGCCGCTCCGGTGCTCCCGCTTCGCGATACTCGATGACGCCGCTTCCGTCCGCGAAGACGGGCGATCGCACCCGAACGGCGCGAGGTTCGGGCAAGGGTTGCGCGAGAAGCTTTTCGTCTTCGAAACTGAACATGGGGCCACCTATCGCGCTGCCACCATGCCGGCCGCCGCAGTGCTGGCATCGTCCTGGTACCCCAGCCGTTCGGACAGGTCCCGCGCCGTGCGCTTCAAGGCCAGCGCGAGCGAGCTGCCGGCGCCCGGAAAGCGTTCGGCACCACCGATGGCGGTCAACGCAATGACGGCATGGCCGCTCGAATCCAGCACCGGGACGCTGATGGCATCGACCAGTCGAGTGCTTCCGTAGAAGGCGCCGGGCGCGCGGATCGCGAGGCCCTGCGTGCGAACCTCGTCGAGCAGCCGTTGCATTTCCACGTCGTCCACGGGGCCGCCATTCTGTTCGGCCGCGTTGTAGTCGAGCTCCGCGTCGACCAGCCAGCGGGTCGCCTCCGGCGGCAAGTAGGCCGCCATCGCGAGGCCGGTCGCGGTCGAGGTGACGCGCAGCGCGAGACCCATGGGGAGGCTGTCGCTGACCGGTGTGCGCGATGGCTGCCATGCCGTCACGGTTGGCCCATGGTTGCCCCACACGGCGAGGGCCATGGTTTCGTTGAACTCCTCCGAGAGGCGCGTCATCGCGCGTGCGCCGATGCGGGCCGCGTGCAATTGGGACTGCACGGTGCCGCCCAGACCGGGCGGCGCCTTGCCGAGGTCGTGTGCATCGGCAACCAGGTACTGGCCGCCGCCGAACACCAGCGGCCGGCGTGCGTTGCGGCGGAAGCCGCGGACTTCGCCAACGAAGATCACATGGTCCCCGCCCGGAATCTTCGACTCGACCGTGCATTCCAGCCACGCGCTGCAGCCGCGCAGCAGCGGCACGCCGCCTTCGCCGGCGTCGATCTCCACGCCGCTGAACTTGTCGATACCCGAGGTGGCGAAACGGTTCGACAGCTCGACTTGGTCTTCCGCGAGGATGTTGATCGCGAAGCGGCCGGCGACCGCGAATGCGGGGTGGCTGGGTGCGCGGGCCGACTGGCTCCACAGCACGAGCGGCGGGTCCAGCGAGACGGAGCTGAAGGAGTTCGCGGTCAGGCCCCACTGGCGGCCTTCGGCATCGATGGTCGTGACGACGGTGACACCGGTGACGAAGGCGCCTAGCACCCGGCGCAGTTCCTTTCCGTCGAAGCGCGGTTCGGTGGACATGGCGCGCACCTCAGGCCGTGGCCGACTCGATCTCGCACAGGGCCGGCATGACCTCGGCGGCGAACCGGTGGATGGACGCGACGGCGTCCGCGTGGGGCATGCTGCCGAACACGAAGCTGCCGATGAGGTAGTTCAGGTTGCCTTCTTCCAGCTGGTGGGCGAGCTGCGTGCGCACCGTGTCGGCCGAGCCGGCGACGGCGTGGCCCGTCGCGAGGAGATCGTCGAATCTCGGCGGCAACTTGGCGTTGGTCGGCTCGGTGCCGTGCTTGCGCCAGAGCTTGATGAAGTTCTCGTAGAAGATGGGCCAGGCCTGGCGGCCGAGCGCGAGCGCGGCCTCGTCCGATTCGCCCACGACGATGTAGCGGTTGACGCCCATCAGCGGCTCCCCGGCGCTGTCGCCGTGGGCCCGGCTCCATTCCGCGCGGAAGCGGTCGGTGATGGCGCGGATGCGGGCCACGGGGCCGCCGCAGACGATGTTCATGCCCTGCTGCGCCGGCCACACCGTCGATTCGGGCGACGAGAGGGCGTACCACACCGCGGGGTGGGGGCGCTGCAGCGGCTTCATCTCGACCGGCACGTCGTCGAACTTCCAGTACTTGCCGTCGAAGTCGAGCACATCGGTTGCGAAGAAGCGCTTGATGATCTCGAAGGATTCGGCGTAGCGCGCCTGCGCATCCGCCGCGTCCACCCCGAGCGCCGCCAGCTCATGCGGCGAAGCACCCTTGCCGATGCCGAACTCGAAGCGGCCGTCGCTCATGTGGTCGAGCATGCAGATCTCTTCCGCGAGCCGCATGGGGTGGTGCACCGGCAGCAGGTACACCAGCGGGCAGATTCGCAACTGGCGGGTGCGCTGAATGAGCGCCGCCGACAGAACGCTCTGCGACGGCGTGGTGCTGAGCGGGGTCGCATGGTGTTCGCTCATGTGATAGCAATGGAAGCCAAGCTTGTCGTAGAGCTCTGCGAGCTGCATGCGCTCCTCGTACTGTTGCGCGAGCGGCCGGCCGCTGCGGTCGTTCTGGTCGAAGATGCCGAATTTCATGGCTGGCCTTTCAGTGGGGTCTTGGAGAAGACCTGGAAGGGATGGCCTTCCGGGTCGGTGAAGCTGAGGACGGCGCCGTGCGCGCCCATGTCGCGCTGCGCGACAAGGCGGCCGCCGGCGGCGGCGACGGATGCACCCACGCCGTCGAGGGTGTCCGCCTCGAAGACGACGACGCTTCCCGCGGCGCCGGGCGCGGCCTCGGCGGCGCTGCTCAGTGCGAAGTTGGTGTGGCCGACGCTGAACTGCGTCCAGCGATCGGCGTCTCTGAACTTCGGCTGCATGTTGAGCACGTGGCCATAAAAGGCTTGCAAGGCGTCCAGGTCGCGCACGACGGTGTAGACGCTCTGGATCTTGTAGATGGTCATTCGCGATGCCTCGCGTCTATTCGGGCTTCACGCCGGCATCGGCGATGAGCTTCTTCCAGCGCGCAGCCTCGGCTCGGACGAAGGCCTTGAAACGGGCGGGGTCGCTGTCGGAGACGGGTTCGAATCCGAGCTCGCGCAGGCGCGAGGATGTGGACGGGTCCACCACCGCGGCGCGCAGATCGCGGGCGATCTTCTGCACGACGGCCGGTGGCGTGCCCGCGGGCGCCAGCACGCCGAACCAGCCAACCGCATCGAGACCCGGAACGCCCGTCTCGCGGAAGGTCGGCACATCGGGCATGACGGTACTGCGGACGGGCGCGACGACGGCGAGCGGCCTGATCTTTCCCGCGCGAACGTGGGGCCCGCCCGTGCCAACGGACACGAAGCTTGCGTCGATGGCGCCGCCGAGCAGGTCCTGCAACGCAAGCGCTTCGCCCTTGTAGGGCACGTGCAGCAGTTGCAGTTTTTGCGAACGCTTCAGCGCCTCGCCGTAGATGTGATAGCTGGACCCGGTGCCGAAGGAGCCATAGGACAGGGGCTTGGCGGAGTCCTTCGCGGCGGCCTCGAAGTCGGCCAGCGTGCGGATCGGCGAGTCGGCGCGCACCGCGAGGAACACCGGTGCGTTGGCGACCTGCATGACCGGCGCGAAGTCGCGCTCCAGCTCGTAGGGCACCTTCGCGAACACCGCGGGTGCCTGCACCAGCGCCGTGAAGGCGAACAGCAGCCGGTGGCCGGAAGACTCGCCGCGCGCCACCGACTCAGCACCGATCACGCCCGTGGCGCCCGGCTTGTTGTCGACGATCACGGGTTGCCCCCATCGGCTGGAGAGCACTTCCCCGAACTTGCGCGCCACGATGTCTGTGCCGCCGCCGGCGGGGCCGGGCATCACGAAGGTGAGGGGCTTCCTCGGAAACTGCGCTTCTGCGGTGTCGTCCTGCGCAAGGCCAATGCCTGGCAACAAGCCCAGCGCCGCACCTGCGATGACCGCACGCCTGCCAGGATCAGGCCGTTCGTGCGCGGGGGCCTTCTCGATGAACCAGTTCTTCATTCATGTCTCCATTCATCATCGTTGAACCCATGGTGTATTGTTGTATTATGGGCGCCGACATCGAGGCCTGTCAATCAGGCGTCGTAAACTCGATCACCCGAGCGACGGCGAGAACATGGAAGAGAAAAACGAGCGACGCGGCATCCAGTCTGTGGAAGTGGCCTTCAAGGTCCTGCTTGCATTGCAATCCAGCCGGCAGGCGTTGCCTCTCAAGGAAATCGCTGCGCGCGCAGAGATGACGGGAAGCGCCGCCAACAACTACCTGGTGAGCCTGGTGCGTACCGGACTGGCGGCAGCCGACGAGAAGCCGGGCCACTACAAGCTCGGCCCCGCGTCCTTGCGCCTCGGCATGGCGGCGGTGGGCCAACTCGACGGCTTCGACCTGATGCGCCTGGAGGTGGTGGCGCTGCGGGATGCCACGAAGCACAACGCCGCCATGTCGGTGTGGACCGCCGATGGCCCGGTGAGCCTATTCAAGCAGGATGGCGAGATCCGCAGCGCGTTCGAGATGCGCACCGGGCTGATCGGCATCCTGGCCACCGCCGCGGGCAAGATCTTCGTTGCCAGCCTGCCCGCCGCGGACACTCGCCGCCACTTGCAGCAGGAAGCCCGCGCCGCCGGCATCGATGCGCAGACCTTCCGCGCGGACGCTGAACACGAACTCGCGCGCACAGGCTATGTGAGCATGGAACGCGCCGACGGTACTGGGTATGCATCGCTTGCCGCACCGGTGCGCGACTGGACAGGTGAAGTGCGCTTCGCACTCAGCCTTGTCGGCTCGCGCAGCACGCTGGACTTGCGGCCGGGCGGCGCGCATGTGAAAGCGCTGCTGGAAAGTTGCGCCCGGGCCACCACGGCCCTGGGCGGCGCCGCACGCGCCTGAGGCGCGGCCTCCGCGCACCTCCCACGCGTCCGAGACTGGACGCACCACCAAGCCGCTGCCGCGCCAGCGCGCCGATCCGAAGACGCCAAGTTGGCACGTCTTCGACGTGGCGGACGGGGCACGTCGAACTTGACATCTGCTGTGGCACGCGGATAACATTCAACCAATAACTACACATTCAACTATGTTGATAGTAGATCATCAACGAGACAAATCCATGGGCGAGCCCGAGCGCCGCGAAGCATGGAATCCCAAGGAGCCGCCGTGAAATCTGAAACCTTCCTCGCGAGCCGGCGCTCATTGCTGCTCGCCGCCTTCGCGCCCCTGCTCGGTACCGTGCATGGCACGGCGCTGGCCCAGCCCGGCCGCAGCTATCCCACGAAGCCGGTGCGCATGCTCGTGGGCTTTCCGCCGGGCGGCAGCACCGACATGGTGGCGCGCATCATTGCGCCCGCCCTGGCGGAGAAACTGGGTCAGCCCGTGGTCGTCGAGAACAAGACGGGCATGGGCGGCGGCATCGCGATCGACGCAGTCGCCAAGTCCGCGCCAGATGGCTACAACCTCGTTCTCGCCTCGTCGGGCGGGCTTACCGCGCATCCGTCGCTCTACAAGAACCTGCCCTACCACCCGACGACGGACTTCGCACCCGTCAGCCTGGTGGGCAACACGCCGTTGCTTCTCGTGGCCAACGCGCAGCTTGCGGCCAGCAACGTCACCGAGCTCATCGCTCTAGCCCGCAAGGAGCCCGGCAAGCTGAGCTACGGCTCCGGCGGGCAGGGCACGGCCTTGCACCTGGCGGGAGAACTCTTCAAGTCGATGTCGGGCACGGACATCGTGCACGTGCCCTACCGGGGCAGCAGCCCCGCACTGGTCGCCCTCATGGGCGGCGAGATACCGCTCGCCTTCATGGACACCGGCACGGCCATCCCGCAGATCAAGACCGGGAAAATCAAGGCCATCGGCTCGCTCGGAAAGACACGCTCGAGCGTCACGCCCGACATCAGGACGCTGAGCGAATCGGGACTGCCCGGCTATGACGCCAGTGGCTGGTTCGCCGTCCTGGCCCCGGCCCGCACGCCGGAAGCCATCGTGCAGCAACTCAACGGCGAACTGGTCGCGATGATGGCGAAACCCGACATACAGGCACGGCTCGCGCTGACCTATCTCGACGCCGCGTCCAGCACGCCCAAGGCCCTGGCCGAGCTGATCCAGCAGGACACGGCCAAGTGGTCGAAGATCATCAAGAGCGCGAACATCACGCTGGAATGAGCGCGCATCGCGCCAGACCGGCGCGGGCAACGAACATCGGAGACGACAGTGCAAGAAGTCCTGGCTGACCTGGCAAGCTTCGCGAGCGGCATCCGCTACGATGACCTGCCGTCGAACGTGGTGCACGAAACGAAGCGAATGCTGCTCGACAGCATCGGTGTCGCACTCGCCGCGCAATCCATCGACAAGGGGCGCATGTGTACGCAGGTCTCGCAGCGCCTCGGCGGCGGCGCCGAGGCGACCATCCTGGGCGCGCGCGGCAAGGTGTCGAGCAGCAATGCCGCGCTGGCCAACGGCGAACTCATTAATGCGCTCGACTACGACGCGTTGTTCATCCCCGGCGGCCATGTTGCGCCCTACGTGGTGCCAGCCATCCTCGCGATGGCCGAGGCGCAGGACGCCTCGGGCAAGGACCTGATCCTCGCGCTCGCCGTGGGCACGGAGATCGCCATGCGCGTGACGCGCGGCATGTCGCCGATGGTCCAGACCATCCGCGACGACGAAGGCCGCCAGACCTACCGCTGGACGGACCCGTACGGTGGCTCGCGCTACAACCTCGGTGCGGCGGCCGGCGTTGGCAGGCTGCTCGGCCTGGATGCGGGCAGGATGACCCACGCGCTCGGCCTGTCCGGCCACCACACGCAGGTGCCGACCCATTCCAAGCTCTCCTATACCCTTCCCGCGCCGATGTCCAAGTACGGCACGGCGGGATGGCAGTCGACCGGCGCCATCGTCTCGGCCTTTCTGGCGGAGGCGGGCTATGAAGGCGACACCACGCTGTTCGAAGGGCCGAGCGGGTTCTGGCGCTTCACGGGTTCCGAAGTCTGGATGCCGGAGAAAGTCTTGCCGGGACTGCGCGAGGAATGGGCATTGCTCGAGCAGCAGTACAAGCCCTATCCCAGTTGCCGAGTGGTGCACACCTGCCTCGACCTGTTCTACGCGCTGCTGGCGCAGCACCGCTGGCTACCGCGGGATATCGGGAAGATCCGGATCTTCACCTCCGCCTACGGCGAGAAGCCGCACCTGCAGAACAGGAACGTGCGCAACGCGATCGATGCGCAGTTCAGCGCGGCCTACAGCATCGCGATGGCGGCGCACGGCGTACCGATCGGCGTGGAATGGCAGCAGGACGATGTCATCCACTCGCCGCAGGTGCATGCCTTCATGCAGCGCGTGAGCTGCGAAGTGCACCCCGAATACACACGCAATCCATTGGCCGACAAGCTGATGATCCTCGGACGCATAGAGGTCACCGCCGGCGCGCACACGCATGTCGCGGAGGCTTCCTTCGCGCGGGGCACGCCCCGGCCCGGCTTCGAACTCACGGACGACGAGTTGCGCGGCAAGTTCGTGCACAACGGATCACGGCTGCTGACGCCGGCGCAGCTGAACCAGGCCGCCAACGCCGCGCTGGGGCTGGAACGGCTGGACCGCATCGGCGAGCTGATGCGGCACCTCGTTCCCGCGTAGCGGACGCCCGACCCGCGGCTCATTCAGGTTGTCGCACGATGAAGATATGTGTCTACGGCGCAGGCGCCATCGGCGGCCTCATCGCGGCCCGGCTGGCGCAGGTGCCTGGCGTCGATGTGAGCCTGGTGGCCCGTGGCGCACAGCTCGATGCCGTTCGCAAGAGCGGCTTGCGGCTTCTCGAAGGTGCATCGCAGCGCGTCGTGGCCGTGCATGCTACGGACGATCCTCGCACGCTGGGCGCGCAGGACTATGTCTTCGTCGCGTTGAAGGCGCAGCAGTTCACAACGGCGCTCGACGGAATCGCCGCGCTGCTCGGGTCCGACACCGTGGTGGTGCCACCGACGACCACCATTCCCTATTGGTATTTCCATGGCCTGCCGGGCGCCCACGAAGGGCGCCACATCGAAGCCATCGACCCCGGACAGAGGCAGTGGGATTGCATCGACCCCGCGCGCGTACTGGGGTGCGTGTTCCGCGTTGCCGCGGAAAGCGTGGAGCCGGGCCTCATCCGGCAGAACGGAAGCTACGCGCGGCTGCCGATCGGCGAGCCGGACGGCACGCGGTCGCCGCGCGCAGCGCGGCTGTCGACCGTCATGACCGAGGCGGGTTTCGAGTCGCCGGTGGTCCCCGACATCCGCGGCTGGCTGTGGCACAAGATGATCAGCAGCCTCTGCTGGAATCCGCTTGCCGTTCTCACGCAGGCGACGTGGGGCAAGCTGGCCGGCCAGCCGCGGGTCCGCGCGCTCGCGCTTCGCATGATGCAGGAGGCCGATGCCGTCGCCACCGCGCTGGGAGGCCAGCCGCCGATCTCGATCGACGAGCGCATGGCAGCTCCGCTTTCGGCGCCGCAGCACAAGATGTCCATGCTGCAGGATCTGGAGCGTGGCCGCCCGCTGGAGTATCAGCCGATCGTCGAGTCGCTCGTGGCGATGCGCGAAATCGCGGGATTGAGCACTCCCACCATCGACGAGATCTACGCGCTGCTGAGCCTGCGCGCTGGCGATCATTCACAAGGTCATCCGCCAGATCCGCGCGGCCGCGGATGAAAAGGATTCGCTCGATCCGATGTACGACCGCTTCAGAGCGAAGGCTACAGCCGCTTCGGGCCCAAGGATAGGGGTAGGAAACGGCTCTCGCCGTCCCCTCCCTCCGAACCCGCTGTGCAGTTCTCCCGCGACGGGCTCTCCAGTCAGTTGTTTCCGCACCGGGATTGGCGCGCCAATTGATGGGCTGCGGATAGCGTGAACAGCCCAAGATTAGCGAAGAAGGAATTTGGCCATCGTTTGTGATCGTTAAGACATCGTCCCTGACCCGGTCGGTGTTTCTGTTTTCGCAACATCGCCCGCAGTCGACGCCGAACAAAGCCGTCGATTGACGAGAATGTGTACCGGTGGGCCTGTTTGAAGTAGGCGTACCAACCCTTCAGGGTCGGGTTGAGCGACGCGATCACACTCTCGATGGACCCGCCGTGATTGCGGGGCGTCCGGGCACGAACTTTGGCCCGTAACGCCATCAAGCTTTTCGCGCGCACCAACCGCCGCCCGGCTTCAAACCGGTACCCCAGAAACTCGAACCCTTGCCCTGCCTCCCGGCAATCCCCAATGTGGGTCTTGTCGGGATGTAGCCTCAGGCCGTTCGCACTCACCCAAGCACGCAAACGAGCGAGCGCGGCTTGCGCTTCCTCTCGACTGCGACACAACACCACGGCGTCGTCTGCGTATCGCACCATTACCAACCCGGCTTCGCGCATTTCTACGTCCAGCTCGTGAAGGTAAGCGTTCGCGAGCAAGGGGCTGATTACTGCCCCTTGAGGACTACCGGAGATCGGCGTCCACCGCTTCAAGTCTTCCATGATGTCTTGCTTGAGAAAGCCCTGGATGAGTTCCAGCACGTGACCGTCCCCGATACGCTCTCCCACTTTCGTGAGAAGGGGGTCATGTGGAATCGTGTCGAAGTAGCTTTGCAGGTCCGCATCCACCACCCAGAAGTAGCCCGCTTTCAAATGCCGGTCCACTTCGCGCAGCGCATCCTTACAGCCCAAACCTTGCCGGAAGCCATAGCTTCTGGGCTCGAATTCGTGCTCAAAGATGGGCTCGATGACCAGCTTCAGCGCCGCCTGAACCACGCGGTCTTTTACAGCAGGTATGCCGAGCGGGCGCTGCTTCTTGCCCTTGGGTATGTAAACACGCCGTACCGGCAACGGGCAATAACTCCCGTCCCGCAGCGCTTGCGCCAATTCAGCCAGATAGTGATGCCGTCCTTGCGCGAATCGCTCCACGCTCATTCGGTCCACCCCAGCCGCCCCAGCGTTCTTCGCCACCTGGATCCATCCAAGCTCCAGCGTTTCAAGGCGATAGACTTATCGATCAAACTGTACCATTTACCTCCTTGAACTCCTCTTTGTAGAGCAGCCAACATAGCTTCTGTCCAGATTGGAGCTGGCACGAATTTCCGCTGCACGCAGCTTCCCAGCACGCCTGCATCTTGTTTAGTCGTTGCCGACACTGTCGATGCTTCAATTGTCATATCTCTGCTCCTTTCCGGTCTTCAGCTATCAACCTTCCTGCCCCACTTCCCTAATGCGCCTTTTGCTCTGACACATTTCTCCACGGTTCAATTTAATTTCCCCGTGATCGGTACTATTGGGACTCTGACTCCTGCCAGCGTTCACCGCACCGGCAGGTCTCCCCGCTTATCTCGTGCCATCTTCCTGTCGTTCCGTCCTCAACCACGTGGTACGCCACATCACCGCTTTAATCGCCACGCCAGCGTGATGCATTGCTTCCAGGCTTCGCCACTTTAGTGCAGGCTCGCCGCCATACCCCGCCGAAACAGGTTCGTCATCCTACGGACCGACATTTCGCTTCCAGTTGCTCCCCACCTCGCCTCGCGACGACGCAGTTACCTTCAGCTACGGAGCTGCGGCCAACTCCGACAGGGACTTTCACCCTGCAAGTGGCACGCCTTCACGGGCGCACACTAAACCGCTGCCGCGGTAGCCCGCCGCCAAGACCACGGAGTCTTCAGTCATCGCGTCCCTGTCTATGTTGGGTGCGAGGCAATCGGCCTCGTCCTTCGACAGGAGCACGACCATGATCGCATCCACCCAAGCCATCTCACCTTTGCGCCAGCGCATGCTCGACGACATGCGCATGCGCAAGCTTCGACCCAGGACCCAGACCGGCCACATCCGTGCCGTGCGATACCTCGCCGCCTTCCTCCAGCGTTCCCCGGACACCGCCACCGTGGGGGACCTCCGGCGTTCCCTTCATTGCCCCCAGGGCTCTCTGCATCACGATTCCGTAATCGCTGCTGCCGCGCGCCGATGAGGTGATCGAATGAGCACACGCCGAACGCTGATCTGCGCCATCGCAGGCGCGCTGCTCGCCGCAGGGCGCGCCGGCCGCGCCCAGACGCCCGGCAAGGTCTATCGCATCGGCTGGCTCAGCAGCGGTCCGTGGGCCGGCACGCCCGGTCGGGTCGGGGTTCGTCGCGAGCTTGGCCCGGCCCGGCGGCAACGTCACTGGCCGGGGCGGACTGGGCCCCGGGGGGCACGCGAAGCAACTGGAGCTGCTCAGGGAAGTAGTCCCGAAAGCGTCGCCCATCGCGAACCTGTTCAATCCAGCGCTCTCGTTCCATGCGGCAATCGCTGCCGAAGTCGAGCCGACGGCGCGCAGTGTCGGCGTCACGCTGCGACCGATCGAGCTGCGTTCGCCCGACGATATCGACGCCGCATTCGCGACGCATTCGAGGGGTGGGCACCCTGCTCGATTTCGAGCCCGAAGCCTGGCGGCGCGTTCTGTCCGTCAATCTCGATGGGACGTTCAACGCATGCCAGTTCTTCTCTCGCGCGGTGCGCGACAGCGGCAAGCCTGGCGCGATCGTGAACATCACGTCGGCGGCGGGGATCATGGGCGTCCCGAACCGCTTCGGCTACGTCGCGTCGAAGTTCGGCGTGTCCGGCATCACGCGCGCGATGGCGCTCGAACTGGCATCGCTCGGCATCCGCGTCAATGCCGTGGCGCCGGGCATGATCCGCACGGCCATGACCGAGGTCATGTTCGAAAGTGCAGACAGCCAGAAGATGATTCGCGCCGCCCACCCGCTCGGGCGCGAAGGCGCGCCGGAAGAAGTGGCCGCGGCCATTGCCTTCCTGCTGTCGGAGGATGCGAGCTTCATCACAGGCGTGGTGCTGCCTGTCGACGGGGGCCACACCACCGGCACGCCGCCGGTGCAGCCTCCTGCTGCTGAGCGCGCCTGAACATCGTTCGGGGCGTCACGAACGCCACATGCCCTGCTGCGCCATCTCGCCGACGATGCGCACCAGGTGGCCCGCCACGGCGGTGACGGCGCGCGATGGCCCCTTGGCCTTGGCGAAGGCCATCGCCACGGTGCGCTGGAACGGCGGCTCCACGATGCGCGCCGCCTGCAGCTTGCCCTCCTGCACTTCCTGCCAGACGGCATGCAGCGGGAGCACCGTGTACAGCCGCTCCTGCGCGGTCAGCTGCTTCTGCAGCGGCAGCGAATCGGCCTCGATCACCGGCGCCAGCGCGATGCGCGCCAGCCGCGCGCCCGCGTCGAGCGCGGTGCGCAGCCCGTTGGGCGCGCCCGGCAGGATGAAGGGCAGTCCGTTCAGGCTGGCGAAGGGCACCGAGCCGGCGGCGGTCAGGCGGTCGCCGGGCGGGCCGATGAGATAGCTGTCGACCGTGGCCAGCGCCTGTTCCTGCTCCGGCAGGGTGGGGCCGTAGCGGTAGAGGATGGCGATGTCGACGCGGGCATCGGTCAGCCATTCCTCGACCTGGCCGCTGGAGCCTTCCAGCACCTTGAGGCTGACGCCGGCGTGGCGGTCGCGCACCTCGGCGAAGAGCCGGCCGATCAGGATGGTGCCGATGGAGGGCAGGCTGCCCAGGGTCACGGTGCCCACCGGCTCCCGCAGGTCGGCGCGGATGCCGTGCTCCAGCGCCTGCGCGCGCTCCAGCAGCTCCTTCACCTGCGGGAACAGGCGCTGCCCGGTCTCCGACAACTCCACGCCGCGGCCGGTGCGGTTGAACAGCCGCGATCCGCATTCGCGCTCCAGCGCGTTGACCTGGCGGCTCAGGAAAGACTGGTTGCTGTCGAGGAACAGCGCGGCGCGCGTGAGGCTCCCAAGCTCTCCGATGGCGACGAACGAACGCCACTTCTGGAGGTCGGCCGCGATGTCCAGTGCGAAGTCGGTGGCCTTGGGCTTGTGCATCAGGCCGGATTATCGAGCCGCCGCACCCATTCTGCGATGGCGGCCGCGATCGCCTGCGGCTGCTCCGGCACCAGCGCATGGCCGGCGCCGGCGATCACCTGCACCGTGACCTTGGCGCCCAGTGCGTCCGCCAGCTCGGCACGCGTGGCCGGCGGGCGCCAGGCATCCTGTGCGCCCTGCAGGTCCAGCACCGGCGCATGGCTGCGGCCGAACCATTCGTCCTTCGGTGGATGCTGGCCGGCCTCGCGGTAGGCTGCCCGCCATTGCGGATACCAGCCCTGCAGCCAGGGCCGCGGGTCGTTGCCCGGCGCGAACATGCAAAGCCGCAGGGCGTCGAGCCGCTCCTGCTCCTCGCGCGCAGGATCGGACGCGATGGCCAGCGCCTGCGCCATGCCGGCAGGGAACTCGCGCGGGGCGGCCCCCAGCACCACCACGCCGCGCACGCACGCGGGATGGCGCAGGTCGGTGACCCGCGCCACCCAGTGGCCGTAGGCATGGCCCACCACGACCGCCGGGGTGGCGGCCAGCTGCGCGATCGCGCCGGCGACGTCGGCTGCCAGCGTCTCGAGCGTCATGCCCGCGGGTGGCGCACTGCTGCGCCCCATGCCGCGCGGCTGCGGCCGCAGCACGCGGAAGCCTTCGGACGCCAGCAGGTCGGCGAGCAGGTCGAAGTCCTCCGAATCCCTCAACGAGGACGGCAGCAGCACGATGGCCGGGCCCGTGCCCTCGACGATCACCTCGATGCGCGCCGGCCCGAGCTGCAGCAGTTCGCGCCGGCGGCTCATTCCACCATCGCGCCGGATGCCTTGACGAGCCGGGCCCACTTGGGAATCTCGCTGCGGATCAGGGCGGAGAACTCGTCCGGGGTCGACGCCGCGGGCTCGATGCCGAGGGCGGTGAGCTGCCGCTTCATGCCGGCGTCCGCCATGGCGCGGATCACGGCCGCATGCAAGGCGGTCACGACCTCCTTCGACGTGCCGGCCGGTGCGAGCACGCCCAGCCAGTTGGACACTTCGTAGCCGGGCAAGCCCGCTTCCGCCAGCGTCGGCACCTGCGGCAGCGCGGCCATCCGCATGCGCGAAGTCACGGCCAGCGCGCGCACCCGGCCCGACTTGATGTGCTCTTCGTAGACCGTGAACGAGTCGAAGGTCGCATCGACGCGACCCGCCAGCAGGTCGGTGAGCAAGGGCGCGCTGCCCTTGTACGGCACGTGTACCAGGTCGACGCCGGCGAGGCTTTCGAAGAGCGCGCCCGAAAGGTGGCTGGAGCTGCCGTTGCCGGCCGAGCCGTAAGTGAGTTGGCCGGCCTTGGCCCGCGCCAGCGCGATCAGTTCGTCGACGTTGCGCGCCTTCACCGACGGGCCCACGACCAGCACGCGCGGCGTGATGTGCGTCAGCGCGATCGGCGCGAAGTCCTTCAGCGGGTCGTAGCGCAGCTTCGAATACAGGGCCGGGTTGATGGCCTGCGTGCCCATGGTGCCGAACAGCAGCGTGTAGCCATCCGCCGGGGCGCGCGCCACGATCTCGCAGGCCACCGTGCCGCCGGCGCCGCCGCGGTTGTCGATCACCACCTGCTGCCCGAGTTGCTCGCCCAGGTGCTGCGCCAGGCCGCGCGCCATCAAGTCCGCGGCGCCGCCGGCCGGGAACGGCACGACCAGCCGCAACGGGCGTTCGGGGAAGGCGGCCCATGCGGCCAGCGGCGCAGCCGCAAGGGCGGCGGCCAGCAGGATGCGGCGGCGAGTCGGGCTGTGCATGGTCTTGGCTCCTGTGTTCACGGCGACTCTAGCCCTCGGTTCGGCGTGCGCCCATGCAGGCACGCGCAAGGCTGCTATGCAGGACGGGTCAGGACGGCCTGCATAGCAGCCTTGCGCGAATGGTGCATGGCTGGCATGGGCTGTCGCTCCTAGACTGCGCCATCGCCGCATCCGGCCCGATCGCCGGACCCACCGCACCCTAGGAGACAACACCATGACACCGACCCGCCGCCCGTTTTTCGCCACCATCGCCCTGACGCTCGTGGGCGGCCTTTTCATCACCGGCACTGCCGCGCAGGCCGAGGACTGGCCGGCCAAGCCCATCAAGCTCATCGTGCCCTACGCGGCGGGCGGTCCGACCGATGCCATCGCGCGCCTGCTGGCGACGAAGGTGGGCGCCACTTTGGGCAAGCCGGTGGTGGTCGACAACCGCGCCGGCGCGGGCGGCACCATCGGCGTCGATGCGACCGTCAAGGCGAGCGCCGACGGCTACACCTTCGCACTGGTGGCGCCCGGCCCGCTGGCCGGCATGCCCAACCTGATGAAGGCGCCCTACGCGCTCGACGACCTCCAGTACCTGACGCTGGTGGCGAAGATCCCCAGCGTGCTGGTGGTCAACAGCAAGTCGGGCATCGATTCGCTCGAGACGCTGGTGAAGAAGGCGAAGGCCGAGCCCGACAAGCTGAGCTACAGCTCGGCCGGCCCCGGCACCACCCCGCACATCGGCATGGAGATCTTCAAGGACCAGGCCAAGATCAACATCCTGCACGTCCCGTACAAGGGCGCCGCACCGGCCATCACCGGCCTGCTGGGTGGCGAGGTGCAGGTCGCCATGGTGGACCTGCTGCCGGTGATGGCGCACATCAACAACGGCTCCCTGAAGGCCCTGGCGGTGGCTGCCGCCAGCCGCGCGCCGCAGTTGCCCAACGTGCCGACCACGGCAGAGAAGGGCTTGCCCAAGGTCACGATGGAAACCACCTACGGCATCGTCGCGCCCAAGGGCGTGCCGGCCGCCATCGCGACGCGGGTGCGCGAGGCGTTCGTCTCCGCCGTCAACGCGCCCGAGATGAAGCAGCAGCTCCTGCAGCAGGGCGCATTGCCGGTCACCGCCACCAGCGCCGAGTACCAGCAGCTGATACAGGCCGAATCCGCCAAGTGGAAGGACATCATCGGCAAGGCCAGGATCACGCTGGAGTGATGCGCTTCCCGCTGGACGCCTTGCCATGAAGATCACCACAGCCACGTTGCAGCCCTGCACGCAGGCGCTGGCCGACCCGCAATGGAAGTTCGCGCGCGCCCAGGTGCCGCGGCTGGAGGGCTGGGTGCTGCGCCTGGCCGATCAGGATGGGCATGAGGGCCTGGGGTATTGCCACGCCATTCCCGCCATCTCCACCCACGGCGCCGGCGCCGAAGCGGGCCTCGCCTTCCTGGCGCAGAGCCTGGTCGGCCGGCCGGTGGAAGACCTCGCCGGCACGATGGAAGAGATCGACACCACGCTGGCCTACCAGCCCACCGTGAAGGCCGCGATCGACATGGCGCTGCACGATCTGCTGGCGCGTCGCCTGGGCGTGCCGGTGCATGTGCTCCTGGGCGGCAAGCTGCGCGACGCAGTGGCCCTGTCGCGCATCCTGCCGATCAAGACGCCGGACGAGATGGCCGCCATGGCCGGCCGGCTGGCCGATGAGGGCTACAGGCAACTGAAGCTGAAGCTCTCCGGCGACACCGACCTCGACGTGCAGCGCATCGCAGCGGTGCGCGCCGCCGTCGGCGAGGGAGTGGCACTCACGCTGGACCCCAACCAGTCGTACAACGCCAAGCAGATGATCGCCGCCTTCGGCCGCATGGAGCGCTACGGCATCGCGCTGATCGAGCAGCCGGTGCCGGCCGCCGATGTCGCGGGCCTGGCCTTGCTGACGCGCACCTTGCCGGTGGCGATCGAGGCCGACGAAAGTGCCCAGAGCGTGCGCGACGTGTTCCGTCTGGTTTCGGAGCGTGCCGTGGACGTGATCAACCTGAAGCTCACCAACCTCGGCGGCATCCGCCGCTTCCTGCAAGCCGTGCGCATCTGCGAGGCCGGCGAAGTCGGCTGCCGCATGGGCGCGGCCTTCGGGCCCGCGCTGCTGCAGGCCATGAGCCTGCAGGCCGCCAGCGTGATCCGGCGCTTGCCCCATGCCTGCGAGCTGTCGGAGCACTTGCACCTGCAGGACGATCCCTTTACGCCGTTGCCGGTGCACGACGGACAACTGCGGCTGCCGGAAGGTCCCGGCTGCGGCGTGCGCTACAAGAACTGAGGACGACATGAAGACGAGAATTCGCCGGGGCGCAGGCCTCCTCCTGGCCGCATTGGCCGTCGGCGCCGCGGCGCAGGACTATCCGAGCCGGCCGTTGCGCCTGGTGGTGCCCTTCGCGCCGGGCGGCGGCGCCGACATCGTGGCCCGTGCCGTGGCGGCCCCGCTCGCCAGGCGGCTCGGGCAGCCGGTGGTGGTCGACAACAAACCGGGCGGCGGCGGCACGCTGGCCGCCGACCTGGTCGCCAAGGCGCAAGCCGACGGCTACACGCTGCTGTACACCACGCCAGGCCCGCAGATGGCCAACCCCTACCTGATGGCGAAGCTGCCCTACGACGCAGTGCGTGACCTGGTGCCGGTATCGGAAGTGGCCATCGTTCCCAATGTGCTGGTGGTGAACAAGAATCTGCCCGTGCGCACGCTCAAGGAGTTCATCGCCTATGCCAAGGCCAACCCCGGCAAGGTCAATTTCGCCAGCGCCGGCCAGGGCGCCAGCAGCCACCTGGCCGGCGAGTCGTTCAAGCAGTCCGCTGGCGTGTCCATCGTCCACATCCCCTACCGCGGCACCGGTCCGGCACTGAGCGACCTGCTGTCGGGTCAGGTGCAGATGGCGATCGACAGCATCGCGGTCTACAAGCCGCACATCGACAGCGGCGCCTTGCGCGCGCTCGGTGTGGCCACTGCCAGGCGCTCGCCACTGCTTCCCGACGTACCGCCCATCGCCGACGAGCTGAAGGGCTTCGATGCGGCGCCGATCAACTACATCTCGGTGCCGGCGAAGACGCCGCAGGCGGTCATCGAGCGCCTGAACCGGGACATCAACGCGGTGCTGGAGTCGCCGGAACTCAAGGAGCAACTCGCCGCCAGCGGTGTCGTTCCCCAGGGCAGCACGCCGGCGGAGATGGCCGCGCTGATCCGCAGCGAGGCGGCCAAGTGGAAGAAGGTGATCGAAGTCTCCGGCGCCAAGCTCGATTGAATCCGAACAAGGAAAGGAACCCTCCATGAACGACCTGACACAACTCGAAGTGCGCCTCGACGACTTCGTCGCCACCCTCACCATGAACGCGCCGCCGGTGAACGCACTGACCCGCACGCTCAACGACGAACTCACGCTCGCGCTCGATCGCATCTCCGAAATGGACGAGGTGCGCGCCGTGGTGCTGACCGGTGCCGGCAAGGTGTTCTGCGCAGGCGCCGACCTCAAGGGCCGGGCCTCGGTGATCAAAGGGCCGGGCGACCTGCCGGCCCATTCGCGCCGCACCCGCGAGTGCTTCCACGCGATCCGCGAATGCGCGAAGCCGGTGGTGGTCGCCATCAACGGCGCCGCGCTCGGTTCCGGGCTGGCCATGGTGGCTTCGAGCGACGTGCTGATCGCCTCCGAGAAAGCGTCGCTGGGCCTGCCCGAAGTGGACGTCGGCCTGCTGGGCGGCTGTCGCCATGCCATGCGCCTGTTCAGCCACTCGCGCCTGCGCCGCATGGCGCTCACCGGCCTGCGCGTGGACGGCGCCGAGCTGTACCGGCTGGGCGTGGTGGAGGCTTGCGTGCCGCCCGAGGAGCTGATGCCCAGGGCGCTGGAGATCGCGCGCACCATCGCCTCGAAGAGCCCGGTGTCGACCCGGATGGGTAAACACACCCTGAACGTGATCGAGGACATGAGCCTGCGCGACGGCTACCGCTACGAGCAGGACATGACCGCGCAGATCGGCAAGACCGACGATGCCAAGGAAGCGCAGCGCGCCTTTGCCGAGAAGCGGGCGCCGGTCTTCACCGGCCGCTGAGCGCTGTCGCTCGGGTGATCGACAGGGCCGGTCGCTCCGGGTCCAATGATGGCTTCGTCCCAAGGAGCGCCCATGTTTGCCGAACCGTCCCCGAAATCCGCCGAGTTGCTGCAGCGCCTGCGCGCATTCTTCGACCAGCACATCTACCCCAACGAGGAGCGCTACCACCGCGAGATGGATGCGTTCCGCCGCCAGGGCAGCCCCTGGCAGGTGGTGCCGCTGATCGAGGAGCTGAAGCCGAAGGCGCGCGCGGCCGGCCTGTGGAACATGTTCCTGCCGCACCCCTACGAGGGCCACGGCGGCATCTCCAATCTCGACTACGCACCGCTGTGCGAGGTGATGGGGCGCGTGTCGTGGTCCGGGGAGGTGTTCAACTGCTCCGCCCCCGACACCGGCAACATGGAGACGCTGGAGCGCTACGCCACCGACCCGCAGAAGCAGCAGTGGCTAAAGCCCCTGCTGGCCGGCGAGATCCGCTCCGCCTTCCTGATGACGGAGCCCGCCGTGGCCTCGTCGGACGCCACCAACATCCAGTGCTCGATCCGGCGCGACGGCGACCACTACGTGATCAACGGCCGCAAGTGGTTCTCTTCCGGCGCCGGCAGCCCGCGTTGCAAGATCTTCATCGTCATGGGCAAGACCGACGCGGACGCGCCGCGGCATGCGCAGCAGTCCATGGTGCTGGTGCCGCGCGACACCCCCGGCGTCACAGTGGCGCGGCACCTGTCGGTGTTCGGCTACGACGACGCGCCGCACGGCCACATGGAAGTCGTGCTGGAGAACGTGCGCGTGCCCGTGGACAACATCCTGCTGGGCGAGGGCCGCGGCTTCGAGATCGCGCAGGGCCGCCTGGGGCCGGGCCGCATCCACCACTGCATGCGCTCCATCGGCGCCGCCGAGCGCGCGCTGGAACTGATGTGCGACCGCCTGCAGAAGCGCATCGCCTTCGGCAAGCCGCTGGCCGAGCAGTCGGTCTGGCACGAACGCATCGCCGAGTCGCGCTGCATGATCGACCAGGCCCGCCTGCTGACGCTCAACGCGGCGTGGAAGATGGACACCGTGGGCAACAAGGTGGCGCGCGCCGAGATCGCGATGATCAAGGTGGTCGCGCCCAACATGTCGTGCAAGGTGGTGGACTGGGCCATCCAGGCCCATGGCGGTGGCGGCGTCAGCCAGGACTTCTGGCTGGCCGAGGCCTACGCGCACCAGCGCACCGTGCGGCTGGTCGATGGACCGGACGAAGTGCATCGCAACGCCATCGCCAAGCTGGAACTCGCGAAGCACCGCTGAAAGGCGTCAAGGACGAGTTGCGCGCCGGCGCATCACAGTGTTGACGCCCGGGCGCTAGTCGGGCGGCACGGCGACTTCGAGAATGCAAGGCATCAAGGAGATTCGCCACATGAGCACTGCCACCGGCCCCCTGTCCCACGTCAAGGTCCTCGACCTCAGCCGCATCCTCGCCGCCCCATGGGCAGGCCAGATCCTGGCCGACCTGGGCGCCGAAGTCATCAAGGTCGAGCGGCCGGGCGCCGGGGACGACACCCGCAGCTGGGGACCGCCCTTCCTGAAAGACGCCGAGGGCCACGACACCCGGGAAGCCGGCTACTACCTCGCGGTCAACCGCGGCAAGCGCTCCATCACGGTCAGCCTGGAGAAACCGGAAGGCCAGAAGATCGTGAAGGAGCTGGCGGCCCGCGCCGACATCGTGCTGGAGAACTACAAGGCCGGCACGCTGGCGCGCTACGGCCTCGACGAGGCCTCGCTGCGCGAGATCAATCCGCGACTGATCTACTGCTCGGTCACCGGCTTCGGCCAGACCGGCCCGCGCCGCGACCAGCCGGCCTACGACTTCCTGATCCAGGCCATGGGCGGGCTGATGAGCGTGACGGGCGAGAAGGACGGCAGGCCCGGCGGCGGACCGCAGAAGGTGGGCGTGCCCATCGTCGACATCATGACCGGCATGTACGCCGCCGTGTCCGTGCTGGCGGCGCTGGCGCGGCGCGACCGGACCGGCGTCGGCGACACCATCGACATCGCCATGCTCGACGTGCAGGTCGCGACGCTCGCCAACCAGGCCATGAACTACCTGGTCTCGGGCAAGGTGCCGCGCCGCAACGGCAATGCCCACCCCAACATCCAGCCGCAGGACGTGTACGCCTGCGCCGATGGCGACGTGATCCTGGTGGTGGGCAACGACGGCCAGTTCGCCAAGCTGTGCCAGGTGTTCGGCCAGCCCGAGTGGGCGAGCGACCCGCGCTTCGCGACCAACGCCCAGCGGGTGCGCAACATCGGCGAGCTGTCGGCGCTGCTGTGCGACCAGTTCGCCGAATGGGAGCGCGAGAAGCTGATCGCCGCGCTCGACGGCGTCGGCGTGCCTTGCGGGCCCATCAACACCGTCGCCGACGTCTTCAAGGATCCGCAGGTCAAGGCGCGCGGCCTGCTGCGCCATGCGCCGCACCCGAGCGGCGTGGACGCACCGCAAGTCGCCAGCCCGATGCGCTTCGGCGGGGAGGCCCTGCCGGCCGGCAGCGCGCCGCCCGTGCTCGGCCAGCACAGCGAGGCGATCCTTTCCGAACTGGGCTACGCCGGCGCCGACATCGAAGCATTGCGAAAGGCGGAGGTGATCTGATGGCTGCCGCCCTGACCCTGCACTGGTCGCCCAAGTCACCCTACGTGCGCAAGGTGATGGTGTGCGCGCATGAACTGGGCCTCGCGCCGCAGCTGAAGCTGGTGCGCTCGGTGGCCGCCATGCTCCGGCCGAACCCGGAGATCATGGCGGTCAATCCGCTGTCCAAGATCCCGACGCTGGTCCGCGAGGACGGCTCCGTGCTCTTCGATTCGGTGGTGATCTGCGAGTACCTCAACGCACGGGCCGGCGGAATGCTGTTCCCCGAAGGCGAGCCGCGCTGGCAGGCGCTGCGCTGGCATGCCTTCGGCGATGGTCTGCTCGATGCCCTGATCCTCTGGCGCAACGAGCGCGAGCGCCAGGTGCCGCTGCAGCCGCTGCTGGAGGCCTTCGAACTGAAGACGCATGCCTCGCTGCGCATGCTGGATGCGGAAGCGGGGGCGCTCGCGACGGAGCCCTTCTCGATCGGCCAGGTCACGGTGGGCTGTGCGCTCGGCTACCTCGACTACCGCTTCGACGCCCTCGGCTGGCGGGCGCAGGCACCGCGCCTGGCGGACTGGTTCGACGCGCTGTGCAGGCGGCCCTCCTTCCAGGCGACCCGCCCGGTCGATGGCTGAGGGGATCAGCGGTACAGGTGTTCCGCGTTGGTGCTCAGAACCTGACGCACCACGGCATCGCTGCCCGCCCATTCCATGAACATGTCCAGCAGTTGGACCGGATCCGGCGCCGGCGTCACGCGCAGGTGGGGCCAGTCGCTGCCCCACACCAGCCGCTCGGGATTGGCGGCGACCATCTTCTGCTGGAACTCGCGCCCGACCTCCCAGTCGCTGTCGTTCAACAGGTTGCGGTAGGCGCACAGCTTCACCCACACTTTTCCTGTCTCCAGGAGGCCGAGCAAAGTCCGGAAGCCGGGGTCCTCGACGCCCGCCTTCGGGTCGAAGCCGCCCATGTGGTCGATGACGACGGGGACCGGCAGCGCCCGCAGCTGCGCTGCGATCTCGCCGAGTGCGCGGCAGTCGGTCCAGAGCTCCGCGTGCAGCCCGGCATCGGCGAGTTGGGGCGCGAGCGCCTGCAGGTCGGCCAGCGACGCGCTGCCCGCGAAGTTGGCCCCGGCGCCGCTGCGGTGACTGAAGCGGGCGCCACGTACGCCCTGCGCCCGCAGGTCCGCCAGGCCCAGGGGACTGCCGGGCCGCACCACGACCACGCCGCGCAGCGCGGGCTGAACCGCCAGCGCATGCAGCAGCAGCGAATGGTCGTCGCCATAGGCGCTGGGATGGACCAGCACGCCGTTGCTGAGGCCGAGGCGTCGCAACAGCGCGGTGTACTGCGGCTCGATGGCCTCCGGCGGCGTGTAGCTGCGCTCCGCCGCCAGGGGGAAGCGTTCGTAGGGGCCGAAGAGGTGGGCGTGGCAGTCCCAGCTGCCCGGCGCGTCGACGTTGTTCATCGCAGCGCTTCGTGCTGCGGCAGCGGGAAGGCAGGCTGCACACCTTCGGGCAGCGGGATCTCGTGGCAGTTGAGCGTCATGGCGACCATGGTGTAGTAGCCGATCAGCGCCGTGAGCTCGACCACGGTGCGCTCGCCGAAGCGCTCCAGCACCGCGGCATAGGTCGCGTCCGAAACCGATTTGTCGCGGTTCAGCTCCACCGCATAGCGCCACACGAGCGCATCGTCTTGCGACATCCCCGGAGGCTCGGTCTGCGCCAGCAAGGCATCGATGATGGGCGGCTCGATGCCGGCCTTCTCGCCCTCGATGCGATGCGCGTACCACTCGAAGGGTGAGCGGCAGGCGCGCCCCGTCACCAGGATGGCGATCTCCGACAGCCGCGCAGGCAGCGAGGTGCCATAGCGCAACAGCGCGCCGAACGCCTGCCATCGGTCTGCAAGTTCTGCGTTGTGCAGGACCGCGCGCAACGGTCCCTGGATCTTTCCGCGCGGACCGGAAATGATCTTGTCGTACACCGCCCGCTGGGCAGCGTCCATGATGTCTGGGGAAGGCAGTGAGATCCGTGGCATGGCATGTTCCAGAGGACGCGACCGGAAGGTCGACCGATGTGGTCCATCATAGGCAACGACAGCGCGCCGGCCTCCAGGTTCACGGCAACGCTGCTATGCGGAAACTCGCAAGGCGAAGCAGTCGACCGATGGGTGCCATCTCGCTTCATCGAGCCCTGGTTCGCCCCCGCGACTTCGCAGCCCCGACGCCCCCAAAGAGCGCGACCCCGAGGTCCGTCGGATCCTTCGCGTCGAACGCGCTGGTCTGGAACAGCTTCGAGAACTCGCAGACCTCCTGCGCCAGGTTCGCGATCGATGACATCAGCGAGCTCTGGCCACCGCTTCGGTACAGGGCTCTTCCGACGACAATCCGCAGGCCATGAAAGCCACTTCCTATGGGGTGCTCATCCTCAACGAGCAAGGTCAGCTCCTGCTGGCGCACGCCACCGGGCAGAAGCACTGGGACATCCCGAAGGGTGGCGCGGAAGAAGGCGAGTCCGCGCGCGAGGCGGCCATCCGCGAAGTCCGGGAAGAGACAGGCATCGAACTGACTGCGGATTCGATGGAGGAGCTCGGGCGCATGGCCTATCTCCCCCGAAAGGAACTGCACCTGTTCCGTGTCGTCCTGCACACGCGCGACTGCGATATCGCGGCATGCAAGTGCACGAGCTTCTTCCCTCACCACGCGTCGGGCGTGATGACCCCTGAAGTGGACCAGTTCAGGTGGGTGGACATCGCCGATGTCCCGGCGCTTGCCGCGAAGTCGATGACGGCGCTGCTTCGGAGGCTACCGGGCTTCGAGGGGATGCCGCCGGTCGAAGCTTAGGAATCCGGGCCACAAGCAAGTTCGCCCCGACCCACAACACAGTGCGTCACTTCTGCAAGACAAGGCGCCCTGGTATGTGATCTCGGATGGGATGGCTGCGGCGCGCGGGTTGTCGGGAGCGAGGTAGATGAAACGCTGCGTCACGCCGGGTCGAGTCGGGATGTCCACCACCTGAGCCGCGGTCTGCGCGCTCAGCGGCAGGAACAGGCCGAATGACAGCAGTAACAGAAGCAGCCGCCAGCGGCGCATGGAGGGTTTCACCATGAACTCCTTGGAAAGATGAGAGAGGAGGTTCCTTGTCCGGTGCGGCTTCGCTTAAGCTTCCTTGACCAGACTACCAGAGGTCTTCGCCATGCTCCCGATGCGTCCCGGATGCGAGTGTTGTGACCGAGACTTGCCGCCAGAACCGACTGCCGCACGGATCATCGGCACAGACCCTCCAATCAACCGTCATGGCTGCCCAAGACGAGCATGAGCATTCCTTCAAGCATCGCGATGCTCTGGGGCGCTTTCTGCGCCGAGGTTGGAGAGGATTGCTCCGACCGGTTCTTCGAGGCGTTCCACTTCGATGACAACGAGGCCACCGCCAACGAGCTTGCCGACCTTGTGCTTGCCGGCGTCAAGCGGGCCACTGCTGGTCTGGTCTGGTCATTCGAGAACGCAGGCGGTTCACCACCCGAGCCCGGTGCCCTCAGCGTCGTCACCTACTGGGACGGAAGGCCTGCCTGTGTCATCGAAACTCTGCAGGTCGAGGTGTTGCCATTCGACCAAGTCACCGCCGAATTCGCAGCCATCGAAGGCGAAGGCGATGGGTCGTTGGCGTACTGGCGCCGCGTGCACTGGGCCTACTTTGGCCGCGAGTGCGCGCGCCTGGGTCGGGAACCGAGTCTGACCATGCCTGTGGCGTGCGAGCGGTTCAGTGTCATCTACCGAGGCAACGGCCGATGAAGTTCGACACATTGCCCCAAACCTGTCTCGCACTGGCCGCCGGGAGCGCACGAGAAGACAGCTTCGACTGGTATTTCATTGCATTGAAGGATGCCGCGTACGCGAGCGAGGCGTCCATCCGGGTAGAGAAGATCAACGGGCCTGTGCTCAGGATCACCGGCATCGACGACAAGCTCTGGCCATCGACCGAACTGACGCAGTTCGCTGTAGAGCGCTTCCAGCACGACGGCGAGCATGCCCCCAACGATGTGCGCAGCACGCTGGCGCAGCTGCAGGCGGTCGCGGCCTATCCCGGCCAGCCGGTCGTGCGTGCCGCGAGCGGCGACACCGCGCTGATCAAGCAGCTGCTCGATATCGGTGCGCAGAACCTGCTGGTCCCCATGGTCGACACCGCTGCACAGGCGCGCGCGCTGGTCGCGGCCACGCGCTATCCGCCGGAGGGCGTGCGCGGCGTCGGCGCTGCCGTGGCACGGGCCTCGCGCTGGCACGCAGGTACCTCGAGCTCGGCGCCACCTTCGTGGCAGTCGGCATCGACGTCACGCTGCTCGCGCAGGCTGCACGCCGCCTGGCCGGCGAATTCGGCCTCGGCACCGAGAGCGCGATGAGCGCCGCCGGGGCATCCGCTTACTGAGCATTGCCGCCCGCGGTGCGCATCAGGGGGCTCGCGACTCCTTGAAGACGCGGCGCGCCAGCGTGGAACGGTGCAGCTCCGAGGCGCCGTCGTAGATGCGGAAAGGGCGCATCTCGCGCAGGATCATCGAGACCGGCGCGTCTTCGGACATGCCGAGCGCTCCCATGATCTGCGCGGCGCGATCCGCCACCCGTCCCACCGCTTCCGACACGAACACCTTCACCATGGCCGATTCGTGCTTGATGCTTTCGTTGGCGTCGAGCTTCGCAGCGGCGTGCCAGGTCATCAGGCGTGCGGCATGGAGGTCGATGTGGGAATCCGCCACCATCGCCTGCACCTGCTGCAGCTGCGCCAGGGGCTGCCCGAAGGAGCTTCTGCGCTTCGCATAGTCCTGCGCCAGCGACATCGCACGCGAGGCGCGCCCGATGAATCGCATGCAGTGCGACAGGCGCGCCGGTTCGAGCCGGATCTGCGCGGAGGCGAAGCCCCGGCCCACCTCGCCCAGCACCGCATCGTCGCCGACGAAGCAGTCCTGGAGCTCGATCTCGCCGTGGCCGCCGATCTGGAAGCCGTCGATGCTGGCGATGTTGCGCACCACGCGGTAGCCGGGGTTGTCGGCATCGACGATGAAGATCGTCGCGCCCTCGCCGGTCCTGGCGAGCACCAGCGCGAACGAGGCACCCACCGCGCCGCTGATGAACCACTTGCGGCCGGAGATCGACCATCCGCCGGGGCGGCGCTCGGCCACGGTCTGCAGCATCGACGGATCGGAACCCGCGCCGGGCTCGGGTTCGGTCATCGCAAAGCAGGACCTCGTCTCGCCGCGTGCCAGGGGCGCGAGGTAGCGCTGCTGCTGCGCGGGTGAGCCGTCGGTCAGCAGGTTGATCATGTTCGGCTGATCCGGCGGCGCACAGTTCATGGCCAGCGGCGCGAGAAAGCTGCGGCCCGCCTCTTCGAGGATCACCGAACGATCGCGCCAGGACAGGCCCAGGCCGCCCCAGGCCGCCGGGAGCTGCGGCCCGTAGAGGCCCGCCTCCCTGGCCTTGCCGCGCAACAGATGGGCCGTCTCTTCGAGGGCGTTCAGGTCGTGCGCGAGCGCCGGGCTCTCGCGCGGGATGGCCTCATCATCGACGAAGCGGCGCACCGCCTCGCGCAGGGCGGGAAGCCGATCGCTGTAGCCGAACATGCCGGCGCCTCAGCCACCATACCCGGCTTGCGCCAGGGTACGTTTGGCGATGTTGAGCTGGTGGATCTGGCTCGTGCCTTCGTAGAGCCGGAACAGCCGCACGTCGCGGTAGAACCGCTCCATGCCGTGATCCGCGATGTAGCCGTAGCCGCCCAGCATCTGCACGCAGCGGTCGGCCACGCGGCCGCACATCTCGGAGGCGAAGTACTTGCAGATCGACGCCTCCATCGTCACGTCGATGCCCTCGTCGCGCTTGCGCGCGGTGTCCAGTACCAGCGCCCGGGCGGCATGGATCTCGGTCTGGCTGTCGGCGATCAGGGCCTGGACCAGCTGGAAGCTGGCGAGCGCCTGGCCGAACTGCTTGCGCGTGGCCACGAAGCTCACCGCATCCTCCAGCATGCGGATCGCCGGGCCGATGCACAGGGCGGCCAGGTGGATGCGCTGCTTGTTGAGCACCTTCATTGCGGTCTTGAAGCCTTGGCCTTCGCGGCCGCCGATGACGTTCTCCGCCGGCACGATGCAGTTGTCCATGTGCACCTCGGACACCGGCGAGCCGGCCTGGCCCATCTTCTTGTAGGCCGGGCCGGTGCTGAGCCCGGGCATGCCGCGCTCGACCAGGAAGGCCGTGACGCCGCGCGCCGACTGGTCTGCGGGGTCGGTGCGCGCCATCACCGTGAAGAGGCCTGCGATCGGCGCGTTGGTGATGAAGCACTTGGTGCCGTTCAGCACGAAGTGCTCGCCTTCGCGCCGCGCCGAACTGCGCAGCGAGACGGCATCCGAACCGGCTTCCGGCTCCGTCAGCGCGAAGGCCCCGGTGAGCTCGCCGCTGGCGAGCCGGGGAAGGTAGCGTCTTTTCTGCGCCTCGGTGCCATCGGCCACCAGGGCCTCGGAACCGATGCCGGTGTTGGTGCCGACACGGGCCCGGAATGCCACCGAACACTGCGACAGCTCCAGGGCGGCCAGCACCAGCTCTTCGGTCGTCATGCCCGCGCCGCCATAGGCTTCGGGGATCGACCAGCCGAACAGACCTTGTGATGCCATGTCGGCCACCAGGTCGGCGGGCACCTCGTCGGCCTCGGCCACGCGCGCCTCGTTCGGGACCAGCCGCTCGCGCACGTAGCTGCGAAGGCTGCCGAGGAATTGCTCGAAGGCTTGGGGATCACGCTGCATGTCTCGCTCCTCGATCAGTCCAGCTTCGTGCCGGTGGACTTGACCAGCGCTGCCCAAGAGGCCGTTTCGGTCTTGATCACCGCGGCGAACTGCGCCGGCGTGTTGCCGACCGGCTCGGCGCCCAGGTCGATCAGGCGCTTGCGGAAGTCCGGCTTGGCCAAGGCCTTGGTCGCGGCGGCGTGCAGGCGCTCGACGATCTCCGGCGGCGTGGCGGCGGGCGCCATCAGGCCCTTCCATGCGCCGAAGGAGAAGCCCTTGACGCCGGACTCGGCGACGGTCGGGATGTCGGGTGCGGCTGTGGCGCGCTTGTCGGTGGACACGGCCAGCGCCCTGAGCTTGCCCGACTGCACATGGGGCCACAGGGCCGGCATGTTGTCGATCATCATCGCGATCTGTCCGGCGAGCAGGTCGTTCAGCGCCGGGCCCGTGCCCTTGTACGGCACGTGGACCATGGTGGTGCCGGTGAGCTGATTGAACCATTCGCCCGCCAGGTGCGCCGGGCTGCCGTTGCCCGGCGAGCCGAAGCTGACCTCGGTCGGCCTGGACTTGGCGTAGGCGATGAACTCGGGCACCGTCTTCGCCGGGATCTTCGGGTTGATCGCCATCAGGTTCGGTTCCTGGATCAGCAGGGTCACCGGCCGCAGGTCCTTGACCGGGTCGTAGGGCATCCTGGCGTAGAGGCTGGGGTTGATGACGGTCGGGCCCGCAGCGGCGATCAGCAGCGTGTAGCCGTCGGGCGGCGCCTTGGCGACGAAGTCACCACCGATGTTGCCACCGGCCCCGGCCTTGTTCTCGACGATGACCGGCTGCCCCAGCTCGGGACGCAAGGCCTCGGCGAGCAGCCGGGCGAGCACGTCGGTGGAGCCACCGGGCGCGAAGGGCACGATGAGGCGGATCGGCTTGGTCGGATAGCCCGGCTCGGCGTGCACGGCGGAAGCCAATGCCAGCAGGCTGGCGGCGGCCATCAGGAACATCTTGCGCATGGAGGTCTCCAGGAAATTTCGTGTGGAATCGGTGGGCGTTGCGAGCTCTGAAGACTACCGACGGGCATGACATATGGAAAACCATGTTTCTCTATCTTGAACGCCAGCCCTCGCCGGCGCACGCAGCCCGACGTAGCATCCGGTGCGCAACTCCTGTCCTCACATGCCCGCCGCCCGCCACCCCGACCCCGACTTCGCGACCACGCTGCAGCACGGCCTGCAGGTCCTGCACTGCTTCACCGTCGGCGAACCCGCGCTCGGCAACAAGGAGCTCGCGGAGCGCACGGGCCTGTCGAAGGCGACCATCTCGAGACTGACCTACACCCTGGCCGCGCGCGGCCTCGTGGTCTTCGATGCGCACCTGCGGCGCTATCGCCTGGGCTCCACGGCGCTCACGATCGGCTATCCGCTGATGGCCAGCCTGCGCATCCGGCAAGTCGCGCGCTCGCGCATGAAGCAGCTGGCCGACGAAGTGGGCGGCTCGGTGTCGCTGGGCATGCGGGACCGCACGCGCATGGTCTACGTCGAGACCAGTCGCGGGCACGACCTCAGCGCATGGCGGCCCGACATCGGAGCGGCCATCCCGATGCTGCCCACGGCGATGGGCCGCAGCTGGCTCGCGCAGGCGCCGCAGGGGCTGCGCGAAGAAGTCCTGGCGCAGATCGAGGCGTCGGAACCCGGCCAGGTGCAGCGGTACGAAGGCGATCTCATCCAGGCGCAGGCCGATCTGAAGCGAAAGGGCTTCTGCATCTCCCGCGGCGCGTGGCGCAGCGACGTGCAGGCGGTCGGCGTGCCGATCCTGATCCCCCAGGACGGCGAAACGCTGGTTCTCAACTGCGGCGTGCTCACCGCGCGGCTTGCACCGCGTCAGCTCGAGCAGCGCATCGGGCCCCGCCTCGTCGAGCTGGCACGCAGCGTGGAGGCCGACCTCGGCACTACGCCATGAAAAAATGCCGCCCCCACGCTCCCTCACTTCGTGTGGTCGCTGCCCCCCGAGGGGGCGTTTTTCATCTTGGGGCGGCCCGGCGATGAAAAAGACCGACAACAAGGACCGCCAGTTCGCCACCACCCTCGCCAACGGCATCGACCTGCTGCTGTGCTTTCACGCCGGCGAGCCGAGCCTGGCCAACAAGGACTTTGCGGAACGCACGGGGCTCTCCAGGCCCACCGTGGCCCGCCTGACGCACACGCTGACGCTGCTGGGCTACCTGCGGCGGGACCCGGCCACGGCCCGATACCGGCTCGGTGCTGCGGTGCTGGGCCTGAGCCACCCCCTGCTGGCCAGCATGCGCATCCGCCCGGTTGCGCGGCCGATGATGGAAACCCTGGCGCGCGAGATCGAGGGCGCCGTCTCACTGGGCCTGCGGCACCGCATCCACATGGTCTACGTCGAGACCGCGCGCGACAGCGAGGATTTCGTGGTGACGCCCGACATCGGCGCGCCGATCCCGATGCTGGCCACCGCGATGGGGCGTGCCTGGCTGGCCCGCGCCACGGCTGAAGACCGCCGTTCGCTGCTGAACCAGATACGGGTCGCCGCGCCAGCCGAGTTCGAGCGCTACGCCGCGGCAGTGACCCTGGCCCGGGAAGAACTGGCGAGCGACGGCTTCTGCAGCGCACGGGCCGACTGGCAGCCCAACCGCCATGGCTTTGCCGTACCGCTGCAGGGATGGGTGGATGGCACGCAGTTCGTGCTGAACTGCGCGGTGGCGTCGAAGCGCGGCGGGTTTGCGCAGATGCGCCGGGAGATCGGGCCGCGGCTCGTCACGCTGGCGCACAGCGTCGAGTTCGCGCTCGGCCTGCGATAGCCACGATCGCTGCGGCGTTCAGGATATCGAAACACGAGTTGCGGCAAATGGACCGCTGCAACGAGACTTCGAACCATGCAATCCGTCGAACACCCCACCGCCATCGCGCAAACGCCGCCGCCTGCCGCCCAGGGGCCGCTGGCCGGCATCCGCATCCTGGACATGGCCACCGTGATCGCGGCGCCGTTCTCGGCCTCCCTGTGCGCCGACCTGGGGGCCGAGGTCGTCAAGCTGGAGCTGCCGGAGGGCAACGACCCCTTGCGCTCCCTGTCGCCGACCACGCCGGAGCACGCGCTGTTCTGGAAGGTCTCGAACCGCGGCAAGAAGGGCGTGTCGCTCGACGTGCGCAAGCCCGAAGGCCGCGCGCTGTTCCTCCGGCTGATCGAGTCCTTCGACGTGCTGGTCGAGAACTTTCGCACCGGCACGCTCGACAAGTGGGGGCTGGATGCGGCGACGCTGTGGTCGGTCAACCCGAAGCTGATCATCCTGCGCGTCACCGGCTTCGGCCAGACCGGACCTTATGCGCAACGCCCGGGCTTCGCCCGCATCTTCGAGGCGATGAGCGGCTTCGCCCACCTGACCGGCGAGAGCGGCCGCAGTCCGCAGCACATGAACTACCCGCTCGGGGATGTGATCGCGGGCTTGTTCGGTGCCTTCTCCATCGCCACCGCGATTGCGGAACGGCACCGCCACCCCGACGCGCCGGGCCGCGAGATCGACCTCGCGGCGACCGAGGCCATGTTCCGGCTGCTGGAGGCGCTGCCGGTCGAGCACGAGTTGCTGGGGCAGGCGCGCAGCCGTTCCGGCAGCCGGGCCACCTACACCGCACCCTCCAACATGTACCGCACCGCGGACGATCAATGGGTGACGCTGGTGGGCTCCTCCGAGCCCATCTTCAAGCGCATCTGCCAGGCCATGGAGCAGCCCGCGCTGGCAAACGATCCGCGCTTCGCCACCACGCCGGACCGCGTTCGCAACATCGACGAGATCGACGCGATCGTCGCCGCGTGGTGCGCGTCCCGGACGCTGGCCGAACTGTCCGAGGCCCTGACGCGCGGGGGCGTGCCCTACAGCAAGGTCTATGCGGTCGATGACGTGATCGCCGATCCGCACTTCATTGCCCGCGAAGCCGTCATCCGCCTGCCCGATCCGGACCTGGGTTCTCTGCCGGCGCCCATGATCGTGCCGCGCTTCTCGGGCTTCAAACCCGCTGCGCCGCGCACCGGGCCGGCCGCGGGCGAACACAACGCGGAGATCTACGGCGCACTGGGCC
Organism: Variovorax sp. Soil_C_12; assembly: GCF_057657375.1. Classification (NCBI taxonomy): domain Bacteria; kingdom Pseudomonadati; phylum Pseudomonadota; class Betaproteobacteria; order Burkholderiales; family Comamonadaceae; genus Variovorax; species Variovorax sp. Soil_C_12. The sequence goes on along the minus strand of NZ_JBDGIO010000002.1, from coordinate 579,055 downwards.
TTCCCGGCGATGAACTGGACAGGCTCCGGCGCGACGGGGTGATTTGAAAGCCCGATGGCGCCGGAGACTTGGGGTTAGCATCGGCAAGGAGACACGCAGTCAGGAAACCAATGCGGATATTGCTCGTCGAGGATGACCGGGTGCTGGCCGACGCGCTGTCGCGGGCGTTGGTGCAGTCCGCCCATGCCGTCGACGTCGTCTCCACCGGCGAGGAGGCCGACCACGCACTCGCCGCCGGCAGCTACGACCTCGCCATCCTGGACATCGGCTTGCCCGGGCTGAGCGGACTGGATGTGCTGAAGCGCCTGCGGGCGCGCAAGTCCACCATGCCCGTGCTGATGCTCACTGCCTTCGACACCCTCGCCGACCGCGTCCGCGGGCTCGACCTGGGCGCCGACGACTACCTCGCCAAGCCCTTCGACCTGCCGGAACTCGAGGCGCGCGTGCGGGCGCTGCTGCGCCGCAGTACCCAGTCCACGCCCCACCTCGAGCATGGCCGGCTGCGCTTCGACACCGTGGGCCGCCGCGTGTTCCACGACAAGCGGCCGCTGGAACTGTCGCCGCGCGAGCTCGCGCTGCTCGAACTGCTGCTGATGCGCGCGGGGCGTGTCGTGAGCAAGGAGCAGATGGTCAATCACCTCTATGGCTGGGGCGACGAGGTCGGCGACAACGCGATCGAAGTCAATGTCTACAGGCTGCGCAAGAAGCTGGAGCCGCTCGGCTGCGAGATCCGCACCGTGCGCGGCATGGGCTACCTGATCGACAGCAGCGATGCGGAGGTCTGAGCCGCGGCTGCAGCGCAAGCTGCTGGCGTGGCTGCTCGGGCCGCTGGCCGTGCTGCTGGTGCTCGATACCGCCGCCGCCTACTGGAGCTCGTGGCGCTTCTCCAACCTCGCCTACGACCGCGCGCTGCACGAGATCGGACGCGAGATCGCGCTGCATGTGAAGCTCGACGGAACGCGGCCCCGGCTCGAACTCTCGGAGGCCGCGGCCAACATCCTGGTCGTGGATCAGGAAGACCAGCTCTTCTTTCGCGTTCTCGGCGACGATGGCGCCGATCTGGGCGGCGATCCGCAGCTGCCTGCGCCGCGCACGCGCAAGCCCGCCAAGCCGGACTTCTACGGCGACACGGTGCGCGGCGAGCCCGTGCGGATGATGGTGGCCTCGATGCCCATCGGCCCGGACGCCGGGCCGCCGCTGGTCCTGGTGCAGGTGGCCGAGACGCTCAACAAGCGGGAGCGCCTGGCCTGGGAAATGGTGGCCAACGTGGTGCTGCCGCAGCTGCTCCTGATCGTCATGGCGACGGCCGTGGTCTGGTTCGGCGTTTCGCGCGGGCTCGAGCCGCTGCAGCGCCTGCGGCGTGCCGTGTCGGACCGCTCGCACCTGGACCTGAGCCCGATCGACACCCACGACGTTCCAGGCGAGGTGCGGCCGCTGGTGGACGAGGTCAACGAGCTGATGGCACGCCTGGGGCGCACCTTCGATTTCCAGAACCGCTTCGTGGCCGATGCCGCGCACCAGCTGAAGACGCCGGTCAGCGGCCTGAAGGTCCAGATCGAGCTGGCGCTGCGGGAGAGCGATCCGCAGCGGGTGCGCCATTCGCTCGCGCAGCTCTATGTCAGCGCCGACCGGCTGTCGAGGCTGGTGCGCCAGCTGCTTTCGCTGGCCCGCAACGAGCCCGGCGCGCTCGACTCCATGCAGCTGCAGCCGCTGGACCTGAATGCCCACGCCCTGGAGGTGAGCATGGAGTGGGCGCCGCAGGCGATCAAGCGCAACATCGACCTGGGCTTCGAAGGTGCCGATCATCCGCTGATGATCGACGCCGACCGGGACCGCCTGCGCGAGCTGGTCAACAACCTGATCGACAACGCGATCCGCTACAGCCAGCCGGGCGGCCGGGTGACCGTGCAGGCCGGCCAGATCGGAAGCGACCAGTGCCGCCTGGCCATCAGCGACGACGGCCCCCGTATCCCGGTGGAGGAGCGCGCCCGCATCTTCGAGCGCTTTCACCGCCTGCTCGGGACGCAGGAGGATGGCAGCGGCCTCGGGCTCGCCATCGTCAGCGAAATCGCCACCCTGCACGGCGCGCGCATCACGCTAGAGGAAGACGCCGACGGCGTGGGCAACACCTTCAGCGTCTTCTTCCCCTTGCGCGCCGCCTGATCGGCGCAGGCGCTCTGTCAGCTTGCTGACAGCTTGCGGACATCCGGCTGTCAGCCGGCCGGCAGAAAGGTGACAGCACAGGTCTCTACGCTCGCGGGTGGCGAAACCGAAGTGGTTTCGAACCCCCCAACCAAGGAGACACCGTGTCGTTTTTGTCGAGTCCCGAATTCTGGATCGCCCTGTCGCAGATCATCCTGATCAACATCGTCCTGAGCGGCGACAACGCCGTCGTGATCGCGATGGCCTCGCGCTCGCTGCCACCCGCCCAGCAGAAGAAGGCGATCATCTTCGGTAGCGTCGGCGCCATCGTGCTGCGCGTGATCCTCACCTTCTTCGCCGTCTATCTGCTGACCCTGCCCTACCTCAAACTCGTGGGCGCAGCGCTACTGCTCTGGATCGGCGTGGGCCTGCTCCAGGGCGAGGACGACGAGGAAGGCATCGAAGGCCACGCCGGCCTGGCGGCGGCCATCAAGACCATCGTGCTGGCCGACCTGGTCATGAGCCTGGACAACGTCGTCGGCGTCGCTGCTGCAGCGAAGGGCAATGTTCCGCTGCTCGTCTTCGGTCTGGTGATCAGCATTCCCCTGATCATCTTCGGCAGCACCCTGATCCTGAAACTGATGGATCGATTCCCGGTCATCATCGTGCTCGGTGCCGCCCTGCTCGGCTGGGTGGCCGGCGAGATGGCGATCACGGATCCGGCCATCGCCGGCTGGGCCGCCGAACGTCACACGCTGCACACGGTGGTCCCTGCGCTCGGTGCCATGTCGGTGGTGGCGATCGGCAAGTGGCTGGGCACCCGCAGCGCACAGCGCCGCGAACAACTGCAGGCAGCGGCCAAGAAGCAACCCGCCGTCTGAGGGTGCCCGCATGACGCGAATCCTGGTTCCCATCGACCCGGATCAGCCCGCTCGAACGCGCTCGGCCATCGAACAGGTACTGCGCATGCGCCGTAGCGAGCAGGTGAGCATTCGCCTGCTGCGGGTACAGCCCAAGGTCTCGGGTCATGTCGCGATGCTCTTCGACCCGCGTGAGCTGCTCGACTTGCAGCTGGACGCAGGCGCCGAGGATCTGCAGTACGCGCAGAAACTGCTCGACCTGGCCGGCGTGCCCTACACCAGCACCGTGCTGGTAGGGCGCACGGCCGAGACGATTGCCGTGGCCGCTCGCGACTACGGCTGCAACCGCATCGTCTTCGGCCGCGACGAGCCCGGCCTGGCGGGAACGATCTTCGGCTCGCTGGCGCAGCAAGTGCGCCAGCACCTGGGTGCGAACGGAGACCCCCAGGTCATCGGCTCCTGAACGAGAAGTGCCGGTTGGGCCGCGACGCTCAACCCGGCTCGCCTTCCCCGTGAAGCCGGATGATCAGCGAGCGCAGCCATGCGTTCGCAGGATCCTTGTTGTAGCGGCCATGCCAGAAGAGGTTGATCGCGATCTCGGGCAGCTTGGCCGGATGGCGGACGTAGGACAACCCGAAGGGCTCCGCCAAGGCCTGGGCGAGCCGCTCTGGAACGGTGGCCACCAGGTCGGAGTCATGCAGGATATGCCCCACCGCGACGTAGTGCGGCACGGTCAGGACGATCTTGCGGGCAATGCTCCTGCGCCGTAGAAGCTCGTCCGCCCTGCCGTGGCCGGTGCCCTCCGAGACCACGATGACATGCTCGGCTGCCGAGAATTCGCGCAGCGATATTTCCCGCTTGTCGAGCGCATGGCCGCGCCGGAACATGCAGACGTAGTGCTGCTTGAAGAGCCGGCGCTCGAAGTAGCCGACCTTCAGCTGCGGCAACAGGCCGATGGCCAGGCTCACGTGGCCCGCTTCCATCTCGTCGCGAAGGTTGACTGCCGCATTGCGAACCGTGCTGAGCGAAACACGGGGCGCAATGCGCGCCAGCTCCTTCATGAGCTTGGGCAGGAAGTAGATCTCCCCGATGTCCGTCATGCCGACGGTGAAGGCACGTGTCGAGGTCGCCGGGTCGAAGGACGCCTGCTGATTGATCGCGGCATGGATGACCTGCAGCGCACGCGCGGTCGGTTCGGCCAGCTGCTCGGCGAACGGCGTCGGCTCCATGCCCTTGGGCGTTCGCAGGAACAAGGGGTCGTCGGTGAGCCTGCGCAGACGCGCCAGGGCATTGCTGACGCCAGGCTGCGACAGCCCGAGGTTCTCGGCCACCTTCGAGACCCGGCGGTCGATGAGCAGCTGGTTGAAGACAACCAGCAGGTTGAGGTCGATGTCCTTGAGCTCCATGCCCGCTCCACATTCGCGAAATCAATCTGCACTATTGCCCACATTCTATTGATCGATGACAGGGGAATCGCGATGATTCGAGTACCCCACGACGTGGCGACAGCACACAGGAGACAAGACATGGATGACGCAACGGCCGTCTTTCCCAAGCAGATCCATTGGGAAAGCCAGGGCACCAGCCGCATACCGTTCATGGCCTACACCGAGGCCGACCAGCATCGCCGGGAGCTCGAGCGCCTCTTCTACCGCGGCCATTGGTGCTACGTCGGCCTGGAGGCCGAGATCCCGAACGCCGGCGATTTCAAGCGCACGGTGATCGGCGAGCGCTCGGTGATCATGGTGCGCGATGCCGAGGGCAGCATCAACGTCGTCGAGAACGTGTGCGCCCATCGCGGCATGCAGTTCTGCCGCGAGCGGCACGGCAACCGCAAGGACGGCGGCTTTACCTGCCCCTACCACCAGTGGAACTACACCCTCAAGGGCGACCTGCAGGGCGTGCCCTTCCGCCGCGGCGTCAAGCAGGACGGCAAGGTCAACGGCGGGATGCCGGCCGACTTCAAGACGGCCGAGCACGGCCTCAACAAGCTGAAGGTGGCGACGCGCGGTGGGGTGGTCTTCGCGTCCTTCGACCCGGAGGTCGAGTCGCTCGAGGACTTCATGGGCCCGGCGATCCTCGGCTACTTCGATCGCCTGTTCAACGGCCGCAAGCTGAAGATCCTGGGCTACAACCGCCAGCGCATCCCCGGCAACTGGAAGCTGATGCAGGAGAACATCAAGGACCCCTACCACCCGGGCCTGCTGCACACCTGGTTCGTGACCTTCGGGCTCTGGCGCGCGGATAACAAGTCGGAGCTCAAGATGGACCGGCACCACCGGCACGCCGCCATGATCTCGACCCGCGGCACGAGCGGCAAGGCCGACCAGGTCACGCAGGTCTCCAGCTTCAAGGAGAGCATGCAGCTCAACGACGACCGCTTCCTGGACATCGTGCCCGAGCCCTGGTGGGGGGGCCCCACCGCGGTGATGATGACGCTGTTCCCGAGCGTGATCTTCCAGCAGCAGGTCAACAGTGTCTCGACCCGGCACATCCAGCCGAGCGGCCCGGGCAACTTCGACTTCGTCTGGACGCACTTCGGCTTCGAGGACGACGACGAGGCCATGACGCAGCGGCGCCTGCGCCAGGCCAACCTCTTCGGACCGGCGGGCTTCGTGTCGGCGGACGACGGCGAGGTGATCGAGCTGTCGCAGAAGGGCTTCGAGCAGAAGCCGTTCCATCGCACGCTGGCCGAGCTGGGTGGGCGCGAGGTCGGCGACACCGACCACATGGTCACCGAAACGCTCATCCGCGGCATGTACGAGTACTGGCGCAAGGTCATGGAGGCTTGAGCGATGGACTTCCAGGATTACTTCGAGCTGAACCAGCTCTACGCCAACTACGCCAGCGCCGTGAGCTCCGGCGAGTGGGAGCTCTGGCCGGAGTTCTTCACCGAGGACTGCACCTACCGGCTGCAGCCGCGCGAGAACTACGAGCGGGGCTTTCCGCTGGCCACGCTGTCCTTCGAAAGCAAGGGCATGCTGAAGGATCGGGTATACGGCATCCGGGAGACGCTGTTCCACGACCCGTACTACCAGCGCAACGTCACCGGCGCGCCGGTGATTCGCAAGGCCGAAGCTGGGCGCTGCGAATGCGAGGCCAACTACGCGGTGTTTCGCACCAAGCTCTCCGAGCTGTCCTCGGTCTTCAACGTCGGGCGGTACATCGACGTCGTCGTGCGTACCGAGCAGGGACTGAAGTTCGCCTCTCGCCTCGTCATCTACGACAGCGAGATGATCCCCAACTCCGTCATCTATCCGATCTGAGGACCGCCATGAGTGATTTGCAATGGACCGATGCCGCGCCGGTCGACGATGTTCCGGCGGACGACGTGATCGGCATCCTCGTGGACGGCCATGACGTGGCGCTGTACAGCGTCGACGGCCAGATCTTCGCGACCGACAACATCTGCACGCACGGGCATGCGCGCCTGTGCGAGGGCTTCCTGGAAGGTCACGAGATCGAGTGCCCTCTGCACCAGGGCAAGTTCGATGTCCGCAATGGGCAGCCGAGCTGCGCGCCGGTGACCGAGGCGATCAAGTCGTATCCGGTCAGGATCGAAGCCGGCCGCGTGTTCCTCGCGCTGGACTGATCCCCGCTTTCCCTTGGCAGTGCTCCGCGGATGCGCCGCGGTGCGGCCGCCGCATGCCCATCAGAAATTCAGGAGACATCGATGCGCCAGATAGACGTGCACGCGCTTGCAGACAAGGCGCGCTTCAACCGCTTCCACGGCCTGGTGCTGTTCTGGAGCGCCCTCATCATCATCTTCGACGGCTATGACCTCGCGGTCGTCGGCATCGCGCTGCCCGCGATCATGCAGAGCATGAACGTCGCCCCCACGAACGCGGGCCTGATGGTGAGCTCGGCGCTGTTCGGCATGATGTTCGGCAACATCATCCTCGGGACGATCGCCGACAGGATCGGAAGGCGCTGGGCCGTCGTCATCTGTGTCGCGCTGTTCAGCGTCTTCACGGCTGCCGCGGGCATGACCAACGATCCGGTGGTGTTCAGCATCTTGCGCTTCATCGCAGGCATCGGCATCGGCGGCGTGATGCCCAACGTCGTGGCCCAGATGACCGAGTACTCGCCGCTGCGCATCCGCAGCATGATGGTCACGCTGATGTTCAGCGGCTACTCCGTCGGCGGCATGCTGGCAGCGCTGGTGGGCAAGGGAATGATCGAGCGCTTTGGCTGGCCGTCCGTCTTCCTCGTGGCCGGCCTGCCGGTCCTGCTCATCCCTTTCATCTTCCGCTCCTTTCCCGAGTCCATGCCCTTCCTCATCAGGAAGAGGCGCTTCGAAGAGCTGCGGGACATCGCCTCGCGCCTGGAGCCTGGCTACAAGCCCGAAGCGAGCGACCGATTCGCCCTGCCCCAGGAAGACAGGGCGGACAACGCGCCGATCCGGCACCTCTTCCATGAAGGCCGCGGCTTCAGCACTTTCATGTTCTGGCTCTCGTTCCTGATGTGCCTCTTCATGGTGTACGCGCTCAGTTCGTGGCTCACCAAGCTGATGGCGAGCGCAGGCTTCAGCCTGGGGTCGGCCCTGACCTTCGTGCTGGTGCTGAACTTCGGCGCCATGATCGGCGCGATCGGCGGCGGGTGGCTGTCCGATCGCTTCCCCATCAAGCACGTGCTGATCGGGATGTATGTGCTGGCTGCGATCTCCATCACGCTGCTGGGCCAGCCGCTGCCCACGCCGGTGCTGTTCGCGATGGTCGGTCTCGCCGGCGCCACGACCATCGGCACGCAGATCGTGAACCTGGCCTACGTCGGCCAGTTCTATCCGATGGCGGTGCGCAGCACGGGCATCGGCTGGGCCTTGGGCGTGGGACGCATCGGCGCATTGCTCGCACCGATCGTGATCGGTACGCTGGTGGGCATGGCGCTTCCTCTGCAACAGAACTTCGTCGCGATTGCCATCCCGGCCGTGATCGCCGCGGTGGCCACCTTTTTCATCAACCACCGCCGCTCGGCATCGTCGCACCGTGAGGATGTCGACGCGACGATCGCCGACGCGGTGCCCGCCAAATGAACACAGAAACCATCGTCATCGTGGGTGCCGGCCAGGCCGGCGGCTGGGCTGCACAGACGCTGCGCAACGAAGGTTTCAAGGGCAGGATCGTCCTGATCGGCGACGAGCCGCATCGCCCCTACGAACGCCCGCCCTTGTCCAAGGCGGTGCTTGCGGGCGAGGCGCACTCGGACAGCACCAGCCTGGTCAAGCCGGAAGCCTTCGACCTGCTCGACATCGACTGGCGGCCGAAGGTCACTGCAACCCGCATCGACAGGCCGGCCAGGCTGCTTCACCTGGCCCAGGGCGAGCCGGTGCACTACGACAAGCTGATCCTGTGCAACGGCGGTCGGGCGCGCCGGCTGGATGTTCCGGGCGCGGACCTGCCAGGCGTCCACATGCTGCGCAGCATCGAGGATGCGGCGGCGCTGGGCGCGGCCCTGTCGGCCGGCAAGCACCTGCTCATCGTGGGCGGCGGGTGGATCGGGCTCGAAGTGGCCGCGACCGCGCGGAAGAAGGGCATGCAGGTGACCGTGGTCGAGGCACTGCCCCGGCTGTGCGAGCGCACCGTTCCGGCGCTGATCTCCGACTACCTGCTGCGGCTGCACCGCTCGCACGGCGTCGAGGTCGTGCTCGGCACGGGCGTCCAGCAGTTCGCACGCACGCCCGCAGGCAGCCTGTGCGCCACGCTCGGCGACGGACGCGAGATCGCCTGCGATGCGGTGCTCGTCGGCATCGGCCTGGTGGCCAACGACGAGCTCGCGCGCGAAGCCGGCCTGGCATGCGAAGGGGGCGTGCTGGTCGATGGGCAGTGCCGCTCGTCGGACGCCGAGATCCTGGCCGCCGGCGACGTCGCGGCCTGGCATTGCGAATGGGCGGGCCGGCGCATGCGGCTCGAGTCCTGGCAAAACGCCCAGGAGCAGGGAATCGCCGCTGCGCGCGCCGCGCTCGGCATCGAGGTACACCACCAGCCGCTGCCGTGGTTCTGGTCGGACCAGTACGACATCAACCTGCAGATCTTCGGCATGCCTGCGCCGTCGCATCGGGTCGTCGTGCGGGGTGACCCGGACACCCACAGCTTCGTCGCCTTCTTCCTCGACGAGGACAAGGTCGTCGCGGCACTGGGGCCCAATTCCGCCAAGGACCTGCGCTTCGCCCGGCGGCTCATCGAGCGCCGCACCAGCGTCGACCCGGAGCGGCTCGCGGACTTGCAGGTGCCGCTCGCCAAACTTTGACGCCGGTTCATACGAAGCTGTCGGCAACCCACATCAGCCATCGACGGTCTCTGGAAGCTTCGCAATCACCTTGATCTCGAACTGGAAGCCATAGAGCCACGTCACGCCGATGCCCGTCAGCGTCGGGTGCGGCGCGTTGCCCCAATACTCCGGCACCACCTTCCAGATCGTTTCGAAGGTCGATTCGGGATCGACGATAAAGACGGTCACGTCGACCACATCGTCGAACGTGCAGCCTGCAGCCGCCAGGATCGCGTTGAGATTGTCGAATGCGAGCCGGACCTGCGCCTCCAGTTCGGGCTCGGGCGAGCCGTCCGGGCGGCTGCCGACCTGCCCCGAAACGAACAGGAAGCCGTTGGACCGGATCGCCGGCGAATAGCGATTCTTCTCGTAGAGCGCCTGGCGGCCGGCCGGAAAAACGACGTCACGCTTGGCCATGGATTTCCTTCTTTCCTGTAGGGGTCGAATCGACCCGGTGATGACGATGAAGGGACTTTAGGAACGCTTGGCTTCCGGATCAACGAGCAAGGCCAACAATCACAATTTGCAGAACCCAAACAATCCTCGAGGCCTCTGGAGCAGAGATGGACCGTTTCGATGCGATGCAGGCATTCGCCCGCGTGGTGGAAGCACGCAGCTTCACCAAGGCGGCGGAGACCCTTCACATGAGCAAGACCAGCGTGACGCAACTGGTGCAGCAGCTGGAAGCGCGGCTGCGCGTCAAGCTGCTCAACCGGACCACGCGCAAGGTCAACGTCACCGCCGACGGCGCGGCCTACTACGAGCGCGTGGTGCGCCTGCTGGCCGACATGGACGATGCCGAGACCAGCCTCTCGAGCGCCTCGGCGTCGCCCAGGGGCCGGCTGCGGGTGGATGTGCCCAGCCCGCTGGCTCGCATGATCCTGGTGCCGGCATTGCCCGCATTTCACGCGCACTACCCCGACATCCAGCTCCACATGGGCGTGAGCGATCGCATGGTGGACCTGATCGGCGAGAACGTGGACTGCGTCGTGCGCGGCGGCGAGCTCACCGACCCCTCGTTGATGGCGCGCCGCGTGGGCGACCTGCAGCTCGGGGTTTACGCGTCGCCGAGCTACCTGGAGCACGCCGGCACTCCCTCGCACCCATGGGAGCTGGAAGACACGCATCACCGCATCGTGGGCTTCCTGGGGTCGAGCACCGGCAAGATCTTTCCGTACGTCATGCAACGCGACGGCGAGCGCATCGAAGGGCAAGGCCGCTACGCATTCGCGGTCGACGACGGCAATGCCTACCTCGCGGCCGGCCTGGCCGGCCTGGCCGGCCTGGGAATCCTCTGGCTGCCGGACTACATGGCCAAGCCGCACCTGGCATGTGGCGAGCTGGTGCCCCTGTTCGAGGGCTGGCGCCTCGATCCGATGCCGCTGTACGTGGCGTTTCCGCCCAACCGGCATGTCAGCGCCAAGCTGCGGGCGTTCATCGATTGGGTCGCCGACCTGATGGCACGACACGCGCCTGTCATGGTTCGAAGCAAGGCGTGACGCCTCACACCGCTGGCATCCAATACAGCAAACCTTGAACGGCGGTCGCCACGCGCGAGAAAGCCTAGCCCTCTGCCTTTTGCGGCTCAGGTTCTCAGAACCAGTTTCCGGAGACCGGCGGATTCGGCCGTTCCTGGTGACCCTCGACGAGCTCCCCGCAGACCACACCCTCGAATTGAGCACGCGCGTGAATGGCCAGCAAGTGCAGCATGCGCGAACCGATCAGATGATCTTCTCTTTGGCGGGGAGGAGCGCAAGAATGCGGCTGCCCGACCCGGAGAACCCCATGACTTCTTCTTCTACATCGTCTCTCGTCGTCACCGGTGTCGAAGCCCGTGCCGTCAACGTGCCGCTGGAATACCCGGTGCGCACGAGCGTGGGCGTCATCGCGACGTCGCCATTGGTGCTGATCGACCTGCAGACCGACGGCGGCGTGACCGGACGAGCCTACCTCTTCACCTACACGCCGCTGGCACTCGAGGCGATGCGCCAACTGGTCCTGGCCTTCGCCGGGGTGTTGAAAGGCAGGCCGCTCGCGCCCTTCGACTTCGATCAGTTGCTGGCGCAAAGGCTGCGGCTGCTCGGCCGCACCGGCCTGGCGCAGATGGCCTGCGCCGGGCTGGACATGGCCGCCTGGGATGCGCTTGCCGTCGCGCGCGGACTGCCGCTGGTCGAGCTGCTGGGCGGCACGCGCCGCGCAGTCCCGGCTTACGACAGTCACGGCATGGACGGCGAGGCGTTGGGTGCGCAGCGCGCCGCCCTTGCGCGCGACCAGGGCTTCGCGGCCATCAAGACCAAGATCGGCTACCCCACGCTGGCGGAGGACCTGCGCATCGTGCGTGCGCTGCGCCAGGCGATCGGTCCGGATATGGCGCTGATGGTGGACTGCAACCAGGGCCTCTCGGTGCCGGAGGCGATGCGCCGCATCCAGGCCCTGGAGGACGAAGGCATCGCCTGGGTCGAGGAGCCGACGCTGCAGGAAGACTACGCCGGCCATGCACGCATCCGCGAGAAGTCGCGCCTGCCGATCCAGATGGGCGAGAACTGGTGCAGCCCCGACGAGATGGCGAGGGCGCTCGACGCGCGTGCCTGCGACCTCGCGATGCCCGACGTGATGAAGATCGGCGGCGTGACCGGCTGGCTGCGCGCCGCGGCACTGGCGCAACAACGGGGCGTGCCGATGTCGAGCCACATCTTCCAGGAGATCAGCGTGCATCTGCTCGCGGTGACACCGACCGCGCACTGGCTGGAGCGCATGGACCTGGCCAGCCCGGTGCTCGCGCGTCCGCTGGCCTTCGCCGACGGCTGTGCGCGGCCGGGCGAGGAGCCCGGCACGGGCATCGCCTGGAACGAGGAGGCGGTCGCGCGCTTCGCCGCTTGAGGCGTCGCTATTCTGAAAGCGCCCTCGACAACTCCCCGCCCCGCGCGTACGCCGCGCGCACTGCATCGAAGATCGCCCGCGGCGTCTCCCTGGCATCCAGCACGGCCAGAGCAGCTTCCGTCGTGCCACGCCTCGATGTCACGCGGGATCGCAAGTCACCGAAGGGCTCACCGAGCCCGGCCTGCTCGACGGCCCCTGCCGCCGTCCTGAGCACCAGATCCCGTGCGGTCGCCGGGTCGAAGCCGATCGCCTCGGCGGCTGCCTGGAACGCTTCCAGGAAGTGGAACACGTAGGCAGGCCCGCTGCCGCTCACGGCCGTGACGGCGTCCAGGCGCTCATCGCTCTCGACCCAGAAGCAATGGCCCGTGGCCGCGAGCACGGCGGCGGCCAGCTGCCGGTCTGCCTCGGAAACGCCCTCGGCGGCGACCATGCCGGTGACGCCCGCGCCCACGAGCGCAGCCGTGTTCGGCATGGCACGGACGACACGTTGGCTCTGCAGCCATTGGCTCAGCGTCTTCAAGGGCAGCCCCGCCGCGATGCTGACATGCAGCGCGGTCCCGAGGTGCATGCGCGCCTCCTGGATCGCCTGGCGAAGCACCTGCGGCTTGACGGCCCAGACCACCAGTTCGGCGGCGGCCAGCTGCGCATCGGCGCGCGCCGCGGTCCGGACCGCGAAGGTCTGCTCGAGGTGATCTCTTCGATCCGGCGTCGGCTCGATGACCAGGATCGAGGAACCGTGCTGCCCTGCCCTCAGCAACCCCGCGATCATGGCCGATGCCATCTGCCCGCCGCCGATGAATGCCAGCGTTGGCCGGGACTGCGTTGATGATGGGGAGCTCATGGCTTCACTTTCTTGACTTGGATCGATGGGTGGACGATCAAGCGATCGTCATCAGACTGGCGTTGCCCCCTGCCGCCGCGCTGTTCGTGCTGACGGCGCGCTCGATCACCAACGCCTCCAGCGGCACGTCCCCGCTGTCGGCGGCGAAGCGCCGAAGGCTCACGATGGGACCGTCGCGTTCGGCCAGGCGCGCCGACACGGCCAGCAGGTCGTCTGGGCTGCCCTGGTGCAGGGCGACGTCGAACTCCACGCCGGGCGCCGCCCAGTCGCTGGCCAGCGCAATCGCCTCCTGCACGTCCAGCGGCAAGCTCGCGTGCAGGGCCCGTGTCTCAGGCCGCGTTGGCCAGATCGCGCGGCAGCCCACGGCCAGCGCGCCGGCCAATTGCAGGAGCAGCGAATCGTCGGACTCTGCCAGGCACAAGGCCGCCTCGCGCGGATACAGCGAGTAGACATTGCGTTCACCGGTCGGCCCCGCCAGCAGCCGGGCGCTGCGAGGGCCGATCATCTGGGCCAGCCGCTGGCACTGCGCGGCGGCACGACCATTGCGGTGCCGGGCCATCCACGACACGAGCGAGTCGAATGCGGGCGGAGGGGGCGCAGCGGCGCCCTCGGCCGACGACCCCGGCAGGCCGAGCTCGACCGCACGCACAAGCACATCCTGCGGGCGCGCCGCAAGCAGCCGGTACATGTACAAGGGACCGCCTGCCTTCGGACCCGTGCCGGACAGGCCCTCGCCGCCGAAAGGCTGCACGCCGACGACGGCGCCGACCATGTTGCGGTTGACGTAGACATTGCCGACGCGGGCGTGGGACAGCACCTTGTCGATGGTCTCGTCGATGCGGGTGTGCAGGCCCAGGGTCAGGCCGTAGCCGGTGGCATTGATCTGCGCCATCAGCGCCTCGAGCTCGCGGCGCTCGTAGCGCACCACGTGCAGCACGGGCCCGAAGACCTCGCGCTCCAGCTCCGAGATGCGCTCCAGTTCGATCAGCGTGGGCACGACATAGGTGCCTTCTTCGATGACGTCATGCGCGCAACGGCCCAGGCGATGGACACGCCGGCCGCGCCCCTGCATCGCTTCGACGTGCGCCTCGATGGTGTCGCGTGCGCCCGCGTCGATCACCGGGCCCACATCCACGCGCAGCGAAGCCGGATTGCCCACGGTGGCCTCGGCCATCGCGCCGCGCAGCATGTGCAGCAGGCGGTCCGCCACATCGTCCTGGACGCACAGGACCCGCAGCGCCGAGCAGCGCTGCCCCGCGCTGTCGAAAGCGGAGCCGACCACGTCGGCGACGACCTGTTCGAGCAGCGCCGACGAGTCGACGATCATCGCGTTCTGTCCGCCCGTCTCGGCAATCAGGGGCACCGGCGCGCCGGTCGGGCCGAGCCGCGCGGCCAGCGTGCGCTGCAGCAGCCGCGCGACCTCCGTCGAGCCGGTGAACATGACGGCCTGGACGCGCGCATCGGCGACCAGGCGCGCGCCGACGGTGGAGCCCCGCCCCGGAACCAGCTGCACGGCGGCCGCGGGCACGCCGCCTTCGTGCAGAAGACGGACCGCCTCCGCGGCAATCAGCGAGGTCTGTTCTGCAGGCTTGGCAAGCACCGGGTTGCCGGCCGCGAGGGCGGCGGAGACCTGGCCGACGAAGATGGCCAGCGGGAAGTTCCACGGGCTAATGCAGACCACCGGGCCCAGCGCCCGATGGGTGCTGCTGTCGAAATCGGCGCGGGCGTGGGCTGCGTAGAAGCGCAGGAAGTCGATCGCCTCGCGCACCTCGGCCACGCCATTGGCGTAGGTCTTGCCGGCCTCGCGGGCCAGCAGGCCGAGCAGTTGCGGCAAGCGCGCCTGCAGCAGGTCCGCCGCGCGCTCCAGCGCGCTCGCCCGCTGTGCCGCCGGAGTGCCGGCCCAGACTGGGGCGAATTCCGTCGCCGCGTGCAAGGCGGCCTCGATCTCTTTCTCGTCTGCCGCACGAACCCGGCCCACCACGTCACGATGATCGGCCGGGTTGAGCACCTGCTTCCAGGCCGTCCCCTGCGATGCCGGCGACTGCGCCAGCAAGGGCTCGGCCGTCCATGAGACGTCCGCACCCTGAACCAGGACGGATTCCAGATCGCGCAGCGTCTGCTCGTTCGACAGGTCCATGCCCTGCGAATTGCGCCGGGCCTGGCCATAGAGCGCTGCGGAGTGTGCGATGGCCGGATGCGACCGGCCCAGCTCGCCCTCCTCTTTCGCCATGCGTTCGACCGCGGCCACGGGGTCCTCCACCAGCGATGCGATGGAGATCGTGGGATCGGCGATGCGATTGACGAAGGAGGTGTTGGCGCCGTTCTCGAGCAGGCGGCGCACCAGGTAGGCCAGCAGCGTCTCGTGCGTGCCCACGGGCGCGTAGATGCGGCAGGGGCGCCCGAGCTTGCCGTCCTCGGTGCGGCCGACCACCTGCTCGTACAACGGCTCGCCCATGCCATGCAGGCACTGGAACTCGTACTGCCCGGGCCGGTAGGCGGCGGGCTCGGCGAGGGTGTAGATCGCCGCCATGGTGTGGGCGTTGTGGGTGGCGAACTGCGGATAGACCTCCGCCGGCGCCGCCAGCAGTCGGCGGGCGCAGGCCAGGTACGAGACATCGGTGTAGACCTTGCGCGTGTAGACGGGGAAGCCGTCCTGCCCGTCGACCTGGGCGCGCTTGATCTCGCTGTCCCAATAGGCGCCCTTGACCAGCCGGACCATCAGGCGATGGCGGCTGCGCCGGGCCAGGTCGATCAGGTAGTCGATCACATGGGGGCAGCGCTTCTGGTATGCCTGGACCACGAAGCCGATGCCGGCCCAGCCGGCCAGCGCGGGCTCGAAGCACAGCTTTTCCAGCAGGTCCAGCGAGAGCTCGAGCCGGTCCGCCTCCTCGGCGTCGATGTTCAATCCGATGTCGTAGCGCCGGGCCAGCAGCGCCAGGCCGCGCACCACCGGATAGAGCTCGTCCATGACCCGGCCGTACTGCGCGCGGCTGTAGCGCGGGTGCAGCGCGGACAGCTTGATGGAGATGCCGGGGCCCTCGTACACGCCGCGCCCGCTGGAGGCCTTTCCGATGGCGTGGATCGCCTGCTCGTAGGACTGGCGGTAGCGCTCTGCGTCCTCGGCCGTCATGGCCGCCTCGCCCAGCATGTCGTAGGAGTACCGGAAGCCCTGGGCCTCGAGGTGACGGGCGTGCTCCAGTGCGGCCTGGATGGTCTCGCCGGTGACGAACTGCTCGCCCATCATCCGCATGGCCATGTCCACGCCCTTGCGGATCATCGGCTCGCCGCCCTTGGCGATCAGGCGGGTGAGCAGCGCCGACAACGACGATTCGCTGTGGGTCGACACGAGCTTGCCGGTCAGCAGCAGCCCCCAGGTCGCAGCGTTGACGAAAAGCGAAGGACTGCGACCCGCATGTTCCTGCCAGTGCCCGCGCGCGATCTTGTCGCGGATGAGCGCATCGCGGGTGGCGGAGTCGGGAATGCGCAGCAGGGCTTCGGCCAGGCACATCAAGGCCACGCCCTCTTGCGAGGACAGCGCGTATTCCTGAAGAAGGCCTTGCACCAGGCCCGCACGCCCGGCGGAGTTCTTGCGGTCGCGCAGGCGCTGTGCGATCTGCAGCGCGAGGGCGTTGGCGCGGCTGCCGGTGCCGGCGTCCATTCGGGCCTGCGCCAGCAGCCCCGAGACGGCCTCGGGCTCGGGCAAGCGGTAGGCGTGGGTGATGCGCCGGCGCAGTTCGGAGGATTCTGGGGGACCTCCGGCAAAGCCGCTGAAGAGCGTGGCGGGATCGATCTGTGTGCGCGTGGTCATGAGAGCTGGCTGCCTTGACTGGTGATATTGCGCATAATGCTCGCCTTACATGCGAATTTTTGTTCGAAATTTAACCTGAATGCAGGATAAATCACTAGACGATGCAGCCGAGCTGCTTGGCCTGGACAGGCTGGACCTGCGCATCCTGTCGGCGCTGCAGGCGGACGGACGCATCACCAACCTGAAGCTGGCCGAAGCCATCGGCCTGTCGCCCACGGCCGTCCTGGCGCGGGTGCAGCGCCTCACGCGCGACGGGTACATCCTGGGCTACGAAGCGCGTTTGAATCCCCTGAAGCTCGGCGCGGGCATGCTGGTGTTCGTGGAGGTCCTGCTCGACAGGACGACGCCCAATGTCTTCGACGCGTTCAAGGCCGCGGTGCAGGTGCGGCCGGAGATCATGGAGTGCCACATGGTGGCGGGCGGCTTCGACTATCTGCTCAAGACCCGCAGCGCGGACATGAACGACTACCGGAACTTCGCGGGCACCGTGCTGTGGCAATTGCCGGGCGTGCGCGAGACGCGCACCTATGCCGTCATGGAGGAGGTCAAGAACTCCGCTCGGCTGGCATTGCCCGGCGTGTGACCACCGGCTCGCCTCACGAGCCATCACCTAACCCGGAGCCTTCACTCCCCGCGCGGCCAGCGCGCGGTATCCGGACGGCGAGTGACCCACCGCACGAGTGAAGAACTTGCTGAAGTAGGCCGGGTCCTGATAGCCGATGGCGGCCGCCACCTCGGCCACCGACATGGGGGTGTAGGCCAGCAGGCGGCGCGCCTCCAGCATCAGCCGCTCGTGCAGCAGCTGCAATGCAGACTCGCGCGTCACGTTGCGGCAGGTGCGGCTCAGGTGGTCCGGCGTCACGCCCAGGGCGTCGGCATAGAAGGACAGCGGGCGGTGCTCGCGGAAGTGCTGTTCGGTCAATGCCAGGTAGCGCTGCACCAGGGCATCGCGCGCGCCGGGTGCCTGCGCCTTCCCGATCCGTTCGCCGCGCAAGCGCATGAGCAGCACGGCCAGCAGCGTGGCCGAAGCCAGCAGCGCGGGCACCCGGCCCGCCCCATGGCCCTGGAACTCGCGCGCGACCATGGCGAACAAGGCGGCACATTCGGCGCGCGCTTCCGGCTCCAGTGTGGCCAGGACGAAGGAATTTCCCAGGCCGGTATCGGCCAGGTGGTCGCCTCCCAGCAAGCGCTGCAATGTGGCGGTGGGAATGGTGAGCTGATGCCCCGCCGTGTCGTGCGTGTGGCGGAACCCATGCACCGAACCCGGCGCGATCAGCAAGATCGCGGGCGCGTCGGCCTGCACCGGCTGGCCATCGACAGTGCCCTCGATGTGCCCTGCTTCCAGGAACTGGATCTGATGCAGGCCGTCATGGCGGTGCGCCGGAATCGTCCAATCTATCTGCTGGCCGCGCACGGCCACGGGTTCGTAGTGCAGGCAATCGTCCGGCTGCTCATGGCGGACTTCCCTGAAAGGAACGAGCAGCAGCGGCGTGGCGGCGGGCTTCATGGCAGCAGGTGCGAATCGACCTCGGAAAAGTACCCCCCTCACCACGATTTGTCCATTCGCATCGGCGCGCAATGACCCGACGATGCAAGCTCCAGACGCAAGAACACGGAAAGACGAGACAAGCCATGGACCAGCAGACACTTCCTCCACCTCCTTCAAGGGGCGCGGCCCTCGCCGCGCTGGGGCTGGCCGGCCGCGCGCTGGCGCTGGCCGATTTCCTGCCCGTGACCAGCACCGTCCACTACGCCTTCGTGCTCACCGCCGGCCCTGGCCCGGGTCCGGCCCGGATGCGATGGCGCGCCTGATCGGCGATCAGCTCTCTCGCAGGCTCAATCAACCCATCGTGGTGGAGAACCGCCCGGGTGGCCAGAACGCGATCGGCGCGCAGGCGGCAGCCAGGTCGGCGCCGGACGGCTACACCTTCTATTTCGCGACCGCCGCTGCGCTGGTCATGAACTCCTATCTGTTCAAGAGCCTGCCCTACGACCCGAAGAAGGCTCGGTGAATCCAGGCTCCCCGTTCAAGTCCCTCCAGAAACTCGTCGCCTATGCGAAGGCCAACCCCGGCAAGCTGGACGTGGCGAACGAAGGGCCGAAGACTTTTGGCGGAATGCTGACGGGTCTGCTGAGTTCCCAGCTGGGCATCAAGGTGAATTCGGTCCCCTGCGCTTCGGTCAGCGCCGGCGTCACCGACACGGTCGGCGGCGAGATCGAGGTGATCGTGAGCGACGTGCCCTCGCATCAGCGCTGGGCGAAGCTCAGCAGGGACCTGGGCATCGTGCCCGAATGAGGGCTGGGGACGACAGCGCGAAGGTTTCGCCAGGCGGCGAGGGTCAGTCGGATGCTCGGCTCTCGGGGCGGAACTCCGCGCTGCCGATCCTGGATGGGTTCGCTATTCCGGCTTGATGTTGAGCTTGTCGAGCACGCCTTGCCAGGTTCTGCGATCGTCTTCGATGTCTTTGACCCTGATCAATCACCTGACGGAATGTCATAGCCACGCTTGTCCAGGAGCTTCACCCAGCGTCGAATGCGCGCCCGCATACTCCGCTTGTCCGCATCGCCAAGAAGATGCATTTGGCCGACCATCTTGATGGCATCGGCCGCTTTTCACAAAGCCGTGCTGCAACAAGGCCAGGTTGAACTCACGGTCCTTTTCTCGATTGGCCGCGGCCTTGGACATGAACAAGTCGATGACATCCAGGCAAAGACCGAGCCGGCCGTTGGTTCCCTTCTCGCTCTGAACGCGATGCAGGCGCCCCTCCCAACCCAGCGGCAGTTTGGCGGTCGTCGAATCGACGCCCTGTGCGTAGTATCCATAGGTCGTGTGGAACTGGGAGCCCTCGCCCAAGGCTCCCTCGATCAGTTCTGATTTCCCCTCGGCAGCCCGAGGATAGATGTCGGCTTCGGCCGACAGCTTGAAAACGTCCGGAGGGTACGGGATCGGCCCAAGAATGGACTGGCTGCCAACGATGATGAACTCGTATTCGTCGGTTACGTCGCCAGCGGCTCGGATGATGTGCTCGAGGTCCTCGCGGTTCAATTCGGCCCTCCTCGGGCAGCGGGCGCGCGCGGCTTCGACCCGAGCAGAACTCCCTTTTTTAGGGCACTTACTTGTTCAAGAACGGCCGCACGGAGGGGCGCCGGCAAGATGGTTGGCAGGGGCGACGCCTGCCGCAGTTCCCTCCCGCGGCGCGACGTGCTCAGGGCGCGACGCCAATCGCGCCGGTGCAGGATGACTGACCATTCGTCCCACAGGAATCGCGAATGACTGCTGCCCGAACTGCGCCATTCCTCCAAAGTTGCGAGAGCCTGGTCGATCAATTTCGGATCGCTGAGCATCAGCTTGATCGCCTCCTTGTGCAACATCAGGCTTTGAAGATCTTGTGCATCATGACTGCCGTCAGCCTTGACCCATACGGAAACGGCAGGCGCCGGCCGTTTGCGCGGCCTGTCCTCGACACCGGGGGTGATTTGCAGGGCATCGCTTGCCAACAAGGCCAGGTCTGCCGAGACCCCCAGTGCTGACATCACACGCACGTAGTTGCCCATGGACGGTGACGGGTCCCCAGACTCGATGGCTGCAAGTGTGGTGCGCGAGATGCCAACAAGCTCAGCCAAGGCTGTGCTCGAGAAGCCCTCTTGGCGGCGAACGCGTTTGAGCCTCTCGCCCAGTTGCAGGAGCAACTGGCGATCCAAGACCGAGGTCGAATCCGTTCGGGCTGTCATTTGTCCAGAATTTTATTCATTTCCTTGGCATTTTGGCCAGTTTTCTGGTCAATTGATCGATCTCTTCGCTGGGGGATCTACAGCCTCACAGGCAAGTCTGCCGATCTGGGGTGAGTTCGCTATTCCGGCTTGATGTTGAGCTTGTCCAGCACGCCTTGCCAGGTCCTGCGATCGTCTTCGATGTACTTGGCAAGCTGCTCGGGCGTGCCGGGCCGCGGATAGGTGCCCAGCTCGCGCGACTTGGCGACCACATCGGGCAGCAGCAGCGCTTCGCTCATGTCCTTGTTGAGCCTGGCGAGGATGGCGGGGTCCACGCCCTTCTTCGCGATCACCGCGAACCAGCCGAAGGCCACCGCGCCCGGCACGGTCGAGCTCGCCAGCGGCAGCTGGTCGAGGCCGGGTTCGACGCGGTCGCTCATCGATGCCAGGATCCGCATCTTGCCGGCCTGGACGTTGCCGGCGACCACGTTGTAGGTCTCGACCATCATCTGGGTCTGGCCGCCGAGCGTGGCCTGCATGGCCTGGGCGCCGCCCGGGTAGTGCACTTCGAGGAACTGCGCGCCCGAGTTCAGGCCCAGCAGCGCCGAGGCGAGGTGCGGCGCGGTGCCGCGGCCGTTGTCGGCCACCTCGATGCCCTTTGGCCTGGCCTTGGCGGCGGCAATGAATTCGCCAAGCGTCTTGTAGGGCGAGTCGCCCGCAACGGCGAGCACGAAGGGCGCCACGGCCGCCAGGGTGACGGGCACGAAGTCACGGTTGAAGTCATAGCTCACGCCCTTGATGGTGCTGGGCGCGACGGAGATGGCCGAGCCCTGGACGAAGCCGAAGGTGGTCCCATCGGTCGGCCCGGTCAGAAGGGTGTTCATGCCGATCACGCCGCTGCCGCCCGGCTTGTTGTCGACCACCACGGCCTGGCCCCACTTCTGGCTGAGCTTGACGCCGACGAAGCGGATCAGCACATCGGGCGCGGAGCCGGCCGGGAACGGGACCACGAAGCGCACGGGCTGGCTCGGCCACTTCGAGGCAGCGGACTGCGCCCGGGCCTGGGGCATCACCGCGACCATCGACACGGCGAGTGCGAGAAGCGATCGGCGAAGGTTCATTCGATCCATGGAGGTCTCCTTGTCATTGTTTGAAAAACTGCCGGCAGTGCCGGGCATGCGCGAACGGTCGAGGCTCAAGCAACCTCGCTCATGCTGGATTGCGGTGGGATGCGCTCGTGCGCCACACCCTTCAGCAGATCGAGCGCCACGTCGACGATCATGTCTTCCTGGCCGCCCACCATGCGGCGCCGTCCCAGTTCGACCAGGATGTCGACGGTCTTCAGGCCGTACTTCCTCGCGGCCACTTCCGAATGCCGCAGGAAGCTCGAATACACGCCGGCATAGCCCAGCGCCAGGGTCTCGCGGTCCACGCGCACCGGCCGGTCCTGCAGGGGGCGCACGATGTCGTCGGCGGCATCCATCAGCCTGTACAGATCCGTTCCGTGGTTCCAGCCCAGGCGCGCGGCCGCGGCGATGAAGACTTCCAGCGGCGCATTGCCCGCCCCTGCCCCCATGCCCGCCAGGCTGGCGTCCACGCGGTCGCAGCCCTCTTCCACCGCGACGATGCTGTTGGCCACGCCCAGGCTCAGGTTGTGGTGCGCGTGCATGCCCGTCTGCGTCTCGGGTTGCAATACGTCCTTGAACGCGCGGAACCGGTCGCGCACATCGTTCATGCTCAGCGCGCCGCCCGAGTCCACCACGTAGCAGCAGGTCGCGCCGTAGCTTTCCATGAGCCTGGCCTGCTGCGCCAGCGCATCCGGCGTCGTCATGTGGCTCATCATCAGGAAGCCCACGGCCTCCATGCCGAGGTGGCGCGCGTACTCGATGTGCTGCCTCGAGATGTCGGCCTCGGTGCAGTGCGTGGCCACGCGAACGATGCGCGCACCCGCCTCGCAGGCGGCCTTGAGATCGTGCACAGTGCCGATGCCCGGCAGCAGCAGCGTCGCGATCTTCGCGTGCTTTACCACGCTGGCCACCGCTTCGATCCACTCGACGTCGGCGTGGGCGCCGAAGCCGTAGTTGAAACTGCCGCCCTGCAGGCCGTCGCCGTGCGCAACCTCGATGGAGTCGACCCTGGCCTCGTCGAGCGCCCTGGCGATCTGCCTGGCCTGCTCCACGCTGTACTGGTGGCGAATGGCGTGGCTGCCGTCGCGCAGCGTCACGTCGGAGATGTAGATTTTCTTGCTGAGGTCGTGGCTCATCTCGGTTTCCTTCAGGCAGCCACGGCCGCGAGCATGCGCTCGGCCATCGATTCGGCGGTGCGCAGCGCTGCGCTGGTCATGATGTCCAGGTTGCCCGCGTAGGCCGGCAGGTAGTGCGCGGCGCCTTCCACCTCCAGGAAGATGGAGGTCTTCAGGCCCTGCATGCCCGCGCCCACGCCTGGGATGCGGATGGGGCGGCCGGCTTCGATCCGGTCGAACTGCACCCGCTGCTTGAGGCGGTAGCCCGGCACGTAGGCCTGGACGTCGGCGGCCATGCGCTCGACCGAGGCGGCGATCTCGTCCTCATCGGCGAATTCGCTGAGGGTGTAGACCGTGTCCCGCATGATCAGCGGCGGCTCGGCCGGATTCAGCACGATGATGGCCTTGCCCTTGGCCGCGCCACCCACCACCTCGATGGCCTTCGACGTGGTCTCCGTGAACTCGTCGATGTTGGCCCGTGTACCCGGGCCGGCGCTCTTGCTGGAGATGCTGGCAACGATCTCGCCGTAGTGGACCTTGGCCACGCGCGAAACCGCCGCCACCATCGGGATGGTGGCCTGGCCGCCGCAGGTGACCATGTTGACGTTGGGCGCGTCCAGATGCGCCAGGCCGTTGACCACGGGAATGCAGTACGGGCCGATGGCCGCGGGCGTGAGGTCGACCAGGCGGACCTCCGGCTTCAGCCCGCGCAGGAACGCATCGTTCTTGACGTGCGCACCGGCCGAGGTCGCGTCGAAGACGATGTCGATGTCCGCGAACACCGGCAGGCGCGAGAGGCCTTCCACGCCCTCGTGGGTGGTGGCCACGCCCATGCGCGCGGCGCGCGCCAAGCCGTCGGAGGCGGCGTCGATGCCGACCATCGCGCCCATCTCGATATGACGGCCGCGGCGCATGATTTTGATCATCAGGTCCGTGCCGATGTTGCCGCTGCCGATGATGGCGGCCTTCAGCTTGCGATCAGCCACGCTCATGTTCGCCCCGTTCGGTGGTGTTGAATTCGACACGGCCCAGGCCTTGCATCTCGAGCGCAACGTGCTGCCCGGGCTGGAGGGCTTCGGCCGCGGTGGCGCCGCCGGCCATCACCAGCCACCCGGCCTGCAGCGGTTCGTCCGCGCCTGCGCTCAGGCGCGCGGCGGCAACGAGGGAGCGCAGTGGATTCCCGAGAATCCCCGCGGTGCTCCCGACCTGGCGCGGCACACCGTCGATCGCCAGGATGAGGCCGAGGTTGCTGGAATCCTGCCGCGGGTCGCACCAGGGACCGATCACGTAGCCCGACGACGACGCGTTGTCGGCAATGACGTCCTCCAGCGAAAAGCGGAAGTTCTCGAAGCGGGAATCGATGATCTCGAGCGCCGGTGCAATCGCCACCACCGCATCGAGCGCCTGGGCGAGGCTGGCGCCTGCAGGCAGCGGCTTGCCGAGCAGGAAGGCCAGCTCGGGCTCCACGCGCGGATGCACGAACCGGCCGAGCGACACCTGTCCGCCATCTTCTTCGGCCATCGCATCGGTCAGGCGCCCCCAGATCATGTCGTGTACGCCCATCTGGACCATCTTGACGCGGCTGGTGAAGCCCATCTTCATGCCGGTGCGCCGCTCGCCGCGTGCGAGCCGATGTGCAATCGAAGCCCGCTGGACTTCGTAGGCGTCCTCGACGCTCAGTTCTTCCTCGTGCCCGAACTGCGAGACGGGCTTTGCATGGCGTGCGGCATCGTCGACCCGCTGCGCCAGGCGTGCGATTCGTTGCCGGCTCATGGCTGTTGCTCCTCGAAAACGGCGCGCACCGACCCGAGGCCCTGGATGCGGGCCTCGAAGACATCCCCGGGATTGACGGGGACCATCGGCCCCAGTGCGCCGGTGAGCACCACGTCGCCGGCCTTCAGTCCGCGGCCCAGCTCGGCCATCTTGTTGGCCAGCCACAGGGCCGCATTGAGCGGGTGCCCCAGGCACGCGGCGCCCGCGCCCAGGCTGACCTGCTCGCCCTTGCGCTCCATGACCATGCCCGCCAGGCGCAGGTCCAGTCCGGGCAGGGGCACCGGGGTGTTGCCGAGCACGAAGAGGCCGCTGGAGGCGTTGTCCGCCACCGTGTCGACGAAGCGGATGTTCCACTCGGCGATGCGGCTGCCCACGATCTCGATCGCGGGCAGCGCGAAGGCGACGCCACGCAGCATCTGCGCCATCGTGATGCCGGGCTCGGGCAGGTCGTGCGCCATGACCAGCGCCACCTCCGCCTCGACCTTGGGCTGCATCAGGCGGGACCAGCGCACCGGCTCGCCATCCGCGATCGCCATGTCGGCGAAGAGCATGCCGTAGTCGGGCTGGTCCACGCCGAGCTGCTTCTGCACCGCCTTCGCGGTGAGCCCGATCTTCCGGCCGACAAGGCGTCCACCGGCTTGCAGCTTGCGCTGGGTGTTGATTTCCTGCACGGCGTAGGCCTCTTGCGGGCCGAAGCCGGGGAAGGTCTCCCGCAAGGGCGCGATCGCCTTGCCGCCGGTGGCGGCGCTCCACAGCGAATCCGCTGCCGCTTCGATGTCGCGCGTTGTCATTGCGCCGCTCCGTTGAACTTGATGCAAACGTTGGAAAGCTCGGTGTAGAACTCGAGCGAGTGAACGCCTCCCTCGCGGCCGATGCCGGAGGCGCCGGAACCGCCGAAGGCCGTGCGCAGGTCGCGCAAGAACCAGGTGTTGACCCATACGACGCCCACCTTCAGGGCATTGGCAAAGCGATGGGCCCGGTCGATGTCCTGTGTGTAGACCGAAGCGGCCAGGCCGTAGCGCGTGTCGTTCGCCATCCGGAGCGCCTCGGACTCGCGATCGAAGGGGATGACGCAGCAGCAGGGCCCGAAGATCTCTTCGCTGGCCACGCGCGAGCCGTGCGGCAGGCCCGTCCACACCGTCGGCTCGATCCAGGCGCCGCCCACGAGCGCAGGCGCTACCTTCGGCACGCCGCCCCCATGCGCGACCGAAGCGCCCTCATCCCGCGCCAAGGCGTAGTAGCCCAGGACCTTGGCCTGGTGCTCGGTGGAGACCAGGGGCCCGAAATTGGCATCGGGATCGTCGGGACGGCCCGGCTTCAGCCTCACCGCCGCGGCGGCCAGCCGCTGCACAACGGCATCGAAGACCGGGCGCTGCACGTACACCCGCTCCGTGCCGAGGCAGACCTGGCCCGAGTTCTCGAAGACCGAGCGGGTCAGCCCGGCGATGGTCACGTCCAGGTCCGCATCCTCGAACACCACCGCGGCGTTCTTGCCGCCGAGCTCCATCGAGACCGGCTTGATGCCTTCCGCCGCCGCCCGCATGATCGCGGCGCCCGTGGGCGTCTCTCCCGTGAACGTGACCGCATCGATGTCCGGGTGCGTGGTGAGATATTCGCCGGCAGAGTCCGGGCCGAAGCCGTGTACCACGTTGTAGACGCCCTTTGGGATGCCCACGGCGTTCATGACTTCACCCAGGAGCGCCGCCGTGGCCGGCGTCTCTTCCGAGGGCTTGACGACGACGGTGTTGCCGCATGCCAGCGCCGGCCCGACCTTCCACGTCATCAGCAGCAGCGGCAGGTTCCACGGGCACACCACGGCCACGACGCCCTTCGGCCGCCTCGATGCATAGTTCAACGCGGGCTTGCCGTCCGGCGCATGGCTGGCAAAGCTTTCGGTCGGCACATTGCGCACCACATCCGCGAACACGCGGAAGTTCGCCGCACCGCGTGGGATGTCGAGATGCGACGCCAGCGCGCGCGGCTTGCCGGTGTCTGCCACTTCGGCGGCAATGAAGTCCTCCGCGCGCCGATCGATCTCCGCGGCCAGCGCATACAGCAGGTCGCAGCGTTGCGCGAGCTTGAGGGAGCCCCACGGGCCCTGGAGCGCCTGGCGCGCGGCGCGCACCGCGTCATCCACGTCCTCGCGCCCGGCCTCGCTGACCTTGTCGATGAGCGAGCCGTCGACGGGATTGATGTCGTCGAAGCTTCGGCCGCCGCGTCCCTCGCGGTATTGGCCATCGATGAAGTTGAGAATCACGCTCGTGTCTCCTGGAAGTTGATCTCTGGGTCCCCTGCGCCGAGGTACTCCCACATGCGCTCGAAGATGCCGCCGGCATCGGTGGCCCGCCGTTCGCGCTCGGCTGCATCGAGCACGACCGATTCGTCCTGCAGGCCGGCCGCCAGCACGGCCAACTCGATCCGCGCCGCGTCCTCGAGGTACCAGGTCAGCACCACCGCCTTGGCCAGCGAGTCGCTCGCGACCAGCACGCCATTGCCGCGCATCACGATCGCGTTGGCGCTCCCCATCGCGTCGATCACCGCGGAGGCCCGTTCGTCGTCGCGCACGAGCTGCGGGTCGTCCCACAGGGCCGCACCGGCACCGAAGTAGGCGCCCATGCCATGGCGGGTGCGGGGCGTGCGCCGCGCGGTGCCCAGCGCCATGAGCGAGGGCGGCATCGTGCGGGTCACGGCGCGCACGTCGGCGCGGCGTCCGTAGATCTGCTGGTGCAATCGAACCTCGCCCAGCACGCCCGCCGGAAGCTTCCCGGTCACCGGCACGACGGTGCCCGGCTCGCCCGGGGCGATCAGGCCCATCGGCCGCGAGGCACAAACCAGAAAGTTGCCTTCGTCGAGGCGGACGCTGCAGTGGCCGTAGGCGTGTGCCAGGCCATGGCGCGCCAGGGCGCGGGCGGCCATGCGCAGTTCGCGCTGAAGGGCGGGAGTGGCGATCAAGGCGCTGCTCCTCATGCGGGGTCGCGAAACTCGGCGATGTCGGGCACGGCCCCCCACATGCAGAACGATTCGTTTCCGCGCGGGAACTGCCGCGGCTGGTAGCTCAACTCCTCTTCCGCGGTGATCAGGCGCACGCCGGTGGAGTACTCGAAGATCATTCCGTCCGGACCGTAGAAGTAGAGGAAGCGCGCGCCGGAGGTCGGGTGGCGGCCCGGACCGAAGGCGATCTTGATGCCTTTCATCTGGAGCATGTACCAGGCCCGCATGATGTCGTCCACGCTCTCGACCTGGTGGTTGATGTGCTGCACGCCCGAGCGCGTCGTCGGGAACATCGCCACCTTGTGATGCACCTCGTCGATCCGCAGCAGCGGCGCATCGCCGATGCGGTCGCTCACGCGCGCCCCGAGCACGTGGGTCCAGAAGCGCTCGTCGCGCTGGGCGTCGGTGGTACACAGCCCCACATGGCTGAAGCCCGTGATGCCGGCATCCCGCGACGGAAAGTAGCGGCGCCCGCTGTGGTGAGGACCGAGCACGAGCTCGATCTTGTTGCCGGTGGGATCCTTGAAGTGAATGAAGCTGCGCACGTGGCGCTGTTCGCATTCGTTCGCGGTGCCCAGGCGCACCTCGACACCGGCGTTGCCGAGTTCCGCGGCGGCCGCCTCCAGCTCGTCGGCGCTGCGCAGCTCGAAGCCCACCGTGTGGTCTGCCGGGTCGCCGTCGAAGTACACCAGCGTGTGGTCGCGGCTGTCGCTGCGGAAGTAGGAGGCGCCCGCCTCCTGGCGTGCGCGCTCCAGGCCGAGCATCTCGCGCGCGAAGAGGTCCGCCTGGTCGCGCTGCCGGGTTCCGAGGCGCACGTAGCGGATGTCGAGCAGGTTGATCACGGCATGTCTCCTTTTTGCTGGGGCTGCAGGCACTGTAGAAAGATCGATGACATTCCGGAAATGAAAAAATAGAATTCGTGATATGCCAACGACACATATCAAGCAGATCCACCGCTCGCGCCCCCTGTCGCGGCAAGTCGACCTCAACCTGCTCGAGCTCTTCGAGACGGTCTATCGCACGCGCAACCTGACCGCGGCCGGATCGCAGCTGGGCCTGACCCAGCCGGCGGTCAGCCGCGGCCTGGGGCGGCTGCGGGAGATGTATGGGGATGCGTTGTTCGTGCGGCAGCAGCGCGGCGTCGTGCCGACGCCCTTTGCCGACTCGCTGGTGTCTCCGGTGAGCTCGGCGCTCGAGATCCTCCGTTCCACCATCAACCGGCCAACCTTCAGCGAGGGCCAGGAGGCACGCACCTTCAGGGTCGCGATGAGCGACGTCGGCGAGCGGCTGTTTCTTCCACGCCTGATGCGGCATCTGGCCGAGGTGGCCCCGCAGGTCGTCGTCGAGGTCGTCTCGCCGAGCCGGGGCGAGTTGCTCGACGGATTGACCTCGGGCCAGATCGATCTCGCAGCGGGCTACCTCAGCGACCTGGGCAAGCAGATGCACCAGCGCCGCCTGTTCCGCGAACGGTTCCTGTACGTCGCCCGCAAGGATCACCCCGGTGTCAAGGGCAAGCTGCGCCGCGAGCAGCTGCGGGAGCTGGCGCATGTGGTGGCGGGCCCGGTGGGCATGCAGCATGCCGCCGCCGTGGAGAAGGTGCTGTCAGGGGCCCGCGTCAAGGCCAAGGTGGCGCTGAGAGTTCACAGTTTCCTGTGCGTCGGACCGATCGTCGCGAGCACCAACCTGATCGGCGCTGTGCCCAGCAACCTGGGGGCCGTGGTCGCACCTCATCTGCAGCTGCAGCTGGTGGAGCCGCCGGTGCAGTTCCCGGCCTTCGACGTCTCGATGACGTGGCATCAACGATTCCATCGCGACCCCGGCAGCGAGTGGCTGCGCAGCGTGTTCGTCACGCTGTTCGACGCCCTGAAGCTGCCCTTCGAGATCGAGGCGTAGGCGACGGCGGCCCTGTGGTTTTCTTGCGAGACGATGGCTCTGCACCCGCCTCCCCGAACTTCGCAGTTGCGCACGCGATGCCTGTCGAGTACAAGCTCCCCCACGACCCGTGAGGCCGGCGACCCGCCGGCCGCACGCGCCGCGGAGGCTCGACATGAACTCGGCAGTGCAGCAACGGCGGCGCATCGTTCTCGGCGGCGGTCTCGCGGCATGCGGGCTGCTTGGGCTCGGCGGATGCGGCGGCGGCGGAAGCAACGCGGGCCTGGCGGCCGATCTCGCGCTTGCGGCGCAGGAGGCGAAGCTCCGGGCTGCCCTCGACCAGCTCGACGGGCTGGCCACCGCGATGATGAAGGAGACCGGCGTGCCCGGCCTGGCCGTCGCGGTGGTGCATGGCGATCAGACGGTCTACGCGAAAGGCTTCGGCACGCGGGTCGTCGGGACGAATGCGCCGGTCGATGCCGACACGGTGTTCCAGCTGGCCTCGATGTCCAAGTCGCTGGGAGCCACGGTGGTGGCGCACCAGGTCGGGCTGGGGGCGGTCGCGTGGGACACCCCGGTGCGCCGGCACCTGCCGTGGTTCGAGCTCTCCGACCGCGTCGTGAGCGAACAGCTCACGATCGGCGACCTCTACGCGCATCGCTCCGGCTTGCCGGACCATGCCGGCGACCGGCTCGAGGACATGGGCTACGACCAGCAGCAGGTGCTGCAGCGCCTGCGCCATCTGCCGCTCGACACCTTCCGCAAGTCCTACCACTACACCAACTTCGGGCTCACCGGCGCCGCCGCTGCGGTCGCCGCTGCCTCCGGCACCGACTGGGCGACGCTGTCGGAGCAAACCCTCTACGGGCCGCTCGGCATGCGCCGGACGAGTTCGCGCTTCGCCGATTTCCAGACGCGGAGCAACCGCGTGGTCGGGCACATCAAGATCGACGGCGCCTGGGTGCCGGGACCGGTGCGCATGCCGGACGCGCAAGCGCCCGCCGCGAGCATCAGCGCGTCGGTCAACGACGTGGCGCGATGGCTGTCGATGATACTGGGCCGGGGCGTCTTCCAGGGCACGCGCATCGTCGACGCCGCCGCGCTGCAGCCCGCGGTGTCGCCGCAGGCCCTGAGCTCGCCCGCCAGCGGGGAGCGGCCGGCGGGCTACTACGGCTACGGCTTCAACGTCGGCACCACGGCGGCGGGCCTGCCCTCGTTCGGCCACTCGGGCGGCTTCCTGCTGGGGACGGGGACGGCCTTCATGGTGGTGCCCGCGACGGGGGTCGGCATGGTGGCGCTGACCAACGCGTCGCCGATCGGTGTCCCGGAAATCCTGGGGCAACAGTTCTTCGACCTGCTGCAGTTCGGCGCGATCCAGCGGCCCTGGGCGCAGATCATCATGCCGGCCTTCGAGGCGATGTCCGCCCCCGAAGGCTCGCTGATCGGCGCGGCGCAGCCCAAGCCCCCCAGGCCGCCGCAGAACCTGTCGGCGTATGCGGGGCGCTACGACAACGCATACCACGGCCCGCTGCAGGTGGTCCTGCAATCAGACGGACTGGCGCTGGTGCTGGGGCCCGCGCCCCTGCGGCTGCCGCTCGCGCACTGGGATGGTGACGTCTTCACCTTCACGCTCTTCAACGAGAACGCCGCACCGGGCACCCTCTCGAAGGCCAGCTTCACGGGCAACCGCGTGACACTCGAGTACTACGACCGCGAGCAGCTCGGGACCTTCGTGCGCGCCGGGGCATGAGCGCCGATGACGCGAGCGATTGGCGATCATCTTCAGGATGAGCGGGCGGCAAGCTGCGGGGAATCGAACGCGGTGACCGGCGGCGGCGATTCGCATTTCTCGACTTGCACCAGCACCGTCTGGACGACGGTGGACTGCGCCAGCTGCGAGGTGCCGCGATCCAACGTGACGACATTCGGATTGCCATGCTTCTCCAGGCTGCCGGGCCGGCCACCTTCGGCGGGATCGAACCAGGCACCGGTCGAGATCTGTGCAACGCCGGGGCGAAGATGGTCCGCGACGACCAGGCCGGCGAGGAAGGCTCCCCGCTCGTTGAAGACGCGCACGACGTCTCCTGGGACGAGCCCGCGCGAACGCGCGTCGTCGGGATGGAGCGTCAAGGCCTCCCGCCCGGACACCTTGGTTCGGCGGCTGGCAGGCGCGTGGTCGTGCTGGCTGTGAAGCCGCGGCGTCGGCTGATTCGACAGCAGATGCAGGGGAAACCGGGATGCCGCCTGCGAGCCGAGCCACTCGGCGGGCTCCAGCCATGCGGGATGCGCGGGGCAGTCCGCGTAGTGGTAGCCGGCGATCGTGCTCGAGTAGATCTCTATCCTGCCCGAAGGGGTGGCGAGCCGGTGCGCACCGGGATCGCGCCGGAAGTCCCCGAGCAGGACCTTGGAATGGGACGGCGGCGGAAACTCGTAGGCGCCCTCTTCCCAGAACGCCTGGAAGTGCGGCGGTTCGAAGCCGAGGGCCTGGGCCTGCGTACGGGCCTGCTCGTACATGTGCGCGAGCCAGCCCATCTCGTCCCGCCCCTGGGTGTAGGCGTGACCGAAGCCCAGGCGGCTCGCCAGGCTGGCCATGATGTCGAAGTCGTTGCGTGCCTGCCCCACGGGCTCGATCACCTGCTTCATCGCGATCCAGAAGGGCGTGTACTCCTGCGCGAGGATGTCGTTGCGTTCCATCGTGGTGGTGGCCGGCAGCACGATGTCCGCATGCCTGGCGGCCGGGTTCCACCACGGCTCGTGGACGATCACCGTGTCCAGCCGCTGCCAGCCCTCGAGGAAGCGGTTGAGGTTGCCGTTGTGGTGAAAGGGATTGCCACCGATCGAATACAGCAGCCGGGTCTCCGGGTACGTGATGGTCTTGCCGTCGTACTCGATCGTCGCGCCCGGGCGCAGCAGCATGTCGCCCACCCGACCGACCGGCACGTAGGTCTTCACGGGATTGGGGCCGAGCGGCAAGGTCGGCCTTGGAAGGCCGTCGTGGTGCGGCTTCGTGGTGCCGTTGACCGCGCCGAAGCCCAGGCTGAAGCCCCGGCCGGGCAGTCCGATCTGTCCGAGCATGGCCGCGAGCGTGATGGTCATCCACACCGGTTGCTCGCCGTGGTCTGCGCGCTGGATCGACCAGCTGGTGGTGACGAGGGTGCGCGACCTCGCCATCGTGCGTGCCAGGCTTTCGATCACGTCCACCGGCACCTCGGTGATGCGGCTGGCCCAGCGCGCATCCTTGGGCTGGCCGTCCGAGCGGCCGCTGAGGTAGGCCTCGAAGCGCACGTAGCCTTCGCAATAGCGCGCGAGAAATTCGCGGTCGCACAGCCCTTCCTTCTCCAGCGTGTGCGCGATGCCCAGCATCAGGGCGACATCGGTGTTCGGCCGCAGCGCGATCCAGTCGGCCTTCACATCCGCGGAAAGATCCTGCCGCGACGGGCTGATGTTGACGAAGCGAATGCCTGCGGCGGCCGCGCGGCGGAACCAGTCCGGACTTTCGTGCGCGACGGCCCCGCCGGCATCGATCTGGGTGTTCTTGAGCGAAGCCCCCCCGAACATGACCACCAGCTCGGCGGACGCCACCACGTCGGCCCAGGGGACCACCATCTCCGTGATGTCCGAGCGGCCGAGGATGTAGGGCGCAATCTGCAGGGCGGCCCCGAAGCTGTGGTTGCCGCGCTTGTCGACGTAGCCGCCATGCAGGCCCAGGAAGCGCTTGAGGACGCTGGGCGAATGATGGAGCCGCCCGGCGCTCGCCCAGCCATAGGACCCGCCATAGATCGCCTCGTTGCCGTACACGTCCTTGACGCGCTGCAGTTCGTGCGCGATGAGGTCCAGGGCCTCGTCCCAGCCGACGGGGACGAAGGGTTCCCCGCCCCGATTTCGCGTCCGCTCGCGCTGCAGGTAGCCGGCGCGGACGCAGGGCTGCGCGATCCGCAGCGGGCTGCGCACGGTCTCGGGCAGGCTCGCCAGGTAGCTCGGCGGGTGCGGGTCGGACTTGAAGGGCGTGGTCCGCACCACCTGGCCGCGCGCATCGACCTCGACGTTGTAGACGCCCCAGTGGGAAGCCGTCTGGACCGTGCGATTCGTGCGAGGCGCGTCCATCTTCATTCCTTCGCCGGCAGCAGCAGGCAGTCGCGCAGGAGCGCTGCGCATTCGCCGGCTGCGTCCAACGGCCAATGGACCGTGATCGTCGCGCCCTCGCGCATCAAGTCGATGCGGATGTGGCGCGCGCAGGCCGGGTCGCTGCGCCTGGAGAGCGAGGCAAGCAGGCGCGGCCACCAGCCCTTGGGCGCGGGCGGCCGCTGAATGGCCTCGATCACCTTGGCGCTGTGCGACGGGCCCGGTGCCGCTTGCGGCACGCCGCCGGCAGCCGGACCAGGCACCGGCTCGGGCGCGATGGATTGCGGCGGCAGCTCTGCAGGCGGCGCGATCCGCTTCGACAGGTTCTGGCCGAACTCGTCCCACATGCGATCGGCCTTGGTCTTCATCACGCTCAGGCCGAAGCTGCCCAGCCGCCCCAGCACATCCACCTTCACCTTCACGCGCAGCTCGGTGCCGCCATCGGCCTGCTCGGCCAGGAACATCTCGCTGCGCTGCCGCAGCGAACTGGCCACCGAGGCGTCCTCGCCGGTGCCCTCGCAGCGCAGGTAGAGCGGCGCGCGCTGCTCCAGGATGGTGGTCTTGAGCCTGAACTTCGCGCTCACGAAGGCGATCTTCACCGCGATCAGGGCCTTGTACTCGGTGGGGCTCAGCACCTCGATCGATTGCATGCCGGGAATGCAGGCCCCCATCACTTCGGGGTCCAGCAGCAGTTCCCACACCCGCGCGGGCGGCGCGGCGATGGTCAGGATTTTTTCAATGTCCATGTAGTTTCTCCGCGGCGTCCAGGACGGACTCCACAATCTGGGTGTAGCCGGTGCAGCGGCAGAGGTTGCCGTTGAGGCCCTGGCGCACCTCGTGCGCCGTCGGTTGCGGGTTCTTCGCCAGCAGCGCGCACGAGGCCATCAGGAAGCCCGGCGTGCAGTAGCCGCACTGCAGCCCCCCGCAACGCATGAAGGCATCCTGCAAGGGATGCAGGCGCTCGCCTTGCGCCAGGCCTTCCA
Organism: Variovorax sp. Soil_C_12; assembly: GCF_057657375.1. Classification (NCBI taxonomy): domain Bacteria; kingdom Pseudomonadati; phylum Pseudomonadota; class Betaproteobacteria; order Burkholderiales; family Comamonadaceae; genus Variovorax; species Variovorax sp. Soil_C_12. The sequence goes on along the minus strand of NZ_JBDGIO010000002.1, from coordinate 544,563 downwards.
CGGTGGTGATCGCGCAGCCGTGCGCCTGCACGGCCAGCGACAGGCAGGACTTGACCACCTCGCCATCGACCAGCACCGAGCAGGCGCCGCAGACACCGGTCTCGCAGCCGCGCTTGGTGCCGGTCAGGTGCAGGTCATCGCGCAGGAAGTCGCTCAGCAGCCGGCGCGCGGGGACTTCCGCCTCGTGCTCTTCTCCGTTGACGGTCAAGTTGATGGTGTGTTTGCTCATGTTGTCTCTCCCGACAGGCCGAAGAGCTCGGCGATCGTCCGGCGGCAGGCCACCCGGACCATCTTGCGGCGGAATTCGGCGGACCCGCGCGTGTCCGAGATCGGCGCGATGTCGGCCGCGACGATGTCGGCGGCCTCTGCAGCCACCCTGTCCGTGACGATGCTGCCTCGCAGGAATTCCTCGGCGCGCGTGACGCGGCCCGGGATGGCCACGGAAGCGCCCACGACCAGACGCGCCTCGCGGCACAGCGCGCCCTCGCGGCGCGTCATCAGCGACACGCTGGCGAGCGGCCGATGCTCCGCCGCCGTGCGCAGGAAGCGCGTGTACCCGCCGCCGGCGTCGGCCTGCGGCGCCGGAACACGGATCTCCGCCAGCAGCTCGTCCGGCTCCAGCGCGGTCACGTAGTAGTCCACCAGAAACTCCTCGACGGAGAGCACCCGCTGGCCGCGCGCGCTGGCCAGCACCAGTTGCGCGCCGTGCGCCATCAGGCAGCCCGGCGGGTCGGTGGCAGGGTCCGCGTAGCAAAGGTTGCCGCCCAGCGTGCCCTGGTTGCGCACCTGGGGATTGGCGACCTGCGCCGCCATGGTCGCGAGCACCGGGTAGTGCCGCTGGACGAGCTCGGAGCGCGCCAGCTCGGCATGCTTCACCAGGGCGCCGATGCGCAGGCCCTCGCGCGGATCGAAAGCGATGCCGCGCAGCCCTTCGATCTGCAGGGCAGAGATCACATGGGTCGGCGCCGCCATGCGCTGGCGCATCGCCAGCAGCAAGGCCGTGCCGCCGGCCATCACGCGGCACTCGTCGCCCAGGTCGGCCAGCATGCGGCTCGCCTCGGACAAGGAGCGCGGCTGCAGGAACTCGAACTCACGCATGGCGGGACTCCTCGCGCCGCCGCAAGGCCGCGAGCACCTTCTCGGGCGTGATCGGCAAATCCCGGATGCGAACGCCGACCGCGTCGAACACGGCGTTGGCGATGGCGGCCGGACCCGGAAGGATCGCCGTTTCGCTGGCGCCCTTGGCACCGTAGGGGCCGTTGGGGTCGTTCGACTCCACGATGCCGCTGCGCAGCATGGGCAGCGCGTCGGGCGAGGGCATGGTGTAGTCCGCGAAGTTGCCGTTGACGATGCGGCCCGCGTCCAGCTGCAACTGCTCGTACAGCGTCCAGCCCACGGCCTGGGCGGCCGCGCCGTTGCTCTGGCCGTGCACCGCCTGGGGGTTGAGGGCCTTGCCGCAGTCGTCGGACACGAAGCTGTCGACGAGCGTGACCTGGCCGGTCTCGGTGTCGACCTCGACCTCGACGGCCTGCGCGGCGAAGGAATAGGCCGGCGCGATGTTGCCCATGAGGGTGGTCTTGTCGAACATGTCGGTCCTGGCATCCCAGCTTCCGCTGACCTGGATGCCTTCGCCGCCGTGGCGCCAGAGGTGCGCACGCGCCAGCTCGGCCAGGCTCAGGCTGCGCTGGGGCGCGTCGGCCACGCACACGGCGCCACCGGCGCATTTCAGTGCCTCGACGGGCAGCTGCAGCATCGGCGCGGCCTGGTCGAGCAGCTTGCCGCGCGCGGCGCGGGCCGCGACGATGGCCGCGTTGCCGGCCGCCATGGTGACGCGCGAGGCGAGCGAGCCGATGCACCAGGGCGAGCTGTCGGTGTCGGGTGCGACGACGTGGACGTGTTCGAGCGGGATGTCGAGCTCGTGCGCCACGACCTGCGACAACATGGTCATGGCCCCCTGGCCCATGTCCGCCTCGCTGCTGTGCAGGACGACGCGGCCGTCCTCGTTGATCTTCAGCATGACGGTGGAGCCGTCCCAGTCGCCGATGGTGCGGTTGCCGCTCACGTGCATGGCCGCGGCCAGGCCCAGGCCGCGCCGCTTCGCGCCATGGCCCGCACTGCGGCTGCGCCTGGCGCTCCAGCCGATCGCGTCGGCACACTGCGCGAGGCACTCGACCAGGCCGGTGCTGCCGATCTTCCAGCCGTGCACCGAGGTCGCCCCGCGCTCGATCGCGTTGCGGCGGTGGACGTGCAGCGGATCGAGGTCCAGCTGGTGGGCCATGGCGTCGATGTGGCTGTTGAGCGCAAACAGCATCTGCGTGCCGCCGAAGCCGCGGAAGGCGCCGTGCGGCGGCGTGTGCGTGTAGACCAGCGTGGCGTGCGAGCGCACATTGCCGTTGCGGTGCATGTTGTCGCTGCGCATCGCGCTGACATGCATGACCTCCGCCGAGAGGCCGCTGTAGGCGCCGCAGTCGGCCACGATGCGCACGTCCTTGGCGACGATGCGCCCTTCCCGGTCCATGCCGAGCTTGAGCGTGATGCGCTCGGGCACGCTGGTGGCGCAGGCGAGGAAATCCTCCAGGCGGTTGTTGACCAGCCGCACCGGCTTGCCGGTGCGCAGCGCCAGCAGGCCGGCGATCAGGCTGTTGGCGTCCTCGATGATCTTGCCGCCGAAGCCGCCGCCGGTGGTCGCCTGGAGGACGCGCACCCGGGAGACCGGCAGTTCGAGCACGGCGGCCAGGCGGGCGCGGACCAGGAAGGCGGACTGCGTCGAGGTCCACACCTGCAGCCGGCCGTCGGCGTCGATCGCCGCCACGGAGGCCATCGGCTCCATGTAGCCGGGATACTGCGAATGCGTGGTGTAGGTGGCCTCGTGGACCAGGTGGGCGTGCGCAAAGGCCGCATCGACATCGCCGCGCTCGAAGCGGATCTGGTGCGCGATGTTGTCGTCGCGGCCGGGATGAATCCGCAAGGCTTGCGGCTCCAGCGCCTGCTCGGGCGTGAGGATCGCGGGCAGTTCCTCGTACTCGACGTCGATCAGGTCGAGCGCGTCGCGCGCGATCTCTTCGCTGGTCGCCGCGACGGCCGCGACTTCCTCGCCGGCGAATCGCACCACGTCAAGAGCCAGGGTGAGCCGCTCCTTGTGATGCACGCCCCAAGGCACCTGCGGCCCGTCGGCACCCGTCACCACCGCCTTCACGCCGGGCAGGGCAAGCGCCTGCGTGGCGTCGATGCGCACGATGCGGGCATGCGGGTGGGGGCTGCGCAGCACCTTCCCGTGCAGCATGCCGGCGAGCTTGATGTCGCCTGCATACTGCGCTCGCCCCAGCACCTTGGAGCGGGCATTGACCTGGGGCACCGACGTGCCCAGCGTGGATGCATTCATGGCAGCCGTCTCAGTCGGCCGTGATGGCCAGCTCCTTGATCAGCTTTCCCATCACTTGGTATTCGGTGGCGTTGGTCTTCGCCAGCACGTCGGGCGCGCCGCCCACCGGCAGGGCGCCGAAGGTCGCGAGCTTGCTCACCACCTCGGGCGACTTGATGATCTCGTTCAGGTGGCCGTTGAGCAGCCGCACGACATCCGGCGGCGTGCCCTTGGGCGCGAAGAAGCCGTTCCAGGCGCCGACCACGACGTCCTTGAAGCCCAGTTCGGTGAGCGTGGGCACCTCGGGTGCGAGCGGCGAGCGCGCGGCGTCGCCGATGGCGAGCGGGAGCAGCCGCTTCTGCTGGGTGTACTGGCTCACGACCCCGAGCGTCACCCAGGCCGTGTCGACGTGGCCGGCCACCACGTCGTTGACCGAGGGCGCGACGCCGCGGTAGGGCACGTGCGTGAACTTCACGCCGGCCGCGCGGTTGAGCCATTCGCCGACGATGTGCATCGGCGAGCCGGCGCCGGGGGTGGCATAGGTGAGCGATTTTCCGGAGCGGGCGAGCCCGACCAAGGCGGGGACCGACTTCGCGCCCACACCCGGATGCGCCACCAGCACCAGCGGCTGGGTGGCGATCTGGATGACCGGTTCGAAGCCGTGGAGCACGTCGTAGCTCGACGAGGGCGACAGCCGCAGGACCATCGGCGCGGTCGTGAACGGGTTGGGCGTGAACAGCAGCGTGTAGCCATCGGGCGCGGCCCGGCCGACGAAGGAGTTGCCGAGCGTGCCGCCCGCCCCGGGCTTGTTGTCCACGATCACCGCCTGGTTCAGGCGCTGCGACAGCCGCTCGGCCAGCATGCGTGCGATCGAATCGGTGTCGCTGCCGGGCGGGTAGGACACGACGATGGAGATGGGCTTGGCCGGGTAGGCCGGCTGGGCGTGCGCCGGTGCGAAGGCGAGGCCGCAGGCGAGCGCGAGGGCGCCAAGCGCCAGCTGTCGTCGATGGGGATGCATGTTTTGTCTCCTGGGCACGAGCCCTCAGGGAATGAATGAATGAATGAATGGAAAGAGAGCGCGAGGGAAATTCTGCGATTCGCCTCTCGCGACGGCCAGATAGAATTTCACTCAGTGAACCAATCAAGCCGCGATTCCTTCCGCAGTGCAGGGCCTGCACCCGGCGTGAAGTCGATCACCGCGCTACGCCGCGGACTCGATGTGTTGTGGTCCATCCAGCAGTCGTCTGCCGTCACCTTGGCGGACCTGCACCGCCAGACCTCACTCTCGAAGGCCACGCTGCTGCGGATCCTGAGAACCCTGCAGGAGGCCGGATGGATCGAGCGCAACGAAATCGAGAACCGCTATGTGCCGGCGGCCAGCGCCGGGGAATCCGGGCTTGCCGTGGAATGGCGCGCGCGCCTGTCTGCGCTCGCGACGCAGCCGCGGGAGCAGTTGCAACGGCGCGTGCCCTGGCCGATCGATCTCGCCGTACTCGACGGACTGGCGATGCTCATCCTCGACACCCACCGGCCGATGAACGGCCTCGCGGTGAACTACCGGGTTCTCGGTTTTCGTCCGCGGCTGCTGCTGTCGTCGCTGGGGCGCTGCTATCTCGCCTTCTGCCCCGATGCGGAGCGCCGCCGCCTGCTGGAGGCGCTTGCACGTTCACCGTACGAAGTCGACCGCGCCGCGTTGAAGTCCCACGGGGCCCGCGACTGGGCCGCGCGCTACCGCGCCCAGGGCTATGCCTCGCGCGACCCCAGCCCCACGAGCCTGGATTCGCCGGAGCGATTCGGCGCGATCTCGGTGCCCATCCAGGTCGATGACACGGTGGTGGGCTGCATCAGCTGCGCCTGGCTGCCGGCCGTCGCCACCGAGCAGGACGTCGTGACGCGCCATCTCGACGATCTGAAGGCTGCCGCGCAGGCGATCCGCAACCGGCTGGTGGCCGCGAAGTTTCCGCCCGTGCCGCCGCGCTGAGCGACTGCCGGCGAATCGCTAGTGGCGCGTTCCCCTTTGCGCTGCGGGGCTTCCCTGCCCCGCGGCGTCTTTCAGGCACGCCTTGACCCAGGCGCGAATGTTCGCCTGCGAGGCGAGCGGAAGGCCGAACATCATCCGATAGACGATGGGCGCGACGACGCGGTCCATGAGGGTCTCGACGTCGGGGACCGGCTCACCGCGCGCCTGGCCGCGCTCGACCACCGCGCCGAGCTGGCTCATCGCGAACTGCGCGCAGGGACAGAGATCGCCCATGGCGTCCGCGCCCCTTGCGGAGACGACGTCGCGCACCATCGCGCGCCCGAGCTCGGACGAGGTCTCGTCGCGGAACTGTTCGGCCCAGGCCAGCAGGTCGCCCTCCACAGTGCCGGTGTCGAGCGGATCGCTGTCGGGTCTCAGGCGCTCGACGGCGACGTCGGCGAGCAAGTCCGCCAGGTCGCCCCAGCGCCTGTAGATCGTCGAAGGCGTGACGCCTGCACGCGCCGCGATCAGGGGCACGGTGAGGGCGGCGCGACCCTGCTCGTCCAGCAGCTGACGCGTCGCCTTGTGGACGGCGCCCTGGACACGTGCACTGCGACCGCCGGGGCGGGGAATGGGGGGTGAGCTCATGAAACCATTTTAAAGCAAAGGATTTGCGTTAAGCATCAAAAGGCCCCACAATCCGTAAACGCAATTTTTTTGCGTTTATGCAGTTGAAGGAATCCTCCATGCAGCCAGTCACGACCGCTCACCCAGCCCTTGCCGCAGGCTGGCCTCAAACGCGCCTGAGTCACGGCCATGCGCTGTGGCTCAAGGCGTCGCTGCTGGTGAGCTTCCTGGCGGCCTCGACCGCCCCTTCGCCGCTGTATGCGCTCTACCGTGAAGCGTGGGGCTTCTCAGCGCTGACGCTGACGGTGGTCTTCTCGAGCTATGCGTTCGCCCTGCTCACGGCACTGCTGGTGTTTGGCAGCCTGTCCGACCACCGCGGCCGGCGCGAGGTCATCCTTGCAGCGCTGGTCCTGGAGTTCGCCGCGACGCTGCTGTTCTGGCGCGCGGACTCGGTGGCGTGGCTGTTGTCGGCGCGCGTCCTGCAGGGCATTGCCACCGGCATCGCAACCGGCGCGCTCAGCGCGGGCCTGCTGGACCTGCACCGCGAGCGCGGACCGCTCGTCAACGGGGTGGCGCCGATGGTCGGCATGGCGGCAGGCGCCTTCGGCACCAGCGTGCTGGTGCAGTTCGCCCCCGCGCCCACACGCCTCGTGTTCGACCTGCTGATGCTCGTCTTTGCACTGCAGATGCTCGCCGTGCTGTACTTGCCGGAAACGGTGGAGCGCCGGCCCGGCGCATGGCGCTCGCTCAGGCCCCGTATCGCCATTCCGCAGCGGGCTCGCGCGATGCTGTGGCAGGTGCTGCCGGTCAACACGGCGCAATGGGCGCTCGGCGGCTTCTATCTCTCCCTCGGGCCGACCTTGGCGAAGATCGTCACCGGCAACGATGCGCCGATGGTGGGCGGCGTGCTGATCACGGCCATGGTGCTCAGCAGTGCCGTCGCGCTTCTGGCCGTGCGGCAGTGGCCACCGCGCAGGGCGCTCGCCATCGGTGCTGCCGCGCTGGCGCTGGGCCTGGCCGTCAGCCTTGTCGGGATCCTGCTGCACTCGACCGCTGCGTTCTTCATCGGCGCCGCGATCGCGGGCCTGGGCTTCGGCTCAGCCTTCAGCGGATCGTTGCGCAGCCTGGTGTCGCTGGCCGAACCGCAGGAGCGGGCCTCGCTGATGGCCGGCTTCTATGTGCTGAGTTACCTGGCCTTCAGCGTGCCGGCGATCGCGGCGGGGCTGAGCACGGGGCTCTTCGGCCTGCCTGCCACGGCGCTGGGCCTGGGCGCCGTCTTGACGCTCATGGCCTCGGCGGCCTTGCTGATGATGGGCCGGCGAGTCACAGCTGCCGAATAGCGAGGGCCCCTCGCAGCCCGGGCGCAGTGCGTTCGGGTTGATACGCAGCTGTTGGGCGAGGTCGCGGAGTTCTTGAAGGCGGTCTTCGTCGGGTTCGGGATAGGCCAGTCGCCAATCGGCCACCAGCTGCAAGACCACGGGATCATTCAGCGAGCTCAGGCCTTGAAGCAGTTCCGTCTGTTCAGCCGTGCGTCGAGCCTGCAGTTGCGCGCTGCGGTAGCTTTCCAGGCCAAGCAGAAAACTTGCCGCGAAGACAAAAGCGATCAGGATTTTCAGCATGCTCCTTCCTCTACCCGGTGTGTCGTTTCCCAGCGATTTTGTACCAGCGTCGCGGCACCCCTCGAGATCATGCGGCGGAGCCGACCTGCCGCTCTATCGCAGCTTGAACGATCGGCCTCGCCCATTCGGGGATGGACTCCAGGACCTCCGTGTCGTCCGGCACCGGGTAGGTCACTCGTCCCTCGACCATTTCGAGGACGAGCACCGGCTCCGGGATGTCCTGCCCGGGGCCGGCCTCCGTGCTGTTGTCGAAGACCTGGAGTCGGGCCAGCTGCGGCATCAGCCGAATCAGGTTGATGCGGGAGGCAACCCAGCGCTCGCGGATCTTGTGCTCCGGGATGTCGTGGCCGCCGCTGGCAACGCGCGAGCGGACGCGCTGGATGTGCATTTCCGGGGATCGCAGCCCGCAGAACAGCATCACGACGTCGTGCGTCGCCGCGGCCTCGGCAAGCAAGGCCGGAATGGTCCTGGCACCCAGCGTGGTCTCGAAGGCGTAGTTCGTGCCGTTGGCGATCGCTGCTTCGAGCTGTGAGCGCCCGTGCGTCCAGGCCCGGGCATTGGCCTCTTCGACGGCCAGGCCCAGCTGCGCCACCAGTTCGCGTGCAAAGCTGTCAGGGTTGAACCACGCCAGCCCGTGCTCGGCCAGCATGGCGCCGCCCACCGAGCTCTTGCCGGCACCATTGACGCCGGCCAGGACAAAGATGAAGGGCCGGGCAACGGCGGCCGCAGGCATCAGAACGAAGCACCCGCCTTGGGTGGCCGAGCAAGCTTGCCTCGGGATTCGAACAGCGCCGTCACCCGCTGCCGGGCGCCAGGCTCTTGCAACACCGCCAGGCGGGCGTCGAAGCGGCTTGCCAGGTCGTCCAGGATCGATTGCTCACGTGCCTTGATGGCCTCCAGGTCGAAGGTCAATTGCTGGTACGTGGCGGCGTCGAGCAGCACCATTTCTACCGCCGAATGGTTGGTGATCGCGACGCTGCCCGTCTGTCGCACCTGGCGGACAACCTCGCCCCACTTGTTCTTGACTTGCGACGCGTTCTGTCGAGGCAGGTCATCCAGGCTGAGCAGTTCGGGGATCATGGCGGCGGCTCCTGAGGTCAGGCAGCCATTATGGCAAAAATGGCTAGAAGCCGATATTTAAAACTGATGAGGCCAATTTAGCCCTGGTTCCGAGCGGTGGCATTGGCGTCGCGTTTGCGAAGCCGCCCAGGTCAAGCTGCAGGCTCGATCGCACGTGCTGGGAGGGCAGCCTGCGTGCCCTTGCCCGCCCCGGGGGCGCCCAACAAAATCAGTCTCATGGCGTCTCCGGCCTGCGTTGGACGTGTCGGGAAATGCCATCCAGAATTTCCTTCTTGGCGGCATCGATGCCTTCCCAGCCCAGCACCTTGACCCACTTGCCGGCTTCCAGGTCCTTGTAGTGCTCGAAGAAGTGCGTGATGGCTTTCAGGCGCATCGGGTTCACGTCCTCGACCTTCTTCCAGTGGCTGTAGATGGGCAGCACCTTGTCGGTGGGCACGGCCAGCACCTTGCCGTCGACGCCGGCCTCGTCTTCCATCATCAGGATGCCGATCGGCCGGCAGGGCACGACCACGCCGGGCACCAGCGCCCAGGGGGTGATGACCAGCACGTCGACCGGATCGCCGTCGCCCGAGAGCGTCTGCGGCACATAGCCGTAGTTGGTCGGGTAGTGCATCGCTGTCGTCATGAAGCGGTCGACGAAGATCGCGCCGGACTCCTTGTCGACCTCGTACTTGATCGGGTCGGCATTCATCGGGATCTCGATGACGACGTTGAAGGCTTCGGGGGCGTCCTTGCCCGGGGAGATTTTGTCGAAGGCCATGGGAGTTCGATCAATGGAACAGGCGCGCGCTGCGCGGAAACGGCGGGAACAGGACTCGGGTGCCTTTCACTGCATCAGCCCCCGGCGCCCAAGCCAATCGGCGCAGGCACTGCGTTGACGATGCGCGTGAAAAGCTCCCTGTATTCCGCATCCGGCTCGCACCCGGTCAGCGGGTCCCGATTCGCGCCGAAAGCCTGGTCGAGCTCAGCCCAGTCCTCTTCTGTCAGCACCCGCTCGGCCAAGGGCAGGATCTCTCGCTCCTCCATGGCCATGTGAGCGAGATAGAAGTCGACGTAGTGCTCGACGGCCTGCTCGAAGGCCTTGCGCCGCGACTCGCCCATCATCTCGAAGGCAAGCAGTGCATGCTCCACGTTCCGGATCCGGCGCTCCCCCCGCGCATGATCGTCATCCAGTCGATCGAGCAGCTCGCGTGACAGCGGGGTTCGTGCGCGCAGCTTCGGAAAGAGCAGTTCAGTTTCCTTTCGATGGTGCCGCTTTTCTGGAAACTCGTCGACGTAGAACAGCATCGCCCGCAGCGCTCCGAAGTCGGGCAGCGTGCCCTGGCGACGATGCTGTGCCAGCAGCAGGACGATGGAGCGCAGCATGGCCGAGAGGGCCGAGTGCTCGTCGCGGATGATTCTGATGGTGGAATGCGTCATGCAGGTCCCCTTTGGAAGGATCTAGGCTCTCACAGCGGACCTGCGGCGACCTTGTCGCAGATCAAGGCAATGCTTGGCCGGCGCCGGCAGGCGGCGTCACCGGCACAAAGGAGGTGATCGAGCCGCGCCTGACCAGCAGGGCCACGGTCTCGCTCCGCCCGATCGGTTCGAGCGCCCTGTCCAGATCGGCCAGCGCGGCCACACCCACGTCGTTGACCGCCAGGACCACGTCGCCGAAGCGCAGACCCGCGCGCTGGGCGGATCCGGATGCCGATCTCACGTAGAGCCCGGACTCGGGCTGACCGCTCGTTGCCTTGGCCGTACGCTCGACCAGGTCGAGACCCAGTCGCGCCTCGCGCGCAGTGGGCGCGGCCGCGCGCTGAGGAGGATCGGACATGCTTTCCGCGACGATGAGCTTCACCGCCAGCAGTGCCTTGCGACGCCAGACGCCCAGCGTCAGCACGCTGCCGGGACGTGAAGCCGCCACACGCTCCTGGATCTCCGAATAGGCCATCGCCGCGACGCCATCGACTCCCAGTACCACGTCGCCGCTGCGCAGCCCGGCAGTCGCGGCCGGCCCGCCGGCGTCGACGCGCACGATCAGGGCACCCAAGGCCGCGTCCAGCCCAAACGCGGGTGCCAGGTCCGGGGTCAGCGCCTGCGTGCGTGCGCCGATTTGCCCGCGCGTCACGCGCCCGGTGGACCGGAGCTGCGCGGCGATGCGCATGGCGGTATCGATCGGCAGGCTGAATGACACCCCCATGTACCCGCCGCTCGTGGAATAGCCCATCGAGTTCACCCCGACGACTTCGCCGCGCTCGTTGAAAAGAGGCCCGCCCGAGTTGCCGGGATTGAGCGCGACGTCGGTCTGTATCAGTGGTACGCCGCTGCCACCGGGCAGGAAGCGTGGGTTGGCGCTGACCATGCCGGCGGTCACGCTCTGCTCGAACCCGAGCGGCGACCCCAGCGCCGCCACCCACTCGCCGGCGCAAAGGCGTGCGCTGCTGCCGATGGCTGCGACCGGCAGGTTCGTTGCTGTGATCTTCAGCACCGCCACATCGGTGCGCCGATCGAGTCCGACGACTTCGGCCGCCAGGCGGCGCTGCCCGCCGAGCAGGACCGATAGCTCCTGGGCGCCGAACACCGCGTGAGCGCTGGTCAGGATGTAGCCGTCGGCGCTGACGATGAAGCCCGACGCGGATGTGCGCTGCGATCCCAGCCTTGGGCGGGGAGCGATCTCCAGTTCGTCGTTGTCACCCCCGTCGGTATCCTGTCCGACCGCCAGGACGCTCACGACCGCCGGCGCCTGGCGTGCAACGGCTGTCACAAAGTCAACGCCCTGCCCCGGAGCGCCCGCCGGGTCCGCGCAGGGCCGGTCGCGCGACCACGAAGATGTGGTGCCCGCGAACGCAAGGGCGCCGAGCAGCGCCGCTGCGAGAGTCCGCGCGAGCCGGTTCCCGAGCATTCAACGCACCAGTAGAACCGGGACGGTGCACCGTGCCAGCACCTTCGTAGCGACAGAGCCGAGCACCAGATTCTTCAGCGCGCCGACCCCGTGCGATCCCATGACCAGCAGATCAAAATTGCCGGCTTGCGCATAGGAGGCGATTTCATCGGCGGGATGGCCCACCTTGTGGACGAAGGTCGCGTCGATGCCCTGTTCGCGCATAAAAGCCTGGATCGGCTCCAGCACGACGCGGGCATCGTCTTCGTAGTAGCCGTGCACCATCTCGGGCCCCGCGAACGCAGCCGCGCGGTGCGGCACCGGCAGAACCACGTAGAGGACCGTATAGGCCTGAGCCGTGCCGAGGCAGTCCTTGTGCGTCGTCAGGTAGGACAGCATGCGCTTCGTGTAGTCGCTGCCATCGACCGCGAGAAGAGTCTTCATGATCAGTCTTTCGTTTCGATGAGGTTCCGGATTGCCCGATGTTCGTCGCCGGCTCATCGGTCTCTCTTGCGCCAGATCAAGTCGCGAGCAGTCGGCGTGCCGATACTGGCCGTATCTCAACTCACAGGCAGGAGCAGGCCATGTATCAGCGAATCCTCGTTCCCATCGACGGCAGCGAGACCTCGAAACGTGGTCTCGAGGAGGCCATTCGACTTGCCAAGCTGACGCAGGGACAGCTGCGGGTCTTTCATGTGATCGACGAACTCTCGTTCGCCCTCGCGATGGATGCCTATGCGGGCTATACCGGCGACTGGCTCAAGGTGCTCCGCGAAAACGGCAAGCGCATCCTCGATGAAGCCAGGGCCACCGCCCAGGCCGCCGGCGTCGAAGCCGAGGCCCAGCTCTGCGACAGCTTTTCGGGGTCGGTCCATCAAATGGTGAACGCCGAAGCAGCCAAGTGGCCCGCGGACCTGATCGTTCTCGGCACGCACGGACGCCGCGGGGTCGGCCGCGTCGTCATGGGCAGCAGCGCGGAACATGTCCTGCGATATGCCTCGGTGCCGGTCCTTCTGGTGCGGGCGCCGGAAGCCGAGACCAAGGCCGAAGCGGCGGCGACGTCGACGCGTGTCAGCCTGCCTACGGGTGCCCTGGCCTTCGAGTAGCGCACCCCGGCCCGGCGCGCGGCTCGCTTCAGTGGGAGCGCGCGAGCCACCGGGCGCCGAGTGAAGCCACATCCACAGGATCATCCGTAGCGACTTCCAGCGCGAAGGCGCACTCGTCCTGGCCGAGCGGCTCGTGGGTGGCGAGCTGCCGCTCGAGCACGGCCAGGGTCGCCTCGGACGCATCGCGGCCCTCGGCATCGCGTGCCGCCACTCGGCGGCGCAGCTGGGCCTCGGCAGCGCGGCAATGGAGAATCGAGAACGGCACGCGCAGCTCGGCCGCCAGGGCCCGGAACGCCAGCCGTTCGTCCCGGCGCAAAAAGGCGGCATCGACGATCACGGGGTATCCGGCTTGCAGGGCCGTGCGCGCGCACTCGGCCAGCCGCGCGAAAGTGCGTCGGGTCGCTTCCTGGCTGTAGATCTCGGCGTGGCGATCGGCTGAACGTTGCTGCGCCCCCAGCCCGAAAAGACGCTTGCGCTCGACATCCGAGCGGATTCGGATCGCACCCGCGGGGGCCAGAAGCGCGGCGGCCATGGTCGACTTCCCCGAGCCGGACAATCCGTGCGTGATCATCAGACGTGGCGTGCCGTGCGCGCTGCGCGCAAGCTCGGCTGCGCAGGCGAGGTAGTCCGGCTCGCTGGGCAGGCAGGCGTCCGCGCCGGTTCGCGCGCGCAGGCGGCAGACCAGTGCCCGCACCATCGCCCTGTACACCTCGTAGAAGCGCAGAACCGGCACGCCGGCGTAGTCGCCGCTGTGCTGCAGATACGCGTCCAGAAAACGAAACGCGAGATCGGCTCGGCCATGCGCCTTCAGGTCCATCGTGAGAAAGGCGACGTCGCTCATGACGTCGATCCAGCGCAACGATGGATCGAATTCGATGCAGTCGAAGGCCGTCAGGCGGCCATCGAGCAGCACCACATTGGCCAGGTGAAGATCGCCATGGCATTCGCGCACCGCTCCGTGCCGCTGCCGTTCCAGCCATGCCGTGCGCAACGCCCTCTTCTGCTCGAACACCCAGGCCTGAAGATCACCCGGACACCGCGCGCCACCACCGGCGCGCAGACGGGCCAACGCATCGACGACCGGGCGGCCGACCTGGGCCGGGGCGCCGAATGTGGAGTCCGGCGCGGCCATCTGTGCTTCCTCATGAAACACCGCCAGACGCTGCGCGAACTGCTCGAGCTGCCCCTCCTGCAAGCGTCCTGCCGGCAACAGGCTGCACAGCAGGGCGTCCTCGGGAAACCGGCGCATGCAGACGGCGAAGTCCATGGGCTCGCCGTCGCCGAGGTGCGGCGCCTGCGTCGTGCCGCAAATGGGAACGACGCCGACATAGAGCGACGGCGCGAGCCGCCGATTGAGGCGCACCTCCTCCTCGCAGAAATGCTTGCGCGCCGCCAGCGACCGGAAGTCGACGAAACCCAGGGCGACGGGCTTTTTCAACTTGTAAGCCAGCTTCGACGTCAGCAGCACCCAGGAGATGTGGGTCTCCATCAGCGAGACGGGCTGACCGGTGTCCGACTGAAGGCGTTCGCGCAACGCCGTCACCAGCGTGCGATCCGGGGCAACGGCGGCCGATATGTGCAGCTTCATTTGGACAGTGTGCGTGATCGCGACCGGCATCAAGGGACTCGCGTCGAGTGCCCGGCGACCATCTCCTGGCGCGGCTTCGCCGCTTCGGCGGACCTGCGTGCCGATCGGCGCAGCCACTTCTCCGCCTCGACCGTCGCGAAGACCACGGCCGCGCATGCCAGGCACAGCGCCAGCTCGCCGGGCGCCAGGGCCTCGGTGCGAAACACTTTCTGCAGCGGCGGAACATAGATCACCGCCAGCTGAAGCACGAAGGTCGATAGCACGGCACCGGCCAAGTGCCAGTTGCTGCCCAGCCCTTGCGTGAAGAGCGATTCGTGCTCCGAACGGATGGCCAGCACATAGGCCATCTGCGAGAGCGTCAGAACCGTGAACACCATGGTTTGCCAATGCATCCCCGTCGTCAGGGCCCAGGCCTGAATGCCCAGGCACAGCGCCGCGATGAGGAGACCGACCCACAGCACGTGCTGCCAGAGGCCACCGGCGAACAGGCTTTCGCCGGGCGGGCGCGGCGGCCGCTGCATCACGCCCCGTTCGGCCGGTTCTGCGGCGAGTGCCAGGCCCGGCAGGCCGTCGGTGACCAGGTTCACCCACAGGATATGCAGGGGCAGCAGCGGAATCGGCATGCCCATGAGTGGCGCGAGCACCAGGGTCCAGGTCTCCGCCGAATTGCCGGTGATGGCGTAGCGGACGAACTTGCGGATGTTGTCGAAGATGCGCCGGCCTTCCCGCACCGCAGCCACGATGCTGGCGAAGTTGTCGTCGAGCAGCACCAGGCTCGCCGCTTCGCGCGCGACATCGGTCCCGCCGCGGCCCATGGCCACTCCGATGTCGGCCTGCTTGAGCGCCGGCGCGTCGTTGACGCCGTCCCCCGTCATCGCGACGAACCGGCCCTGGGACTGCAGCGCACGCACGATGCGAATTTTCTGGGCCGGGTCGACCCGCGCGTACACGCGCACATCGCCAGCCAGCCGTTGCAGCGCAATGTCGTCCAGCGCAACGAGTTGCGGGCCCGTCAGGACTGTCGAGCCGGCCTCGGCGATACCGAGTTCGCGCGCGATCGCCAGCGCGGTCGCCGGGTGGTCGCCAGTGATCATCACGGGCGTGATGCCCGCGCCCTGGCAGTCCGCGACGGCGGCCTTCGCCTCGGGCCGCGGCGGGTCCGCCAGCCCCACGAGCCCGAGCAAGACCAAGTCGGCTTCGACCGCCTCGAAAGGCTGGCCGCCTGGGTCCTGCGCACACGAACGCCGGGCCAGTGCGAGGACGCGCAGGCCCTGCTCGGCCATCGCCGCTGCCACGCCCAGCGCCTGAGCCACGTCGAGCGGGGTTTCCCGCTGCCCCGCCGCAACGCGTGTGCAGCGCGGCAGCAAGGTCTCGGGCGCCCCCTTGACGACAACAACCCAGCCCTGGCCCTCCCGGTGCAAGGTGCTCATCCGCTTGCGCGCGGCGTCGAATGGCCATTCGTGCAGACGAGGCTGCGCAGAGCGCATTGCATGGGGGTCCGCGCCGCTGGCCTGGGCCGCTTCGACCAGCGCCGTCTCGGTCGGGTCGCCCACCCACGCGCCGCTGGCGTCCGCACCGGCGTCGTTGCACAGCACAGCCGCGGTCCACAGTGCCTGCGGCGTCCCGCCGCCTGGATACTCGACGACCTGGACCCGCATGCGGTTCTGCGTCAACGTACCGGTCTTGTCGGAGCAGATCACGCTGACCGATCCCAGCGTCTCCACCGAGGACAGACGCCGTACCAGCGCGTTCACCTTCACCATGCGGCGAGCGCCCAGGGCCAGCAGGACGGTCACGACCGCGGGCAGCGCCTCCGGAATCGCCGCCACCGCCAGGCTGATGGCCGTGAGCGCCATCAGCAGCACCGGCTCGCCACGCAGCACGCCGATGCCGAAAAGCAGCCCGCAGATGCACAGGACCACGAGCGACAGGCGTCTGCCGAAATCAGCCAGGCGCAGTTGCAGGGGGGTGCTTCGCGCGCCGGTGTCCCGCAACAAGCCGGCGATGCGCCCCAGTTCGGTCCTCGAGCCCGTGGCGACCACCAGGCCTTCCGCACGGCCGTGGCGGACCAGCGTTCCCTTGAAGGCCATGTTGAGCCGGTCGCCGATCGGATGGTCGCCCGCCGGAAGGTGGGCGATGTGCTTCTCCACCGTGACGGATTCCCCGGTCAGCATGGACTCGTCCACGCGCAATTGCGCCGCCTGGTGCAGCCGCAGGTCGGCGGGCACGAGATTGCCTGCCTCCAGCAGCACCACGTCACCCGGCACCAGGTGGGCCGTATCGACGGCCAGCGCGCAACCATCGCGCCGCACGGTCGCATGGGCGCCGGCCAGCCGCTTCAGTGCGACGAGCGCCCGTTCCGCGCGCCACTCCTGCGTGAGGCCGATCGCCGCGTTGAGCAGCACGATGACCGCGATGGCCACGGTGTCCGCGACATCTCCGATGAAACCGGACAGCAGCGCAGCCGCGATCAGCACGAGCACCATGAAGTCGCTCAGCTGGTCACACACCCGCCGGGTCAGGCTGCGCGGGACCGCCTCGGGCAGCCGGTTTTCGCCGTAGAGGCCCTGCCGATGTTTCGCCTGCTCGGAAGTCAGGCCGCGCTGCGGGTCGACCTCCAGCCGGGCTGCAAGCGCCTCCGCGGGGTGCAGATGCGCTTCGCCGGCCAGCAGGGCCCCATCAGGCCCGATGAGGTCCGCAGGCTGACCCTGTCTCACGCTTCGGCGGCGACGACTGGCGACGCCGCCGTACCGCTGGCTTCCCCAACGCACGCGTGGGCATTCACGAGCAGCACGGGGACCGGCGCCATGCGCAGCACCTGCTCGGCATCGCTGCCCAACAACGCTCGCGCGACACCATGGCGACCGTGCGTCCCGATCACGATGAGGTCGGCCTTCCAGGCCCTTGCCTGCTCGACGACGAGCTCCGAGACGCGGCCGGCGAGCGAGGTGAAGAGCACGCTTTCCGCCTTGATGCCGGCACGCAGCGCGCGCTCCCTGCCCTGTTCGAGGATCTGCCTGCCTGCTTGCGCCATCAGTGGCACCAAATCACCGCTGTAGGTGGCGAAGGTCTCGAAGCCGGTCACGTACTTCAACTCGTCCACCACGTGGATGAGCCGGAGCTTTGCGCCGGTGAGCTTGGCAAGGCGAATCGCCTCGTCCAGGCCTCGCAGCGAGGTGGCGCTTCCGTCGACGGGGACAAGAATGCGTTGATACATGGCTGGCTCCTCAAGGCAAGAAGAATTCGCTGCCAGTTTCGGCGCTTCGAAGTGCGCGGGGCTTGATCCGTATCAATGCATCGCCGCCTGTCGCCCGCCGTTGGTATTTGCATTGCCTTGGGCCGCAATCTCGGCACAGGCCGAGCTGAATGAACCGTTGCGTTCATTGATCCAGCGCAATGGCCCATGCCCTGCCATGGCGGAGCATCGGCGCATCAACACAGCGGAGAGCGCAATGAGCAAGGTCCTGGTGGTCGTCTATTCCTATACGAGCACTTCCCGCCGGGTGGCGCGGCTGCTGAGCCAGCAGCAAGGCTGGCAGTTGGGCGAGATCACGGAAGTCCGGCCGCGCAGCGGCGTCCTGGGCGCGCTGCGCTGCCTGCTCGACTCCCTGTTGCGACGGTGTCCGGAGATCCGCTACGACGGGCCGTTGCCCAGGCAGTTCGACGCGGTGGTGCTGGTGTCGCCCATCTGGGCGCAGCGGCTCGCCGGCCCGATGCGCAGTTTCGTGGCCCGGCGGCGCGATCACCTGCCCGATGTGGCCGTGGTGTCGGTCATGGGCGATCGCGGCGCGCCCAAGGCTGTGGCCGAGATCGGCCGCATCATCGGTCGTGCGCCTTTCCTGAGCACCGCGTTCACGACGCGCGAGGTCGACGACCTCGGCTTCGCCGTGCGCCTGCAGGCCCTGGGCACGGCCTTGGGCACGGCCCTGGGCAGCTCGAGGCAATCGCAAGCGGTCGTGCGCCCAGCTGTTCTGTCGCCTCAAACCGTCTGATGTGCGCCATCGGATCCGGCCTGAACCCGGGACAGATGGACAACGACGCAGACGGTGCCCTGGACCGCACGCTGCACGCCCAGCTGGCCGAACTGACGAAAGGCATTTCTCCCGCAGCGCTGATGCAGGCCTGGTCGGACTGGGCCATCCACTTGGCGGCGCAGCCCGCCCTCAGTGCGCAGCTGCTGATCGTCCGCCCGCTGATGCGAGCGACGGAAGCCGCGCTCCAGGCGCTTCAGCCCGTGCCGTCCCATGGCCCCCAGACGCCTGATCCGCACGAAGACGACCCCCGCCTCGCCGATCCGCTTTGGGACGCATGGCCGTTCAGCGTCTACAGGCAGGCGTTCCGTGCCGGCGGGCAGTGGCTGCGGGAACTGACCGAAGGCGTGCCCGGCGTCGAGCGCCATCACGAGCAGGTCGTGTCGTTCTCCGCGCGGCAGCTGCACGCGATGTGCTCGCCGGCGAACTCGCCCGTCACGCATCCGCTGGTGCTGCAGCGAACGCTCGTCTCCGGCGGAATGAACCTGTTGCAAGGCGCGTGCAACTGGATGGAGGACGTTCAGCGCAGCCGTGACCACCTGCCGCCCAAAGACGCCGAGGCCTTCGTGCCCGGACGCGACGTGGCGCTCACGCCCGGCAAGGTCGTCCTGCGCAATCGCCTGATGGAGCTGATCCAGTACTCGCCCACGACGGCCACGGTCCATCCCGAACCGGTGCTCATGGTGAGCGCCTGGATCATGAAGTACTACATCCTCGACCTGTCGCCGCGCAATTCGCTGATCCGCTACCTGGTCGACCAGGGCCACACGGTCTTCGCCATCTCGTGGAAGAACCCGGATGCGGAAGACCGGGACCACGGAATGAACGACTACCTGGCGCAGGGGCTGATGGCCAGCCTCGATGCCGTTTCGGCCATCGCGGGCGGGCAGCGCGTGCATGCACTGGGCTATTGCCTCGGCGGGACGCTGCTCGCCATCGGGGCGGCGGCCATGGCGCGCGACCATGACGATCGCCTGGCCACGGTCACCTTGCTGGCTGCGCAGACCGACTTCACCGAGCCGGGCGAGCTCGGCCTCTTCATGGACGAGAGCCAGCTCTGTTTCATCGAAGACATGATGGCCCGCCAAGGCTTCCTGAAGGCGGAACAGATGGCCGGCGCTTTCAACATCCTGCGTGCCGTCGACCGCATCTGGTCGCCCATGGTGCAGAACTACCTGCTCGGCGAGCGAGCGCCGTTCACCGACCTGATGGCGTGGAACGCCGATGGCACGCGCATGCCCTACCGCATGCATGCGGACTATCTGCGCAGCCTGTTCCACGACAACGAACTCGCGCGCGGGGTCTATTGCGTGAACGGACAGCCGGTCTCCCTGCGCGACATCGACGTGCCGATCTTCGCCGTGGGAACCTGGACAGACAATGTCGCCCCCTGGCGCTCGGTGTACAAGCTGAACCTGCTTTGCGACGCGGAGATCTGCTTCGTCCTGACGGACGGCGGCCACAACGGCGGCATCCTCAGCGAGCCCGGACATGCGCATCGCCACTACCGGGTCCTGCAGCGCGCCGGGGATGCGGCCTATGTGCCGCCCGACGCCTATGTGGCACGTGCCGAGCGGATCGAAGGCTCGTGGTGGCCCGCATTGCAGCGCTGGCTGGCGGATCGTTCCGGGCCTCGTCGCAAGCCACCCCGCATAGGCCATGCGCAGCGGGGCTACCTGCCGATCTGCGACGCGCCGGGCACCTACGTCCTGGCGCGATGAGCGCGCCATGCCGGTCCCTTGATCCAGCGCAATGCCTTGAGCCGGTGCGCTACCTACAGTGCCGTCACAGCCACCCGACACGCGAAAGGACTCTCATGAAATCCGATACCAAACCGACAACCGACGTCAAGAAGCTGCGCTTGGAGGCCTGAGCAATGCGCGTCGCACTGGTCACCGGCGGAACCGCCGGCATCGGAGCAGCCACCGCCGAAGCCCTGCAGGCCGCAGGCTATCGGGTCGCCGTCAACTACGGCACCAACGAGGCGGTCGCGCAGGCCTTTTCCGCCCGCACGGGCATTCCCGCCTTCGCCTGGAACGTGGCCGACCCGGTTGCATGCCGCGAAGGCGCGGCCCGCGTGCAAGCCGAGCTCGGGCCGGTCGAGGTGCTCGTCAACAACGCCGGGATCACGCGCGATGCGATGCTGCACAAGATGAGCTTCGAGCAATGGCGCGAAGTGCTCGAGGTCAACCTGGGCGGATGCTTCAACATGTGCCGCGCCGTGATCGAGGGCATGCGCGAGCGGCGCTTCGGACGAATCGTCAACATGGGCTCCGTCAACGGGCTCTCGGGCCAGGCGGGGCAATGCAACTATGCGGCAACCAAGGCCGGCCTCATCGGTTTCACGAAGTCGCTCGCGCTCGAGGGTGCCTCGCGCAACATCACGGCCAACGTGGTCGCACCCGGCTACACCGAGACGGCCATGGTCGGTGCGGTGCCGCCCGAGGCGCTGGCACAGATCCTCAAGGCCGTCCCCGCGGGCCGGCTGGCGACACCGGACGAGATCGCCCGCGGGGTCGTCTTTCTCGTCGCGGACGAAGCCGCCTTCATCACCGGTATCACGCTGCCAATCAACGGCGGCAAGTACATGGCCTGAGGCTGAGCGGTGCAGCCGACCAGGATCGCGGCCTCCGGCGTCTGCCATACCGACCTGCACGCCGCCGACGGCGACTGGCCGGTCAAGCCCGCCCTGCCCTCCATAACCACAACGACGGACTTCACATGAAACATCTCACCACCGCCGATCGCGAGGCACTGGCCGCTCGGCTCCAGGTCATCAAGCGCAGCGTCCTGGAAGAACTTCGCCGGACCGCTGCCGTCGACGAGACCTCACGAGACCCTCAGGATCACGAGGTTCGCAGCCACGCCGATGAGGCCGAGGCGTTCCGGCTCGCCGGCCTGCACAGCGCCGAGATCGAGATCGACCGCGCCAGGCTCAAGGACGTCGAAGAGGCGCAACAGCGCATGGCCGAAGGCCGCTACGGCATCTGCGCCGATTGCGGCAAGGACATTCCGCGCGAGCGCCTGGTGGCGCAACCCATCGCCGTCCGCTGCGCGGCATGCCAGGCCGCGCTCGAGGCCGGGCATCGCCGCTGAGGCCGGCGCTCAGCCGTCGAGCGGCACGCCGCCGCCGAAACGGCAGGCCCAGCGATCCCACAGATCTTGGCCGATCTCGGCCATCGACTTCTGCCACGCCAGAAGTATTTGAGCCTGGCGCTGCTGCGCCTGCAGCAGCGTCCCGACGGCCGCTGCCTGCCATTCGAGGACCAAGCGAAGATGTCCGTCGCGAAGCGACGGGGCAAGGGAGGTTTCAGGGGTCATGACGGTGCTCCGGAAAAGTCAGCCCTCAGCTTCGCACGGCGGCATTCCGGACTTCTTGACATGGCTCAAGGCGAGGCTTGCTGGCTTGGCCGATCACGGTTCGGGTCACCGATCTCAGGGGAGCCCTCAGGCGGTCGAGGAATTCCTCGACGATGGCGCTGTCCGGTGGCGGCAACAGGCTGGCCCTCAGGCGCTGCTCGCGATCGAACTGACGCATACGCCACTCCACCTCGTCGACCAGGACCACGATGTCCGCGTTCTCTTGAAGCGGTTCGGTACTGGACATTCTCCGTTTGTCTCCAAGGGGCTAACATTCCCGGGTGACGACCCCCACCCACCTCGCCGTCCTCGACGATGAAGTCGAGATCACCACCTTGCTCGCGGGCTATCTGCAGGGGCACGGATTCCGGGTGAGCCAGCTGCACGCCGGGCCGGCGCTCCTCGAACTCATGGCCAGCGACCCTCCGGCGCTGGTCCTGCTGGACCTGGGCCTGCCCGGCGAGGATGGCTTTGCCATCGCGCGCCAGTTGCGCGAACACTGGCGCTGCGGGCTGGTGATCGTCACCGGCCGTGGGGATGCGGTCGACAAGGTGGTCGGCCTGGAGATCGGGGCCGACGACTATGTAACAAAACCCTTTGACCTGCGTGAACTGGTGGCGCGCATCAAGGCCGTGCTGCGCCGCCTGGTTCCCGCGGACCCCCCGGAGTCCAGGCCGGGCGCCGAAGAGGTGACCCTGCTTCGCTTCGCCCAGTGGGAGCTGGACACCGCCGCGCGCCGTCTCCTGGACCCGGGCCGCAAAGAGGTGGCGCTGACCACGGGCGAGTTCGACCTCCTGAGCACCCTGGCCACCCACCCGGGCCGCGTGCTGTCGCGCGACTTCCTTCTCGAATCCACCCGGGGCCGCGACGGCGGCCCCTTCGACCGCACCATCGATGTCCAGATCGGGCGCCTGCGCCGCAAACTGGAAGACGACCCCAACAATCCCCAGATCATCAAGTCGGTCCGTGGCGCAGGCTACATCCTGGTTCCCAAGGTCGAAGCGGGGAGGGGCTGAAACATGGCCGGCCCCAGCGTTCCCGGTGTCGACGATGGCGCGGTGTTCCGTTCCCTCTTCGCCGCTTATCCGGACGCACTGCTGCTCGTCGATCTCCAGGGCGTGATCAGCCTGGCGAACCCAGCCGCGCTCGAACTGTTCGGCTATTCGGCCGACGAACTGGTCGGCCTCACGGTCGACGCGCTGGTGCCCGACGCCATCCGCCCGCGCCACGCGGCCTATCGCAAGGCCTACTCCGACCAGCCGCGCGCACGGCCGATGGGCATGCAGATGGACCTGGTGGCCAAGC
Source organism: Variovorax sp. Soil_C_12 (assembly GCF_057657375.1). Taxonomy (NCBI): domain Bacteria; kingdom Pseudomonadati; phylum Pseudomonadota; class Betaproteobacteria; order Burkholderiales; family Comamonadaceae; genus Variovorax; species Variovorax sp. Soil_C_12. The sequence continues at coordinate 521,663 of NZ_JBDGIO010000002.1, read as the reverse complement.
GGCGCGACGGCAGCGAAGTCAGGGTCGAGATCGCCCTGAGCCCCTTGCAGGACCACAGCCTGCCCTACGTGGTCGCGGCGATCCGCGGCGTCGGCGCCTACCCGCGCGTGAAGCAGGCCCTGGAGCGGGCGCGCTATGCCGAATGCCTGGCGCAGTTCGGGCGCCTTGCCGTGGACGCGCGCGAGTCGCAGAAACTGCTCGAACTGGTCCCGACCATCGCCGCGCAGGCCCTGCAGGTCGAGATGGCGACGATCCTGCTGCTGGAGCCGAGCGGCCTCGAATTCCGCGTCGCGGCCGGCGTGGGCCTCCTGCCCGAGCAGCCGATCGGCCATCGGGTGCCCAATGACCCCGACTCGCCCTCCGGCACCGTCGTGGCAGAAGGCAAGCCGGTGCTGGTGAACGGCGATGCGCAGGATCGGCGTTTCAACATCCCGCCGCTCTATGCCCGGGCCGGGCTGGTGTGCGAACTCTCCGTTCCCCTGGCGGACCGCGGCCGCATCATCGGAACGTTGGTCGTGCGCTCGCGAACGGCCGGGCGCTTCGGTGACGACGAGATCCGCTTCCTGGACTCGCTGTCCAGCATGCTGGCCACCGTCCTGCAGCGCACGAGCAGCGAGGAAGCGCTCAACCATGCGCAGCGGCTCGAGAGCGTCGGCCAGCTGACCGGCGGCGTCGCGCACGACTTCAACAACCTGCTCACGGTCATCTCGGGCAATCTGCAGGTGCTCGAGGACACGCCCGCCTACACCGGCGACCCCTTCGTCCAGCAGCTGGTCGGCGCCGCCGCGCGCGCCACCCGGCGCGGAACGGAACTGACGGGCAAGCTGCTCGCGTTCTCGCGACGCCAGGTGCTGCAGCCCACCGTTGTCGACACCGCCGCGCTGCTGCATTCGCTGACCGACATGCTGCGGCGCACGCTCGACCAGCGCATCGTCATCACGCTCGACGCCGAGGAGGCGCTCTGCATCGCGGACCCGGTACAACTGGAATCCGCACTGCTGAACGTGGCGATCAATGCCCGCGATGCCATGCCCCAGGGCGGCACGCTCGGCTTCACCTGCCGCGCGGTGCCGCGGCTGCCGGTGCAGCTCGACTCAGAGCCCAGCCTGGCCGAGGTGGAGGGCTATGTGGCGATCTCGATCGCCGACACAGGGGCGGGCATGTCCGAGGCCGTGAAGGAGCGTGCCTTCGAGCCCTTCTTCACCACCAAGGAAAGCGGCCGTGGCACCGGCCTGGGCCTGTCGACGGTCTATGGGTTTGCCAGGCAGTCGCGCGGCGCCGTCGGTCTCCAGAGCGCGCCTGGTGCGGGCACCACGGTGACGCTGTACCTGCCGCTCATCGACGCGGACGCCGCCGCCGACGACGAATCCGACGCCGCCGTGCAGCATGGGGTGCCGCCCGGGCTGCGCGTGCTGCTGGTCGAGGACGATGCCGAGGTCCGAAGCGTGGTGCAGAAGTTCCTCGCCTCGATGGCCTGTGAAGTCATCGCCTGCGCCCACGCCGAGGAAGCGTTGGACGTGCTCGCATCCGATGCGGGCATCGGGCTTCTGCTCACCGACATCCTGCTGGGCACCGGCATGCGCGGCACCGAGCTGGCAGCACAGGTGAACACGCACCTGCCCGGCCTGCCCGTGTTGCTGATGTCGGGCTATTCGAGCGGATTGCTCGCCGAGCCCCAGGCCTGGGAGCTGCTGCGCAAGCCCTACACGCGCGCCGAACTCGAGCGTGCCATGGCGAAGGTCCTGAACGCGGCTCAGTGAAGGGCGGCGGCCTCCGTGGGCGCCATCAGGTGCTGGATGAAGCTCGTCAGCGCCTCCACCTTGGGAATGCGGATGTCACGCCGCCCCTTCTCGATGAAGTGGATCACGTCGCAACGGGCCAGCCTGGACAGCGCGCGGCTCACGGACTCCAGCGTCATGCCGAGGTAGTTGCCGATCTCGGCGCGCGTCATGTGGAGGGTGATCTGGTCGTTGCGCAGCCCGCGCTGCGCGAGGGCATCGGCCCAGTAGCGCAGGAAGCCGGCCACGCGGGCGTCGGCGGGCAAGGTGCACAGCGAGAGCAGGGAATCGTGGTCGCGCACCAGCTCGCGGCTCATGGCCTCGTGCAGTGCAGTCAGCAGCGCAGGGGCCCCGAGGGCGGCCTTGAGCAAGGCGTCGTAGCGGATGACCCAGACTTCGCCAGTGTCCATCGCGACGGCATCACAGCCGTAGTGTCCCGCCGCAATGCCGTCCAGACCCAGCCAATCGCCCTTGAAATGGAGGCCGACCACCTGCTCCCGCCCCTCGTCGGACAGGTTGACCATCTTGAAGAAACCCGAATTGACGACGTAGAGGCAGCCGAATGCCTGCCCTGCCTGGTAGACCGAGTCGCCCGTGCGCACGACCCGTCGCTGGATCGGCAGGGTGCCCTCCAGCAGCCGCAGCATGTCCGCGATGCGCTGGACGCCCGACGGGGCGGACTTGGGAAGGCGGATCGTTTCAGTCATTTTTGCCCCTCATGGATCGATGTGAGGAGCTTAGAAGGCCAGTGCAACGGGAGCGCCAATGCGATGGGGGCTTCGGTAACACTGGGTGAACGGTCCGTGTCAGGACGGTATCGGCGCCGGCGACATGACGAATTGTTGATGCCGGTCAAGTCTCGGATCGCGGCAGGTCCTATCTTTGCGTTGTGACGTCCCGCATTTCCACTTTCCCTCACCGCGATCCGCTGGCCGCCAAGTGCATCCTGGCGACCCTGGCCGCGGCCGAGCGCCTGCGGGCACAGGCACGCGCCGGCACCGCCGGCCAGCCCTTGCGCGGCAAGAACCTGGCGCTGCTGCTTGGCCCTTCGCCCGCTGGTGACATCTCGACGCTGCGCCGCGCCGCGCAGGACCTGGGGGCACGCGTGGCCGAGGTCAGGTTCACCGAGCCGACAAGGCCGGCACCGGGACGGGACAATGTTCTCGTCCTGGCGCAGATGCTGGGTCGCATGTACGACGCCGTCGATTGCGAGGCGCTGGCACCGGCCACCGCGCGCCGGATCGAGCAGGACGCCGGCGTGCCGGTCTACCACGACCTGTGCCTGGACGACCATCCGGCCCGCCTCCTGGCGGATCTCATGACACTGCGCGAGCATCGGTCGCCGCCCGGCGCGTCGATCCTGTTTCTCGGCGATCCGAAGGCGGCACGCGGCAGCCAGTTCGTCTCGGCCGCCCGCGCGGCCGGCTTCGACGTGCTGGCCGGCGGCACCGGGCAGCCCGCATCGAACGACGCGACCTTCCTGGTCGACGCCAGGCACTCGGCGCACTGGTCACTGCTCGCATCCGCCCTGCCGCTCGACGAGGCCCGGCGTGCGGAGAACCATCGGTGCGTGATGCAGGCCGTGCTGCTGGACACGATCGTCAAGGCTTCTCCATTTGTTGATGTGCGTCAAACGCCTCCCTTTCAGAGTTCTCATACTGGTATGTGAGAAAGGAGTCCGGGAAATGAAGCTAGCCATTCTTCTCGTAGCGGCCATCGCCCTCGGTGGATGCGCGTCGCAATCTGCCCCGGTGAGCCATGATCACACCGGGCATCGCGCTGCGTCTTCGACCTCAGCGCACGAGCAGCAGATGAACAAGATGCGTGACATGCACCAGAAGATGACGGCCGCCAAGACGCCCGAGGCGCGCCAGGCCCTGATGGCCGAGCACATGAAGGTCATGAGGGACGGCATGTCGATGATGGGCCAAATGAAGGGGGGCCACGGCAAGAGCGGCATGCCCATGGATTCCCAGATGATGGGTCAGCGCATGGACATGATGGAAACCATGATGCAGATGATGATGGACCGCGAAGCGGCCCGCACGCCTGTCAAATGATTCGAAGGAGCGAAGGATGGACCACGATCGGCCGCCGCCGTTCTGGGGCTCGCCAGCTGGTCTGGCTTTGGTGGTCGCGATCGCGGTCGGTGGCTTCTACCTCCTGACTGAACACACCGCGCACGTCCTGGGCCTGCTGCCGTACCTGTTCGTCCTGGCATGCCCGCTGATGCACATGTTCATGCACCGCGGGCACCACCATGGCGGCCACGAGCACGGTCAATCCAGGAGCAGCGACCATGAACGACGCCAACAGTGATTACGGACTCTGGGGTCTGGTCCTGCTCAACGCCGCCATCTTTATCGGCTTCGCCTATAGCTTCTTCAAGCCGGTGAACCTGCGAGACTGGCGTAGCTTCGGCGCTTACAGCGCCTTCATCGTCGCGCTGTTTGCAGAGATGTACGGTTTCCCCCTGACCATCTACCTGCTCTCGGGCTGGCTCGGCCCGAAGTTCCCGGGCATGAACTTGTTTGGCCACGATGCGGGCCATCTCTGGTGGCTCCTGGCCGGGCAGCACGGGAACCCGCACCTCGGCGTGCTGCACATCCTGAGCTTTGTGTTCATCGTTGCCGGTTTCGCGCTGCTGTCGAAATCGTGGCACGTGCTCTACCATGCGCAGCGGGGCCACCAACTGGCCAAGACGGGGCCTTACCGAATGGTGCGTCATCCGCAGTACATCGGCTTCGTCGCCATCATGTTCGGCTTCCTGCTGCAGTGGCCGACGCTGATGACGCTGGCGATGTTCCCGGTGCTGGTCACTATGTACGTGCGCCTGGCCATTTCCGAGGAACGGGACTCGGAGAAGATTTTCGGGGACGCGTGGCGAGAATATGCCGCTGCGACGCCGCGTTTCATCCCCCATTGCTCACGAGGCGACGGTGCACGTGCCGCGCGCAGCCACTGAAGGGGCAGAACTCGCCTCGGGTCTTGGGGCCATCGTCCTGGGCGCCGGCCTGGCGCTGGTCCTGCCCGAGTGGCTTCGGTCCTACGCAATGCCGCTGCTGGTCGGCGGCGTTGTCGTTCATGGCCTCGGCATGACACTGAGGTACCGCCTCGAGGCCCGCGACGGCCCTCCGCTTTGGTGGGAACGTGCGCTGTTCTGGCTTTGCTGGGCGTGCTTGGCGGGCCTCGGCATCTGGATCGCAGGGGCTGCGCGGTCTATTCCGCAGTAAGGGTGCTCAAGCACCACCTAAATTTCCTACGTCGGGCAGGGTTGAAACTTCGAGCAAGAACAGGAGAGCGCCATGCCATCTTCCAGCACCGAACGCCACGATCTTTCCGGCCCGGCGTCGGGCGGGGGCGGCGCGGGGCATCGGCCGGCTGCGACGAAGCCAACCGCGGCGGCTCCGCCGGGCAGGCAGGTCGAGTACACCTGCCCGATGCACCCGCAAATCCGCCAGATGGGCCCGGGTAGTTGCCCCATCTGCGGCATGGCGCTGGAGTCGGTGCTGGCGACCGAGGACACCGGCGAGAGCTCCGAACTGCGCAACATGACGCGCCGCTTCTGGATCGGGACGGCGTTGACCGCCCCGGTTTTCGCGCTGGAGATGGGCGGCCACATCGTCGACATCCACCACCTTGTCGCCCAGCAGACCTCGAACTGGATTCAACTGATCCTTGGCACGCCCGTCGTGCTCTGGGCCGGTTGGCCGTTCTTCACCCGGGCCGTTGCCTCCGTGAAGAACCGCAGCCTGAACATGTTCACGCTGATTGCCCTTGGCACCGGTGCTGCCTGGCTCTACAGCCTGGTTGCGACGCTAGCTCCGGGGCTCTTTCCGGATGCGCTGCGCAGCGAGGATCGCTCGGTTGCCGTCTACTTCGAGGCCGCCGCGGTCATCACGGTGCTCGTCCTGCTCGGCCAGGTCCTCGAGCTCCGAGCGCGTGAGAAGACGTCTGGCGCCATCAAAGCGCTTCTTGGACTCGCACCGAAGACTGCGGTCAAGGTCAAGCCGGATGGCGCCGACGAAACCGTTCAGGTCGACACCATCCAGGTCGCAGACCTGCTGCGCGTTCGTCCCGGTGAAAAGGTTCCGGTCGATGGGGTACTCACAGAAGGCAGGGGCAACGTCGACGAGTCCATGGTGACGGGCGAACCCATTCCGGTCGCCAAGACGGCGGGCTCGAAGCTGACGGCGGGGACCATGAACCAGACCGGCGGCTTCGTGATGCGTGCCGAGAAGGTCGGTGCCGACACGCTGCTCTCCCAGATTGTCCACATGGTGGCCGCAGCTCAGCGCAGTCGTGCGCCGATCCAGCGGATGGCCGACCGAGTCGCGGGCTGGTTCGTGCCGGTTGTCATGCTGGTTGCAGCGTTGACGTTCGTGATCTGGCTGGCTTGGGGGCCGGCCCCGGCATTCAGCTACGCACTCATCACCGCAGTGGCCGTGCTCATCATTGCCTGCCCTTGTGCACTGGGCCTGGCGACGCCGATGTCCATCATGGTGGGCGTCGGCAAGGGCGCACAGCACGGCGTGCTCATTCGCGATGCAGAGGCGCTCGAGCGGATGGAGAAGATCGACACGCTGGTGCTGGACAAGACCGGCACGCTGACCGAGGGGCGGCCGAAGGTCGTCCACATCGAACCGGCGAATGGCTTCAAGGGCGAGGCGGTGCTGCAGAAGCTCGCCAGCGTCGAGCGTGCCAGCGAGCATCCGCTGGCCATGGCCATCGTCATGGACGCCCAGGCGCGGAAGCTCCCGCTGTCGCCGGTCACGGATTTCGATTCGCCCGTCGGCAAGGGCGTGGTCGGCACCGTGGACGGGCAGCTCATCATCTCCGGCAGCGCCAAGTTCCTGGCCGAGCACGCCATCGACGCGACGAACCTGGCTGCGTCGGCGGAGGCCCAACGGCAGAAGGCAGCCACGGTCATCTTCGTGGCCGTGGGCGGCAAGCTGGCCGGATTCGTTGCGATCGCCGACCCCATCAAGGAAACATCGGCTCAGGCCATCGAGGCGTTGAGGGCGGCTGGCATCCGCATCGTCATGCTCACGGGCGATGGCAGGACCACGGCCGAAGCCGTGGGGCGTCAGCTCCACATCGACGAGGTGATCGCCGAAGTGTTTCCCGAGGACAAGGCAGCGGTGGTCAAGCGACTGCGCGACGAGGGGCGCGTCGTCGCCATGGGAGGGGATGGGGTCAACGATGCACCCGGTCTCTCGGCGGCAGACGTGGGCGTAGCCATGGGGACCGGCACCGACGTCGCGATGGAGAGCGCGGGCATCACGCTGCTCAAGGGAGACCTGATGGGCATCGTTCGCGCGAGGACGCTGTCCCGTGCAACGATGCGGAACATTCGGCAGAACCTGTTCCTGAGCTTTGCTTACAACGTCGCAGGCATCCCCCTTGCCGCCGGGGTTCTGTACCCGTTCTTCGGAGCTGCTGCTTTCGCCGGTGGTAGCCGCCGCTGCCATGGCGCTCTCATCGGTGAGCGTCATCACGAACGCCTTGCGGCTGCGCACGCTGAAGTTGGACTGAGGAAGAAGCCGATTGCGCATCAGCAAACGATGAGATCCGTATGGCCGAAGCCCTTGGAGTAGTCAAGGACGGAGATCACCGAGGGCGTTACGCGGAACACACGGACCTCGTCCGGGCTCGGCATCTTCATCGGCAGAGGCCCTGCCTCGGGGTATTTCAGCGGCAGCATGCTCAAGACTTTCTCCGCTTCGGCCCGATCATTCACCGCATGCGCACGAGCTGCCATCGACAGACCGGTGATCGCCATCAGATCCGCCGTGTCGTGATCGATGGTCAGCGAGAGTCGATCATCTCGCGTCAGGTTCCTTGACTTCTGACTGTCCAGCCCGCAGAGAAAGTACAGGGTCAGACCTTCGTTCACATAACCGACCGTCGTTGCCTGCGGCCATCCATCAGGACGCAGCGTCGCAACTGTCATGATGCGATGCTGGTCCAACAGCGCCAGGATCTTCCGTCTGATTTCGTCGTCCATGAGTCGCCTGCCCAATCGTCAAGGGGAGAGTTCCACGACATTTTGGGCTTGTATGGCTGCGCAGCCTTGACCGGGATCAAGGGCCTGTGCACGGACACCGTTGAACTTGCCAGGTATCCGCGCCGGCGGCCGGCGACATGGCGAATTGTTGATAAGGGTCAAGGCCCGGCTCGCGGCAGGTCCTATCTTGATGGACATGAAGATCCGCCTCTCCACCCTCTCTGCGCGCGCGTCCACGCGCGAGTCACTCGCCGCGAGCCGCATCTTCTCGGCTGAGCCGTCGCGCTCGGGAGTCATTGCATCGTGACCATCCGCCACCTCGACCGCCTGCTCACGCCGGCCTCGGTCGCCGTTTTCGGCGCCTCAAACCGCAGCGGCAGCGTGGGCGCCACCGTCTGGCGCAACCTGCGCGCCGGCCATTTCGCCGGCCCCGTTTACGCCGTCAATCCCAAGCACAGCACCCTGGATGGCGTTCCGGTGTACGCCACGGCCGGCCAGCTGCCGGCTGCGCCGGACCTTGCCCTCCTGTGCACGCCGGCGCACACGGTGGCGCCGCTGGTCGCCGAGCTCGGCGCGCTCGGCACGCGCGCCGTCGTCATCGTGACGGCAGGGCTGACCCCGGCGCAGAAGCAGGCTGCGCTCGACGCGGCCAAGCCCCACCTGATGCGCCTCCTGGGCCCCAACTGCATCGGCTTGCTGAGCCCGCACATCGGGCTGAATGCCAGCTTCGCCCACACCGACGCCCTGCCCGGGGAGTTGGCCTTCGTGTCGCAGTCGGGCGCGCTGGTCACCGCCGTGCTCGACTGGACCCGAAGCCGCGGCATCGGCCTGTCGCACCTGGTGTCGCTCGGCGATCATTGCGATGTCGACTTCGGCGACCTGCTCGACCACCTGGCCAGCGATGCGCGCACACGCTCCATCCTGCTGTACGTCGAATCGGTGGAATCGCCGCGCAAGTTCATGTCGGCTGCGCGGGCGGCCGCGCGCAACAAGCCGGTGATCGTGGTGAAAGCCGGCCGCTTCGGCAACGGCGTGCGCGCCGCCGCCTCGCACACCGGGGCACTGGCCGGCTCGGACGTCGTCTATGACGCGGCCATCCGGCGCGCCGGCATGCTGCGCGTCGACACGCTGCAGGAGCTGTTCATCGCGGCCGAGACCCTGGCGCGCTTCCGAGGCAACCGCAGCGAGAGCCTGACCATCATGACCAATGGCGGCGGTGCCGGCGTGATGGCCGCCGACGCGGCCGCGCGGGCCGGCGTCACGCTGGCCGAGCCGAGCGGGGCCCTGCTGGAGCGCCTCGACGCAGCGCTGCCCGCCAACTGGTCTCATGCCAACCCGGTCGACATCATCGGGGACGCACCGGTCGAGCGCTACACCGCAACGCTCTCGGCCCTGCTCGCCGATCCGGACGCGGGCGCGGTGCTGTTCATCCATGCACCGACGGCGATCGTGCGCAGCGACGACATCGCCCGCGCTTGCCTGCCGCTGATTCGCGCAAGCGGGCCACGCGTCATGAGCGCCTGGCTCGGCGATGGCGCCGTCTCCCAGGCGCGTCAGTTGTTCGAGCAGGCCGGCGTGCCCGACTACCCCACGCCGGAGGAAGCCGTCCGAGCCTTCGCGATGCTCCAGACCTATCGGCGGAATCAGGAGATCCTGATCGAGGCCCCCAGCGCCAGCGAGAACCCGGTGCCCGATGTCGCCTCGGCACGCCGCCGACTGGACGCGGTGCTCGCCGAAGGGCGCGAGTGGCTCGGCGAGCACGAGGCGAAGGCCGTCCTCCAGGCCTATGGCGTACCCGTGGTCCCCACGCGCGCGGTCCGCGCATCGGCCGAAGCGATATTCGCGGCCGCGCGCGAGGTGGGCTATCCGGTCGCGCTGAAGATCGTGTCGCCCGACATCACGCACAAGTCCGACGTCGGCGGCGTCAGGCTGGATCTGCGCGACCAGGCATCGCTGGACATGGCAGTGAGCGAGATGCTGCGCGCCGTGAGAGCCGCCAAGCCCGACGCGCGCATCGACGGATTCACCGTGCAATCGATGGTGCGCCGGCCCCATGCCCAGGAAGTCATCGTCGGCGCCAGCATCGACAGCGTGTTCGGGCCGGTGATCCTGTGCGGCCAGGGCGGCACCGCGGTGGAGATCACCGCCGACAGCGCGGTCGCCCTGCCTCCTCTCAACCGCAGCCTGGCGCGTGAACTGGTCTCGCGCACCCGCGTCTCGCGCCTGCTGGCCGGCTATCGCGACCACCCGCCTGCCAAGGTCGACGCCCTCTACGACGTGCTGATCGCCGTTTCGCAGATGCTGGCCGACTTGCCGCAGCTGGCCGAGCTCGACATCAACCCGCTGTACGTCGACGAAGCCGGTGCCATCGCGCTCGATGCACGCATCAGGGTCTCCAGCCGACCGGTCGCCGGGGCCGAGCGCTTCGCGATCCTTCCGTACCCTTCGCAATGGGTGCGAACCCAGGCCTGGAACGGCCGCGAGATCACGGTGCGCCCCATCCGTCCCGAAGACGAAGCGCAGCACCGGCAGTTCATCGAGAAGCTCGACCCGGAGGACGTCCGCATGCGCATCTTCCAGACGCGGCGCGAGCTGCCCCACAGCGAGCTCGCCCGGCTCACCCAGATCGACTACGACCGCGAGATGGCGCTCATCGCGGAAGCCGTGGACGCACAGGGCGTGCCGGAGACACTGGGCGTCGCACGCACCGTGAGCGACCCGGACCACGTCGAGGCCGAGTTCGCCATCATCGTGCGCTCGGACCTCAAGGGCGGCGGACTTGGCACGCTGCTGCTCGAGCGGCTGATCGAGCACGCCCGCAGCCGCGGCATCGGCCGCCTCGTGGGCATCGTGCTGCGCGAGAACACTCGGATGCTGAAGCTCGCCCGCGCGTTGGGCTTCAAGACCGACCTGGCGGAACCGATGGGGTCGGAAGTACGCCGCGTCATCATGTCGCTGGACAGCGCCGCTCGCGATCGAGAGACCGCAGAGCAAGACTTTGCGCTGGATCCGAACCAGGACCGCGCCGGGCGCCGATAGAGCGATGACCGTCAATGCCACGCCCCACCCACTTGATCACTGCCCTGGCGGTGGCGCCCGAGCCTCGCAGACAAAGGCGGCACTCCTATGGAAAGAATGCGCTTGAAGCCAAGGATGGTCATCCTCGTCGGTCTCGGCCTGCTGGCGGTGCCGGCCATCGTCATCGTCTGGTGGCAATGGCCGGTGCGCGTGCAGACCGCGCTGCCCACGCGAGGCCCGGCGATCGAGGCGGTGTACGCCACCGGCACTGTGGAACCGACCGTGATGGTTCCCGTGGCTCCGCGCGTCGGCGGCCGGCTGGTGGCGATCGATGCGGAAGAGGGCCAGCAGGTCAAACGCGGCCAGGTGCTCGCGCGCATCGAATCGAGCGACCTCGACCAGACCATCCAGGAGATGCGCGCGCGCGAACAGCTGGCGCGGGCTCAGTTCGAGCGCGCCCGTTCCCTCGTGGAGCAACGCTTCGTCGCGCCCGCCGAACTCGATCGCACACGCACGGAGTGGCTGGCGGCCCAGGCCGCGGCCCGGCGGGCCCAGGTCCAGCGTGACTACAACCAGCTCGCGGCGCCTGCGGACGGCATCGTCCTGCGCCGCGACGGCGAGGCCGGCCAGTTCGTGCCTGCCGGCCAGGCGGTGTTCGCGCTGGCCTGCTGCGCCCCGCTGCGGGTCACCGCCGAGGTCGACGAAGAGGATATCGCCCGCGTCGTGATCGGCCAGACCGTCATGATGCGCAGCGACGCCCTGCCCCATCGCCTCTACGAAGGGCGGGTGGCAGAGATCACGCCCAAGGGCGACCCGGTATCGCGCAGCTACCGCGTACGCGTGCGCCTGATCGACCCCCCGGCCATCGAGGCCGGGCCGATGCGAAGCGGCATGACCATGGACGCCAACCTGATCATCTCGCGCCGGGAAGGCGCACTGCTGCTGCCCAACCGCGCACTCCAGGGCGATCGCGTGTGGCTGCTGACGCAAGGCCGGCTGAAGCGGCGTTCCGTGGTCAGGGGGGCCGTCGGCGCCGATCGCACCGAGATCGTGTCGGGGATCACTGACGGCGAGACGGTGGTCCTGTTCCCCTCCGACGCGCTGCGCGACGGGCAGCGCGCACGCGGCATTCCCTCCCCAGCGGACGCGCCTGCCGCGGCTGCGCTGGCCAGTCGGTGACACTGTGGCGATCACCCTCGACATCGCGCTGGCGCACCTGACGAGCCGCAAGCGGCAGACGCTGGTGTCGCTCACGGGAGTGGTGCTCGGCGTCGCCTTCTTCCTGGCCGTTTCGGGCCTGATGCGCGGATCGGAAGACGATTTCCTCAAGCGGCTGGTCGACAGCAGCCCTCACATCACCGTCTACGACGACGTTCGCCAGGGCCGCGCGCAACCTGCCGCGCTGTACTGGCCCGAGGCTGCGGTCCATCTGCGCAACGTGCGCCCGCTGCGCGAGACGCGAGGCATTCGCGGCTGGCGGCAACGGCTGGCCTTCATCGAGGGGCTGCCGGGCGTGCGTGCCGCGCCGGTGCTCGCCGACGCAGCCGTGCTGACCTTCGCCGGGCGGCAGCAGGGGGTCACCCTGTCCGGCGTGGTGCCCGAGAAGATGAAGCATGTGACGACCATCGAAGAGAAGTTGCAGGCGGGCTCGCTCGACGCGCTCGCGTCCGACCCCAACGGCATCCTGATCGGCCGCGGACTCGCCGACAAGTTCAGCCTGCGCCTGGGAAGCACGCTGAGCGTGCTGGCAGCCGACGGCACCAGCCGGCCGCTGCGCGTGGTCGGCATCTTCCGGACCGGGAACGCCACCTACGACGAAGCCCAGGCCTTCGTGCTGCTCAAGCGCGCGCAGTCGCTGCTGGGCCGGGAGAACCGCGTCAATCGCGTGATCATCCAGCTTGCCGATCCGTACGCGGCGCAGCGCACGGCGCAGGACATCGAGGCAGCCACCGGCTACAAGGCCGTCTCGTGGATCGAAGCCTCCGAGGACCTGCTGAGCCTGCTGCTCGTGCGCAACATCATCATGTACAGCGTGGTGGCGGCCATCCTGGTGGTCGCCGCATTCGGCATCTACAACACGATCTCGACCATCGTGATGGAGAAGACGCGCGACATCGCGATCATGAAGTCGATGGGTTTTCACCCGCGCGACCTGCGGCGCATCTTTCTGCTCGAAGGCCTGATCGTCGGGCTGATCGGCAGTGCCCTGGGCGAGCTGCTCGGCCTGGCGCTGATGCAGCTGCTCGGGCAGGTCGAGATCCGCCCGCCCGGTGTCACGGAGCTGGTCCGGCTGCCGATGTCGTGGGGCGCCGGGCAGCACGCGCTGGCGGCAGGGTTCGCGATGCTCTCCTGCCTGGCAGCGTCCTATCTCCCTGCGCGGCGCGCCGGTCGCGTGCGTCCGGTCGACATCCTGCGAGGTGCTGCATGAATGGCGCCGATTCCGCTTCGGGCCCGGTGATCCGCATCGAACACGTGACGCGGACGCTCGAAGGCGAGGTGCCGGTCACGCTGGTGAAGGACGTGAGCCTCCGGATCGAGCGCGGCGAGTTCGTCTGCGTGATGGGCCCGTCGGGCTCCGGCAAGTCTTCGCTGCTCTACCTGCTGGGCCTGCTCGACGTGCCCACGCAGGGGCGCATCTGGATCGACGGGCAGGAAACCAGCGGTTTCGACGAGGACCGGCTCGCGGACTTTCGACTGGCCCGGCTGGGCTACGTGTTCCAGTTCCATTTCCTGCTGCCGGAATTCAGTGCACTCGACAACGTGTGCCTCCCGATCCGCAAGCTCGGCCGCCTCTCGGATCAGGCGGCCGAGGCTCGGGCTGCCGAACTGCTGGATCAGTTCGGGCTGGAGGGTCATCACCGCAAGAAGCCCAGCCAGCTGTCCGGCGGGCAGCGCCAGCGCGTCGCCATCGCCCGCGCGCTGGCGAACGACCCGCTCGTGATCCTCGCCGACGAGCCGACCGGCAATCTCGACTCGGTTGCCAGCACCAACGTGCGCGACATCCTTCGAAATCTGACCCGCGATCTGAACAAGAGCGTGGTGGCCGTCACGCACGATGCAGACTTCGCCTCGGCCGCGGACCGGCGCATCGGCATCGTCGACGGCCGCGTCGACATGGCATGGCGGCCCGATCCGGACGCGTGACCCTTCGCGAGCGCCCAGAACAACTGCGCCCCGGTCGATCCAATGATTGATCTGCGTCAATGTCGGATCCTTCAAGCAACTCATACTGAAACAAAGGAGCTTGAAAGATGAAGATCTTCCTCATCGCCGCTGCAGCGATTGCGCTTGGCGGCTGCGCATCGCCGTCGGCCACGCATCACCAGGGCGGCCCACACGATCCGTCGACTCGCTACCACCGGCAGATGAAGACGATGAGCGACATGCACCAGAAGATGGCGGCCGCAAAGACGCTGGAGGAACGGCAGGCGTTGATGGCGGAGCATATGCAGGCCATGCGGGGCGGCATGTCGATGATGTGCGAAACGAGTACCACCGGCACGGGCACGCAAGGGAGCGGGATGGCCGACATGACCAAGCGCTGCATGGACATGAGGGACATGACCATGAAGATGATGCTGGATCGCGAGGCGCAGCAGGCGCCTGCACGCTAGCGGCAATTCGGCTTGCGGCGGGAAGGCGCGCTTAAGGAGGCGTTCATCGAAGCCCTCGAACATTGCTCCCCAGGGCCCACTTCCGGGGGCCCGGATCTGGAGCAAGCATGTTCATGGCCTCGTCCTTCCGCAAGGAAGATGGCGCGTCGTCGGCGTACACCGACCCTGCGCCCGCGAAATCATCGTTCGGGATACACCCCGACAGCGACCCTCGACGAACGGAGGTCGAGAATTTCATCCGACAGGTCTACGCGAGACGGTTCGGCGCGCGGATCACGCACTTCGCACCCGTGCTGGTGAGCCAGCGCGACCGTGCCGGCGCGCTCGTCGCGGCGGCCGGCTACCGTCATGGGGCACAGGGTCCCCTGTTCCTCGAACGCTATCTCGATGCGCCCGTGGAACGCCTACTCGCGCGACATGCCGGCTATCAGCCCCGGCGCGCGGACATTGTCGAAGTCGGCCACCTGGCCGCGGGGCGTGCCGGCGAAGGGCGCCGCCTGATCTACCTGCTGGGGCCGCACCTGGCCGCCCAAGGCTTCCAATGGGTGGTTGGAACCCTGACGCGGGAACTGCGGCAACTGTTCGTGCGGATCGGCGTGACGCCGCTGGAGCTCGGGCAAGCGGACTCGGCCGCACTCGGGCCGGAGGCTGTGCATTGGGGCAGCTACTACGAACACGGGCCGCTGGTGCTGGCAGGGCATCTTCCGGACGCGGTGCGCCGCCTGGGCAGGCGCACCGCATGACGGCGCTGGACAACGGCCGGCGCAGCTGGAGTGCTGCCGAGCTCGAAGCGGCGACGCGCTCGCTGGCAGACCGACTTGCGGCGCAGCGCACACGGGTGCTGGCCACCTTGATGGACAACACCCCCGCTTGGGCGGTGGCCGACCTTGCTTGCAGGCAGGCGCAGGTGGTGCACGTGCCGCTGCCACTTTTCTTCAGCGCCGGACAGCTGTCCCACGTGCTGGGTGCTGCGGGCGTCGACACGCTGCTGACGCCGGGCGCGTTGGCGGGTCGCTGGCCCGACGCCCCTGCGATCGCCTGCGAGATCGCGGACGAGCCGCTCGCGATGGTACGGCTACCTTTCCAGGCGGCGCCGATGCCGCCCGGCACCACCAAGATCACCTTCACCTCCGGCACCACGGGGGCCCCGAAGGGGGTCTGCCTCGGGGCAGACAGCATGGAGCGCGTCGCGAGCGGCCTGGTGCAGGCGATGAAGCCTCTCGATATCCGGCGCCATCTCTGCGCACTGCCGCTAGCGGTGCTGCTCGAGAACATCGCCGGGCTGATGGCACCGCTCGCGCGCGGTGCGACCTGCATCGTCCTGCCGCTGAAGGAACTCGGCCTCGAGGGCTCGTCCAGCTTCGACGCGGCGCGTTTCCATGCGGTGGTGGAGCGGCACCAGCCCCACAGCGTCATCCTCTTGCCGCAGATGCTGCGGGCCTGGGTCCATCATCTGCTCGGGGCTGGCGCGCGCGCCCCGTCGTCACTCCGGATGGTGGCCGTCGGCGGCGCCGCCGTCGGCGTGCGGCTGCTGGCGGCCGCGCGCTCGGTCGGGCTGCCTGCCTGCGAAGGCTACGGATTGTCCGAAGGCGCGTCGGTGCAAACGCTCAACCTCCCGGGCGCCGAGCGCGACGGAAGCGCCGGGCGCGCCCTGCCGCACGCCCGGTTGCGCATTGCGGCGGACGGGGAGATCGAGGTGGCCGGCAGCCTGTTCTCGGGCTACCTCGGCGACCCGGCACCGCCGCCGGCGTGGTGGCCTACCGGCGACCTCGGCAGCATCGACGAGGATGGATTCGTGTACGTGCGAGGGCGCAAGAAGCTGGTGCTCATCACCTCCTTCGGACGCAATGTGTCGCCGGAGTGGATCGAGGGCCTGCTGCGTGACGAGTCCGCCATCGGGCAGGCCGTGGTCTTCGGCGACGGGCAAGCCACGCTCAGTGCCGTGCTCTGGCCGCTGCAGGCAGAGGCCAGAGATGCCGATCTGCAGGCCGCCATCGACGCCGCGAATGCGCGCCTTCCCGACTATGCGCGCGTGCATTGCTGGACGCGCGGGCGTGCCCCCTTCGATGCCGCATCCGGCATGGCCACGCCCAACGGCCGCCCACAACGCGCAGCCATCCTCGCAGCGCATGCCGACGCATTGGGCATTCCCACCACTTGAATCTTTCCGCCCGGAGTTCCCATGAGTTTTTACGAAAGCCTGCTCAAGCAAACCGCCGACGCCCGGATGGGCCTGCTGTCCGCCCCCATCATCCAGGGCTGCCTGCGGGGCGAGGTCTCGCTCTCCAGCTATGTTGCCTTTCTGCGCGAGGCTTACCATCACGTGCGCCACACGGTACCTCTGCTGAAGGCCTGCAAGGCGGCGCTGCCCGAACGCCATGCCTGGCTGCACGCGCCGCTCGACGAGTACGTCGAGGAAGAGCAAGGCCACGACGGCTGGATCCTCGACGACATCCGGGCCTGCGGCGGCGACGCCGAGGCCGTTCGCGAAGGGCTGCCGGGCCATGCCGCCGAAGTCATGGTGGCCTACGCGTACGACACGATCGCGCGGCGCAATCCGCTTGGTTTCTTCGGCATGGTGCACGTGCTCGAAGGGACCAGCGTCTCGCTGGCACTGCTGGCCGCCGACCAGATCCAGCAGTCCCTGGACCTTCCCGACAGTGCCTTCAGCTACCTGCGCTCGCACGGCACCCTCGATCAGGCGCACACGGCTCATTTCGCGATGCTCATGGACCTGATCGAAGACCCTGAAGACCAGGCGGACATCGTCCATGCTGCCCGCGCCTTCTTCAGGCTCTACGGCGACGTGTTCCGCGACCTGCCCTTGCCGCTGGCGAGCGGCGACGTGGCGGACCAGGCAAGCACGGGAGCCGCTTCGTGAAGGCCGCCGAAGCACGCATTCTGCTGACAGGCGCCTATGGCGGCATCGGCGAAGCAGCCGCCGCGGCCTTCATGCGGGCCGGTGCCGCACTGATGCTGTCGGGACGCTCGCCGGCCAAGCTGGCCGCCCAGGCGCGGACGCTGATGCAGGGTACGAGCGACCATCCGCCGCGCATCGAGTGGCGGTCCGCAGACCTCACCAGCGCCGTGGACCTGGCCAGCCTGAGCGAGGCCGCGCGTACGTGGGGATGCAACGTGATCGTCCACGGGGCCGGCGTTGCCAGCTTCGGCCATCTCGAGTCCGCGACCCCGGAAGGCATGGGGCGTGTGCTGCAGACCAACCTGCTGGCGCCGATGCTGCTGACGCGGGCGCTGCTGCCCCATCTGCGCAGCCTGCCTCGCGCCCAGGTGATCTGCGTCGGCTCCGCACTGGGCGGTATCGGGCTGCCCGGCTACAGCATCTACAGCGCGAGCAAGTTCGGCCTGCGCGGCTTCGCGCAAGCACTGCGCCGCGAGCTCGCGGACAGCACGGTGCAGGTGCAGTACATCGGCCCGCGCGGCACGCGAACCGCCTTCAACAGCCAGGAGGTGGAGGCCTACAACCGCGCCACGGGCAGTGCGATGGACGATCCGGCTCAGGTGGCGCGCGCGATGCTGAAGATGCTCGAAGCAGAGACGCTGGAGCGCTTCCTCGGCTACCCCGAGAAACTTGCGGTGCGCATCAATGGCATCGCTCCGGCGCTGCTGGATGGCGCCTTCGCCAGGCATCGCCGCAGCCTGCCCGCATTGCCGCAGGAGCCTGCCGAGCGGACCGGAGACTCCGCAGCCCGCGCCAGTTCCTTCACCACGATTCACTGAGGTTTCCGCCATGACGACCCGATCCGAACACCCATCGTCCCCTGTACTGCCCGGTCGACGCTGGGCGGGCACCCTGCTCGCCGCCGCGGCACTCGCCGGCCTGCTGCCGAACCTCGCCAGCGCCGCTGGCGTGGAAGAGTCTGTCACCGAACTGCAGCGAGACTGGGAAGTCATCCGCTACCAGACCCCGCCCGCCGAGCGCGAGAAGCGCTTCGAGGCACTGGCCACCAGGGCGCACAAGGTCAGCGAAGCGTATCCGGACCGCAGCGAACCACTGGTATGGGAAGGCATCATCGTCAGCTCGTGGGCGGGCGAGAAAGGCGGGCTGGGCGCGCTGGGCCTGGTCAAGCAGGCCAAGGCGCTGTACGAGGACGCCATCCGCATCAACGGCGACGTGCTCGATGGCTCGGCCTACAACAGCCTCGGCGTTCTCTACTACAAGGTGCCGGGCTGGCCGGTCGGGTTCGGCGACAAGGCGAAGGCCCGAGAACTCTTGCAAAAGGCGCTCTCGCTCAATCCCAAGGGTATCGACCCCAACTTCTTCATGGGCGAGTACCTGTTCGAGAACAAGCAGCCCGAGCAGGCCGTGGTCTATCTGGAGCGCGCGATCCAGGCACCGCCGCGGCCGGGACGCCAGGTGGCCGACGCCGGGCGCCGAGAAGAGGCACGGGGGCTGCTCGACAAGGCGAAAGCCCGGTAGGCCGTCAGCGCCTCTCGGCAGCAAAGCGCACCGCCACGCGCACGCCCTGCCCCGCCGCACATGTTTCGAAGGCCAGCTCCAGCCCGTGCAGCTCGGCGACGCGCCGGGCAATCGAAATGCCCAGGCCACTGCCGCTCTCGGACTGACCGGCTGGACGGAAGTAGCGCTCCCCCAGGCGTGCCAGCTGGTCGGCGCTCAGGGGCGGACCTTCGTTCTCCACCTCGAGTTGCTCCTCGCCGATGCGCAGCGTCACCGTGCTTCCCGTCGGGGCGTAGCGCACGGCGTTGTCGAGCAGATTGCGCAGCAGGACGCCAAGCAGGTGCTCATCGCCCAGCAGGGGCATCGGATGCCTGCCATGGGGCGGCCAATCGCAGGCCAGGTCGATCCGGCGACGTTCGGCCAGCGCCAGGCATTCGTTCACCGCCTCCTCGACCACAGTCGGCCAACGGACCTCTGTCTTCGGCGTCGGCACGTTGCCCGCTTCCAGCCGTGAGAGCGCCAGCATCTGCGCGACGAGCCGCCCCATCCGATCCAAGCCGGCCGTGAACTTGGCTTCGGCATCGTGACGCTCTGGCCCGGCGGCAGCACGGCGGACCACATCCCACTGCACTCGCAGGATCGCGAGCGGCGTGCGCAGCTCATGGGCAGCGTCGGCCGTGAAACGGCGCTCACGCGCCAGCAAGGCCTCGATACGCTCGAACAGTCCGTTCATGGCGCCCACCAGGGGCTTCAGTTCGGCCGGCGTCGAATGGGTGGGGACCGATGCCAGGTCGTCGGCCCCACGGCCCTGGAGGTCGGCGGTCAGCTGGCGAAGAGGCTCCAGGGCCCGGCGCGCTGCCCAGTTCATGGTGAGCAGCAGAACGGGCAACACGAGCAGCCAGGGGACAACCTGGCTCGCCGTCAGGCTGTAGACCACCTCGTCGCGCTCGTAGGTCTTCTGCCCGGCCGCCACCAGCCACTCGCCGTTGACAGACTGGAGGTAGTACACGCGCCAGGATTGTCCATCGATCTCTTCGTCGACGAAGCCCGAGCGATCCGGCAGACGGGGCAGCTCCGCACCCTCACGATCCGCCAGCATCAAGCGGCCCTGCCGGTCCCAGGCCGCGACGGCCAGGTCGCGCACATCGGATTCACCGGCCGCCTGGCTGCCAGGCCTCGGCGGCGCCGGCAGCGCCGGCGCCGCGCCCGTGGCGTTGGAATCCTTGAGCGTCACCTGCACCTGGCGAGCGAGGCGGATCAGTTCCGTGTCGAAGAGCTCGTTGACCTCGTGGCGGGCCCGATCGACAGACACGATCAGCGCTACCGCCCACACGAGCGGTGCGCAGATCAGCAGATAAAGCACCAGCCGGCGCTGAAGGCTGCGCGGCTCTCGCCCCGTCGGCTCGCTCATGAAGAAGGCTCGCCGGAGCCGAGGGCATAACCGACGCCGCGGACGGTGCGCACGATCATGGGATCGATCTTGCGCCTCAGGCGATGCACGTGTACCTCCAGGGTGTTGCTTTCCGGCTCGCCCCCGCTCCAGTCGTATAGCTTCTGCTGCAGGTAAGCCTTGGACAACACCCGCTGGGAATCCGCAAGCAGCGCCTCCAGCAGCGCCATCTCGCGTCCCGTCAGGTCGACCTGTTCTCCCTTCCAGCGCACCACCTTGGCTGCCGGGTCGTACTCGAGCGCACCGTGCTGCCACACCGACTGCGCCTGGCCCGACGAGCGGCGCACCATGGCGCGAAGCCGCGCCGCGAGCTCGTCGATGGTGATCGGCTTGACCAGGTAATCGTCCGCCCCTGCGTCGAGGCCGGCGATGCGCTGCTCCACGGCATCGCGCGCCGTCAGGATCAGCATGGGAAGTTTCAGCCCCCGGCTGCGCCAGCGGGACAGCCACTGCATGCCGTCCCCGCCAGGCAGGCCGAGATCCAGCACCATGGCGTCGAAGGGCGCGGTCGACAGGGCGGCATCCGCAAGAGCACCATCGCCGAACCAGTCCACCACATGCCCGAGCTGGCGCAGGCCCGTCGCGACGGCGTCGCCCAGCAGGGTGTCGTCCTCCACGATCAGGATGCGCATGCGTGATCTCGGAATCGCCGGTATGGCGCGGTCGATTATGCAGAAGGCCGCCGCCTTGGCCGTGTGCTCGCCTTGATCTTGCGCAAGCCGGGCATCGCGAAGTCGATCGAGACTGGCGGATCGTTGCCACCAGGAAACTCCCATGCCCAAAATGAAAGCCGCCGTCTTCGTCGAACCCGGACGCATCGTGCTGGAGGACAAAACGATTCCAGCCGTCGGCCCCCTCGATGCGCTGGTGCGCGTGACCACCACGACGATCTGCGGCACCGATGTCCACATCCTCAAGGGGGAGTACCCCGTGGCCAAGGGTCTGACCATCGGCCACGAGCCGGTCGGCGTGATCGAGAAGCTCGGTTCCGCTGTCAAGGGGTACCAGGAAGGGCAACGCGTCATCGCCGGAGCCATCACGCCCAGCGGATGGAGCAATGCATGCCTGTGCGGCACCTGTTCGCAGGACGGCGCGGGAACTGCTCATGGCTGGAAGCCGATGGGAGGCTGGAAGTTCGGCAACACGATCGACGGGTGCCAGGCCGAATACGTGCTCGTGCCTGACGCCATGGCCAACCTCGCGCCCGTGCCGGACGGCCTCACGGACGAACAGGTGCTGATGTGCCCCGACATCATGTCGACCGGCTTCAGCGGCGCCGAAAGCGCCGACATCCGGATCGGCGACTCGGTGGCGGTGTTCGCGCAAGGCCCGATCGGCCTGTGCGCCACGGCAGGCGCCAAGCTCAGCGGCGCGAGCCTGGTGATCGGCGTGGACCGGCTTCCCGATCGCCTGCGCATGGCCCGGCGGATGGGCGCCGATCACGTGGTCGACAGCAGTCAGGTCGATCCGGTCGAGGAGATCCTGCGGCTGACCGGGGGCCGCGGCGTCGACGTCGCGATCGAAGCACTGGGAACGCAACAGACTTTCGAGGCGTGCTTGCGTGTGCTGCGCCCCGGGGGCACCTTGTCGAGCCTCGGCGTCTACTCGACGGACCTGAAGATCCCGCTCGGCGCGTTCTGCGCCGGCCTGGGCGACCACCGGATCGTCACCACCCTGTGCCCGGGCGGGAAGGAACGCATGCGGCGCCTGATGTCGGTGATCCAGGGCGGCCGGGTGGATCTCGGCGCCATGGTGACCCATCGCTTCCGCCTCGACGACATCGAGGCGGCCTACGAGCTGTTCGGGCACCAGCGCGACGGGGTGCTCAAGGTTGCCATCACGCCCTGACCGCGGTGTTCGAGCGCCGCCCGGCCAACCAGCCTGCCTTGCGCTATGTCAGCCGCGATTGGAAGGCGCCTCCGCATCGGTCCTCTGTTGCGATGGCGCAAGCCCTGCCGCGCCGCTCCGTCGCATGCTGAGCACTCACACCCACTCATCCAAGTACGCATATGAAACCCACCACCCTGCTGGTCCTCCTCGCGATGGCGTTCAGTTCGGCGACGTTTTCCGCGGACTACACCCAACCTGGACAGCTGAGTCCCCCGCCCGGCCCTGTCAAGAAGTCCAGAGAAGCCGCAAACAGAGCTGCGCGTGAAGCGGAGGCTGCTGCACGCAAGGCAGCCGACGACGCCAAGGCGGCATTGCAAAGGAGCGAAGCCACCGCTGGGAAGATCTCGAAAGCTTTCGCCGAGGCCATCCGGCGAGCGGCGCGCAAGGCTGCGGAATCCGCGAGGCGCTTCGAGGAGAAGGCCTCGGCATCGGCAAGCAAGGCGGTCGAAGCGAGCCGCGAAGCCGCTCACGCCGCCGCGGAGGCGAGCAGGAAGTCCGTGGCCGCCACGCGTGAGGCACTCGCCAAGGCGGAGGACGCATCCAAGCGCGCCTTGTTATCGAGCAAGGAAGAAGCCGAGAAAGCGGCCGCGGCGACCCGTGAGGCGCTCAGGAAGGCAGAGGAAGTGACACGTTCCGCGGCAAGCGCTGCCAAGGAGGCCGCGCGGCGGACCCGGGAGGCAGCCCGTCCTGCGTCGCCTGCACCCGAGAGGAAGTGAGGCGGGCGAGATCTGCCAGAGATACCCGTGACGGGACGGACTTCAATGCGCGATCAGCACCGGCACCGTCATGTGGGAGAGAACCCCTCGCGTGACTCCTCCCATCACCCTCTCGCGCAGCCGAGAGTGCCCGTATCCGCCCATCACGATCAGGTCGGCTCCCAGGTCGGAGACACGCGATAGCAACGCGTCCGACGTGTCGATCTCCGTGATGTCCTCCTCGCACGTCGCCCGCACGCCGTGGCGCTGCAGCCAGCGGGTCATCTCGGGGATGAGAAGGGTCTGGACTTCGGCGGCCTCCGTGCGTCGAAAGGAAGCCAGCGTGACCCGCTGTGCATGGACCAGCAGCGGCAAGGCTTCCCGCATCGCCACGGCCGCGGCACGGGATCCGTCCCATGCCAGAAGCACGTTCTGCCCCGCATCCTTGAACTCGCCGGCGTAGGGCACAACCAGCACCGGCCGGCCCCCGTTGAGCATCACCTCGGCCACGAGTCCGCGAACGGGCAGGTCCCGTTCGCCTGCGCTGTCCTCCTGGCCCACGACGATGAGGTCGCTCGAGCGGCCGTGCGCCACGAGCGCGTCGATCGAAGTGCCGTCGGTTTCGCGAAGCTCGCTGGATACCCTGCCCGCTGCGCCCCCGTCGCCCAGCCTGGCCCTGAAGCTTTCGCCGATCGCGTCCGCGCGTTGCCGCAGGTAGCGGGCGGATTCGGCGATGTAGTCGGTCATGCCGGTGGGAAGCACGTCCGCCGGGATCGTGCCCTCGAGCAGGCCGCTGGGCAGCAGCCCGATCAGATGGGCACCCTGCGTTCGCGCGATACGGTTCGCGAGGTCCACACGGGCGTTGCACCTGTCCGTGTGGTCCAGGTGAACAAGAATGGTCTTGATGTTCATGGCTCGAGCCTCTTCGTGTATGCACCGGCCGGATGGCACGGTGCACCGATCTTCACGGCGAACGAAGCCGCGGGCCTTGATGTTCGTCAATGCAGAGGGATCCGCCAGCACGGACCATTCCCAGAGGCGTAGCATTCGGATCTCTTCACCATCGTGCCCATGCCCATCAACTACGTCAGGCGTCTTACAGGCCGAAAGCGAACCGCGAGTGCGAATCGCCACCTTGGATTTGCGTTGGCATTCGTGGCCGGGGCGATCAACGCCGGCGGGTTTCTGGCTGTCCAGCAGTACACCTCTCACATGACGGGCATCGTCTCGTCGATGGCCGACAGTCTCGTGTTGGGCGCATATGACGTGGTGCTTGGTGGGGCCGGTGGACTTGTGTCGTTCGTGGCGGGCGCGGCAATCTCTGCGATGCTTGTCAACTACGCACGCCGGCGACGGATGCACAGCGAGTACGCGCTGCCCCTGTTGGTGGAGGCCTCTCTGCTGATCTGCTTCGGGGCCCTGGGCGCCCGGCTTTCCAGCATCCAAGGTCTCTTTGTGCCGGCAACAGTCATGCTCCTTTGCTTCATCATGGGATTGCAGAACGCGGTAATCACCAAGCTGTCGCACGCCGAGATTCGAACCACGCACTTGACCGGCATCGTGACTGACATCGGCATCGAGCTTGGGAGGCTGCTCTATCGGAATGCTGCCGGCCCGCCTTCACATTTGCGTGTAGTGGCCAACCGCGAGCGGCTTCGCGTTCTCGCACTCCTCGTTGTCTCCTTCTTTCTCGGCGGCCTGCTCGGCGCGGTCGGCTTCAAGCATGTCGGATACGTATCGACCGTTCCTCTCGCCCTCGTATTGCTCGTGCTTGCGATGATTCCGGCATTCGACGACCTGGGAAACCTGGCACGCCGCAGAACCCGTACGGCCAGGCAATCGCGAAGAATCGAGTAACACAGAGGCCGGCGGCTCGCACGGCGTGCGGGTCGGGCCATGCACGACCCGCCGCACTAAATCACGTTCGCCGTTCGCGACGCCGAAGCGCATACCGGGCAACGCTCGCCCATTGGCCTCTCAGGCATCAGTACCGAAAGCAGCTTCAACTGCTCCTTCTGGATTTCCAGCAACTCCCCCCATTGCTTGTTCCGCAGCAGATCGACCTTTTCGTGGAGCAACATGATCTCCACCTCGGCCTTCAGGTTGACCTCGTAATCGTGTTCCGCGCTGATGCGGTCCTTTGCGGCCTGCCGCTTCTGCGACATCAGGATGATGGGGGCTTGGATAGCCGCAAGCATGGAGAGAAAGAGATTGAGCAGGATATAGGGATAGGGGTCGAACGTGCTGCCGCCTCTGGCCAGAAGCACGGTGTTGAGCGCCATCCAAAGGAGCATGGTGGCGGCAAAGAGCCCTACGAAGGTCCAGGATCCGCCGAACGACGCGACCGCATCTGCTGCCCGCTGCCCGAAGTCGGGCTCGGCGTCAAATTCCTTCGAGACGTTGCGCGCTATGTGCGTTCGTTCCGAAATGTGCCGGGCAACCTTCTTGGCCACGTCATCGAGGGCCTCGTAGGAGACGCCAAAAAGCTTCGCAGCGACTTCATCGGACTTATGCATGAGAACTCCGGATCGGGGCGCACTGAGTTCTCCACTCTGTGCGTGTTCAGAAAGGCTTCTGGCACCCTACTGGTCCTTGAAGAGCACCGCTTGATCCAACGCAAGTTGCAAGCTCCCCTCTCTATATACAGTGAGCCGCTCGGCATCGCGCGTTTAGAGCCGCACGCGATGGCTATCTCACTTCAATCCAACTATCAAGGACAGCTCATGAAACCAGATGCCATGCTGCGCAGCGATATCGTCGCCGAACTGAACTTCGATCCGGTCATCACGGCCACTGACGTCGGCGTGATCGTCAAGGACGGAGTGGTCACCCTGACCGGCCATCCCCGCAGTCACGCCGAGAAGCACGCCATCGAGCGTGCCGTGCAGCGCGTCAAGGGCGTGAAGGCGCTGGCGATCGAGATGCAGGTGAAGCTTCCCTCCGGCCATGAGCGCACCGATGCCGACATTGCCCTGGCAGCCGAGCGGGCCCTCGAGTGGAACGTGCTCGTCCCCGACGACAAGATCCGCCCGATGGTCGAGAAAGGCTGGATCACGCTGAACGGCGAGGTCGAATGGGAGTACCAGGGCAGGGCAGCGGAAGTCGCCGTGCGCGGCCTGCTCGGCGTTACCGGCGTCACGAACCGGGTTATCGTGAAGCCTAAATTCACGCCTGCCGACGTCGAAGAACGGATTCGAGAAGCCCTGGAGCGGCAGGCTGACCGGGAAACCCGCCAGATCCAGGTCCTCGTCAACGGCGGTGATGTGACCCTGAAGGGCAAGGTGCATTCCTGGGCGGAACGCAAGGCCGCTCAGGGCGCCGCGTGGTCCGCTCCTGGCGTCGCCAACGTGGTGAACAACCTGCTCGTGGAGGACTGACAGTGATCGCATGGTGACGCAATGATGCAGGCGATGGTGCTCCCCGGCCCAGGCCAAGCGCTGCGGATGGAAAGCCGTGCGCTGCCGGAGCCGGACGCGGGCGAGCTTCGCCTGCGCGTGCTGGCCTGCGCCGTCTGCCGCACGGACCTGCACGTGGTGGACGGCGACCTGCCGTTGCCTTTGCTGCCCATCGTGCCCGGCCACGAGATCGTCGGCGTGGTCGAGGCGCTCGGGCCGGGCGTTCACGCGCACCGCATCGGCGATCGCGTCGGCGTGCCGTGGCTCGGCCACACCTGCGGCCACTGCGCCTTCTGCGCCGGCGGCAGCGAGAATCTGTGCGATACACCGCGCTTCACCGGCTACCACCGCGACGGCGGCTTCGCGAGCCATGTCGTCGCCGAAGCCGACTTCTGCCTGCCGCTCGGCAAGTTGACGCACGAGCCCGCCCTGATCGCACCCCTGATGTGCGCCGGCCTGATCGGCTGGCGCTGCCTGAAGGCGGCCGGCGAAGGCGCAAGGCGAGTCGGGCTCTACGGGTTCGGCGCGGCTGCGCACCTGATCGCGCAGGTCGCCGTTGCCCAGGGTCGGCAGGTCCATGCCTTTACCCGGCCGGGCGACGTCGCGGGTCAGGCCTTCGCACGAAGCCTTGGGGCTGCCTGGGCAGGAGGCTCCGACGAAGTGCCTGCCGCCCCCCTGGACGCCGCGATCATCTTCGCGCCCGCCGGCGAACTGGTTCCAGTCGCCCTGCGCGCGGTACGCAAGGGCGGACGGGTGGTCTGCGGTGGCATCCACATGAGCGACATCCCGGGCTTTCCCTATCGCCTGCTCTGGGAAGAGCGCCAGCTCGTCTCGGTGGCCAACCTGACGCGCGACGATGCCCGCGAGTTTCTGAACGTTGCGCAAGCGCATCCGCCGCAGGTGCACACGACCACGTACCCACTGGCGCAGGCCAACGAGGCGCTTGCCGACCTCCGCGCCGGCCGCGTGAAGGGCGCAGCGGTGTTGCTGCCCTGAGCGAGAGGCCAGCAGCACCCTGTGCAAGGCGC
This sequence comes from Variovorax sp. Soil_C_12, assembly GCF_057657375.1. Lineage (NCBI taxonomy): Bacteria > Pseudomonadati > Pseudomonadota > Betaproteobacteria > Burkholderiales > Comamonadaceae > Variovorax > Variovorax sp. Soil_C_12. The sequence goes on along the minus strand of NZ_JBDGIO010000002.1, from coordinate 494,371 downwards.
GGGTCACGCGGCGACACCGATCATGCACTCATTGTTGTCGATCACGACCCTGCAGCAGATGATGTCGGCACAGAACTGATCAAGCTTCAGTACCTTCTCGCGCACGCGCGACTCGACCGCAGGCAATGCTTCGGTTACCGAGGTTTCTGAGTTCGAGGGGTTGTCTCATTGAGCGCTCTCTTCAGGTCCTTGCATAGCCCAGGAGGCGCAATGCCGCTGCCGGTATCTTGATCCAGCGCAACCAGCCGCGATTCATCGCAAGAAGCGCTTCGGTGTGCTCTGGGTTTGCGCACGATCAAAGGGCGCCGCCGCCCTCCCGTCTACTGTGCTGCTCCTAGAACGACGCTTTCGTCGCAACAAAAGGAGATTCGCACCATGACAGCCAAGAAGTTGCTCTTCCGGGAAGACGCGCGCGACAAGATCCGCCGCGGCGTCGATTCGCTCGCCGACGCGGTCAAGGTCACCCTCGGACCCCGGGGACGCACCGTGATCATCGACAGCGAGTACGGCGCGCCCCAGATCGTCAACTCCGGCGTTGTTGTCGCCAGGTCGATCGAACTGGAGGATCGCTTCGAGAACATGGGGGCGCAACTGCTGCGCGAGGTCGCGGCCCGTACCAGCGAAATGGCGGGCGACGGCACCACGACGGCCACCGTGCTGGCGCACGCCATGATCCAGGAGGGCCTGAAGTACCTTGCCGCCGGCATGAATCCCATGGACCTCAAGCGCGGCATCGACCTCGCCGTCGAGACCGTAGTGGGCGAACTGAAGGCGATCTCGCAACCCAGCACGACCTCGCAGGAGATTGCGCACGTCGCGGCCATCTCGGCCAACAACGACCGCTCGATCGGCGATCTGATCGCCCGCGCGATGGACAAGGTGGGCCGCGAGGGTGCGGTGTCCATCGAGGACGGCTCTGGCCTCGTCAGTGAGCTCGAGATCGTCGAGGGACTGCAGTTCGATCGCGGTTATCTATCGCCCTACTTCGTCAACAATGCAGAGAAGCAGGCGGCGGTGCTGGAGAATGCGCTGATCGTGTTGTGCGACCAGAAGCTCTCGAGCTTCAACGACCTGGTGCCGCTTCTAGAAGAAGCGGCGAAATCGGGAGCGCCGCTGCTGGTGATCGCCGAGGACGTGGATGCCGATGCACTCGCCACGCTGGTCGTCAACAGCATTCGCGGCGTCGTGAAAACCTGTGCCGTAAAGGCACCCGGCTTCGGCGACCGCCGCAAGGCGATGCTGCAGGACATGGGTGTCCTTACCGGCGGGCAGGTCATCTCGAGCGAGCTCGGGCTGACCCTCGCAAAGGCGACCCTCGACAACCTGGGCCGCGCGCGCCGCGTGGTGATCGACAAGGACAGCACGACCATCATCGGCGGCGCCGGTGACTCGACAGCCATCCGCGACCGCATCGCCTCCATCCGCAAGGAGCGCGAGGCACAGGCCAGCGAGTACGACCGCAAGCAACTCGACGAGCGCATCGCCAAGCTCTCGGGCGGCGTGGCATTGATCAAGGTCGGGGCAGCCACCGAAACCGAGCTGAAGGAACGCAAGCTGCGCGTGGAGGATGCCCTGCATGCGACGCGTGCCGCGGTCGAGGAAGGTATCGTTCCCGGCGGCGGCGTTGCGCTGCTGCGCGCGCGCCGCGCGCTAGTGGACCTGCCCGCCCCCAGCCTGGACCAGGCCTCTGGCATCAAGATCGTGCAGCGCGCACTCGAGGAGCCGCTGAGACGCATCGTCGCCAACGCAGCCGACGAGCCGTCGATCGTGCTGGACAAGGTCGATGCTTCGACACAGCGAAGCTACGGCTACAACGCCGCGACGCGCCAGTACGGCGACATGCTGGAGATGGGCGTCATCGACCCTGCCAAGGTGACGCGCTTGGCACTGCAGAACGCCGCATCGATTGCCAGCCTGGTGCTTACCACGGACTGCATGATCGCCAATGCGCCGAAGAAGGCGCCGGCAGACTCCCGCCAGGGCCTCGAACCCGATCTTTACTGACACGCTCGATAGGCATCGCGCTGATCGGCAGCGCGCTGCAGAAGGTCCTGGCGACGACGACCCAGCGTTCGCCTTTCCCGGCAAGGTTTGAGCACGGAATCCGCGACAACATGGAGCTGGGTCAAGGGCTGGGTGAGATGCCAGTGGGTCCGGCAGTCTGCCTGCTGGCTCGCCATGACTCTTCGGCAGCCTCGTGCGCGGCCTGCGCCGCAGCACGATGGGCTTGGAATGCGATTCTCAACGCGTCGCGCGCGCTGCGCGCAGCGCCCCTCGCTTCCGATCGGCTCGGTTCAGCGGCTCGACGGGCCGCCGTTTCCGATCTCTCCAGCGCGCTGCCGGACGCGATGGAAGCCTTCTCGCTTGCCTTTGCGGCCATGTCCGCCTTAGCGCGACCCTCGCTGGTCGCCCGAAGGGCCGAGAGGATGGTCATCTCCCAAGCATGCCGAGCAGATTCATCGGCCTTGCGTGCTGCTCGACGCGTCGCCTCCGTGGCGCGTACGGAAGCGTTCCTCGCGGACTGCTCGGCCTTCTTCAGCGCCGCACCGGCATCCTTGGAAGCTCTTCGCGCGGCCGTCGTCGCATCCAGAGCCGCCAAGTATGCAGCGTTGCGCGGCGTCATCTCCTGGATGGGGTTCAATGGCGTTGCTGCACCTTGCCGAGCGAAGCAAGGGACGCTCAACGCTAGCCAAATGAGTGGGAGCGCGGCACGCGCGAGCGTACCGAAGTTCATTTTCCAGATGCCGCAATCTTGAGTTTCCATACGACACCAGCGTAGCCGCGAGGCGGCGGCGGCTTGATCGACATCAAGGCGTGCCATGCAATGAAGATCGTCCAGTCCTCGGCGTTCTCCATGCTCGGCGTTCTCCATGGCATGTTGTTGATCCAGCGCAACCGCCGGCGGGGCCCTTGTCTCAAGAATGGCGCCACATGCATCCCTCAAGGACATCGCCCATGAACACCCACAGATCCGCCCTCCTTGTCGCCGCCGTGCTGTTTGCCCTGGAAAGCGGAGCGGAACCCGCGCCCGCCATTCCGTTACCCGTGCTCGCATCCGGCGCGCATGCCAGCGGAGGCATCAGTTACGAGGGCCAGCAGGAAATGCAGGCGAACCAGGAGCTGTACAACCTGCGCCTGACCTTCGCCGAGGCCCAGACAGGCGCCTATCTCGCGGGCGTGACCGTCACGATCGAGCCCGCGGATAAGAGCGCCCCATTGGGTCCGTTCACGGACTGCGGTCCCCTGTTCCACGTCGCGCTGAGACCCGGCGTCTACCGCGTCGTCGCGAGCTACGCGGGGCTCACACGCTCCAAGGCCATTCGCGTGGGCAAGGCAGCCACGCAGGCCACCCTCTATTGGCCCGCCGCCAGCGAGCCGTGAGAGCTCCTGGAGGAGGCCCTCGAACAAGACGGTCATATGCACCCTACATTCAACGGTCGCTCCGGCTATCCCAGCGCCAGTTCAGGATCTCGGGCATATCCTCGCCGCGGGACCTGATCCATGCCCGATGCGCCAACAGCTGGTCGCGCAGGTGCTGTTCGACGTGGCCAGCGGCTTCACGGATACGCGGCACGCGGTCGATGGCAGCGGCCGCGAGATGGAAGCGGTCCAGCCGATTCAGCACGGTCATGTCGAACGGCGTCGTGGTCGTGCCCTCCTCTCGATACCCGTGCACATGGAAGTTGCCATGGTTGGTGCGTTTGTATGTCAGCCGGTGAATCAACGAAGGGTATCCGTGGAACGCAAAAATCACCGGCCTATCGGCGGTAAAGATCGAATCGAACTCCGCATCCGCCAGCCCGTGCGAGTGTTCCGACGGGGACTGCAAGCTCATCAGGTCGACCACATTGACCACGCGGACCTTGAGGTCCGGTACCTGGCGCCGCAGCAGGTCGACCGCAGCGAGCGTTTCGAGCGTTGGCACCTCCCCGGCGCAAGCCATGACCACGTCGGGTGCTGCGCCCTCGTCGTTGCTGGCCCAGGTCCAGATGCCCACGCCGACGCTGCAGTGCCGCACGGCGGACTCCATGTCCAGCCACTGGTGCTCCGCTTGCTTGCCGGCCACGATCACGTTCACATAACTGCGACTGCGCAAGCAGTGATCGACCACGGAAAGCAATGTGTTCGCGTCGGGCGGCAGGTAGACACGCACCACCTGGCCCGTCTTGCTGGCGACGTGATCGATGAAGCCCGGATCCTGATGGCTGAAGCCGTTGTGATCCTGTCGCCAGACGTGGCTGGTCAGCAGGTAGTTCAATGACGCGATCGGTCGGCGCCACGGAATCCGGCTGGACACCTTGAGCCACTTCGCGTGCTGGTTGAACATTGAGTCGATGATGTGGATGAAGGCTTCGTAGCATGAGAAGAAGCCGTGCCGTCCCGAAAGCAGATAGCCTTCGAGCCAGCCCTGGCACAGGTGTTCGCTGAGGACTTCCATCACGCGGCCGTCCGCCGCGACATGGTCGTCGCCTGGGAGAATCTCGGCGGTCGAGGTCCGCTTGCTGACCTCGAACACCGCGCCCAGGCGATTCGAGGTGGTTTCGTCGGGGGCCACCATGCGAAAGTTGCGGGCGTTGAGCCGCATCACGTCGCGCAGGAACTCGCCGGCCACGCGCGTGGCTTCCGCTTTCACCGCGCCCGGCGTGGAGACGGCGACCGCATAGTCGCGGAACTCCGGCATCCGGAGGTCCCTGAGAAGCAGGCCACCGTTGGCGTGCGGATTGGCGCTCATGCGTCGCTCCCCCAGGGGGGCGAGATCGGCGATGTCCGCGCGCAAGGCGCCGTCCTCGTCAAAGAGCTGCTCCGGCCGGTAGCTGCGCAACCAATCCTCGAGCAGCCCAACGTGCGCAGGACTGTCCAGGAAGCCGGTCAAAGGGACCTGGTGCGCCCGCTGGGTGCCCTCGATCGGCACTCCGTCCACGATCCTGGGACCGGTCCAGCCTTTGGGCGAGCGCAGGACGATCATCGGCCAGCGTCGGCGCCGGCTGAAGCCGTCCACGCGAGCCTCCGTCTGGATGGCATTGATCACATCCAGCGACGTGTCAAGTGCGGTGGCCATCATCCGGTGCATGGCCTCGGGCTCGTGCCCCGAAACAAAATGCGGCTCGTAGCCATAGCCGCGCATCAGCTGGGTCAACTCCTCGTCGCTGATCCGCGCGAGTACTGTGGGGCCTGCGATCTTGTAGCCGTTGAGATGCAGGATCGGCAAGACCGCGCCGTCAGATGCGGGATTCAGGAACTTGTTCGAATGCCAGCTGGCCGCCAGCGCTGCGGTTTCCGCTTCACCGTCGCCGATCACGCAACAGGCCAGCAGGTCTGGGTTGTCGAAGACGGCGCCGTAGGCGTGCAGCAACGAGTAGCCGAGTTCGCCACCCTCGTGGATCGAGCCGGGGGTCTCGGCCCCCACGTGACTCGATATGCCCCCGGGAAAGGAGAACTGCTTGAAGAGGCGCTTGATTCCTTCGGCGTCCTGCCCCACGTTCGGGTAGACCTCGCTGTAGGTGCCTTCGAGCCACGCGTTGGCCACGATACCCGGACCGCCATGGCCGGGGCCCGCGATGAAGATGGCCTGCAGATCGCGCGCCTTGATGGCGCGGTTCATATGCGCATAGATGAAGTTCAGGCCCGGCGTCGTCCCCCAGTGGCCGAGCAGGCGCGGCTTGATGTGCTCCAGAACCAGCGGCTCGCGAAGCAGCGGGTTGTCCATGAGGTAGATCTGCCCCACAGAGAGATAGTTCGCTGCTCGCCACCAGGCGTCGAGAACGGAAAGGTCCTTGGCGGCATGCCGGCCGGTCGATTGAGATTTCATATGCGCCTCGCGAGCTGTAAGCAAAGCTGATACTCCTCTCTTGGCCGTGGCGCTGACTTGCGGCAGATCAAAGCGCGATGCACCGGCCGGGCGAGCAAAGCCGACTTCCGCGCAACCTGGCCCCGCCAGAGATGTCCGACCCCGGCGATCATGCGGAGCGTCGGGCCGCCGTCGAGGCGGCAGGGGGGTATCGATCGCGCAGGACAATGAGCGGGACAGCAATTCCGCTCAGGAGCAGGAGCCAGTCCTGCGTCACGCCAAGCAAGGCGGCGGCGCTGCCGCCGAGCAGCGACCAGAAGAGCGGGATGATGAGCAGCCAGCGCGACACGGGGGTCGTGGTGAGCAACAGCAAGCCGAACGTGAAGATCGTGACCGGGCAGGGGGTGATGCCGAACATCGGCATCTCGGGATAGCGATGGCCGGTCCACATCCCCAGCAGCGGATAGAGAACCACTGCATAGATGACAAACGCCCATCCCAACCATGCGGCCGGCCTGCCGCTGGTGCCGAAGTCCATGCGGCCTCGCAAGACGGCCATGTAGAACAGCAACCCGCCCTGCACGATGAACAGGGCACCGAAAAGCAATGCCGCCTTGTTGATGGTCGAGAAGAATAGCCCGTGATACGCGATTCCGGTCCAGGTCCACATCAGCGCCAAGCCTAGTCCAATGAAGCGGTTGCCTGCGCTTGACGGTCGAACGACCATGGCAACCATGACCATGCCGAACAGGTAGCCCAGGATCTGAATCGGCCAAACGGCATCGTTGTACGCGCCAAAGAGAGCAAAGAACTGGGCGCGGGTAAATGGCAACATGAGGTCCGCCATAGAAAGTTGTCAGCATTTCCGTGGGCGAACTTCACCTTGAATCATGCTTCATGATGTTCTGCGCACCGCCTTCAGCCTGCTTTGCGCCACATCAAGGCACGGCGCGCCAGCGTTCCGATACTGGCAGTCTCTCCATTCGAGACTGAAGGGAACCCGTCATGTACCAAAGAATTCTTGTGCCCGTCGACGGTAGTGCGACAGCACAGCGCGGGTTGGAGGAGGCCATCCGCCTGGCGAAACTCACGCAGGGTCGACTGCGGGTCATCCACGTGATCGACGAGCTCTCGTTCGCCCTTGCCATGGACGCCTATGCCGGCCACGCCGGGGACTGGCTGAGCGTGCTGCGCGAGGACGGCGAGCGGCTCCTTGCGGAAGCCAAGGCTGTCGCGAAGGCGGCCGGCGTCGAAGCCGACACGGTCCTGTACGACAGGCGCTCCGGACAGGTTCACGAACTGGTCACCGCCGAAGCCGCCAAGTGGCCCGCGGATCTGATCGTCCTCGGAACGCACGGCCGCCGCGGCGTAGGACGCGTTGTCATGGGCAGTAGCGCGGAGCACATCCTGCGGAATGCGCGCGTTCCGGTGCTGCTCGTGCGGGCGCCTGAAACCGAATCCAGGTCGCAGCCGGGGGAACCGTCACACGTGAGTCAGCCAACGGCGGCCCTGGCCTTCGAATGATGGCAACGTATATCCGCTGGTTCTCCGAGATCGGCGTCGACGACGTGGCGAGCGTAGGCGGCAAGAACGCGTCGCTCGGCGAGATGTACCGCGCGCTGACGCCCCATGGCGTGCACGTGCCCAACGGATTCGCGATCACGGCCGACGCCTATCGCCGCACCCTGGAACTCTCCGGCGCGTTGCCGCGCTTGATGGAAGCGTTGGCCGGCCTGGACGTCAAGGACATCGATGATCTCGCGCGGCGCGCGCAGCGTGCGCGAGAGATCGTTCTTGCCGCAACGCTTCCCGAGGAGTTGACGAGCGAGATTCGCGCAGCGCACGCCCGGCTGCGAGCGGAGTATGGCGCCGACATGACCGTCGCGGTTCGCAGTTCCGCCACCGCGGAAGACCTGCCGACCGCCAGCTTCGCGGGCCAGCACGAGAGCTTCCTGAACATCTCCGGCGAGGCCCGGCTGCTGGACTCCGTGCGCCTGTGCTTTGCCAGCCTGTTCAAGGACCGTGCCATCGCTTACCGGGTCGACAATGGCTTCGATCACTTCAGGATCGCCCAGTCGGTGTGTGTGATGCAGATGGTGCGTTCCGACCGCGCTGCCAGCGGTGTCATGTTCACGCTCGACACCGACAGCGGGTTCCGCGATGTCGTCTTCATCACCGGCGCGTACGGCCTGGGCGAGAACGTCGTCCAGGGCACGGTCGACCCGGACGAGTTCTACGTCTTCAAATCCACCCTGAAGCTGGGCCGCCGCGCCGTGCTCAGGCGCAAGCTGGGCAGCAAGGAAGTGCGGCTGGTGTATTCGAAAGCTGCCGGCCGGGAGCCCACCTGCAACCTGCCCACCCCCCCGGAAGACCGGGCCCGCTACTGCATCGACGATGCCGACGTGCTGACACTGGCAGATGCGGCCGTGGTGATCGAGGATCACTACAGCCGCCATGCGGGCCGGCCGACGCCGATGGACATCGAATGGGCCAAGGACGGGCTCGATGGTCGGATCTACATCGTGCAGGCCCGGCCCGAAACGGTTGCTTCCCGCAAACCGCTGCACCGTATCGACGAGCATCGCCTCCATGCGGCGGCTGCGCCGGTGGTCACCGGTCGAGCGGTCGGCGCGACGGTCGCGGTGGGAAAGGCCCGCGTCATCACCGATGTGATGGCGCTCGGCCAGTTCCAACCCGGGGAGGTCCTGGTTGCCGACACCACGATGCCCGACTGGGGCACGGTGATGAAGATCGCGGCCGCGGTCGTCACCAATCGCGGCGGCCGCACCTGCCACGCCGCGATCGTCGCCCGCGAGCTCGGCATTCCCGCGGTCATCGGCTGCGACGACGCGACGGCCAGGATCCGCACCGGCGACGAAGTCACCGTGTCCTGCGCGGAAGGCGCCGAAGGCCGCGTCTATGCAGGCGCAGTGCCGTTCGAGAAGACGAGCGTCGAGCTGTCGGCGCTCGGACGGCCGCAGACGCATCTCATGGTCAATCTGGGCAACCCCGACAGCGCCTTCCAGACGGCGCGGCTGCCCAACGACGGCGTGGGACTGGCGCGCATGGAATTCATCGTCGCCGAGCACATCAAGGTGCATCCGATGGCCCTGGTTCACCCGGAAAAGATCGACGACCCGGCGGAGCGTGCCGAGATCGCACGACTGACACGATCGTTCGAGCGCCCGGCCGACTACTTCGTGCGCGAATTGTCGGAGGGCGTGGGCATGATCGCCGCTGCGTTCTATCCGAAGCCGGTGATCGTGCGCATGTCCGACTTCAAGACCAACGAGTACGCCAGCCTGCTCGGGGGCAGCGGGTTCGAACCGAAGGAGGAGAACCCGATGATCGGCTTTCGCGGGGCCTCTCGCTACACGCATGCGGCCTATGCGGAAGGCTTCGCGCTCGAATGCGCCGCCATGAAGCGGGTGCGCGAGGAGATGGGACTCGTGAACGTGAAGCTGATGATTCCGTTTTGCCGCCGCGTCCAGGAGGCCGAGCGCGTGCTCGAGGCGATGGCCGCGCATGGCCTGCGGCGCGGCGATGGCGGCCTCGAGATTTACGTCATGTGCGAGATCCCGAACAACGTGATCCAGGTCGATGCCTTTGCTCGGCTCTTCGACGGCTTTTCGATAGGCTCCAACGACCTGACCCAGCTGGTACTGGGCGTGGACCGCGACTCGCGCACGGTGGCCTTCGACTTCGACGAGCGCGACGATGGCGTCAAGGCGATGATTCGCCAGGCCATCGAAGGCGCGCGACGCAACGGCCGCCACGTCGGCATCTGCGGCCAGGCGCCTTCGGACTACCCGGAAATGGCAGCGTACCTGGTCGAACTCGGCATCGATTCGATGAGCGTGACACCGGACACGCTGCTCAAGATCACACGCGACGTCCTCGCCGTCGAAGAGCGGCTCGGGCGCCCTCCCCGCCAGCAACCCCAAGGAACAAGTTCATGAACCCGCCCATCTCATCGATGATGCAACGTCCGGTGTACAGCGTCACCATGGAAGACAGCGTGGCGCAGGTGGAGGCTCTGCTCGCCGGCAGGCACCTGTCGTGGGTGCCGGTCCTGGAGCCGGCGCGCGGCGAAGTTGCGGGCGTCATCAGCGCCTCGGATCTCGTCGCGTTTCATGCGCAGGGGCGGGATGCCGCCACCACGCAAGCATGGCAGATGTGCTCCTACAAGCCCATCGTGGTCGACGTCGGGATGGCGGCTGCCCAGGTGGCGGTGCTCATGGTGGAGCGCGGCGTCCACCACGTGGTCGTCACCGACGGGAGCGACATCGCTGGTGTGGTGTCATCGCTGGACTTCGTACGGAGCTTCGCGGCTGCGGCAGCACCCGAAGCGCCGCCGGCTTCAACTTGAAGCATGCGCTAGGGTTTCGCTGAATCTCAGCGCTGGATGGCCGCGCCTTGGCGCAGCGCAAGCCCCCACAGGCACCCACTGTTCGCTTTCGCCTTCCCAGCGAGATGCATATCCGCCCCGGCCTGCCGGCGCAGCTTCACCAGGAAAGCGATAGAACTCCTCGTTGAGATACCTCGCGACTTCCGCGACATCATCGTCGCCCCAACCGAGCGCCGCATCCGCCTGCCAGCGCCAGACCTGGGCCCTGAGGCTGGTCCAATCCGTGGCGAGTCTTCTCTGGCGCCAGTGAACCTGCTCGGTATGGCAAGCGATGCAGTGCGTTTGGTACAGCAAGGAGCCGCGAGACTGGGCCAGGACCGGAAAAGACGATGCCAGCACCGCGAGCATCGCCGCGAATCTCCAGCAGGCCAGAGGCAAGTTCATGGTCAACTCCGCCCCGCTTCAGCCTTGCACTCGCCGGCTTCCATCGTTCTCTCTCGACCCGCGATATCGCCCACGATCACCCCGGTCTGTTGGCGCGTGGGCGGTGAGGTGCAGGCGCCCCGCATCAGCACGACTGCCCGAAGAATCACTTTGCGTTCCATCTGGTTTCTCCTGCGTGGCCAGGATGATGGTAGACATCTCGACCGGGCGAGGGTTGACCTGCATCAAGCTCAGTACGCAACCCGGCAGATCGCTCCCATCGAGCCGAAGGTTGATCCGCCGCAATAGCGTGTCGCTTGGCGGGTGACATCATGCGTGTGTGTTCAACGCCCCCAAGGAACTGATCATGGTGCGCAATGTGGGAACCATCGACAGGATGATCCGAGTCGCCGCAGGCGCGACGTTCGTCGCGCTGGCCCTGGCTGGTGTGGTCGACGCCTGGGGCTACATTGGGATCGTCCCATTGCTGACTGGCGTGTTCGGCGCATGCCCGGCCTACACGCTCTTCGGGATCAGCACGTGTCAGAAGAAGGCTTGAGCGCGTCATGCAGAAGCTCTGGATCATCGTCGCATCGCTGGCACTCCTTGGAGCCGCAGTGCTGTGGCTCGGGTTCAAGGTCTTGATCCTGTGGCTCACGCGCGACTGATATGAACGATGCGCCGGGCGTCGTTGGCACCGCCGGATTTCAACGGATTCGGGGTCCGGCGGGCGGCGGTCCGGCTTCGAACCCGGCAGACTCACTCTCGCGCAGCTTGCACAAGCGAGACTCGCGAGCATCTCGGGTTTCACGCGAGCATTTGATCTAGCGCAAACCCATTCGCCTGCACGACCCTACAGTGTTTCCACGCCGCGCCGCTGGAGGAGTTCATGAGCAGGGTCCTGGTTGTCGTCTACTCGTACACCGGCATTTCGCGCCGTCTTGCCCAGCAGCTTTGCGCTCAGCGTGGATGGCAGATGGCCGAGATCGCCGAAGAACAGCCGCGGCGCGGCGCGTCGGGCACCTGCCGATGCGTGTTGGATTCGCTCTTGCGACGGCGCCCCGCAATCCGATACGACGGGCCGTCTCCCAGAAACTTCGATGCGGTCGTCCTAGTGTCACCGGTCTGGCTCGGTCGGTTGGCAGGCCCGATGCGCAGTTTCGTGGTGAGACGGCAGGACCATCTGCCCGGCGTTGCGGTGATCTCGGTCGCAGGCGGCCGCGGCGAATTCGACGTCGTCGCCGAAATCGCTGATCTCATCGGCGAGGAGCCCATCATCAGTGCAGACTTCACTGCACGTGAGGTCGAGGACGGCACGTGTGCCGGCCGGCTGTGGACCTTTGGCGCAGCCTTGCTGGGAGCCGAGGAATCTCACGCTGCCGCACAAAAATCCCGTCTCTCACCTCATGTGGCCTAGAGCGTCGCTCCTGGCTGGCCACGCTCCCTCGAAAGCACGACGCCCTGGTCCCGCCCGGCAGCGAGATAAGGGTCACGGCTGCGCGTCGACCTGGACCATCGGCAACTGCGAACGCACGAAGCTCAGGGCGTACTGGAGGGCCCCCAGGCTCTCGGCGTGCAGCGTGAACAAGGGCTGCCCGAGTTCGACGCGTTCGTGCAGGCGAGCGTGCATCGTCGCACCCGCGGCCGGATCGCGCGGCGCGCCGGCGAGCTTCGCCGCGCGTGCCACCAGCCGCGTGTCGATCGCCGAAACGATGCCGCTCACCGGCGCGGATAGCGCGTGTGTATGGGCAGCTCTGGGCGGCACACGCAAGCCGCCCTGTGCTTCGCAGATCGCAATGAACTTGGCCAGCGCGCGCCCATCGGCCAGCACCTCGCGAGCCAGCAGCTGCCCGGCGCCTGTTTCGCTGCGCCCTGCCATTTCCAGAATGCCTCCCGCGATCAGCAACGCACGCTCGCGCAGGTCGGATGGCGCATCGGCGCGGCGCTCGAGCACGGCCATCACGTCCATCGCTTCCAGGGCCGGGCCGATGCCGCGGCCCACCGGTTGGGTGCCGTCGGTCATCTGGGTGCGTACCTGAAGACCGAGCGCCGCCCCGACGGACACCAGGCTGCGCGAGAGCTGCTCGGCGGCCGCCACGCTGCGCACCTTGGTCACGGGGCCGACCGGAAGGTCGATCAACACGCGCTGCGAGCCCATCGCGATCTTCTTCGACAGGATCGATGCCACCAGCAAGCCTTCGCTGTCGAGGTTCAGCGGGCGTTCCACGCGTATCAGCATGTCGTCGGCCGGACTGATGCGTGCGGCGCCGCCCCACGCGATGCAACCCCCTTCACGCTCGACGACGCGGCGCATGGCCGCCACGTCCAGTTCGACCGGTGCGAGTGTCTCCATCGCGTCGGCGGTTCCAGCCGCCGATGTGATCGCGCGCGAGGAGGTCTTGGGCATCAGCACGCCGCATGCGGCAACGATGGGCACCACCAGCAACGTGGTTCGGTTCCCGGGCAGTCCACCGATGCAATGCTTGTCCATCACGGGCGATACGCCCCAATCGATGCGCTCGCCGACATCGACCATGGCTCGGGTCAGCGCTACCGTCTCGTCGAAGTCGAGGCGGCCGCCGGCACAGACGGTCACGAAGGATGCCAAGTGGATGTCCGGGAGGCGGCCATGGCTCACGTCTTCCATCAGCGCACGCAGGGCCGCGTAGTCGAGCCTGCCGCCGTGGACCTTGGCCCGCAGGTGGGCGAGCGATTCCAGCACCGGCGGATGGCGCACTTCCACGTCGTCGCCGCTGGCTGCACCCAGCAGGGCCCAGGCGGCTTCCGACAGGGCGATCTCGTTGTGCCGCAGCCAGTCGCTGCCCACGTGATGCAGGATCGCCAGCAGGTGGCGGCCGCCGGCGATCACCTCGACCTGCGCCTGCGACTGAAATCCCTCGGCCTGGCAGACGTGGCAGTCGCTGCGCAGATAGACCACGGGTTGCTGATAGGTGTCGATGCCGGCGCGGCGGGCCAGGAGGCGATGGGTGGCCACGGGCAAGCCGTCCGTCAAAGCTCCAGGGATTCCCGGTAGATCGGCACCGTCGTCGGCCAGCCATGGCGCTCCTCGATGGCCAGTCGCAGCGCATCGGCCGCCACCGGTTCGCCATGCGTGACGAAGACCCGCCGCGGCGCGCGCAAGGCGCCGATCCAGGCGAGCAGTTGGTCGCGGTCGGCATGGGCCGACAAGGCGTCGAGGTTGGCAACCTCGGCGCGCACCGGCACGTAGGCACCGTGGATCTTGATCGACTCGGCGCCACCCACCAGCGCCGCACCGCGCGTGCCGGCGGCCTGGAAGCCGGCGAACAGGATCGTGTTCTTCGCGTCCGGCGCATAGGCCTTCAAGTGGTGCAGAACACGGCCGCCGGTCGCCATGCCGCTGGCGGACACGATGATCGACGGAAAGCGCAAGTCGTTGAGCCGCTTCGAATCCGCCACCGTATTGACGATGGTGACTGCCCTGCTCATGACCGCGCATTGCTCGGCACTCAGCCGATGCTCGTCGAGGTGACGGCGGTAGATGCGAGTGACGTCCGCGGCCATCGGGCTGTTCAGATAGACCGGCATGTCGGGAATGCGATGCGCCTCCTTGAGCAACTGGATGCAATGCAACAGGGTCTGTGCGCGCCCGACGGCGAAGGAAGGAATGACGACGATGCCGCCGCGCGCCGCGGTCCGGTTGATCACCTCGGCCAGCGCGACCAGGGCGTCGACGTCGCGATGCCGGCGATCGCCGTAGGTGGACTCCACCACGAGATAGTCCGCCGGCTCGGGTGGTTCCGGCGGACGCATCACCAGATCGTCGCTGCGCCCGAGGTCGCCGGAAAAGAGGATGCTGCCGCCCGTCCAGGCGACATGCACGCTGGACGCTCCGAGGATGTGTCCTGCCCGCTTCAGGCGCCACGACCAACCTGGCCACGGCGAGTGCGCCTGGTCAAAGGAAACAGGCTCGAAATACTTCAACGCCGCGCGGGCCTCCTCCTCCGTGTAGAGGGGCAGCGCGGGCTTGTGCTTCGAATGCCCCTGCCGGTTCGCGAAGTCGGCTTCCTCCTCCTGCAGGCGACCCGAATCCGGCAGCAGGAGTTGGCACAGCTCGAGCGTGGCCTGGGTGCAGTAGACCGGCCCCTTGAAGCCGAGCCTGACCAAGCGTGGCACGAAGCCGCTGTGATCCATGTGCGCGTGGGTCAGCAGCACCGCGTCGATCCTGGAGGCGTCGATGGGCAAGGCGTCCCAGTTGCGCAAGCGAAGTTGTTTCAGTCCCTGGAACAAGCCGCAGTCGACCAACAGCCGGCGCCCGTCGTGCTCCAGCAGGTATTTCGATCCGGTGACCGTGTCCGTACCGCCGAGGAATTCGATGCGCATGGTTTCTCCTTATTGACCCCCGGAAGCTTGGCAGGCGCGGCGCGCTTCGGTTTGATGTTCGTCAATGCGCGCACGGCATGCACGCTCGGGAGTTGAGGAAGATCAAGCCACTTGCCGGCCCGGCTGCCTACATTGACAAGGCGCGGTGCAAATGACCGCGCTTTCTCAATCAGTACTTTTACCCAAGGAACCATCATGAGCAATCTGAGACTGCTGGACCCGGTGTTCGGCAACGACTTCGAAGCCGCGCTGCGCCGCTTCTTTTCCCCCACCGTCTTCGAGGGCGAGCCCGCTCCGCTGAAGATGCGCATCGACGTGAAGGAAAACGACAAGGCTTTCACCGTGCAGGCCGACATCCCGGGCGTGAAGAAGGAAGACATCAACGTCAAGATCGACGGCAACGTCGTCAGTATCGATGCCGAGGCGAAGAGCGAGAAGGAATCCAAGGGCAACGGCGACAAGATCCTGCGCAGCGAGCGCTACTACGGGTCGGTTTCACGCACGTTCAGCCTTGGCCAGGACGTGGACGACACGAAGGTGCAGGCGAAGTACGTCGACGGCGTGCTCACGCTGGAGCTGCCGAAGAAGGCGCCTGCCGCCTCGTCGAAGATCGTCATCCAATGAGATGCCATGCGGCCCTGAAGACCGGGCGACCTGGTCCTTGGGAGGCCTGGCGCCCTCCCCAGCCAGGAAGAGAGGTGAAGAGCGCCAGCTGGTGGATGGCGAGCGGGCATGCTTTCTTGATTCAACGCAATGCGACGGCAGTGATTGTTCGCAGCTCTCTGACGCCCATGCACGGCAGCTGAGCAAGCTGCGTGCCGACGATGTCGAATCTCAGCAATGGACAAGTTCCCGCCATCGAGAAAGTCACGGCTTCGGCATCACCCTCCAAAGGCACGCGGGTGCTTGCCTTGATCCAGCGCAACGCGGCAGCAGCGATGTCTTCCTACAGTGCCATCGGCTCCTCTTTGTGGGCCAGCCTCGATTTCTATTGAAAGGAAAGTCATGAAATCCGATACGCAACTCCGAACCGACGTCCTGGCCGAACTGGACTGGGATCCGGCAATCAAGGCCGGCACCATCGGCGTTACCGCCAAAGAAGGTGTGGTCACCTTGACGGGCCACCTCGGCAGCCACGCCGAGAAGTTGGCCGCCGAACGCGCGGCGCAACGCGTCCGGGGCGTGAAAGCGCTCGCGGTCGAGATCACGGTCAAGCTGCCCGCCGGCGATGAACGCACGGATGCTGACATCGCGCGCGCGGTCGAGCACGCGCTCGAATGGAACGTCCTCGTGCCGAACGGGAAGATCAAGCCGATGGTCGAGGCCGGCTGGGTGACGCTGAACGGCGAGGTCGAGTGGGAATACCAGAGCGGCGCCGCGGAAAACGCGGTGCGCCGGCTGATGGGTGTCACGGGCGTGTCGAACCTGGTCAAGATCTCCCCAAGGGTGCATGCCGCGGAAGTCGAAAAGAAGCTTCGGGAGGCTTTGGCCCGACAGGCGCAGCGCGAGAGCGACCGCATCCAGATCTCGGTCGATGGTTCCAAGGTCGCGTTGCGCGGGAGCGTTCATTCGTTCGCCGAGTCCTACGCCGTCCAGAATGCCGCGTGGTCGGTGCCGGGCGTGACCTCGGTCGAGAACGATCTGGTGGTCCTGGACTGAAGCCGGGTCCGGATGACGGCTTGAAGCTTGATGCCATGAAGAAGCGCTCGACCCCCCGGCCTTCCTCGGCACGCGCACAAAAGCGCCGGGGCCGATCGCCGATGCCTCCCGACGAGGCTGCAAGCGATGCGATCGGCAGCGTGCAGCGGGGAGCATGGAGTCCGGATCGAACCGATATCGAGCGGCCGAACGAGGGGCAGCGCCTCTCGATCGAGACCGCATCACGCAATGCGGAGGCAGGGGGCGTCGAAGCGCCAGGACCTCTCGCGGAAGAGAAGAAGGCCTCGCCTTTCGAATAGGGCGCCCAACTGCGCCAGGACTGTCATGAAGAGCTTTTCGGCTTTCACGCGAAGGCGCTGGTGGGGCCTGGACGCCACGGAACTCGAGGGGGAGGAAGCGCTGGCCGTGGCGGTTCGAAGATCTCGACGGGGAGTTCCGATTTCATGCGGCTCATGCTATGCCCCCCGCCGCTGCCTGTTCTTGACATGGGATCAAGCTCAGCGCACACGCGCCCTCGCGGAAGCGTGCCCAAGGGCGTCACTCATGGACGCACCTCTTCTTGCGCTGGCGCAAGTCTCCAGGCGACACGCAGGCGCAGCATGAATCCCTATGGACACTCTTCGATCGATCCTGGTTCATCTCGATGGCAGTGCGCATGCGGAAGAGAGACTGCGATTCGCGCACCGCCTGGCGCGCCTGCGCAGCGCCTCGCTGACGGCGTTCTTCGCCGTTGCGCCCCAGTACCTGCCACTGTTGCCGCTCAATGGCGAAACCTTGTCGAGCCGCATGGCCGGGCGGATCGATCCGGCTCATCGCGCGCACGCGCATGAGCTGTTCCAGCGTGCACGTTGCTGGGGCGACGTCGCGCTCGATTGGCTGGAGCTGCACGGCGAGCCGGTCATCCGGAGCCTGGCGCGCCGCGCGCTGGCCGCGGACCTGCTGGTGCTCGGGCAACGCGACCCGAAGGATGCGAGCGGCTTCGACGTGCCCGGCGATCTGGCGGAGGCGGCGATCATCGACGGCGGCCGTCCGTCGCTTGTCGTTCCCTTTGCCGGAGCCGCAACACCGGCACCGCAGACGGTCCTGGTGGCTTGGAAATCGACGCCGGAATGCGCACGCGCACTGAGCGCCTCCCTTCCTTTTCTGCGCGCTGCAGGCAAGGTGCATCTGGTCTGCGCGAACGACAACGTCGACGAGACGCATTCGGCGCCGGTGGAACTCGTCCCGTACCTCGGACTGCATGGCGTCGATCGTGTCCATGAGCACCGGCGGCTCGACGACGGCAATCCGGGCAAACAGATCCTGTCCCTGGCCTCCGAGGTCGGAGCCGATCTCATCGTGATGGGCTGCTACGGGCACAGCCGGGCGCGCGAACTCGTGCTGGGCGGCGCCTCGCGCACCGTCCTCGATTCGGCGCAGGTGCCGGTGCTGATGTCGCATTGATGCCCGGGCGCGCGGCCGGCCATGGTGCGGCCAAGGTTCGCGTACTTCATTGCGCAAGCTCAAACGAGAGGTCGCTTGGAGATCGACGTCGCGAAGAGCAGCTGGCCGCCTTGCGCATTCTTGATCTGCATCAACGGTTGCACGCAGGCCGCGCCTACGATATTCACACTCAACCCTCATCGAAAGACATGCCATGAGCGACACCCCGCAACAAGAGCCCGCCGGCTCGATCCAGAGTGCGTCGCATTGCGGGCCAGGCCTGCGCTCCGGCGAGGCGCTCGCCAAGCTGGACGACGCCCTGCGTAGCGTTCGTGCGCAGTACGGCGAGTTGCAGAACACGACCGTGCGAAAGGCACGCGAGGCCATCCGCTCCGCCGACGAGTCCGTGCACCATCACCCCTACGGGGCGCTGGCGGCCGTGGCAGTCACGGGCCTGCTTGTCGGCTTCCTGGCCGCCCGCCGCTGAGCTGCTCTCTGCCTCTCGGGGAGGGGCCATGCCGGCCCGGCCTCGAAGGGCGAGCCACACCGGCCGGCCCGACCGCCATGCTGTCCTTCGACCCCTGGCTCGCCGGCACGGTCGCGGCGCAAGTCGCCGCTGGTGGACGTGCCGATGCCGGTGCCTTGGCCATGCTTCGCGCGCGACGCCTTGCCAAGCTCGTCGAAACCGCCACAAGCCGTTTGGGAGCGCTTGCGTGAACGTTGATGCAGCGCAAGTGCAACGATGCGCAGGCAACGAACAATGAGCCGGCTCGTCGCCAGGCCGACGGCGGGCCAGTTCAAAACGGCCGACGAAACGAGGAAAAGCCATGTACCAACATATTCTGGTTCCCCTGGATGGCAGCGCCACCGCCGAACGCGGGCTGCGTGAAGCGGTGCGGCTCGCCGCCGAGCAGAAGGGCAAGCTGCATCTGCTGCACGTGATCGAAGATTTTCCGATGCTGATGGAGATGTCCTCGGCCGTCAGCTTCGACTCCATGATGCGCGAGGTGCGAGGGTACGGTCAGGACGTGCTGTCGAAGGCGCAGGCCGCAGCCGCCTTGGCCGGCGTGACTGCGGAGAGTTCCCTGCGCGAGGTGACGCACGGCCGCATCGCGAAGGTCGTGATCGACGAGGCGCGCAGCTCGGGCTGCGACCTGATCGTCATGGGCACCCACGGGCGGCGCGGCTTCAGCCGTTTGGCGCTCGGCAGCGACGCCGATCTGGTGGTACGCCAGAGCCCCGTACCTGTCCTGCTGGTGCGTGACGATCCGGAACAATCCTGACGCGGCCCAAATGGTGCGACAGCCACGCCAACTCCTCTCGACACTCGCCTGCGCCGGGCTGCTCTACGGCTGCGGCATCAGTCCTGCCCAGGTGCCGCCGGCAGGCAGCGAATCATCCTCCACGCGGCAAGCGGCGACCTTCTCGACGCTGGTCGCGAGCCGCAGTGCAACCGTGGTCGACATCAGCACCCTGCGCATCGGCCGCGACGAGAGCGAAGGCGAGATGGGCCTGGAGTTCGCGCCAGAGAACGATTTCGCGGACCGGCTTGCCTGGCCGCTTCCGGCCAGCGCGAGGATCAGCCAGATCCGGGATCTGGCCTCCGGAATCATTGTCTCGAGCGATGGCCTCATCCTCACCAGCGCGCACGTCGTGACCCATGTCGACGAAGCGCAGGTCCGCCTGGATGACGGGCGCCGCTTCACGGCCCGGCTGGTCGGCAGCGATCGGCAAACCGATGTCGCGTTGCTGAAGATCGACGCCGAAGGCCTGCCGGTTGCAGTCATCGGCGATTCGTCGCAGCTGTCGCCGGGCGACTGGGTGGCGGCGATCGGCGCCCCCTTCGGCTTTCATGGAAGCGTCACCACAGGCGTGGTGAGCGCGAAGGATCGACTCATCGCCGGCGCCGGCGAGATCCCGTTCATCCAGACCGACGTCGCCATCAACCCCGGCAGCTCGGGCAGCCCTCTCTTCAACAGCCGTGGCGAAGTCGTGGCGATCAATTCGATGATCTACAGCGGCAGCGGCGGCTACATGGGGCTGTCGTTCGCGGTGCCGATCAACCTGGCCATGCAGATCGCGGCGCAATTGCGCGCCAGCGGCACGGTACGCCGAGCGCGCCTGGGTGCCGAGTTCCAGGAGATGACGCCCTTGCTGGCCGAATCGTTCGGTCTAGCGCAGCCGACCGGCGCGCTGGTCGTCAAGGTGGAGCCGGACAGTCCGGCCCGGCGCGCCGGGCTTGCGGCCGGCGACATCGTGACGGCCATCGACGGCGTGCCCTTTTCGCACTTTTCCGAGCTGCTGCAGCGGATTGCGGGGCGGACGCCCGGTACACGCACCCGCCTGGCAGTCTGGCGCCGCGGCGGGACGCACACGATCTGGGTCACCTTGTCCGAGCAGCCAGCTGCACGATTCTCCTCGCCCGCCGCGACGGTACCCGAATGGAACGACGGTCTCGGTCTGAGTCTCGGAGAGCTGTCGCCTGCATCGCGCCGGCAGCTCGGCGTCGACAGCGGCCTGCTGGTGCGCGAATCCGGGGGGCTGGCGCGCAGCGAGGGCATCCGGGCCGGCGATCTGATCGTCGCCATCAACGAGCAGCGCCTGGAGCACGTGGACGAGTTCCGGCACGCCCTTTCGCGCGCGCCGGCAGGCCAGACCGTCGCGTTGCTGGTGATGCGCGATCGTCGGTTGGCCTACGTGCCGATCCGGATCTCGGCTCGGCCCGGCTCGCCTTGACGGCGCGGGCGCTCAAGCGCCCTGGCGCCCAGGATGCACAGCCGACGAAGCCAGGCCGTGCGGCGACTCCTAGCTGCACCAGACCAGGATCTGGCGGCTCAGGTCGGTCCATAGCGCCTGCAGCGCCACCGCGGCGAGCAGCCCGCCGGCGACCCGGGTGCCCCATTCCCGGCGGACGGCATCTGCGCCCCGGCCCATACGCTGCCACAGCCACGGGGCCAGCACCAGCGAAACGCCGCTGCCGGCAGCGAAGAGCGCCATCACCAGCGCGCCCTGCACCGGCCCGTTCGCCAGGCCGGCCAGCATCAACGCCGAATAGAGCAGACCACAGGGCATGGCCACCCACAGCGCGCCGACGCCGAGCAAGCCGGGCATCGAGCCCGTCGCAGGCCGCAGGCGCGCCGCGAGTGAGCGGCCGATGCGGCGGGCCCAGAGCGGCTGGCGTCCCAGTGCGGCGAGCAGCAGGGCCCATGCCAGCACGAACACGTGCAGCAGGACCCACAGGGGGCGCAATGCCGCGACGTGCTCGCTCGCGAAGGCGAGGCTTCCTACCGCAGCCGCTGCCACGGCGCCGGCCGCCGCATACCCGGCGACGCGACCCGCGTGAAAAATCCACGATGCGGGGCCCTCCCGCATGCCAGCCGACAACGTCGCGACGCCACCGCCTTCGGGCGCCCGCACGATGCGGATCACGCCCGCGCAGGCGGCACCGCACATGGCGACGCAATGAGGTCCCCCGGCCAACCCCATCAGCAGCGCGGTACCCGCGAGCGCCGTCTGCATGATCAGACGCAGAGCGAGAAGCGCGCGGCCGGCGCCGGCCGGACCGAGGAGGATGCGTCGGGAGCAAGGGCCAGGGATGAGTTCATCGCAGCGGCAGGGTGAAGGCAGAGTGGGCCACTATGCCGCCGGGCGGCCCCGCTGCCCTTGATGTGCATCAAGCCTGCGCCGCATGTGGGGGCTCAGAATGGCCTCACACACCGATGCCCCCCATGAAAATCCAGAACATCAAGGTCGCCTGCTCGAGCTGCACCCTGCGCGAGCTCTGCATGCCCGCCGGGCTGGAGCCGCATGAGCTGAAACGCATCGACGAACTCGTCTCCACGCGTCGCAAGGTGCGGCGCCGTGAGACCCTGTTCCGCAACGGCGAACGCTTCACCTCCCTCTACGCGATCCGCACCGGCTTCTTCAAGACCCGCGTGGCCAGCGAGGACGGTCGCGACCAGGTCACCGGCTTCCAGATGGCGGGCGAGATCATCGGCCTGGACGGCATCGTCAACGAACAGCACACCTGCGATGCGGTCGCGATCGAGGATTCCGAAGTCTGCGTGATGCCCTTCCAGCGTCTGGAGGCGCTGTCGCGCGAGGTCACGGCACTGCAGCGCCACGTCCACCAGATCATGAGCCGCGAGATCGTGCGCGAGCACGGCGTGATGCTGCTGCTGGGCAGCATGCGGGCCGAGGAGCGGCTCGCCGCCTTCCTGCTGAACCTGGTGCAGCGCCTGCATGCGCGCGGCTTCTCGCAATCCGAGTTCATCCTTCGGATGACGCGCGAGGAGATCGGCAGCTACCTCGGCCTCACACTCGAAACGGTGAGCCGCACGCTCTCGAAGTTCATGAGCGACGGCATCGTGGAGATCGATCAGCGCAAGGTGCGCATCGTCGATTCCGAGGGCCTGCGCCGCATCGTCAATCCTCCCGGTTGTTGATCTCCCTCGCCGGAATCGTCAACAGCAGCGTCAGCGCGCTCGCGCCCGTCGCCAGCAGCCAGAAGACGAAGAAGGCGGCCGTGTAGACGGTCTGGCGCGACAGGGCGAGCGCCTCGCCGCGCCAGTGCAGATCGGCAGGATCGACCAGCGCGAACACCAGCAGCTCGGTCGCACTGGCCAAAAGGAAGGCCGGCCAGAGGATCGACATCCAGGTCTGCATCTTCATGATCGTCAGCGCCGGGGAGCCGGCACGTCGTCGGCCGGCGTCGCTGCGTGGTTGCGTCCGGCCAGGGCCGGCATCAGCTTCTTGTCGGCGAGAGCCTTGTTGATCTCGATGCCCCGGCGGTAGTAGTCCGCCTCCACCACCGGATCCGGCGTCCGCAGGGCCAGCCAGAGCGTCACGAAGCTGGCGACGACGACCACGGCGGGCCCCGCCATCACCATCCAGACAAAGGGAAAGCGCCACCAGGGCTCGCGCTTCGGCAAGGTCATCGCGTGATCGTTCATCGGGTCTCCTTCGGAATTCAACGGGGCACCATGAAAGCGGCCTTCTCCGACACCTGCGCGCTGCCGTCCAGCGAGCGAATGTCGAAGTGCACGGCGTGGGAGCCGGCAGTCGCACTGCCATACGGAAGCTGCAGCCGCACCGCAACCCAGCGCGACTGTGCCGGGCCGACTTCGACCGGCTCGGCCGGCGACACGCCCAGGCCCTCGAGCCCGCGCGCCTCGATGCGATAGCGCTGCGGCCGCTCGGTCGCGTTCATGATCTGCAGACGGTAGACGTTCTCGAGCTGGCCGCCCTCGACGATGCGCGCCAGCGAGCCCCGGTCGCGCACCACGTCGACCTTGAGCGGCATCCGGACGACCAGGCTCGCGAGCAGGCCGATGGTCAACGCCGCCAGCACCCCGGCGTAGATCAGCACCCGCGGGCGCAGCACCCGGCGCAGCACCTGGCTGCGCGTCCAGTGGCTGGCCATGCCGTTCTGCGTGGCGTACCGGATGAGACCCCGCGGGGACGCCATCCTGTCCATCACCGTATCGCAGGCGTCGACGCAGAGCCCGCAGCCGATGCATTCGTACTGCAGCCCCTTTCGGATGTCGATGCCCGTCGGGCAGACCTGCACGCACAGGGTGCAATCGATGCAGTCGCCGATGCCCAGCGCGCGGGCGTCGCTGCCCTTGGAACGCACGCCGCGCGGCTCGCCGCGCTCGCCGTCGTAGCTCACGATCAGGGTGTCGCGATCGAACATGGCGCTCTGGAAGCGTGCGTAGGGGCACATGTACATGCAGACCTGCTCGCGCATGAAGCCGGCGTTGCCGTAGGTCGCGAAGCCGTAGAACAGGGCCCAGAAGACCTCCCACGAGCCCATGCGCGTCTGCAGGAAGGCCAGCCCCAGCTCCTGGATCGGCGTGAAATAGCCGACGAAGGTGAAGCCGGTCCACAGCGCGATGCCAAGCCAGACGATGTGCTTGAACCATTTCTTGACGAGCTTCTCGAGCGAGAACTCGCCCTCGTCCAGGCGCATGCGGGCGATCCGGTTGCCTTCGATCTTGTGCTCGACCCACATGAAGATCTCGCTGTAGACGGTCTGGGGGCAGGCATAGCCGCACCACAGCCGCCCCGCTACAGCAGTGAACAGGAACAGGGAGAGCGCCGAGATCACCAGCAGCCCGGTCAGGTAGATCAGGTCCTGCGGGTACAGCACCAGGCCGAGGATGTAGAAGCGCCGCGCACCCAGGTCGAACAGCACGGCCTGGCGCTGTCCCCATTCGAGCCAGGGCAGGCCGTAGAACACCAGCTGCGTCAGGAACACCATCGTCCAGCGCCAGCGCGTGAAGACGCCGCGCACCGTGCGGGGATAGATCTTCTTGTGCGCGGCGAAGAGGCCCCCGCCCTCCTCCTGCGCGGCGGCGATCGGGATCACCCGGCGCGCGGGGCGGGTCGGTGCCGAGGCGATGTCTTCCACGGCGCGCCTACGGGGTCACGACAGCTTTGTTCGAAAAGCCCCAGACGTAGGAGGCCAGCACATGGATCTGTGCCTCGGTCAAGCGGCCCTGCTGCGCCGGCATCTGGTTGGTCTTGCCGGTGTTGATGATCGAGATGATCGCCTCCTGCCCGTAGCCGTGCAGCCAGACCTTGTCGGCAAGATTGGGCGCGCCCATCGCAGGGTTGCCGACACCCCCGATGCCGTGGCAGGCCGCGCAGGCGCTGAACTTGCTCTTGCCCAGGCCGGCACGCACCGAATCGTGGGGGCTGCCCGACAGGCTCAGCACGTAGTTGGCGACGTTCTTCACGTCCTCGGGGGTGCCCACGGCGGCGGCCATCGGCGGCATCACGCCCGTGCGCCCCCCGGTGATCGATTCCTTGATCTTGTCGGGCGTGCCGCCGTGCAGCCAGTCGCTGTCGGCCAGGTTCGGGAAGCCCTTGCTGCCGCGCGCGTCCGAGCCGTGACATTGCGCGCAGTTGTTGAGGAACAGCCGCTCGCCGATGGCCATGGCCGCGGGTTCGCCGGCGACGCGCTCGGCCGGCATGGCCGCATAGGCGGCGTACACCGGTTCCAGCTCGCGCTTGGCCCGGGCCTGGTCCTTCGCGTATTCGTCGGCGGTGCTCCAGGCGAGCTCGCCCTTGTAGCTGCCGAGCCCAGGGTAGGCGACCAGGTAGGCCAGGCCGAAGACGATGGTGATCACGAAGAGACCGATCCACCAGCGCGGCATCGGGTTGTTGGCCTCGCGCAGGTCCTCGTCCCAGACATGGCCGGTCGTGTTGTCCGAACCGGACGGCGCCGATGAGCGGGCCACCACCCACAGCAGCAAGGCGCACAGCAGGATGCTGCCCAGCGTGGCGAGGGCTACGTAGTTCGACCAGAAGTCGCTGAAAAAGTCGCTCATGGGAAGCTCTCAGTCCTGTTCGAAGGGCAAGCGGCCCGCGTCCTCGAAGGCCTTCGCACGCCGGCGCGAAAAAGCCCACGCGAGAATGCCGATGAAAGTGGCGAAAGAGGCCAGCGTGGCCAGGATGCGCAAGGTGGTGATGTCCATCTGCATGCTCCCTACTTCAGCGCGAGGCCGAGCGACTGGAGATAGGCCACCAGCGCATCCATCTCGGTCTTGCCCTTGACCTCGGCCGGCGCCGCGGCGATCTGTGCATCGGTGAAGGGCACGCCGACACGCCGCAGCGCGCGCATGTGGGTCGCCGCCTCTGCGCCGTCCACCTGCGCGTTCTCCAGCCAGGCGTAGGCCGGCATGTTCGACTCGGGCACCACGTCGCGCGGGTTGACGAGGTGGATGCGATGCCACTCGTCGCTGTACTTGCCGCCGACACGCTGCAGGTCGGGGCCGGTTCGCTTGCTGCCCCACTGGAAGGGGTGGTCGTAGACGAACTCGCCGGCCACGGAGTAGTGGCCGTAGCGCAGGGTCTCCGCCCGGAAGGGTCGGATCATCTGCGAATGGCAGTTGTAGCAGCCCTCGCGTACGTAGACATCGCGGCCCAGCACCTGCAGCGAACTCGGCGGCTGCATGCCGGCGACGGCCTCGGTGGTGGACTTCTGGAAGAACAGCGGCACGATCTCGACCAGGCCGCCGATGGCGACGACCAGCAGGATCAGCACCACCATCAGGAAGTTGTTGGTCTCGATCTTCTCGTGCGAGAAGCCGGATTGGGGAGCGTTTGAACTCATGGCTTCTTCCTCAGGCATGCGCGGCGGCGGGCAGCGGAATGACGGCGCGCTCCGAGCGCCCCGTGACCACGGTCATCCCGCAGTTCCAGGCCATCACTAGCATGCCGCCCAGGTAGAGCACGCCGCCGAGCACCCGCACCACGTAGTACGGATAGGTGGCCTTGACGCTCTCGACAAAGGTGTAGGTGAGCGTGCCGTCGGGGTTGATCGATCGCCACATCAGGCCCTGCATCACGCCGGCGATCCACATGGCGGCGATGTAGAGCACGATGCCGACGGTGGACATCCAGAAGTGCAGCTCGATCGCCTTGACGCTGTGCATCTCGGTGCGGCCGTACATTCTCGGGATCAGGTAGTAGAGCGATCCCATCGAGATCAGTCCGACCCAGCCGAGCGCGCCGCTGTGCACGTGGCCCACCGTCCAGTCCGTGTAATGGGACAGCGCGTTCACCGTCTTGACCGACATCATCGGACCCTCGAAGGTCGACATGCCGTAGAAGGAGAGCGACACGATCAGGAAGCGCAGGATCGGATCGGTGCGCAGCTTGTGCCAGGCGCCCGAGAGCGTCATGACGCCGTTGATCATCCCGCCCCAGCTCGGCGCCAGCAGGATCAGCGAGAACACCATGCCGATCGACTGGGTCCAGTCCGGCAGCGCGGTGTAGTGCAGGTGGTGCGGCCCCGCCCACATGTACGTGAAGATGAGCGCCCAGAAGTGCACGATCGAGAGCCGGTACGAGTACACCGGCCGGCCGGCCTGCTTGGGGATGTAGTAGTACATCATCCCGAGGAAGCCAGCCGTGAGGAAGAAGCCGACGGCGTTGTGGCCGTACCACCACTGCACCATCGCATCCTGCACGCCGGCGTAGGCCGAGTAGCTCTTCATCCAGCCTGCGGGGATCGCCGCGCTGTTGACGATGTGCAGCAGCGCCACCGCGAGGATGAAGGCGCCGTAGAACCAGTTGGCCACGTAGATGTGCCGGACCTTGCGCGTGCCGATGGTGCCGAAGAACACGATGGCATAGGCCACCCAGACCAGCGCGATCAGGACGTCGATCGGCCATTCGAGTTCGGCGTACTCCTTGCCGCTGGTGTAGCCCATGGGCAGGCTGATGGCGGCGGCCACAATCACCGCCTGCCAGCCCCAGAAGACGAAGGAGGCGAGCGCCGGCGCAAACAGGCGGACCTGGCAGGTGCGCTGGACCACGTGGAAGCTCGTGGCCATCAGCGCGCAGCCGCCGAAGGCGAAGATCACCGCGTTGGTGTGCAGCGGGCGCAGCCGTCCGTAGCTGAGCCAGGGGATGCCGAGGTTGAGCTCTGGCCACGCCAGCTGCGACGCGATGATCACGCCGACCAGCATGCCGACAACACCCCAGACCACCGACATGAGGGCAAACTGCCGCACGACGGTGTCGCTGTAGACGGCTGTGGAGGGATTCGATGGGTTCATCTTCGGGCCTTCTCGTGGATGATGGCAAGTGTCCCGGCGCCGCAGGGGCGGCGGTTTGATGCAGATCAATCGCTGCGCAGAATGCGCTCCCCTTCGCCCTCGACATCCTCGAACTGGCCACGCTCGATCGCCCACCAGAGTCCGCCCAGGATCACCAGCACGAGCACGACCGAGAACGGGATCAACAGGAAAAGGATGTCCATCAGCGCTCCGCTGCAGGAGGTCTGGCCAGGCGCGCCGCGTTGAGCACGACGACCAGCGAACTCGCCGCCATGCCCAGTCCCGCGAGCCAGGCCGGAAGCCATCCGGCGAGCGCCAGCGGCACGCACAGCGCGTTGTAGCCGGCCGCCCACCACAAGTTCTGGCGCACGATGCGCAGCGTACGACGCGCCTGCGCAATGGCCTGCGGAATGGCCGCAAGCGAATCGCCCAGCACGACGAAATCGGCGCGCGCCTGGGCTAGCGGGACCGCATTGCCGAAGGCGAAGGAGGCATGGGCATGCGCCAGCACCGGACCGTCGTTGAGCCCGTCGCCCACCATCGCGACGCGCCGGCCCTGGGCCTGGAGTTCTTGCAGCACGCGCAGCTTCTCCTCCGGCGTGCAGTCGCCACGGGCCTCGCGGATTCCGGCGCGCTGGGCAATCTCGTGCGCCGCAGCCGCGCGGTCGCCGGACAGCAGGTGCAGGGCCAGCCCCTGTGCGTCCAGCGTCTGCACCGTCCCGGCGGCATCGGCGCGCAGTTCCTCGGCCAGCACGAAGCTCGCGATCCACCCCTGGGGTTCGCTCAGATGCACCTGCGCCGCATCGACCGGCAGCGCGTCGACGCCGCAGAACGCCGCCGAACCCAGGCGCAGGCGGCGCGTGGCGCTGTTCGTGTCGCCTGGACGGCGCAGGCGGCCCTCGAGTCCCATGCCGCCATGCTCCGTCAGCTGAACAAGCTCCCACGCCGGGGGCGAACGGAACTGCGCGCGCCATGCGCCGACCAGCGCGCGTGCGGCCGGGTGCAACGACTGGGCGCCGAGCGCGGCGGCGAGTTCGACGGCGTCGCCGGGCCGCAGGCCCTGCCGGCAATAGACGCGATCCAGTCGAGGCGTGTCGCACGTGAGCGTGCCGGTCTTGTCGAACACCACCGTGTCGACGGCGGCCAGCGCCTCCAGCGCCTGGAGGTTTCGCACCATCAGGCCCTGGCGGGCCAGGAAGCCGGCACTCGCGAGCATGGCCGCCGGCGTGGCCAGCGACAGCGCGCAGGGGCAGGTCACGATCAGTACCGCGACCGCCACCATCAGCGCGCGGCCGGGATCGACCGGCCACCAGAACGCAGCGGCCAGCGCGGCGGCGGCCAGCACCGCCACCAGGAAGGGCCGCGCCGCACGATCCGCCATCTGCGCGAGCCGTGGCTTCTGCAGCGAGGCGCTCTCCATCAACGCGACGATCTGCGCGAAGCGCGTGGCCGGCCCCAGCGATTCGACCTGCACCTGCACGGCAGACGACAGGTTGTGGCTGCCGGCCAGCACGCGCGCGCCGCAGGGACGCGGCACCGGGCGCGATTCGCCGGTCAACAAGGCCTCGTCCACCGTGGTGTCGCCGGCGATGACGACGCCGTCCGCGGGAAAGGCCTCGCCCGGCAGGATGCGCACCACGTCGCCGGACGCGAGCCGCCGGACCGCGACGCGCGCGAAGGCACCGTCGGCACCGAGCCGCTCGACGCTGTCGGGCAGCCGGTTCATCAGGGCTTCGAGGGCTCCGGCCGTGCGGTCTCGCAATCGCGTCTCCAGCCAGCGCCCCGTGAGCAGGAAGAACACGAACATCGTGAGCGAATCGAAGTACACCTCGTGCCCCAGCGGCCCCGCGGGGTCGAAGGTGGCCGCGGTGCTGACCGCGAAGGTCACCGCGATGCCGAGCGCAACCGGCAGGTCCATGCCGACGCGCCATATGCGCAGATCGCGCAGCGCGCTGCGAAAGAAGGGCCCGCACGAGAACAGCATCACCGGCAACGTGAGCACCCAGGAGGCCCAGCGCAGCAGTTGCGCGGCATCGGCCGTCATGTCGCCCGGCTGGGCGATGTACGCGGGATACGCATACATCATCACCTGCATCATGCAGAAGCCGGCGACCAGCCAGCGCCAGAGCGCCAGCCGCGCCTCGCGCGAGCGCCGCGCGCGCATGGCCATGTCTGCGGCAGGCACCAGCCGGTAGCCCGCGGCAGCGCAGGCGCCGAACCAGCGAGACGGCTTCACGGCCGCGGCCGACCAGACCACGCGCGCGCGCCGGGTCGCCGCGTTGACGTCGACCTTATGCACGCCCGGGACCTGGGCCAGCGCCGCCTCGACCGTGAAGGCGCAGGCCGCGCAGTGCATGCCCTCCACCGCAACCTGCGATTCCCAGCGGCCCCCTGCCGTATCGCCATCGAGCGGGCGGCCGAAGGCCGGCCATTCGGCCGGATCGTCCAGCAGCGCCCAGCCGGCCTGTGGGTCGGGACCTGGACGCTGAGGATCGGCGCGGGGCGACGGACCCGCCGGAAGTGCAGCTTGCATATCGCGAGGCTATGGGCAGGCACGCGCTACGGCCTTGATCTGAATCAAGCCCCGGCCCCGCCACACGCCTACGCTTGCGCCATCCACCCTGACCCGGGAAACATCATGTTCAAACGCATCCTCGTCGCCACAGACGGCTCGACGCTCTCGAAGAAGGCCGTCGCCAGCGCCATCTCGCTGGCGGCGCAGCACGATGCCGACCTCATCGCGCTCACCGTCGTGCCTCGCTACGCCGCGACCTACTTCGACGGCGCGATGGCGTTCTCGCACGAGGATGTCGCGCGTATCGAGAAACAGTGGGCCGAGCGGGCGCAGGAAATGCTCGGCGCGATCAGCACCCGGGCCCAGGCAGCCGGCGTCCGGATCAAGACAGCGGCAATCTCCTCGGACCGGGTGGCCGACACGGTCATTGCGGCGTCGAAGAAGCACAAGAGCGACCTGATCGTGATGGCCTCGCACGGCCGAAAGGGCATCAAGCGGCTGCTGCTGGGCAGCGAGACGCAGCATGTCCTGACCCATACGACGCTGCCGGTTCTGGTGCTGCGATAGCCCTGAGCCGCATTGCCCCGCAACCACGACTGTTCAACCCCTGCACAGGAGCTTGTTCCATGACCACGAAGAAACAATCCGGAGCGCTGCAGGCGTTGGCATTCGTGCTTGCCACCCTCGGAGCCACCGCGTTGCTGGTGGCCGCAGGTCTTGCCGAAGAGCCGCAGCCATCGGCCGCCACCGCCTGCCTTGTCTGTCCGACGTCGTCGGCCGATACTCGATAAGCTACGCAGAGCGCCGACGATGGCGACCTCTCAGCCAACCCAGAAGCGTCGTGATGATCAGGCAGGCGAACGACGCAAGGTCTGCGACCAGCACCACCACGACAGCCAGCAGTTGTGGGTCGGGCAGATCGAATTCGAGGAGATCCAGCAGTGAACGCTCTGGCGGAGGTGACAAGGGCGGAGGCGGAAAGAGAAGCTCAAACCCAACCAAGCTGAACAGGGAGACCGTCGCGAGCAGGAACATCCAGGCAAAAAACCGTTGAAGCTTCTTGCGCGCCCCTGCTCGTGACCCCATGTCGCTTGGTCCTTTCCCACCCGTAGCTCGCCGCTCTCATCAGACGGCGGCGGTGACTGGTGCATCCGAGAATACGTTCTTGGTATTCATGAGCCAATAGGCGCTTTGTCATGACGCGCATGGCTGCAATGCACTGGGCAGCTCTGGAAAGACCGGTCCGGTGAAGCGCGTTTTCAGTGCGCCTCCGTCAGCTGATCCAGGATGGCCGGGTTCTCCAGCGTCGACGTGTCCTGCGTGATGGCTTCGCCCTTCGCCACGGAGCGCAGCAGGCGGCGCATGATCTTGCCGCTGCGCGTCTTGGGCAGGTTGTCCGCGAAGCGGATGTCCTTCGGCTTGGCGATCGGTCCGATCTCCTTGCCGATCCAGTTGCGCAGCTCGGCGGCCAGCTTGCCGGCCTCCTCGCCTGTCGGCCGGGGCCGCTTGAGCACGACGAAGGCGCAGATCGCCTCGCCGCTGGTGTCGTCCGGCCGGCCGACCACTGCCGCCTCGGCGACGAGATCGGTGCACGCCACCAGCGCAGACTCGATCTCCATCGTTCCCATGCGGTGGCCGCTCACGTTCAGCACGTCGTCGATGCGCCCGCCGATGGTGAAGTAGCCCGTTTCCGCATCGCGCGCCGCCCCATCGCCGGCCAGGTAGTAGCCGCGCAGTTCGGGCGGGTAGTAGCTCGACTGGTAGCGGGCATCGTCGCCCCAGATCGTCCGGATCATTCCGGGCCACGGCTTCTTGATCACCAGGACGCCGCTCTGCCCGTTCGGCAGGTCGCCGCCGGTCTCGTCGACGATCGCGGCCATGATGCCCGGGAACGGCAAGGTGCAGGATCCCGGCACCAGGGCGGTCGCGCCCGGAAGCGGCGTGATCATGTGGCCGCCCGTCTCCGTCTGCCACCAGGTGTCGACGATCGGGCAGCGGCCGCCGCCGACGTGCGCGTGGTACCACTCCCAGGCAGCCGGGTTGATCGGCTCGCCGACCGAACCCAGGATGCGCAGGCTGCTCAGGTCGAAGTTCCGCGGATGCACGGCGGCATGTCCCTCGGCTGCCTTGATCAATGAACGGATGGCGGTGGGTGCGGTGTAGAACACCGTCACCTTGTGCCGCTCGATCATCTTCCAGAAGCGCGCCGCATCGGGATAGGTCGGAACGCCTTCGAACACCACCTCGGTCGCGCCCAAGGCCAGCGGGCCGTAGGCGATGTAGCTGTGGCCGGTGACCCAGCCGATATCGGCCGTGCACCAGAAGACGTCGTCGTCATGGAGGTCGAAGGTCCACTTGGCGGTCACGGCGGCCTGCACCAGATAGCCCCCGCTGCTGTGTTGCACGCCCTTGGGCTTGCCGGTGGAACCGGAGGTATAGAGCAGGAACAGCGGATGCTCGGCGCTCACCCATTCGGGCTCGCAGACCTCGGGCTGCGCCTGCGTGAGCTCGTGCATCCAGCGGTCATGCGACTGCCAGGCGATGGCGCCGCCGGTACGGCGGTAGACGATGACGTTGCGCACGGCCTCGCAGCCGCCCAGTGCCAGCGCCTCGTCAACCAGCGCCTTCAGTGGCAAGGTCTTGCCGCCGCGCACCTGCTCGTCGGCCGTGATGACGGCGACCGCGCCGGTGTCGGCGATCCGGTCGCGCAGCGAGTGCGCCGAGAAGCCGCCGAAGACCACCGAGTGCACGGCGCCGAGACGCGCACAGGCCTGCATCGCCGCCACGGCTTCGACCGACATCGACATGTAGATCGCCACGCGATCACCCTTGCCGACGCCCAGCGCCTTCAGCGCGTTGGCCAAGCGGCAGGTCTGCGCGAGCAGTTGCGCGTAGGTGGTGTGCGTTACCTTGCCGTCGTCGGCCTCGAAGATGATCGCGACCTTGTCACCCCGGCCGGCGGCGACCTGCCGGTCCAGGCAGTTGTAGGAGACGTTCAAGGTGCCGTCCTCGAACCACTTGTACATGGGCGCGTGTTCGGTGTTGAGCACCTTCTCGAACGGCGTCTTCCACTCCACGAATTCACGCGCCAGGCGTGCCCAATAGCCCTCGTAGTCGGCCTCGGCCTCTGCGGCCAGTGCGTCGTAAGCGGCACGTCCTGCGACGTGGGCCGAGCGCATCAGCGCCTGCGGGGGGAGGTATTGCTTGGGTGTCTGCGCGTTGTCCGGTGATGTCATGCGTTGGCTCCTGTGTGTTCCGATGGTCGCTGACTCGACCTCGACGAACCTTGCGCTGGCGCAAATGTTGTGCCGGCAGGCGGACCCGGTGCGAGGCTGCGCAGCGTGGCAAGGATGCGCGCAAGCTTTCCGCGGCCGCACAACGTCGATCCGGCTGGTGGCGCTGTCCCGTTTTGCAGCAGGTGCTCAACGGCGGCACAGATCCTCCTGGAGCAGCGATGCCGCGCCCGCGCCGTGCGCGTCATAAAAAACTGAAGTCCGACAACGGCTTGCGCCGTTTGCACCAGCGTGTTCGCGGCATGGCCCGCGCTTTGCAGAAGTGGCTGCGCGGGACGCGTCGTCCCGTCAGCACCTTTTTCAATCACCTGACTGGAGACGATTCATGGACATGGCAGAAATGACTCACCTCGGCATCGAGAACCCGTACAAGAAGCAATACGGAAACTACATCGGCGGAGAGTGGGTCGCGCCGATCGACGGCCAATACTTCGACAACCTCACCCCTGTCACGGGCCAGGCCTTCACCAGCATCCCGCGTTCGAACGCGAAGGACATCGAGGCCGCGCTCGATGCCGCGCACAAGGCCAAGGCCGCCTGGGGTTCGACCTCGCCCACCGAGCGCGCCAACGTCCTGCTGAAGATCGCCGATCGCATGGAGCAGAACCTGCAGAAGCTCGCCGTGGCCGAGACCCTCGACAACGGCAAGCCGCTGCGCGAGACGATGGCAGCCGACCTGCCCCTGGCCATCGACCACTTCCGCTACTTCGCCGCCTGCATCCGGGCGCAGGAAGGCGGCATCAGCGAGATCGATCACGACACCTACGCTTACCACTTCCATGAGCCCCTGGGCGTCGTCGGCCAGATCATTCCGTGGAACTTTCCGATTCTGATGGCGGTGTGGAAGCTGGCGCCGGCGCTCGCTGCCGGCAATTGCGTGGTGCTCAAGCCCGCCGAGCAGACGCCGGCCTCGATCCTGGTGCTGATGGAGGTGGTGGGCGACCTGCTGCCGCCGGGCGTGCTCAACGTGGTCAACGGCTTCGGCCTGGAGGCGGGCAAGCCGCTGGCTTCGAGCAGCCGCATCGCCAAGATTGCCTTCACGGGCGAGACCACCACCGGCCGGCTGATCATGCAGTACGCCGCGCAGAACATCATCCCGGTGACGCTGGAGCTGGGCGGCAAGTCGCCCAACATCTTCTTCGAGGACGTGATGTCGGCCGACGACGCGTTCTTCGACAAGGCGCTCGAGGGCTTCGCGATGTTCGCGCTCAACCAGGGCGAGGTCTGCACCTGCCCGAGCCGGGCGCTGGTGCAGGAGTCGATCTACGAGCGCTTCATGGAGCGTGCGATCGAGCGGGTCGAGGCCATCAAGCAGGGCCATCCGCTGGACCCGTCCACCATGATCGGCGCACAAGCCTCGCAGGAACAGATGGAGAAGATCCTCTCGTACATCGATCTCGGCAAGCAGGAGGGTGCCCAGTGCCTGACCGGCGGCGAACGCAACCTTCAGACCGGCGAGCTCGCGGCCGGCTACTACGTCAAGCCCACGGTCTTCAAGGGTCACAACAAGATGCGCATCTTCCAGGAGGAGATCTTCGGCCCGGTGGTGTCGGTCACGACCTTCAAGACCGAAGAGGAAGCCCTGGAGATCGCCAACGACACGCTCTACGGCCTGGGCGCCGGCGTGTGGACCCGCGACGGCGCACGCGCCTTCCGCATGGGCCGCGGCATCCAGGCGGGGCGCGTGTGGACCAACTGCTACCACGCCTATCCGGCCCATGCGGCCTTCGGCGGCTACAAGCAGTCGGGCATCGGCCGCGAAACGCACAAGATGATGCTCGACCACTATCAGCAAACCAAGAACCTGCTGGTGAGCTACAGCCAGAACAAGCTGGGCTTCTTCTGAAGCGACGCCTCATGTCGTCCGACCCGGGGGCGCACGAGGCGCCCTGCGGCATCGTCCGCCGCGTGTCCGCCACGCCGGCCGCGCAGGCGCTCATCGAGCGCCTGCGCGCCGTGCATGGGCCGCTGATGTTCCACCAGTCCGGCGGCTGCTGCGACGGCAGCGCGCCGATGTGCTTCGCGCTCGGGGAATTCCAGACCGGGGACGCTGACGTGTGCCTGGGCGAGATCGCCGGTGCGCCCTTCTACATGAGCCGTTCGCAGTTCGAGTACTGGGAACACACCCACCTGATCATCGATGCGGTGGCGGGCAACGGCGGGATGTTCTCGCTCGAGCGGCCCACCGGGCTGCGCTTCATCACCCGCTCCCGCCTGTACGACGACGCGGAGTGGCAGTGGCTCGAAGCCCACCCAAGGATCTAGCCGCGGGGCGGCCGCCTGCATGGCCATTCCGTCGGTACGCCGTACCACTGGAGCCGCATTCTCCCTAGAATGATCGGCTACCGAGGCTGGCCGGCACGGCTGGCTCCATCGACGCACGTCAGGAGATCGCCATGAGATTCTTCGCACGTTGCGGGTTCCGGGTCGCCCCCGCGCTTGGCATGGCGACCCTGGCAGCGATGCTGGCCACCGGGGTCGGCGGCTGTGCCGTCACACCGGGCGCAAGCGGGCCCCGAGCCGCGGCGGCCGCGGGCGCTGCACCGTGGGCTGCGGCCACCTCCACCTACCAGTGGAACGACTACGCCTCGGACCTGGTCGCCCGCAATGCGGTCGGCCAATTCCCGGCGTTCCGCACCTTCGCCTATATGAACCTCGCGATCAACAATGCCATCGTGCAGGCGGCCGCCCAGGGCCTCGAGCCCGACGGCGCTGCCGCGGGTGCGGCCGCCGGCGTATTGGCGCATCTGTTCCCGAAGGACGCGGAGGCGACGACGGCACGCCTGCAGCGCGAGATCGCGGCGCTCGGGGCGCAGCCGCGGTCGCGCTTCCAGTCAGGCGTCGAAATCGGCCGCAAGACCGCGGCCGACGTCGTCGCGCTCATTCAAACCGACCGCGCGTCCGCCACCTGGAGCGGCACCCTGCCGACCGGTGAGGACAAGTGGTCCAGCCGCGCGCAGCCGCCGCAGCCGCCGGGAGGGGCGCACTTGGGCAACATGCGGACGTTCTTTCTGACCACCGGCGCCGATTTTCGCGCGCCGCCGCCGCCGCCCTATGCGTCGGACGCATTCCGCGAGCAGGTGCGCAAGGTGCGCGAGGTATCGGATACGCGAACCAATCAGCAGGTGCGCGTCGCGCAGTACTGGGAGAACCTGACCGGCTCGTTCGCCGCTGGCGCCTGGAACGCGCAGGCCCGCTCGGCGATGGCCGAGCGGGGCTTCGACGAGCCCACGACCGCGCGCACGCTGGCGACCATCCACATGGTGGGCTTCGACGCCGTCGTCGCCTGCCACGACTCGAAGTACGCCTACTGGGTGCCGCGACCGACGCAGGCTGACCCGAAGATCACACTGCCGATCGCTGTGCCGAACTTTCCCTCGTACCCGAGCAACCATGCGTGCATCTCCGGCGCCATCGGCCTCACGATGGACGCGCTGCTGCCGAACACCGGTGGCGTGTACGAGAAGATGGGCCGCCAGGCCGGCGATTCGCGCGTGTACGCCGGCATCCACTACCCGATGGACTTGGACTCCGGCTACGAGATCGCACGCAAGGTGTCTGCGCGCGCGCTGCAGGTCGGCGTGCCGAAGGACAAGCCGTTCATGCCGCAGGGACGCTAGCGCCCTGCACCCGCGCATTCACCAGGGAGCGCCTCGCGGCCCCGGCGGTGATCCCTGGGTTCAGGCTGCCCGCCAGGCGACATTGCTGCGCTCGAAGATCTGCGCCAGGCGTCCGTTCGTTGCCAGCTCGCTCACCGCGCGCTGCAGCGCCTGCGCCAGCTCGGTGGAAGCGCGCTTGACGGCCATGCCCACCGCCCAGCCGTCGCGCGGGGCCCGCGGCGACGGCAGCGGTGCGATCTCGAAACGCGCGTCGCCACGCAGCACGGCTTCCAGCTCCGAGGCCAGGCCGGCCGCGGCCACGACCTCGTCGCGCAGCAATGCGCGCGCGGCCTCGGTGCCGTCCTTCCATTGCGTGATCAGCTGGTTGCGATAGGCACCGCTGTCCGCGCCGATCATCAGCCAGCCCGCGAGCGACTGCCCCGGCACCGCCACCCGCCCGTCGGCCAGCTGCGCCAGCGTGTCGAGCCGGGGCACGCGGTCGAGCCGCCTGGCGATCGCCACGCGGTCACGGCAGTAAGGCGCCAGGATGGCGACCTGTGGATTGGCCTCCATCAGCGGCCGATCGACCGGCACGTGCAGCAGCACGTCGGCCGGCCCGTAGCCGAGGTAATGCCCGCGCCACACCATGTGGCGCAGGTCGTCGGCCATGTTCTCGTCCGCATGGAAGGGCAGCAGCGACAGCCGCACGCCCAGCGATTCGGCGAGGGCTTGCGCCAGCTCGACGTCGATGCCCTTGCCCCCCGCATGGAAGGGCGGCATGTCCTGGTAGATGCCGACGGTCAGCGCGCCACGCTCGCGCACGCGCTCCAGCGGGGTGGCCCCCGCGTGCAGCGGCAGGCCCGCCAGGCCCGCGGCAGCGCCGGCGGCGCCCAGCCAGCGCAGCCAGTCGCGGCGGCTCTCTCCAATGCTTTTCATGGCCGCCTCCGCTCAGAAGGGCTTCTCGCGGCGTGTCTCGAGGTACGCCTTGATCGACCAGACGGCTTCCTGGTTCATCACGCCTTCGAAGGGCGGCATGTAGACAGCGCCGTTGCGGGTGCGGCCGGCGCGCACGGTCGAAGAATAGAACTCGTCGATCTCCTTCACGCAGGCAGCCCGGCGTCCGGCGTCCTTCATCGTCGCGCACTCGCCGTCGAGCTTGCGCAGATCGGGCGCGATGCCGCCGGAGATCGCGTCCAGGCCATGGCAGCGGGCGCAGTTCTGGTTGTAGGCAGAGGTGCCGATCTTGACCGCGGCCTCGCTGCCGCGGTAGGGATTCTCGACGCGCCACTGCTCGCCGAGCTTGGGCAGCGCCGAAGTGTCGACGGCCTGGGGCGTCACATCGCCGTGCGCCCAGGCCATGGGGGCGGCGACGCAGGCGCAGAGGGCCAGCAGCAGTGCGCTGGCCTTCGCGGCACCGCGCCTGGACGCGGAACGAATGGAAACAGGGGTGGGGGTGCGCTTCATGTCAGGTCTCCGTCATGGTTGTGTTGAAGGATGCGCAGCGGTCCGCAAACCCCGTGCCACGCCGACCTGTTGCAGGCTGGAACACAAATTGCCTTCCCGAGCCCGCCGGTTGCTCCAGATCAAGGCAGCCGGCCGGGTCGATGGCATTCTTCGGGCGAATCGGTGAGACCGGACCCGAGAGGCTGTACCCGAACAGCACAGTGCCGCGCCGCCCCCCGGGTGCGCGGAATTCGACGGAGACGAGCTGCCCGCCCGCGGCAGCGACACGAGCAGGAGACACGAAGATGTCCATATCCCATCACGTTCCGGCGATGGCCGGGAGTTGGTCGACGCCCACCGCCCTGCCCTGCATGCAGCATCCCGCGCGCATGGAGCAGATCGAGCAATCGCACCAACGCTGCGCCGCGCTCGGGCTGACGCGTGTCGAGCGTCCCGACTTCGAGCCGCTGATGCGCAGCGACCTGAGCGTGGCGCGGGAGCGCAACCACCGCCTGTTCACGCATGCGGCGCCGGTGATGGAGATGCTGTTCGAGCAGATCGTCAACACCGAAAGCATGATCGTGCTGGCCGATGCCCAAGGCACCATCCTGCATTCGGTCGGCGACGACAGGTTCCTCGAGCGCGCCGGCAAGGTCGCGCTGGCGCCGGGGGTCAACTGGGCCGAGCATTCCAAGGGCACGAACGCCATCGGCACCGCGCTCTTCCAGGAGTCGCCCACCGTCGTGCATGGCGGCGAGCACTTCATCCACGCCAACAGCTTTCTCACCTGCTCGGCGGCCCCCATCTTCGATCCGCGCGGCAACATGCTGGGCGTGCTCGACGTCACGGGCGACCATCGCGCCTACCACCAGCACACCATGGGCCTGGTGCGCATGTCGGCGCGCATGATCGAGAACCAGTGGCTCTCCGATGACTTCGGCAACCGCCTGAGGCTGCACTTCCACAGCCGCGCCGAGTTCATCGGCACCCAGCTCGAGGGCATCATCGTGGTGGGCGCCGACGGCAAGATCCTGGGCGCCAACCGCAGCGCCATCGACCAGCTCGACATGAGCAGCGCGGCGCTGCGCATGCACAGCCTCACAAGCCTGTTCGGCACGAGCGTGTCGGCCATCTTCGATCACTTCCGCGCGCCGCTGCCCACGCCCGCCTGCCTGAGCCTGGCGAGCGGCCGGCAGTTCTTCGTCAACGCCCGTTTCAACGGCCCGCGCGCGATGATGGCCGGCATGGAGGTCGACGCGGCGGGCGCGCCCGGCGGTCCGGCCAATGCAAGCGTTCGCGCCGGCGCCGTTGCGGCCCTTCCGGGCGCTGCCACGCCCGCCCCGGGCAGCAGCTTGTCGGGCCTGCACTACCTCCGGACCGGCGACCCGCAGATCGAAGCGGTGGTCCAGAAGGTGCAGCGCGTCCTCAACCGCGACATTCCGCTGCTGATCCTCGGCGAAACCGGCACCGGCAAGGAACTCCTGGCGCGTGCGGTGCACCAGGACTCCAACCGCGCCAAGCAGCCCTTCGTCGCCGTCAACTGCGCCTCCATTCCCGAGTCGCTGATCGAGGCCGAGCTGTTCGGCTACGAGGACGGCGCCTTCACCGGTGCGCGCCGCAAGGGGGCCTGCGGGCACATCGTGCAGGCCAACGGGGGCACCCTCTTTCTCGACGAGATCGGCGACATGCCGCTCGCGCTGCAGGCGCGGCTGCTGCGCGTGCTGCAGGAACGCTGCGTGACGCCGCTGGGCAGCCAGAAATCCATCTCGGTGGACATCGCCGTGATCGGCGCCACCCACCGCAACCTGCGCGAGATGATCGAGGCCGGAACCTTCCGCGAGGACCTGTACTACCGCCTCAACGGGCTGGTGGTGCGCCTGCCGGCGCTGCGCGAGCGCCGCGACCTCGACATCGTGGCGCAGCGCATCCTGCTGACCGAGTGCCCGCAGGGCACACCCATGATCGCGCCCGCCGTGGCCGCGCTCTTCGGCCGCTACGCGTGGCCCGGCAACATCCGGCAGCTCGCCAACGTGCTGCGAACCGCCGTCGTGATGGCGGGGGGCGAGGCGCAGATCACCGAGCACCATCTGTCCGACGACTTCCTCGAGGACGCACGGCGGCTTCGTGCACCCCCGGCGGCCACGCCGCCGGCCCACCCGATCGCAGCGCAGGAAGGCGCACCCGGCCGCGCCTTCGCGCCGGAGGCTGCGCCGGCATCCGGCATGCCACCGGCGGCCATTGCGTCGCCCGAGCCCTCCCTGGCGCCCGAAGGCGCCGCGGTCCGCACGCTCGAGGAAGCCGAAATCGAGATGATCCGCGCCGCCGTCGCTGCCGCGCAGGGCAACATCTCCGTCGCCTCCAAGCGTTTGGGCATCAGCCGCAACACCATCTACCGCAAGCTGCGCTGGAAGTGAACCCCACCCCCGTATCGGCTCACTTCGTGTAGCCGAGTACCCCTTCAAGGGGGCAACCCCAGCGGCCCGGCAAAGCCGGCTCCGCGGTGCTTCCCGCCTGGGCCGTGCCAGTTTCCCGGGAAATCCCTGTGCCGTGGCTGCGCAGCACTGCTCCACGGTGGAACAGTGTCACGCGGGCCCCGGCAAGCGTTCGCCGCGCCGGCGCGCAAATGCCCAGGACAACTCAGTGAAATCCCTTGTCCGGACGCCACCAGCGCCGACAACCTGCCACCGGCACACCTCTTGCAGAAAGGTGAGCGTCCTCAAGGCAATTCCGCCCGGACCTCACCCCAACGCTCAAGGAGACTCTCATGCAATGGTCGCAACCCACCTTCGAAGATCTGCGCTTCGGTTTCGAGATCACGATGTACATCTCGAACCGCTGACCCCTTCGGCCCCATCGGCGGCGCATCGAGGGCGATGCGCTGCCCCCAGCCCCACACACTCCCATGAAGATCCTCGTGCTCGGTTCCGGCGCCGGCGGCGGCTTCCCGCAATGGAACTGCAATTGCCGGCTGTGCGCAGGTCACCGCCAGGGCGCGCTAAGCGCGCATGCACGCACTCAAAGCTCGATCGCCGTGTCGGCCGACGGCGAGTCCTGGGTGCTGCTGAACGCATCCCCCGACATCGGCCAGCAGATCCGCAGCCACGCGCAGTTGCATCCGCGCGGCGGCCTGCGCGACACGCCGATCAAGGCGGTGGTGCTGATGGACGCACAGATCGATCACGTCACCGGCCTGCTGGGCCTGCGTGAAGGCCCCTGCATCGACGTCTACGCCACGCCCTGCGTGTTCGAGGACCTGACCACGGGCCTGCCGCTGCTCAACGTGCTGCAGCACTACTGCGGCACACGCTGGCACATGCTGCCGGTGGCGGGCGAGCAGACCCGCGCCGAGTTCCGCATCGAGGGAGTCGCCTCGCTGCGCTTCACGGCGCTGGCCATACCCGGCATGGCGCCGCCCTACTCGCCGCACCGCCGCGAGCAACTGGTGGGCGACAACATCGCCCTGCTCATCGAGGACCCTTGCGACGGCAGGCGCGTCTTCTATTCGCCCGGCCTGGCCGAAGTGGGTCAGCAGGAACTGCACTGGATGAGCGAGGCCGACTGCCTGCTCGTCGACGGCACCTTCTGGGAAGAAGACGAGATGCGGCTCGCCGGCCTGAGCCGCAAGTCCGCCACCGAGATGGGCCACCTGCCGCAGACGGCGAGCGCCGCGCGCGCAGGCATGGTCGAGGCCATGCAGGCCAGCAGTGCGCGCCGCAAGGT
This sequence comes from Variovorax sp. Soil_C_12, assembly GCF_057657375.1. Lineage (NCBI taxonomy): Bacteria > Pseudomonadati > Pseudomonadota > Betaproteobacteria > Burkholderiales > Comamonadaceae > Variovorax > Variovorax sp. Soil_C_12. The sequence continues at coordinate 452,230 of NZ_JBDGIO010000002.1, read as the reverse complement.
GCTCATTCACATCAACAACAGCAACCCCATCCTCGACGAAGACAGCGCGCAGCGCCGACTGCTGGACGCGCACGGCATCGAGGTGGCGTACGACGGCATGGAGATCACGCTGTGAACACCACCACCACCGAACGGCAGGACGCCCCGGCGCCGGCCGCTGCCTGCAGCGCGCCAACCCTGCGCACGTGGCATCCCGAGGAATTCGAGGCCCGGTTGCGTGCCTGCGAAGCGCGCTACCACATTCACCATCCCTTCAACCTGCGCCTCAACCGCGGCGAGTTGCAGCCCTTCCAGGTGCGCGGCTGGGTGGCGAACCGCTTCTACTACCAGCTCTGCATCCCGCAGAAGGACGCGGCGGTGCTGGCCAACTGTGCGCAGCGCGAAGAGCGGCGGCGCTGGCTCGAGCGCATCCTCGACCACGACGGGCGCGGCGACTTCGCCGGCGCCAATGCCGGCGGCATCGAGGCCTGGAGCCGGCTCGGCCAGGCGGTGGGCCTCGGGCCCGACGCGCTCTGGTCGCAGCGCCACGTGCAGCCCGGCGTGCGCTTCGCCGTCGACGCGTACCTGAACTTCGCGCGCAGCAGGCCCTGGGAGGAAGCGGCGATTTCCTCGCTGACCGAGATGTTCGCCCCCAAGATCCACGCCGATCGCCTGGCCGGCTGGCCGGCGCTGTACCCGTGGATCCAGGCCGAGGGCCTCGCCTACTTCCGCCAGCGCATCCCGCTGGCCACGCGCGACGTCGAGCATGGCCTCGAGGTCGCGCGCCGCTGGGCCTGTACTCGCGAACGCCAGGAGCGCGCGCTCCAGATCCTGCATTTCAAGCTGGACATCCTGTGGTCGATGCTCGACGCCATCGAGCGCGCCTACCCCGACGATCTGGCCGAGGAGCTGCGCCCATGACGGACCCCAACGCCAGGCCCAACGTGGCCACGATGTTCCGGCTGCAATTCGAGCCGGCGCAGGACAGCTGGGTGCTGCTCTATCCGGAGGGCATGGTGCGGCTCAACACGCCGGCGGCCGAGATCCTGCGGCGCTGCGACGGCGGCCGCTCGGTGGACGAGATCGTGGCCGAGCTGGAGCTCGCCTTCGCGCAGCCGGCGCTGCACGACGATGTCTGCGCCTTCCTCGCGCAGGCCCGGCAGCGCGGCTGGCTGCAGTAGGACATGCGATGAGCCGCCGGGCCGCTCCCAAGGCGAATGGCACCGCAGCCGAAGGCGAAGGTACTCCCATGCACGCCACGCACGCCGCGCCCAACCCGACCATCAAGCCGCCGATGTGGCTGCTGGCGGAGTTGACCTACCGCTGCCCGCTGCATTGCCTCTTCTGCTCGAACCCGGTCGACTACGCCCGGCACCAGGACGAGCTGGACACAACGACCTGGAAGCGCATCCTTGGCGAGGCACGCGCCCTCGGTGCGGTGCAGCTCGGCTTCTCGGGCGGCGAGCCGCTGCTGCGCGAGGACCTGGAGGAGTTGGTCGCCCATGCGCGCGGGCTTGGCTTCTACACCAACCTCATCACCTCCGGCGTCGGGCTCACCGAGGGCCGCGCCAAGGCGCTGAAAGCGGCCGGGCTGGACCACATCCAGCTCTCCTTCCAGGATTCGACGCGCGAGCTCAACGACTTCATCAGCTCGACGCGCACCTTCGAGCTCAAGTCGAAGGTCGCCGCGATCATCAAGGCACAGGGCTACCCGATGGTGCTGAACTGCGTCATGCACCGCTTCAACCTGCCGCACGTGGGCCGCATCATCGACATGGCAGAGCGCATGGGCGCCGACTACCTCGAGCTTGCCAACACGCAGTACTACGGCTGGGCCTGGCTCAATCGTGCGGCCCTGATGCCCACGGTCGAGGAGCTGCGCGACGCCGAAGCCATCGTGTTGGCCCATCGCGAGCGCCAGGGCAGTCGCATGAAGGTCCTTTGGGTCTCGCCCGACTATGCCGATGCCAAGCCCAAGCCCTGCATGGCAGGCTGGGGGTCCCTGTTCATGGTGGTGGCGCCCGACGGGAAGGCCTTGCCCTGCCACAGCGCGCGCATGCTCCCCGGCATCGACTTTCCGGACCTGCGCGACACGCCGGTGCGCGACGCCTGGTATGACAGCGGCGCCTTCAACCGCTACCGCGGACAGGGCTGGATGAAGGACGGCTGCAGCGACTGCGACGAGCGCGGGAAGGACTTCGGCGGCTGCCGCTGCCAGGCCTTTCTGGTCACGGGCGATGCGGCCGCCACCGACCCGGTGTGCCCGAAGAGCGAGCACCGCGGGCGCATCGACGCCATGCTGGCCGAGGCACAGGCCGAGCGCACGCAAGCGGCAGGATGTGGCGCGCCGGTGCAGCCGCTTCGCTTTGTGCCCGGCGCCTCCAGGCAGGCAGGGCTGATCTATCGCGGCGACGAGAACTCGCGCCTGCTGTCCGCCGTGAAGGACGCACCATGCTGACGGTGCGCAGCCTCACCCACCGCTACGGCGAGCGCGTGGCACTCAACGCGCTCAGCCTGTCGGTGCCGCGCGGCAGCTTCACCGTCCTGCTCGGACCCAATGGCGCCGGCAAGTCCACGCTGTTCCAGCTGCTCACCGGCCTGTTCGCCGCCGAGGCCGGCGAGATCGAGGTGGCCGGCTTCTCGATGCGCAGCCAGGCGCGGCGCGCGCTCGCGCACATCGGCGTCGTCTTCCAGCAGCAGTCGCTGGACCTCGACCTGAGCGTAGCGCGCAACCTCCAGTTCCACGCCGACCTTCAGGGCTTGCCGCGCGCACAGGCCGCCGAGCGCATCGCCTCGGAGTCACGGCGCTTCGGCCTGGCCGACGAGCTGGCGCGGCGCGTGCGCGAGCTCTCGGGCGGCACCCGGCGCAAGGTGGAGCTGGCGCGCGCACTGCTGCACCGACCCGGGCTCCTGCTGATGGACGAGGCCACCGCCGGGCTGGATCCGAAGTCGCGCCGCGACCTGGTCGAGGGCCTGCAGCAGGAGGTGCGCCAGCGCGGCGCGACCGTGCTGTGGGCCACGCACCTCGTGTCCGAGGCCGAGGCGGCGGACCAGGTGCTGGTGCTCCACCGCGGCGAGCTGCTGGCCAGCGGCACGCCTGATGAAGTGACCGCCGCGCTCGGCGGCCCGACGCTCGAACAAGCCTTCCTCCATGCCACACGCTGAGGCCGCCGCCATGAGATCACGCCACCTGCTCCCGATCTTCGCGCTCGCAGCCCTGCTGGGCGCCGTCCCTGCTCGGGCGAACGACAGCGGCATCGCCTACATCTCCAGCGAGAAGGACCATGCGATCACCCTGGTCGACCTGAAGACGCTGACCGTGGTGGGCAGCATCCCGACCTGCAAGCGCCCGCGCCACATGCAGCGCCTGCCGAACGGCCGTCGGCTGATGGTGGCCTGCAGCGACTCGGGCCGCGCCGACATCATCGACCTGGACAGCCGGCGCTCGCTCGGCAGGCTGCCGATGGGCGAGGATCCCGAGGTCTTCGATCTCTCGCCCGACGGCCGCACCGCCTATGTCTCGGCCGAGGAGGACGGCGCGCTCAACGTCTTCGATCTGGTTGCGAAAAAGTTGGTGCGCAGCGTGCCGCTCGGCAAGGAGCCCGAGGGCGTGAAGGTCTCGGCGGACGGCAAGCGCGTGTACGTCACTTCCGAAGTCGCCAACATGGTCCATGTGGTCGACGCGGCCACGCTCCAGGTGGTCAAGAACATCGCGGTGGGCCAGCGCCCGCGCCGCATGGCCTTCTCGGCCGACGGCAGCGAGCTGTGGGTGAGCAACGAGCTCGGCAGCAGCGTCAGCGTGATCTCGCTGCGCACGCTGGCGGTGGAAGCCAGCATCCCCTTCGAGCTCAAGGGCATGCGGGCCGACGACATCACGCCGGTCGGACTGGCGCTGTCGCCCGACGGCAGGACGATGTACGTGGGCCTGGGCCGCGCGAACCACGTGGCCTTCGTCGACGTGGCCACCCGCAGGACCACGCAGCTGGTGCTGGTGGGCAAGCGGGCCTGGAACCTGGCGCCCAGCCGCGATGGTGCGCGCCTGTTCGTGCTCAACGGTCTGTCCGACGACATGACGGTGATCGACACGGCCAGCGCAAAGCCGCTGAAGACGCTGGCCGTGGGCCGCGTGCCGCACACGGTGGTGATCGATGACTGAGCGGCACATCGCCCGCTGCGCCACGGCGCTCGCCATGGCGGCGCTGGCGTTCGGCGCCTCGGCCGCAACCCTGACCCTGGGCGTCGTGCAGCGCGCCGACGACGAGCGCCTCGACGCGCGGCGCGTGGCGCTGGCCTACCCGGGCCATCCCGGCGGTCCGTTGCGCGAGGCGGTGGCGCTGGCCGTGGCGGAAAGCCGATTCGAGCTCGACCACGCCGGGCTGCAGGTGCAGCTCGAAGTGCGCGACGTGCGCAGCGCCGAGGAGGCCGGCGCCCAGTTGCGCCAGCTCGAGAAGGCGGGTGCCGGCGGCGCCGTGCTCGACCTGCCGGGCGCCTGGATCGCGAGCGCGGCTTCCGCCACCGGCTTGCCGATACTCAACGCCGGGGAGAGCGCCGACGCACCGCGCCAGCAGGGCTGCCGCCCCAACCTCTTCCATACCCTGCCCACCGAGCGCATGCGCGCCGACGCGATCGCGCAGGCACTGCTGGCGCGCCGCTGGACGCGGGTGCTGCTGCTGCACGGCAGCGATGCCGAGGATGCAACGCGGCTCGCACAGACGCAGGCGGCGCTCAAGCGCTACGGCATCAAGGTGATGGCGCTCAAGCCTTTCAAGCGCTCGGGCGATCCGCGCGAGCGTGATCTCGCCAACCCGCTGCTGCTGACCGGCCCCGGCGTCGGCGGCGAGTACGACGCAGTCTGGGTGGTCGACAGCGACGGCGAGTTCGCGCGCAGCCTGCCCTATCGCACCGCCTTGCCCCGGCCGGTGGTGGGCGACGCCGGCCTGGTCGCCGAGGCCTGGGCGCCGCGCTTCGATCGCTACGGCGCGCCGCAGCTGCAGCGGCGCTTCCAGCGCGCGGCCGGGCGGCCGATGACCAGCTTCGACTGGGCCGCCTACGTGGCGGCCAAGGCGCTGCTGCAGGCAGCGCTGGAGCGGCCCGCGGCGCCGGGTGCTGCGCAGATGCTGAAGGCGCTCGGCCGTCCCGAGTTCACGCTCGACGGCTTCAAGGGCGTGCGCCTGAGCTTCCGCGCGTGGGACCGGCAGCTGCGGCAGCCCCTGCTGCTGACCGATGGCATGGGCGTGATCGGCAGCGCGCCGGTCGAAGGCGTGATGCATCCGAAGAACGTGCTCGACACGCTGGGCACCGACGCGGCCGAATCGGCCTGCAACGGAGCGCCTTGATGGCCGAACCACCCCGCTGCAGCGCCGCGGCTCACTGGAGTACCTCCGCCTCCGGCTGCGGTGCCATGAGCCTTCGGAGCGGCCGCGCGGCTCATGCGCTCCTGGCCCTGCGCGCCATCGTGCAGCGCGAACTGCTGCGCTTCGTGCACCAGAGGACCCGGCTGCTCTCGGCGCTGGTGCGGCCGGTGCTGTGGCTGGCGGTGTTCGCCGCCGGCTTCCGCAACGTGTTCGGCATGGCCATTGCCGAGCCCTACGACACCTACATTCCCTACGACATCTACATCGCGCCGGGGCTCATCGGCATGGTGCTGTTGTTCAACGGCATGCAGTCCTCGCTCGCCATGGTCTACGACCGCGAGATGGGGCAGATGCGGCTGCTCCTCACTGCACCGCTGCCGCGCTGGTGGCTGCTGGCCGTCAAACTCCTGGCGGCGGCGCTGCTGAGCCTGCTGCAGGTGCTTGCCTTCCTCGGCGTGGCCGCGCTGCTGGGCACCACGCTGCCGCTTGCGCTGCCATCGCTGCTGCATGCGCTGGCGGCCACGCTGGCCGCTGCGCTGATGCTGGCCGCGCTGGGCCTGCTGCTGTCCGTGTACGTGCGCCAGCTGGAGAACTTCGCCGGCGCGATGAACTTCGTCATCTTCCCGATGTACTTTCTCTCGACCGCGCTCTATCCGCTGTGGAAGCTGGAGGAATCCGGCGCCGCCTGGGTCTGGCGCGTGGCCCAGCTCAACCCCTTCACCCATGCGGTCGAATGGATCCGCTTCGCGCTCTACGGCAAGGACCCCGGCATCGCGCCACTGGTCGTGCTGGGCGCGCTCGCGCTGTGCTTCCTGCTGGCCTGCCTCGGCTATGGCCCGCAGCGCGGCTTCGGCAAGCTGACGCAGAGGGGCCAACCATGACGACGCGGCGCAGTCTGCTGCTCGCGATGGCGTCGGCGATCGCCGCACCGCGCGTTCTTGCTTCGCAGCCAACCGGCGCCGCGTGGTTGCCGCAGCGCCCCATCTCGCTGTGGGTGCCCTGGCCCGCGGGCGGCGCCACGGACCTCACGCTGCGCCTGCTCGCCGAACTGGCGGGCCGGCAGCTGGGCCAGAAGGTGGTGATCGAGAACCGCGGCGGCGCCGGCGGAACGCTGGCGATGCCGGTGCTGCAGCAGGCCGCACCCGACGGCCACGCGCTCGCGCAGATGCCACAGCCGGTGTTCCGCGCGCCGCACACGCAAAAGGTGGCCTGGGACCCGATCCGCGACACCACGCCCATCCTGCAGGTCAGCGGCGTGACCTTCGGCCTGGTGGTGCCGCTGTCGAGCCCCTGGCGCAGCGTGGACGATCTGCTGAAGCACGCGGCCGCACATCCGGGCCGCCTGAGCATCGCCACCAACGGCATCGGCACCACGCCGCACGTGGTGCTCGACGAATGGTTCGCGCGGCATGGCCTGAGCTACATCCACGTCCCCTACAAGGGCAGCGCCGAGCAGATGGTGGCGGTGACCTCGAAACAGGTCATGGCCGGCGTCAACTCGAATGGCTTCGCGCCCTACGTCGATGCCGGCCGGCTGCGCCTGCTCGCCACCTTCGGCGCCGCACGCACCCGGCGCTGGCCCGAGGTCCCGACCCTGAGCGAACTGGGGCACGGCATCGTCGCCACCTCGCCCTACGGCCTGGCCGGCCCGCGCGGCCTCCCATCCGCGGTGGTGCAGACGCTGCACGACGCGTTCAAGGCCGCGCTCTTCGATCCCGTGCACATCGCGGAGCTGGCCCGGTACGACCAGGAGATCGCCTACCTGGACAGCGCCGACTACGGCCGCAGCATGCGCGAGGCCTTTGCCGCGGAGCGGCGCGTCGTCGAGCGGCTGGGCCTGGCGCCGGCGGCGCCCTGACCCGCGGGATCCGGGAGCCCGCGCGCTCAGCTTGCGAAGGTGCAACGCAGGCCGACCCAGACGGTGCGCGGCGTACCGGGGGCGAAGAAGCTCGCGCGCGGAACCGGGAAGCCCCCGTTGGCGCTGCGCGGCAGGGCGCGCGCCACGAAAGTGCCGCGTGCATCGAGAAATGCAACGGGCTCGTCAACCGCACGCAGACGAAGCAACACAACTACGGCGTGGCCGGCCGGCTCTCGGGGCGGGCGACGATCGGCGGGATGGAGCACCGCCGGGCCTGAAGCTCTGCCGGGACGCCGATGCAAAGCGCCATGGCAACGGCAGCGCGGCAATGCCGCGCCGCCGTCCTCAGGCGGGCTTGGCGGCCCATGCGTTGCACCAGCCAGGGCCCGCGATCTGCTTGCGCCCGAACATCGCGCAGCCGCCCCATTCGTCGGTGCTGCTGCCCTGGAAGAACGAGCAGTTGGTGCAGCGCTGCGTGGGGCTGTGCTTGGGAAAGCGCTTCTTGTCGACCTTGCTGGTGTCGTGCAAGTAGCCCAGGGCCTTTGCCGTCTCGTCGCTCTCCTCCACCCGCGCGGGGGCGGCCCGCGCGAGTTCGGGAAGCGCGAGGACGGCGCTGCCGCCAGCCACGGTGCGGATGATGAAGATGCGGCGCGTGGTGTCTTTCATGTGGGGTTCTCCGGTCTTGGGTGTGGATGCCTGGCTCTGTCAATTCGCCTTCGCGGTACGGGTGCTGCCCTTGCCCTCGCCGGCCTTGGGGATCTTGAACACCCACACCATGCCGCCCTGCTCGAGGAAGTTGACCTTCTTGGCCACCTCGCCGCCCCACAGCGGCACCGCGCCGCCCCAGCCGGAGACCACGCTCACGTACTGCTCGCCGTCCTGCTGCCAGGTCACGGGCGGCGCCACCACGCCGGAGCCGGTCTGGAACTCCCACACCACCTTGCCGGTCTTGGCATCGGCGGCCTTCAGGTAGCCTTCGGGCGTACCCCAGAACACCAGGTTGCCGCCGGTGGTCAGCACGCCGCCCCACAGGGGCGCGTTGTTCTTGACCTCCCAGGCGATCTTCCCGGTCTTCGGATCGATCGCGCGCAGCGCGCCGATGTAGTCCTCGTTGAGCGGCTTGATGGTGAAGCCGGCACCGAGGTACGCCGCGCCCTTCTTGTAGGCCACCGGTTCGTTCCAGATCTCCATGCCCCATTCGTTGGCGGGCACGTAGAACATCTTCGTGTCGGGGCTGTAGGCCATCGGCATCTGGTTCTTGCCGCCGAGGAAGCCCGGCGCGGCGAAGACTGCACTGCCCTTCTTGCCATCGGCGCCGGCGGTCGGATCGCCGGGGCGGTTCTCGGCGATGAAGTTCGGGCGGCCGGTTTTCAGGTCGATGCTGCTGGCCCAGGTGATCTTCTTGACGAAGGGGAAGGCGTTGATGAGCTTGCCCGTGCTCGCGTCGTTCACATAGAAGAAGCCGTTGCGGTCCGCCTTGCCGCCGACGCGCTTGCCGTCCATGTCGAAGGTCACGAACTCGTTCACGCCGTCGAAGTCCCAGCTGTCGTTGGGCGTGCTTTGGTAGTGCCACTTGATCTGGCCGGTCTTCACGTCGATGGCCACGGTCGAGCAGGAGAACAGGTTGTCGCCCTCGCGCAGGTGGCTGTTCCAGGGGGCGGGGTTGCCGGTGCCGAAGTAGGCCAGCCCCGTCTTGGCGTCATAGGTGCCGCCGAGCCAGGTGGCGGCGCCGCCGGTCTTCCACAGGTCGCCCGGCCAGCTCTGGTTGATGGTGCCCGAGACGCCGCTCTCCTTGGCAGCGCCATCGGGGTCGTAGGTGTAGCCCATGTGGCCTTCGACGGTGGGACGCATCCACACCAGCCGCCCGGTCTTGGCATCGCGCGCCTCCACGCGGCCGACCACGCCGAACTCGCCGCCGGACACCCCGGTGAGGATCAGCCCATTGGCGATGATGGGCGCCGCGGTGGCCGAATAGCCGGCCTTGTAGTCGTCGATCTTCTCCTTCCACACCACGTCGCCGGTGTTCTGGTCGAGCGCCACGAGCTGCGCGTCCAGCGTGGCGAAGATCACCAGGTTGTCGTACAGCGCAGCACCGCGGTTGACCACGTCGCAGCAGGGCATGATGCCTTCAGGCAGGCGGTGCTCGTACTTCCACAGCTTCTCGCCGGTCTTGGCATCGAGCGCGAACAGGCGCGAATAGGAAGCCGTGACGAACATCTTGCCGTTGTGGATGACCGGCTGGGCCTCCTGTCCGCGCTGCTTCTCGCCGCCGAAGGAGAAGGCCCACACCGGCGCCAGCTTGCCGACGGTGGCCGTGTTGACCTGCTTGAGCGGCGAGTAGCGCTGCCCCTGGGTGTTCAATCCCCAGGTGAGGATGTTGCCGGTGGCGGTGGCTTCGTTCTCGATCATCTTGTCGGTGACGACGGCGTGGGCCGCGGAGGCGGCCAGGCCGGCGGAGATGAGAACGGTCAAGAGCTTCAGTTGCATGGGGTCGTCTCCTCGGGGGGTTGAAAAACGCGGGTCGGACACGTCCTGATGGCCGCGTCTTGCACGCCTTGATGGCAATGTCCGTGCCACGCGGCCAGCGGCGCCGGACGGCTGCCGAGGGCTTCAAATGGGTCAGCAAGTCGCGGGTTTTCCCGCTGCACTGCTCCACGTTTGAGCAGCCGGGCCGCCACGGTCCGTGGCATGCAGGCACACCCGTCACGGCCAAGTGCAAGGAGCTTGCTTCACATCAAGGAAACGGCGACCGACCCGCGCTACGCTCCGATTGCAGTTCCAAGCGGAACGCCAGGAGACAAAAGGAGATGTGGGATGTTCGCGGAGCAAAAAGCCACGGGCGCGCGGCCCGCAGGTTCTCTCATGCCAAGTCCTGACCTTTGTACCGAAGAGGAGGTCGTGCACCTGGTCCATGCCTTCTATTCGAAGGTACGCAAGGATCCGGTGCTGGCCCCGATCTTCGAATCGCACATCACCGACTGGGATCGACACCTGGCAAGGATCGTCGACTTCTGGTCGTCCGCCCTCAGGGGCACGGCCCGCTACAAGGGAGCGCCGATGCCCAAGCATGCGGCATTGCCGGGACTCACGCCCGAGCTGTTCCACCGCTGGCTCGCCCTCTTCCGCGAAACCACCCAGGCATTGGACAACGCAGCGCTGCAGCAGCGCGCCGACGATCTCGCGCATCGCATTGCCGGCAGCTTCTGGTATGGCTATCAGTTGCGGCATGGCGACCCACCCGCCGGCGGGCGGGCCGACTGAGCGCGTGGCCATGACGCACCCCAGCCTGACCATCATCTGCCAGGAGCATCGGGCGCTGTCGGCCATGCTGCGCTCGATCACCCTGCTGCTGCGCGAGCATCGGCGGCGAAACACCCTGCCCGACTTCGATGCGCTGCAGGCCATGCTGTTCTACGTCGACGAGTTCCCGGAAAAGCTGCACCATCCCAAGGAAAGCCGCCTACTCTTTCCCAAGCTGCGCGGGCGCGACGCGCACACCGACGCGGTGCTCGACCGCCTGGATCGCGACCACGAATGCGGCGAGCAGGCCATCCGCGAACTCGAACACGCGCTGCTCGGGTTCCGGGTCATGAGCGAGACCGGACAGTGCGAAGCCCGACGGCGCCATTTCGAGGCCTTGATGAAGCAATATGCCGACTTCTATCTGGCTCACATGCACGTCGAGGAGAACGAGATCCTGCCGCTGGCCCAGACGGTGCTCAGTGCCGGCGAATGGGCCGAACTCGATGCAGCGTTCCTGATGAACCGCGACCCGCTGGCAGGCTGCGAGGCCGACGAGGCCTACCGGCCGCTTTTCAGGAAGATCGTCGGCGCGCTGCAGCGTTCGGGCAGCTTCGGCCTGGCACTCGAAGCCCTCGCGGGCGCCGCCATGCCGACGTTCTCGCCTCCCCCTTGACTGCCTACGACGCTCAGGCCAGCCGGTGCGGATCGGATGACATCGCGGCTGCCACACGCCCCCACCTGCGCTCACTCACCCTGCGTTGACGCCGAGTGAAGGCATGGCTTCGGCCTGCGTCAGAAGGCGCGCGAGCAGCTCGCGCACGCTGCGAATCTGCTCGCCGAACGGAAGCTTGCCGACACCGCGGAAGAACAGGCCCTTCTTTACGTCACCGCGCAGGGCCGCTGCCAACTGGGTGTCGATGCAGAACTGGCCCCAGCCCGCCAGGCCGTCTCGCAATCCGCATTGCGCCAGACAGTCGAAGGCGAGCGTGCAGCGCGGCTTGACGTGCGCCACGCCCTGCAGCTTGGCTTCGGCCTTCAAATAGCCTTTCAGCCACCGGGTTGCGACGGCACGTGCCGGCAAGCCGGCCACACTGGTGAACTCGACCAGATCCTCGTCGCGCGCCTGCGCCAGCACGCGCTTGAACTCGGCATGCGCATCGCATTCCTGCGTGACGGCAAAGGGCGTGCCGAGCTGCACCGCCGCGGCGCCCAGCGCTTGCACCCGTGCGATGTCCTCGAAGCGGCGGATGCCGCCGGCCGCGATCAGCGGGATTTCCTTCTCGACGCCCGCCGTCCGCAGGAACGCCAACGATTGCGGGATGACGTTCTCGAAGTCAAAGCGCGGATCGGCCAGGTCGGCGATCTTCGCCGCCCCCAGGTGACCGCCGGCCAGGCGTGGGTGCTCGATCACGATCGCGTCGGGAAGCCGCTTCCTGCGCTCCCATTTGCGCACCAGCAGCTGCACGCCGCGCGCATCCGAAAGGATCGGCACCAGCAGCGTGTCCGGGTGGTCCTGGGCGAGCTCCGGCAGGTCGAGCGGCAGGCCAGCGCCGACCACCACCGCATCGATCCCGCACTCGAGCGCGCGGGTCACCGAAGGAGCGTACTCGCCGACCGCGCGCATCACATTGATGGCGATCAGGCCCCGTCCACCGGAGAGAGCGCGCGCGGCGCGGATCTCGCGCGCCAGCGCCTCGAGATTGGCCGCGTTGATGTCCTCCTTGGCCTGGCGCGTGGCCGCCTCGCCCGGCAGCAGGTCGCGCGTTTTCTCCATCAAGTCCGGGTGGTGGCGGCGCAGGTCGACGGACGAGATCGTGCCCATCGCGCCGAGCGCCGCAACGCTGCCGGCCAGCCGATGCGCCGAAACGCCGACGCCCATGCCGCCCTGGACGATCGGCAGAAGGATTCGCTCACCGAGACGCAGCGGCTTCAGGGTGCCTTTGCGCAGCAAGGCCATCAGATGATCGGCGTTGTCGCGGGTATCAGGGGCTGGGAGTAGGTGGTTGTCAATGGTCATGGCGGCCGCGGCAGCTCGCATGCGCGCCGCGTCTGTTGGAACGCACGAACGGTAGGGCAATGCCTCGAACGTGGTGTTGATGAAGGTCAAACTTGCAGCAGATGCATCAGCGCCGTCCAGCGCCACAGATGGTCTTCAACGACGAAGGCATCGATGTCCAGCGTGAATGCGACCGTGTCTGCGCCCAGGTCCGTCGTGGCGGGGACCGTGAGTCTTTCGTTTGTCTGCCGGATTCTCGATCTTGATCGGCGTGCTTGATTGATCCAGATCAAGTACCCAAAGGCCCGCCGGACTACGCTGTGAACACTCAACGTACGTACCAGGAGATCGATCATGTTCAAGCGCATTCTTGTCGCCACCGATGGCTCCCAACTGGCAGAAAAAGCCGTCGCCAAGGCCATCGACCTGGCCACGGAACACAGGGCCGAGCTGACGGCCTTTACGGTGGTGCCGCGGCAAGCCAAGAGCCACATGGATGGGGTTCTCAAGTTCGAGTCCGAAGAGATGGACCGCATCGAGGGCCGGCGCGCGGAGCAGGCCAGGACCATGCTCGAGGCGATCGAAAAGCGCGCCGAGGCATGTGGCGTCCGAGTCAGTTCCGCCATCGTCAGATCCAGCCGCGTGGCTCATTCCATCGTCGACGCAGCCGGCAAGTACGGCAGCGATCTCATCGTGATGGCCACGCACGGACGCACCGGACTGACGAGCGCCTTCCTGGGCAGCGAAACCGCGCAGGTGCTTGCACATTCCGACGTGCCTGTGCTCGTACTGCGCTGATGCCCGGCATGGCCACAAGCCTTGTCTCGCGCGCCCTTGCGGTCAGCCCCAGGCACGGGCGCGAGACCCTGCAGACCGCGTACCTGAAAGAAATGATGCCTGCCACACTGGCTCCCGCACCCGCAAGCACGCAGTCGTCGATCTCCGCCGACGTGCTGGCGCGCTTCGACGTGTCCGGGCCTCGCTACACCTCCTATCCGACGGCGGATCGCTTTGTGGAAGCCTTCGGTCCCGCCGACTACGGTGACGCTGCGCGCCAGCGAAGGCTGGGCATCAGCGCAAGCAAGGCCCCGATCTCGCTCTACGTCCACATTCCGTTCTGCGCATCGCTGTGCTACTACTGCGCCTGCAACAAGATCATCACCCGGCATGCCTCGCGTGCGCGCGAGTACCTGCGGTACCTGGAGAAGGAGATCGCCCTGCACGAGGGCCAACTGGGCGCGCGCACGCCGGTGAGCCAGCTTCACCTCGGCGGCGGGACGCCGACCTTCCTGAGCGACGACGAGTTGACCGAACTGATGCGGATGCTGCGCGATGCCTTTTCATTCGCGCCCGATGGCGAGTACTCGATCGAGATCGATCCGCGCACGGTCGATGCCGGCCGCCTCGCGCACCTGGCTCGGCTCGGCTTCAATCGCCTGAGCTTCGGAGTCCAGGACTTCGATCCGGCCGTTCAGCAGGCGGTGCATCGGATTCAGCCCGCGCAACAGGTGTTCGATCTCGTCGCATCAGCACGCACGCTGCAGTTTCAGTCCGTCAACGTCGACCTGATCTACGGGCTGCCGCGACAGACTGCCGCGTCATTCGACCGGACGCTTGCGCAGATCTGCGAGCTGCGACCGGACCGAATCGCCCTCTATGCCTACGCACATCTGCCCGAAAGATTCAAGCCGCAGCGACGGATCGCCGCCGGCGAGTTGCCTTATGCGGCCACGAAGATCGAGATGCTGTCGCGCTCCATCCGCACGCTCACGGCCGCCGGCTACGTCTACATCGGCATGGACCACTTCGCGTTGCCGGACGACAGCCTGGCCGTCGCCAAGCGCCAGGGCCGGCTGCACCGCAACTTCCAGGGCTACAGCACGCAGCCGGACTGCGACCTGGTCGCTCTCGGCGTGTCGGCGATCGGAAGGGTCGGCGGCACGTACAGCCAGAACGCGAAATCCCTGGAGGACTATTACGACCACCTCGACCAGGGACGCCTGCCGGTGGCACGCGGGCTCGCGCTGTCGCGCGACGATGTGTTGCGCCGCGCAGTGATCATGGCCATCATGTGCCAGGGGTATGTGGACTTCGAGTCGGTCGGCATCGCTCACCTGATCAGCTTCAGCGAGTACTTCGCGTCCGAACTGGGCGCTCTCCGCCAGATGGAGGCGGATGGACTGGTCCGCGTGACCGACCGCGATCTCACCGTGACGGACACCGGGTGGTTCTTCGTGCGTGCCGTGGCCATGGTCTTCGACCGCTATCTGCAAACGGACCGCAAGCGCGCTCGATTTTCCCGGGTCATCTAGCAGCGAGTACGCGCGGGCTCCACCTCGGAAGCTATGGTGAATCTCGGAATGGGGGAACTCGATATGTCTCTTGACATGAACACCTGCGCGTCGACCGCCGACCCGGCCGACTCGCCCATCACCGGACGGCAACTGGCCAGGCTCCTGCATGCGCGCCGGACCGTGCTGCCCAAGCGGCTTGGCTCTCCGGGGCCCGAGCGGCCCGAACTCGATCAGATCCTCGGCGCTGCGGCCGCGGCGCCCGACCATGGCGCACTGGTGCCATGGCGCTTCGTCATCGTTCCGCCGCGTGAAAGAGAGCGGCTGGCCACGGTCTTCGCGCAGTCGCTCAAGGAACGCGACGCCACAGCCACGCCGGACGAGCGCGGAAGAGCGCGCGAGAAGGCATTCCAGGCGCCGGTCCTGATGCTGGCGATCGTCCGGCTGGGCCCCGACGATGGAGAGGTTCCGGCCACCGAGAGGATCCTGTCGGCCGGATGCGCCATCCAGAACATGCTCCTGACTGCGACGGTCCTGGGCTTCGCGTCGGCGCTGACCTCGGGCAAGTCGCTGGAATCGGCCGGACTGCGCGCATTGTTCGCCCTGGACGAGCATGAAGAACCGCTGTGCTTCATCAGCCTGGGCACGATGCTGGCCTACAAGGCCGGCCCGGCGCGGCCCGACATCGAGCGCTACGTCTGCGAGCTGGGGCATGGGCGATGAGCCGCCGGGCCATCGCCGGGCGCGCCGAGCTGAGGTTCAATCCGAAGAAACGTACCGCACCGCTTCACGCAGCGCGGACCATACCGGGGGCGAAGGCTTCACCCCCACCTCGAGGTTCGCGGGTTCGAATCGAGCACCACGCAGATGGAGGGCGAGGGCTGCATCCATGGTCTGGGCATGCTTTTCATACCAACCCCTGAGCTGACGCGCCATCTCGCGCACCTGCAACAGCTTTCCTTCCCCGGCCTGCAACGCACCTTCGCGCATGACCCCCAGCACCACGCGATGCTGGATCTCGTGGTCTTTCTGCGATGCATGGCCGGTTGCCCGCATCCAGACGTCCTCGCGCGCAAAGTTCTCGGCGGCGCAGAGAACCAGATCCTGCCAGGCTGACGGCAATCGGGCGTTGTCGGCGTTGTCGACACTTGTGAGGAGACCGATGAACTTTTCGCGAGCGCGATCCATGAAAGGCAGGCCGAGCGAAAGTGCTTCCGAGCGGTTCAAGGCAGCCATGTGATCTCCTTTCGATGATGATGACTCAAGGCTATCGACGCGCGACGAACGCTGTTTTGACATGGCTCAACGATTGGGCATCCGGTCGATGGTTCCAGAGCAGCACCAGGTTCACCATCACGGCCGACACGATCGAGTAGATGACCCGGTCCGGTTCGACGAGAGCGAATGCCGCCGCGACGATCACGGCGTCGCATGCCAACTGCACGGGTCCGGCGCTCCACTGCGTGGCAGGTCGACGCGACATTCACGGACCTTGCGCTAGCGCAAAGGCCCGTGTCGCGCTGCAGATTCCAATGGCGACGCAATTCCCCATCCTTGAAGGAGACCCCATGGACGAAGATCTGGTTCGGCGCATCGCCAACCATCCCCAATACCAGGCGCTCAAGGCGAGACGCACGCGTTTCGGCTGGATCCTCACCCTGCTGATGCTGATCGTGTACTACGGCTTCATCCTGCTGGTGGCTTTCAACAAGCCCTTCCTCGCGCAACGGCTGGGCGACGGCGTGATGACGCTGGGCATCCCGATCGGCTTCGGCGTGATCCTCTTCACCATCGCGATCACCACCTACTACGTGAAGCGCGCCAACGCGGAGTTCGACACGCTGTCCGAGGCGGTGGCGAAAGGAACACTCAAATGAACGTCCTGTCCCTCACTGCACGCCGGACCCTCGTGCTTGCCAGCCTGTTCGCCGCGTGCGCGGCGGCCTGGGCCGCGGGCGCCGATCTCGGCCAGGCCCAAAAGCAGGCGACCAACTGGACCGCCATCGGCATGTTCGGGATGTTCGTCCTCGGCACGCTGTTCATCACCAAGTGGGCGGCAGCGAAGACCAAGTCGGCGGCCGACTTCTACACCGCCGGCGGCGGCATCACCGGCTTCCAGAACGGCCTGGCGATCGCGGGCGACTACATGTCGGCGGCGTCGTTCCTGGGCATCTCGGCGGCCGTGATGGCCGCGGGCTACGACGGCCTGATCTACTCCATCGGCTTCCTGGTCGGCTGGCCGGTCATCACCTTCCTGATGGCCGAGCGGCTGCGCAACCTGGGCAAGTTCACCTTCGCCGACGTGGCGGCCTTCCGCTTCAAGCAGTCGCCGGTGCGCATCTTCGCGGCGTCCGGCACGCTGGTCGTGGTGGCCTTCTACCTGATCGCCCAGATGGTGGGGGCGGGCCAGCTGATCAAGCTGCTGTTCGGCCTCGAGTACTGGATCGCGGTGGTCATCGTCGGCTCGCTGATGATGGTCTACGTGCTCTTCGGCGGCATGACGGCCACCACCTGGGTGCAGATCATCAAGGCCTGCCTGCTGCTGGGTGGCGCCAGCTTCATGGCGCTGTCGGTGCTGTGGCACTTCGGCTTCAGTCCCGAGGCGATGTTCGCCGGCGCCGTGAAGATCAAGACCGACCTCGCGCTCAAGGACGGCAAGACCGCCGAGACCGCCGCGGCCATCGGCCAGTCGATCATGGGCCCCGGCAACTTCGTCAAGGACCCGATCTCGGCCATCTCCTTCGGCATGGCGCTGATGTTCGGAACGGCGGGCCTCCCGCACATCCTGATGCGCTTCTTCACGGTGCCCAGCGCCAAGGAGGCGCGCAAATCCGTGATGTGGGCCACCGGCTGGATCGGCTACTTCTACCTGCTGACCTTCATCATCGGCTTCGGCGCCATCACCTTCGTGCTGGTCAACCCCGACTTCCTCGACGCCAAGGGCGCGCTCATCGGCGGCAGCAACATGGCGGCGATCCATCTCGCCAACGCTGTGGGCGGCAACGTGTTCCTCGGCTTCATCTCTGCGGTGGCATTCGCGACCATCCTCGCGGTCGTCGCCGGCCTGACGCTGTCGGGCGCCTCTGCTGTGTCGCACGACCTGTATGCGACCGTCGTCAAGAAGGGCAAGGCCGACAGTGCCTCGGAGTTGCGCGTCACGCGCATCACCACGGTCGCGCTCGGCGCGCTGGCCGTGCTGCTCGGCATCGTGTTCGAGAAGCAGAACATCGCGTTCATGGTGTCGCTGGCCTTCGCCATCGCGGCGTCGGCGAACTTCCCGGTGCTGTTCATGTCGGTGCTTTGGAAGGGCTGCACGACGCGCGGCGCGGTGATCGGCGGCTTCCTCGGGCTGATCTCGTCGGTCGGGCTGACGGTGGTCTCGCCGTCCGTGTGGGAGGCGACGCTGGGCTACCCCAAGGGCTCGGCGCTCTTCCCCTATGCCTCGCCCTGCCTGTTCTCGATGACCATCGGCTTCCTCGGCATCTGGATTTTCTCGCTGCTGGACAGCAGCAAGCGCGCCGACGTCGACAAGCAAGGATTCCTGGCGCAACAGGTGCGCTCGGAGACCGGCATCGGAGCCGCCGGCGCCAGCGGCCACTGAGGACTTGCCACCATGCGGCGCGGCGAGGGCGGGACCATGCCGGGGCTGACTCCCCTCGGCCTCGCAGGCTTCGCCGGCGACGACCCGCAGGCGATCGCGCGGCAGATCGACGAGGCGGCCCGTATCGCCGACCTGGCGGCCTCGGCCGCGCGCATCGATGCGATGGTGGCGCTGCTGCACGCCGGCGGCCTGAAGATCGAGCGCATCGCCAAGCTCGTCGGCGAGCTCAATGCGCGTGTCTTCGCGCGGCTGTGGTCGATGGTGGCACCGCCGGAGCTGGTGGCCAACAGCTGCCTGGTCGTCATGGGCAGCGAAGGCCGCGGCGAACAGATCCTGAAGACCGACCAGGACAATGCCTTGTTTCTGCGCGACGGTTTCGAATGCCCGGGCCTCGAGACCATCGCCGCGCAGTTCAGCGCCGGGCTGGCCGAGCTGGGCTATCCGCCTTGCCCCGGCCGCATCATGCTCGTCAACCCGCTCTGGCGGCAGCCATTGGCCGCCTTCAAGGCGACGCTGCACGACTGGGTCTACGGCACGCAGCCCGAAGGACCGATGCGACTGGCCATCTTCCTCGACAGCCTGGCGGTCGCCGGCGATGCCGAACTGCTCACCCAGGCGCGCGATCATCTCGACCGGATCCTCGATCGCACCGATGTCTTCTTCGCGCGCTTCGCCAGCGCGATCGACCTCTTCGATCCGCATCCGAACTGGTGGCACCGGCTCATTGCGCGCGACGACGACGAAGCGCTGGACCTGAAGAAGCTCGGCATCTTTCCGATCGTGCACGGCGTCAGGGCGCTGGCGCTGCAGCAGCGCCTGCGCGTGAACGCCACGCAGGAGCGGCTGCGCCTGCTGGTCGAGCACCAGCAGATCGACCCGGACCTTGCGCGCGACGTGCTCGACGCGCTGCATTTCCTGATGGCGCTCAGGCTCGGCCGCCAGTTGCGCCAGAAAGAGGCCGGGCAGGTGCCGGGCAATCGCGTGCTCCCGTCCGAGCTCGGCACCCTGGAGCGCGACACGCTGCACGCCGCGCTGGGCATCGTGCGGCGCTTCCGCGGCGAAGTCCATCAACGCTTCCGGCTCGATGCCTTGTAGCCCGGAGAGCACGCATGTCTGAAGGCTCCAAGCCCCAACGCCTGTTCGGCCTCTTCGCGCTCGGCTGGCTGCTGCTCAACGTGCCGCTGCTCACGCTCTGGGATCGCCCGGTCATGCTGTGGGGAGTGCCGTTGATGCCGTTGGCGCTCTTCGGCGGCTGGGCCGGGCTGATCGCACTGGCCGCATGGGTTGCCGAAGCACCCGGCGAGCCTTGACATGCCTGCCGCGCCCGTCGTCATCGTTGCAGCCTTCGGCTACCTGGCGCTGCTGTTCGCGATCGCGCACTTCGGCGACCGCCGGGCGCGCGAGGGGCGTTCGCTGATCGGCAGCCCCTGGGTCTACACCCTGTCGATGGGCGTCTACTGCACCGCCTGGACCTACTTCGGCAGCATCGGGCGGGCCGCCTCGTCGGGGCTGTGGTTCCTGCCGATCTACCTCGGCCCGACGCTCGCGATGCTGATGGCCTGGACGGTGCTGCGCAAGATGATCCGCATCGCGCGCACCCACCGCATCACCTCCATCGCCGACTTCATCGCCAGCCGGCACGGCAAGAGCCCGCTGCTGGCGATGCTGGTCACGCTGATTGCGGTGGTGGGCATCTTGCCCTACGTGGCACTGCAGCTCAAGGCGATCGCGAGCGGCTACGCGCTGCTGGTCGATGCCCCCGCGCAGCCGCTGGCCTGGTGGCGCGACAGCACGCTCTACATCGCGCTGGTGCTGGCCGGTTTCACGGTGGCCTTCGGGGCGCGCCATCTCGACACCACCGAACGCCACGAGGGCATGGTCGCGGCGATCGCCTTCGAGTCGCTGGTGAAGCTGCTGGCTTTCCTGGCCGTCGGTGCCTTCGTCACCTGGGGCCTGTTCGACGGGCCCGCCGACCTGTTCGGCCGCGCCGCGGCCCGGCCCGAGCTCGCGCCGCTGCTGGGTCTCGGAAGCGGCGCCGGCGGCGGCTTCGCGGGCGGCCAATGGTTCGCGCTGACGCTGCTCGCGATGCTCTCGGTGCTCTTTCTGCCTCGGCAGTTCCAGATGATGGTGGTGGAGAACGTCGACGAGCGCCACCTGCGGCGCGCCACCTGGGCGTTCCCGCTGTACCTGCTGCTGATCAACCTGTTCGTGCTGCCGATCGCGCTGGGCGGGCTTCTGCACTTCCAGGGCGGCCGCGAGAACCCCGAGACCTTCGTGCTCTCGCTGCCGCTGGCAGCCGGCCAGCCGGGGCTGGCGCTCGCCGCGTTCATCGGTGGACTCTCGGCGGCCACCGGGATGGTGATCGTCGAGGCCATCGCGGTCTCCACCATGGTCTGCAACGACCTCGTGATGCCGTTGTTGCTGCGGGCCGGCCTGCGCAGCGCGCGCGACCTGAGCGGCGTGCTGCTGGGCGTGCGCCGGGCGGTGATCGTGGCGCTCCTGCTGCTGGGCTACCTCTACTACCGCATCGCCGGCGAAGACTATGCGCTGGTGAGCATCGGGCTGATCAGCTTTGCCGCCGTCGCGCAGTTCGCGCCGCCGATGCTGGCAGGCATGTACTGGAAAGGCGGCACACGCCAGGGTGCGCTGGCCGGCCTGGGCGCGGGCTTCGCGCTGTGGGCCTGGACGCTGATGCTGCCGTCGATTGCCAAGTCGGGCTGGATCCCGGCCCGGTTCATCGCCGAGGGGCCGTTCGGCATCGCCTGGCTGCGGCCCGAGCAGTTGCTGGGCCTCGCGGGGCTGGACAACCTGACGCACGCGCTGTTCTGGAGCCTGCTGGTCAACAGTGTTCTCTACTTCGGCGTCTCGCTCCTGGGCCGCCCGTCGGCGCGCGAGGCGAGCCAGGCGCTGACCTTCGTCGACGTGTTCGAGCGCAGCGCAGACCATGCCGCCGACACCGGCCCGGTGTTCTGGCGCGGCACCGCGAGGCTGGCCGACCTGCGCGGGCTGGCCACCCGCTTCCTGGGCGTGGACGCTACAGAAAAGCTGCTGCACGACTATGCGCGGCGCAACGGCTTGGCCGGGCCGGAGCAGATCGCTGCCGATGCGCGGCTGGTGCAGTTCGTCGAGCGGCAGCTCGCGGGCGCCATCGGCAGCGCCTCGGCCCGGGCCATGGTGGCCTCGGTGGTCGAGGAAGAGGCCCTGGAGCTGGACGACGTGATGCGAATCCTGGACGAGGCCTCGCGAGAGACGGCCGCACTGCGCGCGCACTCGCAGGCGCTGGAAGAGAAATCTCTTTCACTGGAGCAAGCGACCGCCGAGCTGAGCGAGCTCAACGAGCAGCTCAAGAGCCTCGATCGGCTGAAGGACGACTTCATGTCCTCGGTGACGCACGAGCTGCGCACGCCGCTGACCTCGATTCGCGCGCTGGCCGAACTGATGCTCGACGACCCCGGCATGGACCCCGCGCAGCGCCAGCACTTCCTGGGCCTGGTGGTCGCCGAAACCGAGCGCCTGACGCGGCTGGTCAACCAGGTGCTGGACATGGCGAAGATCGAGTCGGGCGCGGCCGAATGGCGCAGCACGGAGGTCGACCTGTGCGCGCTGGCGCGGCGGGCGGTGCAGACCACGCAGGAACTGTTTCGCGAGCGCGGCGCGACCGTGGCGCTGCACGTGCCCGAAGCGCTGCCGCGGCTGCAGGCCGACCCCGACCGCCTGACGCAGGTGCTGATCAACCTGCTGTCGAACGCAGCCAAGTTCGTGCCGCCCGGCAGCGGCCATGTCGAGCTGGGCCTGCATGCCGACGGCGGCCGGGTCGTCTGCACCGTGCGCGACAACGGCCCCGGCGTGCCGCCCGGGCAGCGGGCGCTGGTGTTCGAGAAATTCCGGCAGGGCGGCGATGCCGGTCATCGGCCGCAGGGAACCGGCCTGGGCCTGCCGATCAGCCGCCGCATCGTCGAGCATTTCGGGGGGCGGATGTGGCTCGAGCCGGCATCGGGCCAAGGCGCATGTTTCGGCTTCGAGCTTCCCCTGCGGCGCGAGCCCGCACACGCGGAGGCAAGTCCATGAGCTTCAAGGTGCTGATCGCCGACGATGAGCCCAACATCGTCATCTCGCTCGAATTCCTCATGAAGCGCGAAGGCTACGACGTGAGCATCGCGCGCGACGGCCAGCAGACGCTGGACGCCATCCGGCGCCTGCGGCCCGACCTGGTGCTGCTGGACGTCATGATGCCGCTGCGGTCCGGACTGGAGGTGCTGCAGGCGGTGCGCGCCGACGAGGCCATCGCCGGCACGCGAATCCTCATGCTCACGGCCAAGGGCCGCGAGACCGACATCGCGAAGGGCCTGGCGCTGGGGGCCGATGCCTACGTGACGAAGCCCTTCTCGACCCGCGAGCTGGCCGAGCGCGTGCGCCGGATGCTGTCCCCATGAGGGCCGATGCGGGCGAACTCGCCGCCGTGCTGGCACCCGGAGCGGTACTGGCGCTGGCCGGCCTTGGACTCGGCAGCCTGCTGGCGGCCACGCTGGAGCCGGTCGAGCGGGAGGCACTGGGCGCGATGCTGGCGCCGCGCGCCGCCCTGCTGCTTCTGGCCTGGGCGGTGCTGGCCATCGCCCTCGGTGCGCTGGCCCGTCGCGCCCACGCCATCTGGGCCAGGCAACCGCGCCGGCTCGCCGAGTCCGCCCAGGCCCTGCTGGTTGCCGGCGACACCGCGCGGGAGCAGCCCCTGCCCCCTGCGGCGCCATGCGGCGCAGGCGCCCGGGCGCTGGCCGATGTGGCCGAACGGCTCGCACGGCAGCGTGACGCGCTGCGCGCCGACATCGGCGCGAAGGTCCGGGAGGGCACACGCGCCACCGAGCACGAGCGCAGCCGGCTCGCGGCGCTGATGTCCGAGCTGACGCAGAGCGTCATCGTGTGCAACCTCGACGGTCGCATCCTGCTGTACAACCCGCGCGCGCGGCTGCAGTTCCGGGCACTCTCGCCGACCGGCGGCGCCGAGCTGGTCGGGCTCGGCCGCTCGATCTACGCCGCGTTCGACCGCCAGCTCATCGCCCACGCGCTGGAGAGCGTTCAGCAGCGCCTGCGGCGCGGCGCAGCCCAGCCGGCGGCCCAGTTCGTCACCAGCTCCCGTGCGGGACAGCTGCTGCGCGTGCAGATGGCCCCGGTCCGCGACCCGTCCGCCGCACCCGGTCATGTCGCGCAGCTCTCGGGCTTCGTGCTGATGCTGCACAACATCACGCACGAGTTCGAGCAGGACTCCGAGCGCGACCGCCTGCTGCACGCGCTGACCGAAGGCAGCCGCTCGTCCCTGGGCAGCCTGCAGGCGGCGGTCGACATGCTGGACCTGCCGGACCTGGATGCGCCCGCGCGCGAACGCTTCCTGCGCGTGGTGCGCGAGGAGGTGCGCTCGATGACCGCTCGCATCGAGTCGCTCGCAGCGAGCGCCAACGAAAGCCTGAAGACGCGCTGGCCGCTCGAGGAGATGCTCGGCGCCGACCTGGTGCAGGCCGCGCTGCGCCACATCGAGGCGCGCTCGCAGTTGCGCGCCAGCGCGTCGGACGTCGACCCCGGCCTGTGGCTGCGGGTCGACAGCTATGCGCTGCTGCAGGCGCTGGCCTCGCTGGCGGCGCGCCTGGCGCAGGAGTTCGCCGTCGCCCGCGTGCAGCTGCGCCTGCGGCGCGAGGGGGAGCGCGCCCACCTCGACCTGGTCTGGCATGGCACGCCGATCAGCACCGAGACGGCGATGGGCTGGGAGTCGAGCCCGATGACGGTGGGCGACGAAGCCAGCCCGCTGTCGGTGCGCGACGTGGTCGAGCGCCACGGCGGCGCGTTCTGGTTCCAGCGCGAGCGCGCGCGGCAGGAGGCCTTCTTCCGCTTCATGTTGCCGCCGGCCCGGCCGCAGGAGCAGCTGGAGGCCGCCGCTGTGCTGCGCAGCGACAGTCGGCCCGAGTACTACGACTTCGACCTGTTCCGCACCGGCGTGCAGGCGCGCGAACTCGGCGACCGGCGGCTGGTCGACCTGGCCTACACCGTGTTCGACACCGAGACCACCGGCCTCGACCCCGCGCAGGGCGACGAGATCCTGCAGATCGGCGCCGTCCGCATCGTCAACGGCAAGGTGCTGCGCCAGGAGTGCTTCGAGCAGTTGGTCGATCCCGGCCGGAGCATCCCGGCGGCGGGCATCCCGATCCACGGCATCACGCCCGCGATGGTCGCCGGCCAGCCCGGCATCGCGCAGGTGCTGCCCGCTTTCCACGCCTTCGCCAGCGACACCGTGCTGGTGGCCCACAACGCCGCCTTCGACATGCGCTTCCTGCAGATGAAGGAAGCCGCCACCGGCATGCGCTTCGAGCAGCCGGTGCTGGACACGCTGCTGCTGTCGGCGGTGGCCAGCCCGCAGCAGGCTTCGCACGAGCTGGAGGCCATCGCGGGACGCCTGGGCATCCCGGTGCTCGGCCGGCACACTGCGCTGGGCGATGCGCTCCTGACCGCGGAGATTTTCCTGCGGCTGGTCCCCTTGCTGGCGGCGCAGGGAATTCACACCCTGGATCAGGCGCGCGAGGCGGCGCAGCGCACCTGGTACGCGCGCCTGAGCTACTAGGATTTGCAAAGATGACACCGATCGTTCACAGACTGTTCCTTTTCGGCGCCCGGAGTTGACCGAGCTGCAAAGCGCAGGGCCTAGATTGACATGGCGCCTTCAGTGCCCCGACTCACCAGGCGGGGGCGTACCGAGGAGACTGTCATGAACGCATCGCAAGCATCCACCGGCTGGGAACTCCGCTTTGACGCCCTGTTCGAGGGTCGCCGCGGGTTTGCCTTCCCCTGCACTGCCGAGGGTCGCGTGAACATGGACTCCCTGAGCGAGCGGGCACTCAACAACTACCTGTATGCCCGCGCGATGATGGGGCGGGAGCTGGCGTGGCCGAACGTTTACCCGGCCACCCTGCATTGAGTTGGAGTCCGGCCCCCCGGACGCACTCCGCCGAGGCGCTAGACTGCTTTCGTTGCCCAGGTGGCCGCGCAGGTCAAGGGCCTGATCGGCGCAAACTGAAGCATGGACAAGCACTACCTCACGCCGCTGCTTTCGCCCAACTCCATCGTGGTGCTGGCGGGCGCTGCAGATGCGCCGGACGGACCGACCGCGCAATCCCAGGCATTGCGCAAGGCGTTGCAGATGCAGCGCTATGACGGATCGCTGCAATTTCTGGACGTGCGCAGCACCGGCACACTGGCCCAGCTGGCGCAGACGCGCGTGGACCTTGCGATCATCGCATTGCCGGCCGCCGAGATGGCCGCCGCGCTGGAAGTCACGGGTCGGATCGGATGCCGCGCCGCCTTGGTGATCTCGCACGGCCTGAATGCCGAGACGGCGTCGCTCCTGAAAAGAACGGCACGCCGCGAGAACATTCATTTGCTGGGCCCGAACTCGCTGGGTTTTCAGCGGCCTGGGCGCGCGTTGAATGCGAGCATTGCAGGCCCGCTTGCCAAGGCCGGTCCGCTGGCGCTGGTCTCGCAATCGGGCGCGCTGACAGCGTCGATGCTGGATTGGGCGCAAAAGAATGCCGTCGGCTTTTCCAGCGTGGTGTCGCTGGGTCCGCACACCGCGGTGGACATCGCCCAGGTCCTGGACTTTCTCGCACATGACGCCGCCACGCACAGCATCATCGTCTACCTCGAGGGCATCACCAATGCGCGGCGCTTCATGAGCGCGCTGCGGACCGCATCCAGTGCCAAGCCGGTCGTGGTGCTCAAGGCCGGGCGGCGCCCGGCGGGCAACGAGGCAGCCCAGACCCACAGCGCGTCGATCGTGGGCAGCGACGATGTATTCGACGCCGCGCTGCGTCGCGCCGGTGCGGTCCGGGTCCGCTCGTTCGTCGAACTGTTTTCGGCCGCCAAGTGCCTGGCGTCGCGCTATCGGCCGGTGGGCAAGCGGCTGGCGATCGTGACCAACGGCGGAGGCCCGGGCGTGCTGGCCGCTGACTGGGTCAACGAGATCGGACTGCACCTGGGCAAGCTGTCGGCCACCACGCGCGAGCAACTGCAAGCACAGCTGCCAGCACTCGCCTCGCTGACGGACCTGATCGACCTCTCCGAAGAGGCAGAACCATCACATTACAAAGCCGCCATCGAGGCGGCCAGATCGGACCCGCAGGTCGACGGGATGCTGGCGATCTTCTCGCCCAAGGCGGGTTCCGACGGATCGGACACCGCGCGCATGCTGTCTGCGTTGCCCCGGCCCATGAGCAAGCCGCTGCTGACGTGCTGGATGGGCGACGCGACCGTCGGCGATTCACGTGCGCTCCTTGCCGAGGCCGGCATCCCCAGTTTCCGAACGCCTGAAGCCGCCGTCGGCGCCTTCGGCAACATCGCCGCCTTCTATCAGAATCAGCAACTGCTGCAGCAGACGCCAGCACCGCTTTCAGCGCTGGCCAAGCCTGACGTGGAGGCCGCTCGGCTCATGATCGAGAGCGTGCTGGCAGAGCGACGCACCGTGCTCACCGAGATGGAATCGAAGACGCTGCTGTCGTGCTTTCACATCCCGATCACCAAGACCATGCTGGCACGCAGCGCGCACGAGGCCATGATGATCGCGACGCAGTTGGGCTTTCCGGTGGCCCTGAAGATCGACTCGCCGGACATCAGCCACAAGTCGGATGTCGAGGGCGTGGCGCTCAACATCATGAACGGCACCAGCGCGCGCGATACCTACCAGGACATGATGGAGCGCGTGTCCCGGCTGGCTCCTGATGCCCGCATCAACGGTATTACCGTGCAGAAGATGGCCAAGGCGCGGCGCGGCCGGGAAATCTATGTGGGCATGGTGACGGACGATCCTTTCGGGCCGATCATCGTGTTCGGTGCGGGAGGCACGACGATCGAATTGCTGAACGATCGGGCGATGGAACTGCCACCGCTGAACCAGTTCCTGGCACGTCAGCTGGTCGAGCGCTCGCGCGTGGCCGAGACCCTGGCCGCCTGGCGCGGCGCCGGCGCGGTGGACATGGATGCCCTGGAGCGGGTGCTGCTGCGGGTCTCCGAGATGGTGTGCGAGTTGCCCGGCCTGCGCGAAATGGACATCAACCCCATCATCGTCGACGAATCGGGGGCGGTTGCCGTGGACGCGCGCATCGTCGTCGGCAGTCCAGCCGCTGGTGGAAGCGGGTATGCCGCCAGCTACCACCATCTTGCGATCCTGCCCTACCCCGCGCGCTACCAGCATGAGTGGCCGCTGCGCGGCGGCGGTGTCTACAACGTGCGTCCGGTTCACCCCGACGACGCACAGATGCTGCAAGGCCTGGTGCAGCATCTCTCGCCGGAAAGCCGGTATTTCCGCTTCGTGTCCCATTTTCACGAGCTTCCGCCGGCGATGCTGTCGCGTTTTACGCTGATCGACTACGACCGCGAGATGGCATTGGTTGCGGTGATAAAGGAACGCCAGGTAGGCCAGGACGGCGCCGTGACCGAGACCGAACGAATCGTCGGCGTCTCGCGCTACATCACCAATCCCGATCAGTCCAGCTGTGAGTTCTCGCTCGTGATCGCCGACGATTTCAGCGGCAAGGGACTGGGAACGCGCCTGATGGAGAGCATCATCGACGTGGCGCGCGACAAGGAACTCCAGGTGATCGAGGGCCTCGTACTGGCCGGCAATGCGGAGATGCTCAAGCTCATGCGCAAGCTGGGCTTTTCCATCAAGACGTTCCCCGGCGATCCCGACTTCAAGCTGGTGACCTACGCGCTCTAGCCGCCATCGGCCGGCTTAAGGCGCCGTGCATCGGCTCCATGGCCAACCTCGCGCCCGTGCCGGACGGCCTCACGGACGAACAGGTGCTGATGTGCCCCGACATCATGTCGACCGGCTTCGGCGGCGCCGAAAGCGCCGACAGGGGTGCTCGAGGTCGCCATCACACCTTGACACCGAACGTTCACGGACTGTTCCCAATCGGTGCCGCGCGTTGACGGAACTGCTAAGTGGAGCGCCTAAATTGAGATGGCGCCCAAGCAGCGCCCCAATTCCACCAGGCGCGGGGGCGAACGAGGAGAGTGTCATGAACGCATCGCAAGCATCCACCGGTTGGGAACTCCGCTTTGACGCCCTGTTCGCCGGTCGCCGCGGGTTTGCCTTCCCCTGCACCGCCGAGGGTCACGTGAACATGGACGCCCTGAGCGAGCGGGCGCTCAACAACTACCTGTATGCCCGCGCGATGATGGGGCGGGAGGTCACGTGGCCCGGCGTATACCCGAGCAGGCTGCATTGACCACGGCTGGAACCTCGCCCCCGGCTTCGAGCATTTGCCGTGGATCCCCTGCGCTTGACTCACCCGGCCCGACGAAGTCCGCCGGGGGGTGTAGAGCGGCAGCGCGGGCTTGTGGCCAGCGCAAGGGTCAGCCAGATCCGAGACCTGGCCCCGGGATCATCCTCTCAAGCGACGGGCTCATCCTCACCCGGCGCATGTCGTGGCGCATGTGGACGATGGACGCCGATTCATGGCGCGGCTGGTCGGCAGCGACCGCCAGACCGACGTCGCCCTGCTCAAGATCGACGCCGACGGCCTGCCGGTTGCGGCCATCGGCGATTCGTCGCAGCTGGCGCCAGGCGACTGGGTGGCGGCGAGATTCCATTCATCCAGACCGACGTCGCGATCAATCCCGGCAGCTCGGGCAGCCCGCTCGGGACGGTGCGCCGCGCGCGGCTGGCGCGGAGTTCCAGGAGGTGACCCCCTTGCTGGCCGAAATCGTTCGGCCTTGCGCGGCCCGCCGGTGCACTGGTCGTCAAGGTGGAACTGGACAGCCCGGCCCGGCGCGCCGGGCTTGCAGCCGGTGACATCGTGACGGCCATCGACGGGGCGCCCTTCTCGCACTTCTCCGACCTGCTTCAGCGGATCGCCGGGAGGACGCCAGGCTCGCGCAGCCGCCTCGAGCTCTGGCGCCGCGGCGGGACGCACACGATCTGGGTCACCCTGTCCGAACAACCAGGCTCTCGATTCCCCTCGCCCGTCGCCACGGCACCCGACTGGAACGATGGCCTCGGCCTGAGTCTCGGGAGCTCTCGGCCGCGTCGCACCAGCAGCTTCGCGTCGACGGGGGCCTGCTGGTGCGCGAATCCAGCGGGCTAGCGCACAGCGAAGGCATCCGGGGCCGGTGATCTGATCGTGGCCATCAACGAGCAACGCCTCGAACGCGTGGACGAGTTCCGGCGTGCCCTGTCGCACATGCCGACGGGCCAGACCGTCGCGTTGCTGGTGATGCGGGATCGTCGGCTGGCTTTTGTGCCGATCCGGATCTCCGCACGGCCCACCTCGCCTTGACGAGGTGTACGAGCGATCGACGAGGTTCGGCATTCCCATCGTGACCACGATCCGCGCGCTGCGTCCGCGGACGCCCGATTAAAAGCTGGACAGTTGAGCTTGGGCGGCGCACGGTTTTTTTCTGGCGACAGCGGTTCTTTGTTGTTTCGCCCTTAGCTTTTGGTGCGTCCTGATGTGGGAGCGTTTAATTCCGCCGGCGTCGGGGCAATACCGTCAACTCTGCAATCGGAAGCTGCGCATTTGAGGCCGGCAGGGTGGTCTCGCGCGGCCCTTACCGCCTTCGACCTGCCCCGACTGGCCGTAGGCGCTGTCTACCTGGAGGTTGTGCCGGGTCGCCGCCCGCCTGGCACGGTGGAGCGTCGGCCAACCCCGCAGCGTCGGCGCCGCGCCGAATCGAGCCGGGTCGAGCCGGGTCGAGCAGCATCAGCCGAGCGGTCGGAATGCGTGTTCCCGCCGTGCCGCCGCGCGCTCCGGCTCGGCGGCATCATGGACGTGGGCTGCAGCGGCGTCGGAAAGGGGGTCATGGCGTGCTGAAGTTGCCCGATCAAAAGCTGGACAGTTCCGGCTTTAGCGGCAAGACGTGAAAGAACTGCGCGGGGGTGCGTCCCGTGCCGAAGCCATCGCGTTTTGCTGATGTTTCACGAGATTTTTGGTCGCAAGGTTTTATTCTTTGTTGACAACGACTTAGCATGGTTTTCTGCCCCCAAGCCGTATCGATGTTTCACGAAAATCAATAATTTAGCGCCAAGTCTTGTGGGATTGTCGAGGTTACACGGATAATTCGGTTATCTGGTAACCAAACCACCTCACAAGGACGGTATCGTGAATGAGCATTCGGCAACCGACGTTCAAGGCGATCGGGCGCTGCCCTCCCCTGCATCCCACACGCTGGGATGGCCACCCATCTGCACGCTCGCAGAGCTGGCGCGCATCCTGACGCTGGTTCATGGAGTCAGGGCCCCGACTGAATCCTCCCTCAAGAAATGGAGTGCAGCCGGCGCCTTCAGGTCTTGCATCGCGTCCGAGGAGGAAGTACATGCCAGCGAGGCGTCCTCCGCTTCGACGCACGCCGTGCTGCAGCGCCCGCGGCGAGCCGGCCGGCCCGGGCTGAGGCTGCACACGGCCTTGGCG
Organism: Variovorax sp. Soil_C_12; assembly: GCF_057657375.1. Lineage (NCBI taxonomy): Bacteria > Pseudomonadati > Pseudomonadota > Betaproteobacteria > Burkholderiales > Comamonadaceae > Variovorax > Variovorax sp. Soil_C_12. The sequence continues at coordinate 421,465 of NZ_JBDGIO010000002.1, read as the reverse complement.
ATCGGCCGCGTGTACGAACTGTGGCCTTTCCTGAGTGAATCAGACCCCCATGCCGTCGTGGAACTGGTGGTCGCCCGGATCGCAGATAACCTCCGATCGGCCATCACGCACGTCATGCCTGCACCAGCGGTGCCTATCCCTATGGACACGATGCACGACGACGGGGCGAGCGCGTCTGCGCGCACCCCTGCATTCCAAGAGATCGAACGGCAGCTGGCCCTGCTCACTCAGGAGATGAGCGCCCTGAAGAAAGAGGTTGCCCAGTTCTCCGCGCTGCGTAACAACCTCATCACGCGTCTCGACGAGGCCGTCGCCCGCGCCAAGGAAGCGCTGTCGGCGGCCGTGCCGGGCGCGGATCCGCTGGTCGAGGCGAGGCGCGACCGGGACATGGGCGTCATGAAGTCCACGCTGAGCGAAATCCTCGGGGCGCTGCAGCGTATCGAAGCTGGAAGTGCCAAATGACGGTGAGCTTGTGCGCACAGGGCCAGACAGGACGAGCTGCGGTGGTGGCCGGCCGGGGGTAGTTTGAAACCACCCTCCCCCGGCGGCGCGTGGTCAGTGCAGTCGTTGATGCTGAAAGAGCGGGGCCTCATGCGCATGGATGTGTGGTGACACAAAAAAGGGGGTAGTTTGAAACTACCCCCTTTTGTCAGCGCGCTGCGGTTGCCATTAGAGCGAGTCGACGAACCCCTGCATGGCCTTCAGCAATGCCTGCTGCTGATCCTCGGACAGCTTGACAGACAGCCTCATCGAGGGGCGCCCGAGTGCATCGAACTTCACGGCGCCCACCTTCTGATTGGCGTGCTTCAAGGCATGGCTTGCCTGCACGATTGGTGGGGTCGCCTCGGCCGATGAGGCCGGCGGAGAGACCAAGCGCGCGAACACGCTCTTTGCCGAATGGACACTCTCGTCCACCACCAAAGCCTGCGCGCGCGCGATCAGTCCAGCCTCATCTTCCTGGAATGCCCTTCCGAGCTCCGTGGCCCATGCCAGCTGAATCGATTGCGGCGTGGGAAAGGCAGCGATCACAGCCTCAGGCAGCCGCGCCAGCGTCAGTGCCTTTCCCAAATTGCTGATGTCCACCCCCAGGGCGGCCGCCATTTGCCGGTTCGACGGATAGACGCCCCTCTCGAGTGCGCGCAGGTACGTCATGCCTTGCTCCCATGGCGACGGGTCGGCGCGGCCCCGGTTCTCCCGATCCATCTCCTCCACCAGCGCGCGGTCGTCCAGGTTCTCCACCACCGCCCAGACCGGGATGCCGAGCTGGCGGCAGGCCTCATAGCGCCGATGACCGAAGACCAGCTCGTACTTCGGGCCCTCCCCCGGTTTGGCGATTGCGCGCACCTTGATCGGCTGCGAATTGCGGCCCGCCTCCTGGATCTCGCGCTTGAAGTCCTCGAAGGCTTTGCCCACGAATGCCGACTCGTGCCGGTTCGCGAACTCGCTGCGAGCGATCTCCGCGGTGTCGATCGACCGCGCCGGCAAGGCCCCATCCCAGCTGCGCAACTCGGCGCTGACTTCGCTCAAGCGCCCTTCCAGCTCCCCGACCTGGGCCACCCGGATCCGCAACTCTTCGTTCTCGCGCAGCAGCTCGGAACGCTGGTCGTTGGCGAACGCCATCATGGCGCCCGGCGCAGTCTTCGGTTTCGACGCATCGGGCACCGGCTGCGCCGCCGGCATGATGGACGCGAAGTCGATCTTGGAAGCTTTGTCTTTCAATCCCATGTCAGACCGCCGTTTCCAGGATTTGTCGTTCCGCCACCTGCCGCGCCCACACGGCTTCGATCTGCTGTTCGATCAGCTCGCACATCCGGTCGTAGGCGACCCGCGCGCGGGAGAAGGTCTTCGAGTTCACCGAGCCGCGCGGCAGATCGTAGACCGTGCCGAACTCAGCACTGGCCGTCGCTGCAACCGCCGTCTTGGGGATCTCGATCGGCAGCACCTTGTCGCCATAACCTTCCAGGACCCATTGCCGCACCACCGAGCTCGCCGTGTCCGACGCCTCGACGCGCGAGAGCAGCACATCAATGAACTCGAAGCTCTTGTCCTTGCCGCGGCTGCGAACCAGCTGGTTGCACAGGTCCGAGAACAGGTCCCAGAACTGCGCCGAGCTCGCGAAGTCCAGCGCCGAGGGAGGCAGGGGCATGATCACCCCGTCGGCGGCCATCAGCGCATTGATCGTCACGTAGCTCAAGGAGGGTGGCGTGTCGACCACGATGACGTCGTAGTCCTCCCGCGAGAGATCGAGACCCCGATCGAGCACGCGCCAGAATTCAAAGCCTGGATCGCGGGCCTGGCGTGCCGGCAGGTGGAACTCGGCCCCGTAGAGCAGGGGGGCCGCACACACCAGATCGATGGAAGGCCAATACGTGGGGCGAATGGCGTATTTCAGATTCTCCTGCTCACCCGTGAAGAGCGACATCGCCGTGTGCTCGGTCTCGACCTCGGCGTCCGGCAAGACGCCAAACAGGGTTGTCGCCGAGCCCTGGGGATCCAGGTCCACCAGCAGGACCCGGTGGCCACGCATGGACAATCCCTGGGCCAACGTGACGGCCGAAGTGGTCTTCGCGACGCCCCCCTTGAAGTTGGCCACCGTGATCGTGATGCCAGCCGCGCCGCCGGGGCGCAGATGCTCCGCACGCAATTCCCTGGCCCACGCTTGGGCCTCGGCCATCGTCCACTCCCGGCTGTTGCCATGGATCTCGCCGGCCGGGAGGTCGCCCCGGGTCACGCGATAGGCAATCTTCGACTTGTCCACCCCGCACAGGTCCGCCAGCTGCACCGCCTTCAAGGTCGGCGCCGTCTTCACTGCGGTGGGGGCCAGCATGGCGGAGCGGATCCGGTCCATCATGCCGGCGATCTTGTGCGCTTGCTGCTCGATGTCTTCCAGGTTCTGTCGACGTATGGTCTGCTTGATGTCCACGAGATCTGCCTTGAAAGTTGGTGAGTCGTGCGATTATGCCTATCACCCTTAGAAAAACGAAGAATCATCGATCCATCGCGCGCAGACAGTCCTGTGGGGCCGGGTTTTGAGTACTTTTCTGAAGAATCCCCCGAGATTAAGGAAGAACTTGAATACCTTCAAGAGATTAAGCATCCAGAAAATGCAAAATTCCTCAATAAAATCAATAGCTTAGCAAGCATCACTGATCGCAAGCGTCCAGCTTTTAATCGCTTCTGTCCAACTCTGAATCGGATCCGTCCAGGCTTTTATCGGCTCTTGTCCAGCCTTCGCTCGCCACGCCTCGAGTGCTTATCCACAGCCCCGGATCCGCGCCTGCGTGCGGTCAGGCGGCCATTGTCCAGCTTTTAATCGGGTCCAGCGGAGCTGAGCGGGCCATGTGCGAGGGGTCTGGACGGCCGAACGTCCGGCTTTTAATCGCCCGAGCCGCGTGGCCGAAATGTGCGCTGCGGCCAAGTGTCCAGGTTTTGATCGGGTCGGGTGGCACCGTCTGCGCGCGAAGTGTCCAGGTTTTGATCGGCTTTAGTCTGGCGGTACGAGGAACGCTTGTGTCCAAGGCTGCTTGGACATAACATCGGTGCCCAAGATGAGCCAACGGAGCACCGAAGTCACCCTCGACAAGCCGAGCGCGAGCCACCCCGTCGACGACGTGCTGGAGCTCAGGAAGCCGCACGAGATGATCGTCATGATGCCGCGCTCGGCACGCGTGACCCTGACCGGCCGGCGCATCTACAGCGCCCTGCTTCAGATCGCGCAAACCCGGCTCGTCGCCTTGCCTGGCATGCCGGCAGCCGACTTCATGTTCGAGGCCCCGCTCGCCGCCATCCTTCGGACCACCGGCTCGAGCGGCAGCGAACGCACCGCGGCGAAAAAATACCTGATCGAGATGCGCAGTCTGGAGGTCGACTGGGAATCGACCGCGCCAGGCGATGGCGTCAAGTGGCGCGGCTTCTCGATGCTCTCGGAAGTGGCGCTGGAGCTGCGTCGTGGCGAGAACTGGGTGAGCTGGTCCTATCCGCCGACGATCATGGCCGCCTTGCGCGAGCCGCAGCGGTGGGCGCGCATCGACCTCGATGTCCTGGCGAAGCTGGGCTCCTACACGGCGGTCGCGCTCTACGAGATCTGTGCGCGCTACCGGGAGAATCCCAGCGGCGTCACCAGCCGCAAGCCCGTGGCCTGGTGGGTCGACGCCTTGAGCAACGGGCCCGGCGCCGAGCGGCGCGAGTGGCGAAAATTCAAGAACGAGCGCGTGAAGGACGCGGTCGCCGAGATCAACGCCGAGACCGACCTCGACATCGATCTCATCGAGCACAAGCAGGGCAGGGTGATCACCGAAGTCCAGTTTGCGGTGCGCAAGAAGCGACAGGCCGCCGCGGCGCGGCCTGCTTCGAGCGAGCCCGTGGACGCCACGCTCGTGCTGCGCGCCGAAACGCTCGGCATCCGCGAGATCAAGCTGGAAGGCCTCATCAAGGAGTTCGGCGACGAGCGCGTGCGCAGCCAGATCGACGTGCTCGAGCGCCGAGCCGCCAACAAGACGCTGCGCACGATCGACAACGCCTTTTCCTATCTGCGCTCGCTGCTGCGCAACGAGCCGCCGGCGCAGGAGAGCCCCCCGGAGCCGACCAGCGCGCCGGCGCTTGATGCAACGCCCACCACGCCAGCCCCCCGGACCGCCAGTCCTGCGGCGAGCATGGAGGGCTCCAGCTATCTGCGAGAGCAAATTCAGGCGATGAAGCAGGAGGTCGCAGCCCTGGACCCCGTTCAGCTGAAGCGCTGGGTCGACCAGGCACTGCAGGACCTGGCCCGGAAAGGGGCGTTGAACGCCGTCATCAGCCGGCGCGCCGCCCAGGGCGATGTGCTCCACGGGTTGCTGGGCTCCGCCGTCGTGTACGCGTATGCGGATGCCACCTACGGTCCGGACTGGAAGGTGGATCGTCAGCTGTTCGACGCCCCCTGAGGATCTCACAGTCGCGCGAGCTAACGCTGTGCGTGAGAGTTGCTGCTCACTTGGCTGGCACTGAGCCGTGGCGCGGGCATGACCTCCTCATCGGAATAGCGCCAAACTTGTTACTCCCAGCGTTCGATCTGCGGTGCCAGACTGTCTCAAGGCCAACCAGCGAAGAGCAGCGGATGAGCCGCAAATTCGCCCAACCAGGAGATTCAGCCATGACCAGCAAGTCAACCGAGAGCGGACGCCAAGGCGGGCAGACCGCCATGCACACACCACCGGTCGTGTCGCCGCAGGCATGGAAAGCGGCCCACGAGCAACTGCTCGTGAAGGAAAAGGCCCAGACCCGGGCCCGCGACGCCTTGGCCGCCGAGCGCCGGCGCATGCCGTGGATGGCCGTTGAGAAGGCCTATGCCTTCGAGGGGCCCGCGGGAAAGGCCAGCCTGCGGGACCTGTTCGACGGTCGGCGTCAGTTGATCGTCTATCGCGCCTTCTTCGAGCCGGGCGTGTTCGGCTGGCCCGAGCACGCCTGCCGCGGCTGCTCCATGGTCGCCGACCAGGTCGCCCACGTCGCCCACCTGAACGCCCGCGACACCACGCTTGTCTTCGTCTCGCGTGCGCCTCAGCCGGACATCGCGCGACTGAAGGCGCGGATGGGATGGGACATCCCGTGGTTCAGCCTCACCGACCGCTTCGACGCCGACTTCGGCGTTGACGAGTGGCACGGCACGAACGTGTTCTACCGCGACGGGGACCGCGTGTTCCGCACCTACTTCACCAACAACCGCGGCGACGAGCAGATGGGGGGCACCTGGAACTACCTCGACATCACGCCGCTGGGCCGGCAAGAGGTCTGGGAAGACTCGCCCGAGGGCTATCCTCAGACGCCGACCTACAAGTGGTGGAACTGGCACGACAACTACGACGCAGACGCAGCGCCCGACAAGAAGTGGGTGGAGGTATCGGACGCCGGTGAGGCGGCGTTCCGGAACCAGGACCCGGGCACGAAGCCGTAAGCCGGGCCTGCTCGCGCGGATTCGGCGGGCGCGCCGCCCGGCCACTGGAGACGGTCAGACCGCGTTCCAGGCCACCGCTGGCAGCATGGCGACGCCGGGCGCCGCGAACAAGAAGCCCTGGAACAGGCGCACGCCGACCCCGCGAAGCGCGTCGACCTCTTCCGGGCGTTCAACGCCTTCTGCGACCACCCGGATCCGCAGCTCGTCGCAGATCGCCACGACGCCCTTCACGATCGCGAAGCGCACGGCGCTGCGATGGACGTCCCGAACGAAGCTCATGTCGAGCTTGACGATGTCGGGCTGGAAAGCGGCCAGCAGCTCGAAACCTGCATAGGCGGCGCCGAAGTCGTCGATGGCGGAGGTGAAGCCAAAGCCTTCGAAAGCATTGAAGCTCGCGGCCAGCGCGGGCAGGTCGGCGACGGGTTCGCCCTCGGTGAGCTCGAACATCAGGCGATCGACCGGAAAGCGCGCCTGCTCGGCCGCGCGGATGGCGGTCTGGAAGCACTGCGCCGGGCCTGCAATGTCGTTCGGGGCGACGTTGAGGCTGAGCCGGGATTGCATGCCGAGCATCGAGGCCATCTCGATCGCCTTCACGCGGCATGCCTCGTGGAAGGCGAAGCGATGGGGCGCCTGCACCTTGCCGAGCACCTCGAGTGCGCCTTCCCCGCGGGCGCCACGAACGAGCGCCTCGTGCGCGAACACCTCACGCGACTCGAGGTCCACGATCGGCTGGAACGCGATCGTGAACGCCGGGCCGATGGCAGGCATGGGGGCGTCGATGGCGTTTTGGGGTTTCATCGGGCCAGCGATTCCTTGCGCGGCCACGCCGAGCCGTGCTGGGTGACGGATCTCGAGGCCGCCATCATGTAGCGGTTCCTTCCGTCCTTCTTGGCTGCGTACAGCGCCGAGTCGGCGGTCGCCATCAAGGATGCGAAATCCTCGTCGTCTTCTTCCGAGAGCGCGATGCCGATGCTGCTTGTCACCTGCAAGCTGCGGGTGGAGAGGACGAAGGCAGGGCGCATCGCCGCCAGCACCTTGTCGGCCACCCGCTGCGCTTCATGGGCACCGGCAATGCCTTCGAGAAGGATCACGAACTCGTCGCCGGCGTAGCGCGCCGCCATGTCCGTCTCGCGCACGCTTTCCTTGAGGCGGCGGCCGAACTCCTTGAGCACCGCATCGCCCGCCGCGTGGCCCAGCGAATCGTTGATCGACTTGAAGTAGTCGATGTCCAGGAACATGAGGCAGATCGGAACGCCCGATCGCCGGGTCCTGGCCAAGGCTTCGCGCACGCGCTCCTCGAACGACCGGCGGTTCGGCAGGCCGGTGAGCGCATCTTCGCGCGCAAGCGTGTCCAGCTGCATCTGCTTCTGCTTGAGGTCGCTGACGTCGTTGGCCAGGACGTACAGCCCGACGACCTCACCCGCCGCATTCCGCTGCGGCAGGTAGGTGGTCTGCAGGGTTCGCTCGCCGACCAGCAGCTTGGCGGTCTGTTCGAAGGACACCACCTCGCCGGCGAATGCGCGCGCCAGCAGCGGTTTGCGCATTTCGTAGTGCGCCTCGCCGACGGCTTCGCGGATGGGCCGATTGATGATCGAAGCCGGCGGTATGCCGAGCCAGCTCTCGTAGCGGCCGTTGCAAAAGACCACGCGTTCGTCGCGATCGAGCTCGGTCAGCAGCGCCGGCACGTTGTCGGTCAGCCCGCGCAGGCGCTGCTCGCTCTCGGCGCTGCGGATCTCGGCGCGCTTGCGTTCGGTCACGTCGAAAGTCATCGCATAGAAACCCCGCACGACGCCTTCCGCATCGGTGTCGGGGATATAGTGGGACTGGTACCAGTTCTGGCTGGTCCCGCGCGTGCTGTACCCGGTTTTCTCGAAGGTCACCGATTCTCCGGCGAGCACGCGCTGCACATAGGGCTCGATCATCCGGAAATCCTCGATGCCGCGCACATCGGCCATGAGCCGGCCTACCAGTTCGGCGTTCTCGTGCAGCGCGCGCACGTGGGCGTTGACGAAGGTGTAGCGCAAGGAGGCGTCCACATGCGACACCAAAGCCGGAAGGTTGTCGGTGATGGTGCGGATGCGGGCCTCGCCGGCGGCCCGCTCGCGCTCGGCCACCTTCTGGCGCGTGATGTCGAAGGTCATCACGTAGTAGCCGACCGTCTGCCCGCCGTCGCGGATGTCGGGGACCAGATGGCACTCGAAGAAGCCTTCCTTGCCGTTGCGGTCGTAGGTGCCTTCGCAGCGCGTCGGGGTGCCCGCCAGCACCCTGGCAACCTGTGGCACGAGCTGCTCGTAGACCGCATCCGGCAGCGACTCCTTCATCGTCATGGTGCCGATGTCGGCCTGCGTGCGGCGTCGCATGGCGAGGCCCGCCTTGTTGCCGAAGAGGCAGCGTTGATCGCGGTCGAAGTAGGCGACCACGGCCGGCAGGTTGTCCGTTACATCGCGCAAAAACCGTTCGCTCGCTTTCAGCTGCTCCTGAGCCGTCTGTCGCTCCAGCATCAGCGAATCGAAGGTGCGCGAGAGATCGCCGATCTCGTCCTTGGGCGGCAGCTCCGTCATGGGAAGGTAGCTCGAGACGGTGCGCGAGACCTGCATGTGCTCGTGCAGCCGTGTCAATGGCGCGAGCTGGGAGCGCATGACCAGGAAGGCGAGGCCGCCCACCAGCACCGTGAGGAGCAGGGCGCCGGCCCATGTGTAGCGTTCGATCTGCTCGATCTGGGCAAAGGCCTCGTCTCTCGGGTAGATGCAGCCCAGCACCCAGTTGGTCTGGCTGATGCGCTTGAAAGCGTAGAGTCCCTGCAAGCCGGTGCGATCCTTCGCTTCGATTGCGCCCTCGAATCCGGTCATGGCGAGATCGGCCGCGGGATTGCGCCCTCCCTTGGCGTCCGCACGCTGGAGAATCCGGGACTTGTCCGGATCGTCGATCACGACGCCCTCCGTGTTCGTGATGAACATATAGCCACTCTTGCCGAACTTGACGTTGGCGAGTTCGCCAAGAAAGTTGTGCTCGCTGAGGTTGATGGCGCCGGAGATGACGTAGAGAACGTCGCCATGCTTGTCGAGCACCGGCTCGGTCATGGCCACCTGCGCCATGCCGTTGAGGCGATTGCGGTAGGGCTGCGAAATGACGCCCGCCTTGCGGGCGACCGTCTGCTGGAAGTACTCGCGGTCCTTGATGTTGATCTTGCCGGGCTGCAGCGCGCCACCGAGGCCGGCCACGAGATCACCGTTCAGGTCGACGAAGGCGACGTTGGCGAAAGCATCCTTCAGGGACTTGTGCTGGATGATGAAGTCCTGCAGCACCGCGCTGTTCGCCAGGTGATGCGCCTCCACGCTGTCGCCGAAGGTCTGGAGCAGGGTGCGCCGGCTCAGGAACTTCTGGTCCACCGCCTCGGCGATGGCGGAGATCCGCTCGAACCCCTCGGTGGCGATGGCCGCCTGCATGTTGCGCTTCACGAAGTAGAGCGCCGCGGTGACGACGCCCAGCGTGATCGACAGGACAACCGCGACCATGCCTATCGACAACCGGGCGCGAAGGCCCAGGCGAGGGAGGCGAAGAGCTGGAGCACGCATCGAGCCTGCGAGCATACTGAACGAAGGCCCGCGGGCCGACGGGGGCGAGTCGCCGGAAACGGCCACTGCGTGACGAAATTGCGACGACGGCGACGCAATCGCGAAGTGCCTATGCTCGAACGATTACCAAAGTACTCGCGGCCGGCCGCTTCACTCCAACGCGGACGCCGGACCGCCCCAACTGGCGCGTCTGGCGAAGCGCTTCGGCTGGAGTCCGAAACCCCGGCAAGTCCTGAGGTCAGGTGAAGAGTTTCCCGTTGAGCGCGATCCGCACGGTGCGCACCGTGAGGACCGCCATCGCCAGGCTCAGCGTGCCCAGCAGAACCGTGGCGAGCACCCAGAGCGGCCCGCTCGACCGGAACGCCGCGTACTTCAGTGCCGCGTTGACCAGGGCAGCCATCGGGAAGCCGATCGCCCACCAGGCCGGAGAGAACCTGACGCTCGGGCGGAACACTTTGGGCGCAACCACCGCGAACATGAAGAGCGCAAAGTAGAAGAGCAGCGCGCCGAAGCGGTCGATGCCGCCGACGATGTTGCTGTACGCGAGGAAGCCGACGGCGAAGGGCGCCACCAGGATCATCAGCGACGGCGTCATGCCGGGCACCAGCGGGTCCTGGTGCACCAGCCGGCTGACGATCATCGCGAAGAGCACCAGCGCCAGCACGGCGCCGACGGCACCGGCAAGCAGGTTGAGTTCCGCGGCCCAGGCCATGGGCATGTGCCCGCCCGTCACGGCGATGTCGAGCGTGGCCACGCCCGGAATCAGCCAGGCCGGCACGGCGTGCGAGGCGTCCACCTGGCCCTTGAGCAGGCGAGAGACGACGACGAAGCTGAGCGCGAAGGTCGCCAGCACGCCCACCGTCCAGACTGCGCGCGCGGCGGGCGCGCTGTACGGCTCGGCGACGGCGGACAGCAGGAGGATCGAGATCACGATGGTGCCGAAGAAGTTGCCCGCCACCGGGTGATGGAACTCCGCATGCACGGCCTGCGGATGCTTCGCAAGCTTCGCCAGATAACCCAGCGAGACGAGCACGAAGACGCCCCACGCGAAAGCCCCGATGGCCTCGCCGACAAAGGCCGGCGCGCCGAGGCTGTCGTGGGCCAGCCGCCAGGCCAGGGCCAGCCCCGACAGGCCCATGACCGAGGCAAACAGGTTGACGCGCAGGTGGCGTATGGAAACTTCAGTGGACGGGTAGAAAACCGGGAAGGGCGGAGTCGTCGACGGGCCTTGCATGGCGGGTCCTTGGCAGAATTTGAATGTACGGTTAGTTTCTGCCAAACTTCCCCTGTCGTGTGTGCCGCCGTACGGCGATTCCTGCCAATCCTTGGGCCTTGTCCGCCATGCGCATTGCCATCCTCGCTTTTCCGCGCGTCCAGCTGCTCGACGTCGCCGGGCCTGCGGATGTCTTCAACGAGGCATCGCGCCAGCTCGGAAAGCCGCGGGCCTACCAGGTGCAGGTGATCGGCACCGAAGAAGGCATGCTCAAGAGCAGCAGCGGGCTGCGTCTTGCCGTCGACGCGACCATCGCCACGCATCGCGGACCCATCGACACCTTGCTCGTCGCGGGCAGTCCCAACCTCGAGGACATGACGACCGACGCGCCGTTGCAGGAATGGCTGCGGCGTCAGTCTCGCGCCGTGCGACGCTATGGCTCGGTCTGCACCGGCGCCTTCGTGCTGGCGGCCAGCGGGCTGCTCGACGGCAAGCGGGTGGCGACTCACTGGAATTCCACCGCCCGCCTTGCGGCGGCCTACCCCCAGGCCTGCGTCGAGGCGGACGCCATCTATGTGAAGGACGGCAAGCTCTTCACCTCCGCCGGCGTGACGGCCGGCATGGACCTTGCCCTCGCGATGGTGGAGGAAGATCACGGCCGCGAACTCGCACTGCGCGTGGCGCGCGAGCTGGTGATGTTCCTCAAGCGCCCCGGCGGCCAGAGCCAGTTCAGCGCCCACCTGGCGGCGCAGACCTCGGAGCGTTCCAGCGTGCGCGCGGTCCAGGACCATGTGCTTGCGAACCTGAAGGACGATCTGTCCGTGCCCGCGCTCGCTTCGCGCGCGGGCATGAGCGAGAGGACCTTCGCGCGGATCTTCCGCAGCGAGACCGGCACGACGCCCGCGGAGTTTGTCGAGAATGCACGGATCGACGCCGCCCGCCGCCTGGCCGAGGAGTCGGACCTGCCGGCCAAGCGACTGGCCGATGCGGTCGGCTATGCGAACGTGGACGGCTTTCGGCGAGCGTTCGGCCGCCGTCTGGGTGTGAGCCTCGTGGAATACCGGAATCGCTTCGCGAGATGACGTTGCCGCGGCGGCACAATGCGGACCTCGTCAGTGCGCCATTCCAAAGGAGAAGACATCCCATGCAGGCAGTCCAGAATTGCGATGTGCTCGTCGTCGGTGGAGGACCGGCCGGTTCGACCATCGCCGCCCTCCTGGCGCGCGAAGGGCGGCACGTGGTTCTGCTCGAGAAGGAACATCACCCGCGCTTCCACATCGGCGAATCGCTGCTGCCCGGCAACGTCGAGCTGTTCGACAAGCTCGGCGTGCGCGAGCAGGTCCAGAAGATCGGCATGCCGAAGTTCGGCATCGAGTTCGTCCCGCCGGACCTCGACTACTGCAGCTACGTCGATTTCGCCGAAGGCTGGGACCCCTCCAAGGACTCGGCCTGGCAGGTGCGCCGTTCCGAGCTCGACGAGCTGCTGTTTCGCAATGCCGCCAAGGCGGGCGCGCTGGCCATCGAAGGCGCGAAGGTGCGCGAGGTCGATTTCGACGAATCGGGCGCCACGGTCCAGGCGCTGCTCGATGACGGCGCCAGCCGCACGTGGCGCGCGCGCTTCGTCGTCGATGCCAGCGGCCGCGACACGCTCCTGGCCAACAAGCTGAAGTGCAAGAAGAAGAACCCGGACCACAACAGCACCGCACTCTTCGGGCACTTCCGCAATGCCCGGCGTCTGGAGGGCAAGCGCGAGGGCAACATCAGCATCTGCTGGTTCGAGCACGGCTGGTTCTGGTTCATTCCGCTGGCCGACGGCACCACCAGCGTGGGCGCGGTCTGCTGGGCCTACTACCTGAAGGCGCGGGACAAGCCGCTCAAGGACTATTTCTTCGACACCATCGCCCTGTGCCCGGAGCTGCGCGACCGCCTGAAGGACGCGACGCTGGTCGACGACAAGGTGCACGCCACCGGCAACTTCTCGTACTCCAGCACGCACGCCACCGGCGAGCGCTACCTGATGGTGGGCGATGCCTTCACCTTCATCGATCCGATGTTCTCTTCCGGCGTCTACCTGGCAATGCAGAGCGCCTTCGACGGCGCAGCGCTGGTGCAAACCGCGCTCGACCGTCCGGAGCAGCTGCCGGTGGCGCGCGCGGCGCTGGAGAAGCGCATGCGCGTGGGGCCGCGCGACTATTCGTGGTTCATCTACCGGGTCACCAATCCGACGATCCGGGACATGTTCATGCATCCGCAGAACATCTTCAAGGTGAAGCAGGGCCTGATGTCCCTGCTGGCCGCCGACATCCACCACGGGCGCGCCTATCGCCGCTCGTTGCTGATGTTCAAGGTGGTCTACTACTTCGTCTCCATGCTCAACTGGCGCCGCACCTATGCCGGGTGGAAGCGCCATCGCTTCAACATTCGCGACATGGGCGCACTGCGCGGCGAGACGATCCTGAAGGCGGACTGAGGCCCGCACCCGGCCCGCTAGCTTTGCGGTTTTGAAGTCCCAGGCTTGACGGCGCTGTACTCGGAGAAGATCCCGAGCTCCGTGTGCCGGCCCACCGCCTCGAAACCGGCTGCCTGCAGGGCGGCGACGATCTGGGCCGGGGCGACGCAGGCTTCGATGGTGTCCCAGTAGTAGCGCCACAGTTCGGACGTGCCGCGCCGGTGCGCGACGACGCGTGCGATGACGGGAACGAGCGTGCGCATGTACGCCTTGAGCAGCGCATTGCCGATGCGGCTCTCGGGACGGCTGATCTCCAGGATGAGCAGCCGGCCGCCCGGGCGCAGCGCCCGGTGGAATTCGGCGAAGGACCGGCCGAGATCGGACACGTGCCTGAGCGCGTAACCCATGCTGAGGAAGTCGGCCTCGTCGTCCTCGCATGGCAGCTGCTCCGCCCGTCCGACCTTCAGCTGCACTCCGCGCAGGGCGACTTGGTCGAGCATGCCGGGACTCGGGTCGACGCCGACGAGGCTTCCTGCCGCGCCGATCAGGGCGCATGCCTCGCGTGCCACCAGGCCGGTTCCGATGCCGACGTCGACGACCCGGTCGCCCGGGCGCAGCCCCGCGCGCTGCAGCGCCATCCGCCGGTACCTGGACCCGGTGCCCAGGGCCAGGACGCGCTCGATGCGGTCATAGTCGCTGGCCGTCTCGTCGAAGATGCGCCGCAGGAAGCGCTGATGCTCGGCTTCGTCCCGGTAGTACGCCGGCAAGGGCGGGTGGGGTGATTGCATGGGGCCGACGGCAAGATCGGATTCGGGGGCGGAGTTCATGCGCCATCATAGGCACGCCCGCAGACAGGGGTCACGCAGGGGTCACGCCTTCGCAAGGACCCCCTCGAGGAATGGCGTGACGTTTCGCATCGCCCGTGCGACGTAGTCGTCCTTCTCTCCCACCGGCGCGACGTAGTGCATCGCGCTCTTTGCCGCCTCGATGCCCTCCAGCCGGGCAATCACCCAGGCGGCCAGGTACTGTGACGCGAGGCAGCCGCCCGCGGTGGCCACGTTGCCGTGGGCGACGAAGGGCTGGTTCAGCACATCGACGCCGGCCTCCTCGACCCACGGCTTCGTGGTCAGATCCGTGCAGGCGGGCACATCGTCGAGCAGGCCCAGCTTGGCAAGCACGAGCGTGCCGGAGCACTGCGCGCCCAGCAATTGCCGGGCGGGGTCGAGCTGCAGCTGCGCCATCAAGCCAGCGTCGGCAACCACCTCTCGCGTCTGCCTGCCGCTGCCGACGATGACCGCATCGGCGGCACTGGCCTCGCGCAGGCTTGCCTGGGCTTCGAGCACCACGCCGTTCATCGACCGGACGCGCGCCGTGGGGCTGGCGATCGACACTCGCCAGTCGGGCTTCTTGACGCGATTGAGGATGCCGAGCGCGACGAGCGAGTCGAGTTCGTTGAAGCCTTCGAAGGTGAGGATGGCGATGTGCATGGTGGTGTCTCTCGGCGAAAAGCCCGTGGCGATGAGGCATCGTAGGCAAATGCACTCCATACAATCAAATAATTGTCATGGATACATTGCCCTATGGCCGAAGCCCGATACAAGACGCTGGTCGACGCGCTGGCTGCCCAGATTCGCGAGGGCCGCCTGGCGCCGGGCACCCGGCTGCCCACGCATCGCAAGCTCGCCGCCAGGGAAGGCCTGGCGCTGGTCACCGCGACCCGTGTCTATTCAGAGCTCGAGGCCATGGGCCTTGTCAGCGGCGAGACCGGCCGTGGCACCTTCGTGCGGGAAGCCTTGCTGCCGCGCAGTCTGGGCATCGACCAGCAGCTTGCTGCTGCCGGCATGGTGGATCTGAACTTCAACTACCCCTCGCTTCCCGGCCAGGCGGCCTTGCTGCGATCGGCGCTGCGCCAGCTGGCCGCCTCCGGCGACCTGGACGCTCTTCTGCGCTATCAGCCGCACGGCGGACGGCCGCACGAGCGGGCGTCCGTGGCACGACACCTCGCGAGCCGGGGCCTGCAGCTGAGTCCGGACCAGGTGGCCATCGTGAGCGGCGCGCAGCATGGGCTGGCGACAACGGCAATGGCGCTTCTGAATCCGGGCGATGTGGTTGCCGTCGACGCCTTGAGCTACCCGGGCTTCAAGGTCGTCGCCGAGGCGAATCGCCTGGAACTGGCAGCGATCCCGGCGGCTGGCCAGGGTCCGGACCTGGATGCGCTGGAGGCCCTGTGCAAGCGTCGACGCGTGCGCGCCGTGTACGCCATGCCGACGCTGCACAACCCGCTGGGATGGGTGATGGGTGCGAGTCGGCGGCGGCAACTGGTGGCGATTGGGCGTCGGCACGGGCTGCTCATCATCGAGGATGCGGCCTACGCCTTCCTCGCGCCGGATCCTCCCGATCCCCTGGCAGCGCTGGCACCGGAAGCGACCGTCTACGTCTCGGGACTCTCCAAGAGCGTGGCGACCGGTCTGCGCTTCGGCTTCGTCGCGGCGCCGGCGGCCTGGATGCCGAAGATCGAACGCGCCATCCGGGCGACGACCTGGAACACGCCTGCCGTGATGACGGCGATCGCCTGCGCCTGGCTGGACGAAGGCATCGTCGGACGCCTCGAAGCGCAAAAGCGTCAGGACGCGATGACTCGGCAATCGATCGCGGCCGAAGTGCTCACCGGACTTCGAACGGTCCGCCATCCGGCCTCCTATTTCGTGTGGCTTCCCTTGGCAGAAGAGCTTCGCGCCGACAAGGTCGCGATGGCACTCAAGACCGAGCACATTTCGGTGTCGACCGCCGAGCCCTTCGCCATGGGTGCCCAGGTGCCGCACGCGCTGCGCTTGGCGCTCGGGTCCGTCGAGTTGGACGCACTGCGGGACGCGTTGGAGAAGGTCAAGCGCGTGATCGATGACCAGGCGTATTGAGCTCGTCCAGGCGCTATGATCACGGCATCATGTCCATTGGATCAACCATTAACCCAAGCGGCCCGCTGCGCGGCCTGCGCGTCGTCGAATTCGCCGGGCTCGGGCCCGGCCCGTTCGCCTGCATGCTGCTGTCGGACATGGGGGCGGAGGTGGTCACCGTCGACCGTCCCGGCAAGCCGCTCGGCGATCCGGCGAACGTCACGGGCCGCGGCCGCACGGTGGTGCTGGCCGACCTCAAGCAGGCCGCGGCGCGCGAGCAGGTGCTGCAGCTGCTGGAGAAGGCCGATGCGCTGGTCGAAGGCTTCCGTCCGGGCGTGATGGAGCGGCTCGGCCTGGGGCCGGAGGAGGTCTCGGCGCGCAACCCGAAGCTGGTCTATGGCCGCATGACCGGCTGGGGGCAGCAAGGGCCGCTTGCGCAAGCGGCGGGCCACGACATCAACTACATCGCGCTGTCCGGCGCGCTGCATGCCATCGGCCCGGCGGGCGGGCCGCCGGTGCCGCCGCTCAACCTGGTGGGCGACTACGGCGGCGGCAGCCTGTATCTCGTCGTGGGCCTGCTCGCGGCGCTGCGCGAGACCGAGCGGTCGGGCCGCGGGCAGGTGGTGGATGCAGCCATCGGCGACGGCGCGATCTCGCTGATGAGCCATTTCGTCGCCAGCGCGCGGCGCGGCCAGTTCGTCGAGGAGCGCGGCAGCAACGTGCTCGACGGCGGCGCACCGTGGTACGCGGTCTACGAGACGGCGGATGCCAGGCATGTCTGCATCGGCGCCATCGAGCCCGCGTTCTTCGCCGAGCTCTGCGAACGCATCGGCGTCGCGCCGGCGCTGCGCGATGCGCAGAATGACCGCGCGCGCTGGCCCGCGCTGCGCGCCGAGTTCGCGCGCATCTTCGGCACGCGCGAGCGCGACGCCTGGGCCGCGGCGCTCGAAGGCAGCGATGCCTGCTTCGCACCCGTGCTCGCGCTCGGCGAGGCTGCTGCGCATCCGCACAATGCGGCGCGGGATGCCTTCGTCGATGTGGGAGGTGTCAGCCAGCCGGCACCCGCACCGCGCTTCTCGCGCACGCCGTCGGCAGTGCAAGGGCCGGCGCCGGCGTCGGCGATGGGGATCGAGGACGTGATCGCGCGCTGGGCGTCCTAGCCCAGTTGAATGCACCGCCACTGCAGCAGTGCATAAGGCGGCGCCGCGTCCTCATGCGGCTCGAACACCCCCTCGACTTGCGCACCGATCGCCACGCCCTGCATCGGATCGCCCAGAAGATTGCCGAGCATGCGCACGCCGCCGGCCTCGGGCAGTTCGACCAGCACCACCAGGTAGGGGCCGTGGCCTTGCAAGGCGCGGTGCGAGGGATGCCACACCCGTTCCCAGCTGTAGATGCGCCCGCGCGGCGCGACCGGCTGCCAGGGTGGATCGAAGGCGTGGCAGTGGTGGCAGATCCATTCGGGGCCGAACTGCCAGGTGCCGCATTGCGCGCAGCGCTGGACGAGCAGCCGCCCTTCGCGCAGGCCTTGCCAGTAGGGTGCCGACAGCCCATCGGGCTCGGGCACCGGTGCCGGCAGGCCGGGTGGCAGACAGGTCAACGAGGATTCGCTCACAGCACCGCCTCCGATCCGAGCAGCAGGTCGCTGGCGGGCGTGACCATCGGCCCGCCGATCACCAGCGCGACGTCGTTGCGCGCCGCCTGGCGGGTCGACGTGCCGCGCACCTGGCGCACCGCCTCCAGCACCAGCTCGAAGCCGTGCATGTAGCACTCGGCGAGGTTGCCGCCGCTGGTGTTGAGCGGCAGCCGCCCCGAGGGCGCGAGCAGGTTCTCCAGTTGAAGAAAATCATCGGCCTCCCCGGGCGCGAAGAAGCCATGCTCGGCCAGCGCCATCAGCACGCCGCCGGTGAAGTTCTCGTAGCTCTGCACGCTGCCCACGTCCTGCGGGCCGACGCCGGCCATGCGGTAGAGATGCGGCGCGAGCGTCTTGTAGCTCGCGCTCGCGTAGTCCGGCGCGTTGTGCGGCTGGGCGCCGGTGCGAAAGCCCGATCCGGTGGCGGCGCCGAGCAGGTACACGGGCTTGTGCGGGAAGTCCTTCGCGCGCTCCGCATCGACCAGCACGAGGGCCGCCGCGCCGTCGTTCTCCATGCAGCAGTCGTAGAGCCGGAAGGGCTCGACGATCCAGCGCGAGGCGTCATAGGTGGCGGCATCCAGCGGCTTGCCGTGCATCACGGCGCGCGGATTGGCCTGTGCGTGGTGGTAGGAGGCCATGGCGATGGCGCGCAGGGCCTCGCGTCCGATGCCGTGCTCGTGCAGGTAGCGCGTGACGCGCAGCGCGAACTTCTGCGGCGGCGCGAGCACGCCGTAGGGCATCTGGTAGGCCATTTCGCCGGAGGCGGTGCCGGCGCCGGCGGCCTGTCCGAAGCGCCCATGCTCGCCCTGCGCCAGCGCGCGGAACACCACCACGCAGTCCGCCAGGCCGGCCGTGATCGCGGCGGCGCCGTTGGCCACGGCGGCGCAGCAGCCACCGCCACCGCCGCCCCATTGCAGGGTGGCCGAGCGCAGCTCGCGAATGCCCAGCGCCGCCGCCAGGCGCGAGGCCTCGCTGCGGTCGTTGCTGTACGAGGCGAAGCCGTCGACGGCACGCGGGTCCAGCCCGGCATCGGCGCAGGCCGCGAGCACGGCCTTCAGCGCCAGTTTGAACTCGGCATCGGGCGAACGGCCGTGCCGGTGGTAGGCGGTCTCGCCGATGCCCACCACCGCCACCCGGCCGCGCAGCGTGCGTGCCATCAGGAGATCGCGGCCTCGTGCGCCGGATGCGGGACGCCGCCGAAAGCCCCGGCCTCGGCCAGCCGCGCGATGCGCGCCGCGTCGTAGCCGAGCGTCTCGCGCAGCACCTCCGCCGTGTGCTGGCCGACCGTGGGGGCCGCGACCGGATCGGCCACCGGTGTGCGCGAATAGCGGATCGGCAGGGCCATGTTGGGCACCCAGCCCACCGTCGGATGCGGAATGCGCGTGACCAGCCGGCGCTCGAGCGCCTCGGGCGAGCGCATGGCCTCACCCACGCTGCGCAGCTGCCCGCAGGGCACGCCGGCCACGCGCATGCGGGCCTGCCAGTGCGACCAGGGCTGCGTTGCGAAGGCCTCGCCGAGGATCGCGAACAGCTCCTCGCGGCGCAGCGAGCGGGTGGCGCCGGTCGCGTACTGCGGTGCCTCGGCCAGGTCGGGCCGCTCGATCACCTGCGCCATCAGGCGCTGGAAGATCTTGTCGTTGCCGCTGTTGATGTAGAAGGCACAGTCGCTCGCCTGGAACACGCCGGAGGGGCAGGTGTCCGGACTGGTGTTGCCGTGGCGTTGCGGCTCCTGGCCGGAAAACACATGCTGCAGCGTGGCGTAGCCGGTCATCAGCAGTGCGTTGTCGAACAGCGCCACCTCGATCGCCTGCCCGTGGCCGTTGCGCGCGCGCGCCACCAGCGCGCCGAGGATGGCGTTGCTGGCCATCATCGCGGTGCTGATGTCCATCACCGGCGACAGCGCCCGCACGCCTTCGCGGTCGGCATAGCCGTTCATCGAGACGAAGCCGCTCTCGGCCTGCGCGATCGGATCGAAGCCCAGGCGATCGGCGAAGGCACCCTCGCGCCCGTAGGCCGAGACCGAGCAGTAGATCAGCGTCGGGTTCAGCTTGCGGCAGCTGTCGTAGTCCAGGCCGAAGCGTTCCATCACGCCGGTGGAGAAGTTCTCGGTCACCACGTCGGCCGTGGCGACCAGCTCGCGCGCCACCGCCAGGCCCTCGGGCGACTTCAGATCCAGCGCGATGCTGCGCTTGTTGCGGTTGGCCCAGAGGAAAGGCGCGCCTTGCGCGAGATCGGGATGTACCGGCGGGTACTGGCGAAAGTCGTCGCCGCGGCCCGGGGTCTCGATCTTGATCACGTCGGCGCCCATGTCGGCCAGGATCATGGTCGCGAAGGGCCCCGCGATGAAATGCGTGAAGTCGACCACGCGGATGCCGGCCAGCGCCTGCGGTGCGCCCGCGGG
Organism: Variovorax sp. Soil_C_12; assembly: GCF_057657375.1. Classification (NCBI taxonomy): domain Bacteria; kingdom Pseudomonadati; phylum Pseudomonadota; class Betaproteobacteria; order Burkholderiales; family Comamonadaceae; genus Variovorax; species Variovorax sp. Soil_C_12. The sequence continues at coordinate 401,374 of NZ_JBDGIO010000002.1, read as the reverse complement.
GCGCGGCTGGTGTTCGGGGAAGTCGTTTTCGAGGTTCTCAAGCATGGGGGTCCTACATCTCGATCTTGTACTTGCGCACGACAGGGCCCCACTGCGCGATCTCGTCCTGGATGATCTTCTCCAGCTCCGCGGGCGTGCTGCTCTTCGCCTCGATCTTGCGATCGACGAACATCTTGCGCACTTCGGGCCGCTCGACCGCGGCAACCACGGCCGCCTGCAGCCGGGCCGCCACCTCGTCCGGAATGCCCCTCGGCGCGAGCACGCCGAACCAGGCCACGCTCCTGAAGCCGGGAACGTCCTCGGCGATGGCCGGCAGGCCCGCAACCGCATCGGTGCGCCTGGGCGTGCCCACCGCGAGGTAGCGCACCTTGCCCGAGGCCAGCAGCGTGGCGCCGTCCAGGCCGGTGACGAACGAGGACTGGATCTGCCCGCCGACGAAGGCCGTCATCATCGGGGCGCCGCCGTTGTAGGGCACATGCTGCATGCGGATGCCCGCGAGCTCGTTGAAGTATTCGCCGGTCAAGTGCGAGAGCGACCCGTTGCCGACCGAGCCGAAGTTGAGTTCGCTGCCTTGCTTCTTCGCATAGGCCAGGAATTCCTTGAGGTTGCTTGCCGGGCTGTCGGTGGGCACCGCGAGGATCATGGGCGTGAAGGCCACGGTGGAGATCGGCCGCAGGTCCTTGAGGCCGTCGTAGGGCACCTTGCGCATCAGCTGCACCACCGCATTCGGCCCGGTGTTGCCGAACACCAGCGTGTAGCCGTCGGGCGCGGACTTGGCGACGTAGTCGGTGCCGATGGTGCCGCCGGCGCCGGCCTTGTTCTCGACAATCACGGGCTGACCCAGCGCCTCGCTCATGGGCTGCTGGATGGCGCGCGCGAGCTGGTCGGTGCTGCCGCCGGCCGCATAGGGCACGATGATGCGGATGGGCTTGCTGGGGTAGGGCTGTTGCGCCCAGGCCGGCGCGGCCAGCGCCAGCGCGGCGGCCGCGGCCGCGGCCATCACACTGCGGCGGGTGAGGGGGGAGGTTTTCATCGGGGGTCTCCTGGATGTCGTTGGAATGGGGTCGTCAGTCGCCGAGCACGCTCGACCAGTAGCTGCGTGCACGATCCATGTGGCGCAGGATCAGCAGCTGCGCCTTGGCGGCGTCGCGAGCGCGCAGGTGCTCGAGCAGGCGGTGGTGCTCGCGCACCGAGGCCTGGGCCTGGGCGGCGTCCTCGAACAGGCGCTCGCGCCGGCGTGCGGTGAAGCGGTAGAAGGCGTTGAGCACGCGCACCAGCACCGAGTTGTGGGTGGCGTCGACCAGCGCGAGGTGGAAGTCGGTGTCGGCCTGGGCGATGTTGGCGCCGCGCGCCAGCAGCGCGTCGGTATGGCGCAGGACGACCTCGATGCGGGCCAGGTCGGCGTCGGTGCGGCGCTGGCAGGCCAGCCCGGCGGCGAGCTGCTCCAGGTGGCCGCGCACCTCCATGGTCTCCGCCACCTCGGTCGGCGTGGGCGTGCCGCCGAGGTCGGTGAGCATCACCAGCGCCTCAAAGCTGCTCTCGCGCGCGACGTGGCGCAGGTAGATGCCGGAGTTGGGACGCGACTCGACCACCCGCAGCGTGACCAGCGTGGCCAGCGCTTCGCGCACGGCGTTGCGGCCCACACCCAGGCGCTCGGCCAGGTCGCGCTCGGAGGGCAGGCGATCGCCGGGCTGCAGGCGGCGATCCTGCAGGTAGGCGAGGATGCCGGCGACGACGGTGCTGCCGGCGGTCTCGCGGGTGGGGGCCAGGGCCTCGGTCATCGCGGGCGTCCTCGGGCTCAGAGGTCCAGCACCAGGGTCTTCGAGCGCGCGCCCGAACAGCAGACCATGATGGAGCGGTTCTCGCGCTTCTCCTCGTCGGTGAGGTAGTCGTCGCGATGGTCGGGCTGGCCGTCGATCACGCCGGTGCGGCAGGTGCCGCAGACGCCGGCCGAGCAGGAATACTGGACGTCGACCTGGTGGTCGAGCAGCGTGTCGAGGATGGTCTTGCCGGGTGCGATCTCGAAGCGCTGGCCGCTCTTCTTGAGCACCACCTCGAAGCCGCCCTCGGTCGCCGCTTCGCTGCTGGCGGAGAAGCGCTCGTAATGGACCTGGGCCGCCGGCCGTGCGGCGCAGGCGTCGAGGAAGTCCTCGATCATGCGTCCCGGGCCGCAGCAGTAGAGGTGCGCATCGTGCGGCGCGGCCTCGACGATGGCGCGGATGGAAAGGCGGGCCTCGCGCGTGGCGCCGAAGCAGAACGCGACCTGGTCGTCATGGCGCTGCAGGGACCGCAGCTCGTCGATGAAGGCGGTCTGTTCCGGTGCGCGGCTGGCGTAGTGGAGCTTCCAGACGCGGCCCAGCGCATCGAGCCGGCGCAGCATCGACATCACCGGCGTGATGCCGATACCCCCGGCAATGAAAACGGAGTGGCGCGCATCCTCGGCCAGCGCGAAGTCGTTGCTGGGTGCGCCGATGCGGAAGCGGTCGCCCACGCGCGGCGCCTCGTGCATCCAGGCCGAGCCGCCGCGGCCTTGCGCATCGCGCTGCACGGCGACCACGTAGCGGCCGGCATCCGACGGCGCATTGACCAGCGAGTAGCTGCGCACCATCTCGCGCGGCAGGTGCAGGTCGATGTGCGCGCCGGCGGTGAAGGCAGGCAGCGGCGTGCCGTTGACCGGCACGAACTCGTAGGAGGCGATGCCTTCCGCTTCCAGGCGGATGTTGCGCAGGCGGACCTCGATCAGGGGAGCGTGGCTCATGGAGACCTGCTCAGGGCGTGTAGCCGAAGTCGGCGCCGAGCCGCGCCGTCATGGGCTCGCGGCCGGCTTCGTTCCATGCCGCGCCGGTCGGCAGCGTGAGCGAGACGGCGCGCACCATGAAGAGCTCGGGGTCGTCATGCCGCACCGGCTTCTGCTGGCGCTGGTCGAGGTTGCGCACCGATTCGAGCAGCAGGCGCCGCGTCATCGCGATGCCGGTGTCGCTGATGCCCAGGTGCTCCTTCGAGCGGTCGTAGATCGGCGCCACGCCGGACTGGCAGGCGGCGTCCTGCACCCACAGGCCCGGCAGGCCGGAGAACCAGGTCTTGGTCTGCGCGTCGTAGTTGAAGAGAAAGGCGCTCTGCAGGTTGAACCGGGTCCAGTATCTGGCGAAGGGCTCGCTCGCGGGGCGCGGCGCGTACGCGTTCACACTGGGGTGCCCGGTCTCGCGCCCGGCATGGCCCTGCTCGAAGAGCTGGCGGCTCTTGTCGTAGAGCTTCGAGGCCGGCGTGTACGAGAACATGATGCACAGCGTGTGCTCATCATCCATCGGCACCCAGGCGTGGCCGCTCAGCTCGGGATACTGCGACTGCGGCGGCACCAGGGTATAGAAGGGCAGCAGGAACTGGTTGACGCGCCAGTAGCAGCTCTCGGCATCCAGCACGCGGCGCGAGGCGATGCTCATGCCGAAGTCCTGGCGCTTGCACTCGAAGGTGGGGCGCAGGTCCTTCTTGGCGGTCCAGTCGCTGATGGCGCCCTGCTTGTCGATGCGGCCGTGCAGGATCGGCGCGTGGGCGGAGTCGATCTCGCCTTCGATGGCCTGCAGCCAGTTGCATTCCTGCACGCGGAAGCTGACGTGTACGTTCTCCTCGGGCACCAGGTTCCACTCCATGTGGGGCAGGGGCGGGGCGCTGTCGGCTTCGGCGCCCATCCAGGCCCAGACGATGCCGTTGCGCTCCTCGCAGCGGTAGTGCTTGATGCGCACCTTGTCCTTGAGCCGGCTGTCGGCGGGCTCGGCCGGCATGTCGAGCACCCGGCCGTCGGTGCCGAACTTCCAGCCGTGGTAGATGCAGCGCAGGCCGCAGTCCTCGTTGCGGCCGAAGACCAGCGGCGCGCCGCGGTGCGGGCAGGCATGGTCCACCAGGCCGATGCGGCCTTCGCTGTCGCGGAAGGCGATGAGGTCTTCGCCCAGCAGGCGCACGCGCTGCGGCTGGCCGTCGGCCTCGATGTCCTTCGAGGGGAGGAAAGGAATCCAGTAGAGACGCATCAGCTGGCCCATGGGGGTGCCGGGGCCGATGCGAACCAGGGTTTCGTTGTCTTCGTGGGAGAGCATGGCGTCGCGGGGTCCTGTAAGGGGGGAATCCAGTGGTCCCACCAGATTGGCGGTATCTCAATGGTTGAACCAATTGTAGGCAAAGTGAAAACCTTGTCAACGCCGTCCCCTGGAAAGGGCGCTGAGGGGGCGGCCTTTCCAGTCCGACGCGCGACTGCCATACTTCCGCTTAATCCTGGATGCCGCGAAGCCTCTTCGCTTTCGCCGTTCTCGCCGTTCTCGCGCTATCGCCATGGCTTGCGAGCTCGGTTTCCTGTGCCCCTGCCGAGACCGGGGAAGAAATTCTCGAACTCGCGGCCGCGCCGGAGCCGCCCGTCATTGCAAGCGCGGACTGGGAAGGCCTGCGGCGCGACACTTGGTACTTCGTGGGTTATCAGGCTGCGGCGGTCGCCGTGCTCAGCGCGATGCCGGCTGAGCAGACGGGTTTCGACCGCAGCAACGCCAGCTACGGCAAGTGGCGCGACAACGTCACCAACCCGGTCTGGGACAGGGACGATCATTTCGTCAACTACGTGCTCCATCCCTATTGGGGTGCGGCGTACTACATCCGGGCCCGGGAGCGCGGCCTGGACCGCTGGCAGTCCCTGGGCTACTCCGCCTTCCTTTCGGCGGTCTACGAATTCGGCGCCGAGGCCTTGTTCGAGCCCGTCTCCTACCAGGACCTCTTCATCACGCCCCTGGCAGGCTGGCTGATCGGGGAGTACGTGTTCTCGCCCATCCGAGCGTCGATCAAGGCGAAGCCGGGCGAGCCCGACACCATGGACCGGGTCGCACTGGTACTCACCGACCCTCTGGGCGCGCTCAATGGTCTGACCGATCGAATCTTCGGCGTCGAAACACGGGTCAGCCTGGCGCCGATCCGGCCGATCGGCCCCTCAGGGCCCGCGGCGGTGGCAGCGCTTGCCGAGGGCCGGGGCAGAGGGCCAGGGCCCCTCGGCACCAGCCCGAGAGGGGTGAGCTGGGGCCTGCAGCTGCAGGTGCGCTGGTAGGCCATCGCTGTGGAAAACTGCACCAGGAACTTCGTGAGTGCCGTATGCATGGGCGTGGCGTGCGCCACGGGCTGCACCGTAGGGCAGGGCTTGTTTGCCGTTTCAACCGTGAGCGGCATCGATTTGCGGCAGAGGGTCACTGCTTCCGAGCAGCGCTTGGCGGACGACCGGAGACAAAGCGATGACGACAATGGCCAGCTTCGTCGCAGCGTGCTCGATCTTTCCGACCAGATTGAAGCGCTGCGCAACGAAGTGGCGACCATGCGCGGACAAAACGAGAGGCTGGCAAATGACGTGGCCGACATGCGGCGCAGCCAGAAAGACATGACGCAGGCCGTTGACGCGCGTTCGCGAAGGTTCGATTCGGCCAAAGTCACGATGGATGGAAAGGAGTTCGTCGCCGAGCCAGCGGAGAAACAGGAGTTCGACGCGGCGCTTGCCACCTATCGCAGAGGCGATATTGCCGGGGCGCAAGCTGGATTTGTGTCTTTCATGAAGCGTTATCCGCAAAGCGGCTACAAGCCTTCTGCGCTGTTCTGGCTGGGCAATGCCCAGTACGCCTTGCGCAACTACCGGGATGCGGAGGCCAATTTCCGGGCGCTGGTGATGGCCGAGCCCGACCATCTGCGCGCACCAGAAGCGCTGTTGTCCGTGGCCAATTGCCAGGTCGAACTCATGGACGTCAAATCGGCCCGCAAGACGTTCGAAGACCTCGCGAAAGCGTATCCACAATCCGAAGCGGCCGCCGTGGCCAGAGAGCGCCGCGCCAGGCTCAGATAAGCGGAACTTCGCTGGTCCTTGAGTGAATGCAGGTCGTTCGAGCGCCGCGATCGAATCGAAGCCTCAGGAGGCCTGTGGCAGGTAGCTGGGCCTGGCCGCCGTCATCCCGCGCTTGACTTGCAGGGTGAGTTCATCGGCCAGCACCTCGTCGAGGCCCGATTCGAGTCCATCGAGCGCGCGCTGGACGATCTCCGCGGAACTGGACTTCGGCACGTCGAACCCGCGCGTGAGGTCGGTATCGACGTAGGCCATGTGCAGTCCCAGCACCTGCGTCTTCTGCCCCGCCAGTTCGTTGCGCAGGGCGTTGGTGAGCGACCAGGCTGCGGACTTGCTGGCCGAATAGGCGGCCAGTTCGCCGCCGTTCGCCCATGAGGCGATCGACAACACATTGAGCAACGCGCCACCGCCATTGGCCTTGAGAACCGGTGCAAAGGCCTTGCTCACGCGCAACATGGCGAAGAAGTTGGTCTCGAAGATGCGTCTGGCGACCTCTTCGCTGTCCGGCGCAAGAAAGCCCCCGGCTTGGGCGATGCCGGCGTTGTTGATCACGAGCGTCACATCCGACGCCAGCGCTGCGGCGGCCGCCACGTCCTCCGACTGGGTGACGTCGAGTCGCAGGGGCTGAACATCGGTTTGCGTGATGGTTGCGGGGTCGCGAGCGCCGGCATAGACCTTGCGCGCACCGCGGGCGAGCAATTCGCGCGTGAATGACAGGCCGATGCCGCGATTGGCACCGGTGACGAGGACAACAGCGTTCTCAATCTTCACAATGAAACTCCATGGTTGGGATAAAGCAGGCTCACTTGATCTTGACGACGACCTTGCCCTTGGCGCGGCCTGCTTCGACATAGGCCAGGGCGTCGTTGGTCGACTCGAACGGAAAGACCCGATCGATCACGGGCCGGATGGCCCCAGCCTCGATGAGTCGGGTGATCTCGCGCAGTTGGCTCCCGTTCGCCTTCATGAAGAGGAACGCGTAGTCGATGCCTCGGCCTTGCGCCTTCCGCCTGACGCCTGAGCTCAGCAGCCGCATGACCAGCTTCACGAACGCCGGTGCCGCGATCTCCTTGCCGAACTCGGGGTCGGGCGGCCCGGAGATGGAGATGAGCTTCCCGCCTCGTTTGAGCACGCGAAGTGACTTCTCGAGCGTCTTGCCATCCTGGCTGTTCAGGATCACGTCATAGTCGCGCAAGACGCCCTCGAAGTCCTGCGTCTTGTAGTCGATGACCATGTCCGCACCCAGGCTCTTCACGAGCGCGACATTGGCCGTGCTCGTCGTCGTGGCGACCGTTGCGCCCAGATGCTTGGCCAACTGGATGGCGAAAGTGCCCACGCCGCCGGAGCCCGCCTGAATGAAGACCTTTTGCCCCTTCTTCAGGTTGGCCTTCTCGATCAGTGCCTGCCATGCCGTCAAGCCCACCAGGGGGATGGAAGCGGCTTCCTCCATCGTGAGGTTCTTCGGCTTGAGGGCGAGCGATGCCTCCTTGACCGGAACGAACTGGGCGAAGGTGCCGATCCGGAAATCATCCGGCCGGGCATAGACCTCATCACCCGGCTTGAACTGGCGCACCCGCGGTCCCGCCTTGACCACGACACCTGCCACGTCGTGTCCCAGGATGAGGGGCAGGCGATAGGGCAGGATGAGCTTGAACTCTCCGTCCCTGATCTTGGAGTCCAGCAGATTCACGCCGGCGGCATGCACCTCGACCAGGACCTCGTCCTCGTGCAGTTCCGGAGCCGGCATTTCTGTCGACTGCAACGCACGCTTTTTTCCGTAGCGCTCGAGGACAAATGCTTTCATGGGTTAGACCAGTTTCGTATGATGCGCATAATGTGTAAAGGCGAGCGAACAGGCGGCATCCATCAGGCGCTTCAGTGACCAGCGGGGGTGAGGTGCTTGAGTGCGGCTTCGCGCAAGGCGTCCGACAGCGCTGGATCATCGACTGCGCGAGCCAACATCAATGCGCCCACCATGGTGGCGATGGTCACGAGTGCCCGTTCGTGGGCGCTGGGCTGCCCCCAGTCCGGACCCTGGCGGGCGACGAGGTCGATCACTTCCTTGATGTGCCGGGTCGCCACTCGACGCACTTCGCCCGCCTGGCGTGACGTTTCAGAACCCAGTGCAGCCAGGGGACATCCTATTTCGGCCTGCTCCAGGTGCTCTTTGGAGAGATAGGCACTGAGCATGGATGCCAACGCCATGTCGGGGGGCACGCTGGCCACGAGCTCAGCCGCAGCGGCAGCAGACTCCGCGCATGCCTTGCCCGCCGCTTCGGCCAACATCGCCTCGCGTGACGTGAAGTGGGCATAGAAGGCGCCATGCGTCAGGCCGGCTTCCTTCATGATGTCCGCGACTCCGGTGCCGTCGTAGCCGCTACGGCGGATCGCCCGGGCGGCCACGGCCACGATGCGCTCGTGCGTGGCATCCTTGGCTGCTGCCCTGGCGTTAGGCTTGCTGCGTCGCATGATGTGCATCATACAACTTTATCCAGCACTGCGTGCTGCGAACTCGTCCCGACCGGGATCCGACGGACGCCGGCCTCATGGATGAGGCGCGCCAGGGCCGGGCGAAAGCGAGCTGGCGCTCTCTGCCTGGCGCCCGTCGCGCTGAGGTCAGGCCAGCAGCTGCTTCGCAATCATGTTGCGATGGATCTCCGAAGCCCCTTCGTAGATCCGCAGCACGCGCAGGTCCCGGTACACGCGCTCCACGACCGTCCCGCGGCAATACCCCGATCCCCCGAAGATCTGCAGCGCCTTGTCCGCGATGCGGCAGGCCGCCTCGGTGCAGATCACCTTCACCATCGAGGCCTTCATGCGCGCCTCCTCGCCGCGCATCGCGCGCCACACCGCCTCGAACAGCACCATGCGTGCCGCATGCAGGTCCATCGCCATGTCCGCGATCATGTGCTGGATGGCCTGGTGCTCGGCCAGCGCCTGGCCGAAGGTGATGCGGGTCTTGGCATGTTCGATGGTCTGCTCCAGCGCGATCTGCGCCGGGCCCAGGGCCTGGCAGCCGACATTGAGACGGCCCTCGTTCAGGCCCGACATCGCGTAGCGCAGGCCGCGCCCTTCCTCGCCGAGCAGGTTCTCCGCCGGAATGCGGCAATCGGTGAAGGCGATCTCGCACAGGCTGTTGTCCATCCAGCCCATGGTCGGCATGGTGCGCGTAACCGCGAAGCCGGGCGTCTTCGTGTCGAGCAGGAAGGCCGAGATGCCGTTCTTGCCGGCCTTGCGGTCGGTCGACGCCAGCACCGTGATCGAGTGCGCGTGGTTCGCGTTCGAGATGAAGGTCTTGGTGCCGTTGAGCACGTAGTGCTCGCCGTCGCGCACCGCCGTGGTCGCCATCTTGGCCGCGTCCGAGCCGGCATGGGGCTCGGTGATCGCGATGCAATTGCGCGATTCGCCGGTGGCGATCTTCGGCAGCCACTTCTTCTTGATCGCCTCCGACCCATGCTCCACGATGATGTGCACGCCCGGCCCGATGGTCGAGCGCACGAAGGGCCAGAACTGCGGCGGCAGGCGCGCCAGCTCGAGCTGCACGGCCACGCTGGTGAGGTGGTCCACCGGCGAGCCGCCGTAGGCTTCGGGAATGGCCATGCCGTAGAAGCCCATCTCGCGCAGCGTGTGCTCCACCTGCTCCGGCACGATGCCGCTCTCGTGGTATTGCGGCTCGAGCTTGAGCAGTGCGTCGACGGCCTCGCGCGTGGCGGCGCGCATGGCTTCGGCATCGGGGTCCAGGTTGAAATCCATCGTGGCTCCAGAAAAGAAAGGTGGGGTCAGTCGTCCACCCAGCGCACCGCCTCTTCAAGCGGTGCGCGCGTGGTGCGAAAGCGGTTGGCCGGGTGGCCGGTGTCTTCGTAGCCGAAGGAGATGCCGCACACCACGCGCCGGTCATCGCCCAGCCCGAAGTGCGCGCGGATCAGCCCGGAATGCGAGGCCAGCGCCGCCTGAGCGATGCAGGCCACGCCGAGGCTGCGCGCCGCGAGCATGAAGTTCGCCACGTAGGCGCCGCAGTCGATCGCGCCGTAGACGCCCAGCGCCTCGGCGGTGCTGACGACGGCCACGTGGGGCGCGCCGAAGAAGCGGAAGTTCTCCAGCGTCTGGCGCACCGAGCCCTCGCGGTCGCCGCGCGCCACACCGACGCTCTCGTACAGCGCAAAGCCGCATTCGCGGCGGCGCTGCAGGTAGGCGCCCTGGTACTCGCGCGGCCAGGGGAAGTCGGGCGCCGCAGGCTCGCGCGCGTGCGCGAACATGGCTTGGCGGAAGCGCTCGGTGCCGGCACCGCGGGTGATCGCCAGCTGCCACGGCTGCGCGTTGCACCACGAGGCCGTGCGCTGCGCGAGCGCGAGGATGCGCTCTATGGTGGCCTGCGGCACGGGTTGCGGCAGGAAGCCGCGGCAGCTGTAGCGCTCGCCGAGCAGGCGCTCGAGCGCGTCGGCATCGGGGAAGGAGGAAGGCGTGTTCGTGTTCATGACGCAGAGGGTGCCACGGCCACGGGCGCTGTCATTTGGCCTCGATCTTCGCGTCGCGGATCACCGCGGTCCAGGTGCCGTACTCGTCCGCGATGCGGCGCGCGAACTCCGCCGGCGTGCTGCCGGTGGCGGCGGCGCCGGCGATCTCGAACTTCTGCTGTACCTCCGGCAGCGCGAGCGCCTTCACCACCGCATCGTTGAGCTTCGCGATCACCGGTGGCGGCGTGCCCTTGGGCGCGACCAGCCCGAACCACACCTCGGCCTCGAAGCCGGGCAGGGTCTCGGCGATGGGCGCGGCGCCGGGCGCGAGCGGCGACGCCTTCTTCGAGGCCACGCCCAGCATGCGCACCTTGCCCTCCTTGATGAAGGCGTTCATCTGCGAGGAGGTGGTGCTCAGCAGCACCTTCGACTCGCCGGTGAGGATGGCCTGCGTGGTCGGCGCCTGGCCCTTGTAGGGCACGTGGACCATCTGGATGCCGGCCTGCTGGCTGAAGAGCTCGGTGGCCAGGTGGCCGAAGGAGGCCGGCCCGGCTGTTGCGTATTCCAGCTTGCCGGGATTGCTCTTCGCATGGGCGATGAGCTCGCGCACATTGGTCGCCGGCACGACGGGGTTGGTCATCAGGATCATCGGCTGCAGCGACACCAGCGAGACCGGGGCGAAGTCCTTGAGCGCGTCGTAGTTGGCCTCCTTCGAGATCTGCGGCGAGATCACCAGCCCGTTGTTCGGGAACAGCAGCGTGTAGCCGTCGCCCGGTGCGTTGGCCACGAACTTTGCGCCCAGCACGGCCGCCGCGCCGGGCTTGTTCTCCACGATCACTGGCTGGCCCAGGAAGCGCTGCAGCGGCTCCTGCAGCGTGCGCGCCAGCACGTCGGTGGTGCCGCCGGGCGGGTAGGGGACCACGATCGTGATCGGCCTGCTCGGAAAGCCCGCGGCCTGCGCGTGCGCGAACTCCGGCAAGGCGCAGGCGCACAGCGCGCAGAAGCCGAGCAGAGCAGTCAGAAGGCTGCGGCGCGGCGCGTTGATGCCTTGGGTCATCGCTTGTCTCCTTGGGTTGGAATTCGCGGCGCCGGCCCTCAGGCCTTCACGTGCAGCGCGCCCTGCTCGCGCAGCGCCGCGATGCGCGGCCCGCTCCAGTCCAGCCAGTCGGCCAGCAGCGCGGGCCCGTCTTCCCCCAGCCCGGCGACGCGGTTGCGCGCATGCGCGGCGGTGTGCGCGAACCGGAACGCGGGGTTGGGCACCTGGAAAGCGCCGGAGCCGTCGTCGATGGTCTGCAGCGCCCCGCGCTCCACCAGCGGCGGCAGCTGCATCGCCTCGCGCACGGTGTAGTAGCGCGAGCAGGGCACGCCGGCCGCGTGCATGGCCGCCTCGCAGTCGGCCGAGGTCTGCGGCGCGGCCCAGTCGTCGAGCAGCTGCATGAGCTCGGACCAGTGGTGCTCGCGCTCGGTGCCGGTGGAAAAGCGCGGGTCGCCGATCCACTCCGGATGGCCGACGCCGCGCGCCAGCGCCTCGAAGTTGTTCTGGCTCACCGGCGCGATGATCACGAAGCCGTCGCTCGCGCGCGTGGGCTTGTACAGCGGCCGGCGCCGCTCGGCCGGGAACTGGGCTTCCTGGCATTCGTAGACCAGCATGCCGAGCATGGCATCCATCAGCGAGAGGTCGACCTGGTCGCCCTTGCCGGTGCGTGCCGCGCGAAACAGCGCCGCCTGGATCGCCCCGAAGGCCAGCGAGCCGCCGAGCACGTCGGCCACGAAGATGCCGTTCTTGAGCGGCCGCTCGATGTCGCCTTCCTGGTAGTGCAGGTTGGCCATGTCGTAGCCGCTGGCGGCCTGCAGCACGGGGGCGTAGGCGCTGCGGCCGGCCCAGGCGCCCTCCTGGCCGAAGCCGGAGATCGAGCAATACACCAGCTTCGGGTTGAGGGCCGAGAGCGACGCGTAGTCCAGGCCGAGCCGCTTCATCACGCCGGGGCGGTAGTTCTCCACCACCACGTCGCAGCGCACGACCAGCTCGCGGATGGCTGCGATCGCCTCGGGCTTCTTCAGGTCCAGCGCGATGCTCTTCTTGCCGGCGTTGAGCTGTGCGAAGTAGGTGCTGCGCCCCTGGCGGCGCGGCGAGCGCATGCGGATGTGGTCGCCCTCGGGCGGCTCGACCTTGACCACCTCGGCGCCGAGGTCGGCCATCAGCCGGGTGGCGTAGGGGCCCGACATCATGGCCGTGAAGTCGAGCACGCGCACGCCGTCGAGGATGCCGGGGCGGGTATCGGCGGTCATAGGTGCTGCCTCACTCGGCGAGGTTGGTTTCGGACACGGCGAGGCCCGCGAGGCGCGAGGCGCCCAGCGTGTCGAGGTAGGCCGCGTGGTCGGCCGGGCCGCGCACGTGTCGGTCGAGGTAGGCGGCGAAGCTCTCGTCGCTGGCGCTGGCCTTCACGTAGTCCTTCAGGTGCCGCTCGTCGGTGCGGTAGAGCGTGGGCGACGCCGTGGGATGCGCGCCGTAGGGCGCTTCCACCACCACATCCACCATCACACTCGGCAGCTTGGTCAGGTGGTTGTGCCGGCGGATGGTCTCGCTGGAGACGATGCGGTCCACCGAGACGATCACGCGCCGGCTGGCCTGCGCCAGCATGGCGTCGAAGAAGGGCGAGGCCAGGTACTGCACGTTGCCCTGCTCGTCGGCCTGCTGCGCATGCAGCAGGCACACGTCGGGCTTGATCGCGGCGACGGCGAGCATCCTGCGCTCACCCGCCTTGTGGGGCAGGGGCCAGTAGTGTTCGGGCGCATGCTTCGGCAGGTCGGTGCCAAGGTCGGGCACCGGCATCCAGGGCAGGTCGCAGATGCCGGCGCGCAGGCCTCCCGCAATGGCGGGGCCGTCGAGGTCCACCACCTTGAGCGTGCCGGCCTCGGCCTGCTTGCGGAAATGCGGCGCCAGGCCGAACTGCTCGAAGCTGATGAACACGCAGGCCGTCTGGCGCGCGCAGCCGGCGCCGATGAGCATGTCCGGCGCGATGGAGCCCGGCGCGGGGATCAGCGACAGCTCGCGCGCGCCCTTGCGGATGAGTGCCCGCACCAGGGCCATCGGCTGGGCGTTGAAGATCCAGCCGCCGAGTCCGACGGTCGCACCGTCGGGAATGGTCGCCACGGCGTCGGCCGCGGACATCAGTTTGCTTGTGGAGCTCATGGTGTTCAGGGGAACTTGCGGCGCAGCGTGGCGCGGGTGTCGACGCGGGTGCGCAGCAGGTGCAGCTCGTCGGCCGTCGGCATCGGGGTGACGGGCGGCTGGCCCTCGACCCGCAGCTCGAAGCCGGTGGCCGCGTGGACCTGGTCCAGCGTCACGCCCGGATGCACCGAGCGCACGCGCATCGCCTTGGACACCGGCTCGAAGTCGAACACGCCCAGCGGCGAGACCACCAGCTTCGGACCGCCCGGCGGCAGCCCGGCGCGCTCGCGCGAGTCGCCGCCCTCCATGTGGCCGGGTCCGCAGAGGAAGTCCACCCGCGGCACGAAGACGCTCTTGTCGTGGCGCGTGAGCGCGACGTAGAAGCGCTTCGCCAGCCCGCACAGCGCGCTGATGCCCACCGTGCCCGGGCCGCGCACCTTGGGCCGGGCGGGATCGCCGACCACCACCGTGTTGATGTTGCCGAAGCGATCGACCTGCAGCGCCGAGAGGATGGCGAAGTCGAAGAAGTGGATCTTCCAGTCGATGAAGTCGATCATGTTCGGAAGGTCCATCCACGCCTGCGAGCTTTCGATGTTCTCGAAGTCGGCGGTGGACAGCAGGTGGTCGCGCACCGGGTTCACCATGCCGCCGGGCCCGGAGATCCACCACAGGCGCGGCGCCTGCATCTGGCGCGCGAGGTTGCAGGCCGCGAGCTGGATGTCGGAGTTGGTGCCGATGATCACCTTCTCGCCATCCGCCATGTCGCGCGCGAGCAGCACGGCGAGGAGCTCGCCGGTCGAGGGGCTTTCGCCTGGTTGCATTGCGTCTCTCTTAAATGGTCCAACCATTGAGACAATAGTGGCGCAATCGGGCGCTGTCAAGCGGGGTGGCCCGCGCCCTGCGCAATAAAAAAGCCGCCGGCGATGCGGCGGCCCGGGAGGGAAGCGGCGCGTCAGCGCGCGGCGGCGGTAGCGCTCCTGCGCTTCGGTTTGGGCGCCGCGGGCGCGGCGCCGCGGTCCTCCACGCGCGACAGGTAGCCGCGCTGCAGGCGCCGCAGGCTGGCCTCCATCTCGGCCACGGCCGCTTCGGCATCGCGCGCCGCGAAGTGCTTCATGAAGCGCCGCCGCGAAGGCAGCACGAAGGCGTTGTCGACATTGCCGATCTTGCGCACGAACTCGCCCAGCACGTCGAGCAGGCCGTCCATCACCGTCACCATGATCGGGTTGCCGGTGGCGCGCGCGAGCAGTCGGTGGAAGTCGAGGTTGCGGCGCGCGCGGGCCTCGAAGTCGCCTTCCTCCAGCGCCTGCGCGGTCTGCTCGATGTTGGCGCTGAGGGCGGCGATGTCCTCGGGCGTGGCGCGCTTGCAGGCCTCGCGCACCATCACCGATTCGAGCCAGATGCGGGCCTCGGTCAGCTGCTCGGGGTGAATCGAACCCATGTGGTACATGTCCATCAGCCCGGTGCTGATGGCCTCGCCGCTGCGCTCGCTGATGAAGGCGCCGCCGGTGGCGCCTTTCTGCAGGCGGATCAGGCCCGCATGCTCCAGCGAGCGCAGCGCCTCGCGCAGGGTGTTGCGCGAAACGCCGAACTGCTCCGACAGTGCACGCTCCGAGGGCAGGCGGCTGCCGACCTTGAGCCGGCCCTCGGCCAGCTCGGTGCGGATCTGCTGGGCGATTTCCTCGAAGGCGCGGGCCGAGCGGATGGCTTTGAAGGAGGGGGCAGCGGCGGATGCGGGGGCGGAGAGGGCGGTGGCGGGCATGGTGCGCCTTTTCAATGGCATAAAAGTTGGACCTTTATACCAATGTTCGGCCGTGCTGCGGCCCCATGGGATGAAAGCCCAGCGAGAGGAAGCTGACCGCGAGCACGATGACCACCGCCTCCGCGAGGCTCGTCTTGAACTCGTGCACCGAATGTTCCACCACCCGCGGCTGGTCGCTCACGGCATGGATCTGAACGCACACGGGCAGGTTCGCCTGCACGCGCTTCACCGTCTCGTCCAGCTCCGTTCCAAGGCGGATGACGTCGCCGCCCTTGCGCATGCTGACCGCCAGGCCCATGGCGTCGGTCCCGTTGAAGCGCATCTGGGTCACCGGCGGATCGACGAAGCCGCGCCGCACCTGCGCGATGTCGCCCAGGCGGAAGGTGCGGTTGCCCGCGTGGATGCCGATGCTGCGGATACCTTCGATGGAGTCGAACTCGCCGCTCACCGTGAGCCGCACCTGCTCGGCGCTGGACTGCACCGTGCCGGCGGCCGCGACGGCGTTCGTCTGGGCGAGGGTCGTGGCGATGAGCGCCGGATCGATCCCCGGGGAGGCCAGCTTGGCGGTCGAGGCCTCGACGTAGATCTTCTCGTCCTGCTTGCCGACGAGATCCACCTTGTTCACGTCCGGCACGCGCGGGAACTCGTTGCGTGCCGCGTCGGCGAACTCGCGCAGTTCGCGGTTGCCGAATCCGTCGCCCGTGAGGGCGTACAGGTTGCCGAAGGTGTCGCCGAACTCGTCGTTGAAGAACGGGCCCTGCACACCTGTTGGCAAGGTGGCGCGCATGTCGCCGACCTTCTTGCGCACCTGGTACCAGACGTCGGGCACCGCGGCGGGCGCCGTCGCTTCCCGCAGGTTGACCTTGATCTGGGTTTCCCCGGGGCCGCACATAGGTCGCCGTGTAGTCGATGTCGGCCACCTTCTGCAGCTTCTTCTCGATCTGTGGGAGCGCGGCAAGGTCGAGACATTCGCCACGCTGCCCCGGGGGGAGGCGCACCCCGAGGGAATCACCATCGACCGCGAGGGCAACGTCTATGTCGTCACGGTGGCAGCGAACAAGCCCAGGACGAGCGAGGGAACGCTCCTTGTGTTCGACCCCAAGGGCAAGCACCTGCGGGCTGTCGCCATCAAGGGCTCGGGCAGGCTGTTGCTCGACGTCGCCTTTCATCCACAGACGGGCAAGTTGCTCGTGGTCGACTACGGGGCCGGAAAGGCCCTGGAATCTGCGGACCATCGATGGACCGTGGGCTCGCCAGGTGGAGGGCCACACGATCTCGAAGATCAAGAAGCGGATACCCGAGCCCGCTCCGGGATTGCGCTGAAGTAACCGAGCTGCCGGGTGCTTGGCCAGGAACCTAGGTGCGACCCGTAGCCGCGTGCGCCGACGCCCGTTCAGGAACACCGCGTCACCGAGCTTGCCGGCCCGTACCGGCACGTTCACCGCGCCGCGCAGGCTGCGGGCTTCTCGAAGGCTTCGGGAACGAGGCGCGTCTGCGCGATCCATTCGCGCAGCACGTACTTCTGGATCTTCCCGGAGCTTGTTGTCGGGTAGCGGTCGACGAAGAACCACAGTACCGGCGTCTTGTAGGGCGCCAGGTGGCGGCGGCAATGGTGGTGCAGCTCGAGGGTGGACGGCGCCTCCCCGGCTTCGCACTCGATGACCGCCGCGACGACTTCGCCCCAGCGTGCATCCGCCGCGCCGACCACGCAGGCCTGGCGCACGCGGGGATGCGCGAGCAGCACGTTCTCGATCTCGCGCGGATAGATGTTCTCGCCGCCGCGGATGATGCAGTCCTTCAGCCGGCCTTCGATGCGCAGGTAGCCCTGCGCATCCATGCTGGCAAGATCGCCGGTGCGAAGCCAGCCGTCCGGCACGAGCGTCTCGGCCGTGGCTTCTGGGGAATCGAAGTAGCCCAGCATGGTCTGGTAGCCGCGCACCCAGACCTCGCCGGCCTCACCCAGAGGCCGCACGGCCCCCGTGTCCGGATCGGCGATCTTGAGCTCGGCCTGCGAAGCCGGCCGGCCGATGGACGACGCCTGTCGCTCGGGTGTGTCGTCCGGCAAGGTCTGGCTGACCACCCCGTTGAGCTCCGTCTGCCCGAAGGTGATGGTGAAGCGGCAGCCCAGCTCGCGACGCGCGCGCTCGACCAGCGCTGCCGGCACCGGCGAGCCGCCGCTCATGAGCATGCGCAGCGAGCCGAGCCGGCGCACCGCGCGCTCCGGATGGTCCAGCAGTGCGAGCACCATCGTCGGCACCGCGTGCAGGTGTTCGACCTTCTCGCTCTCGATGATCTCCAGCATCGCGCCCGCATCGAAGGCGGGCTGCAGCACGAAGGTGCCGCGCGAGGACATGGCACCGATCTGGCTGCCCGCGCACCCGCCCACATGGAACAAGGGCATGGCCGTGGCCCACACGCCGCCATCGGGGAAGCCCGCGCGCTGCGCCGCAAAGCGCGCCGCGTTGACGATGCCGCGGTGGTGCAGGCATGCGCCCTTCGGCCTGCCCGTGGTGCCGGAGGTGAACTGGATCTGAACCATGTCACCGGGACGCACCTCGGGCAAGGCGCTCGGCCTGCCAAAGCCGTCGGCAACGAAAAGATCCCATTGCGAGAAAGGCACGGCCTGGCGCAATTCGGGCAGCGCGTGCCGCAGCTGCGCGATGACGGCCGTCATGTCGCAGTCGCGATAGCGGTCCGCATGGAAGATCGCCGATGCGCCCGATGCCGCCAGCACGTGCCGGACCTCGTCGGCGACATAGGCGGGGTTGACGGTCACGAGCACCATGCCCGCGAGGCTCGCGCCATGCTGCAGGAGCACCCACTCCGCGCAGTTCGGCGCCCACACCGCGATGCGGTCGCCGGGTCGATGCCCGCGCAGCAGGGCGGCGGCGACCTGCTGCGCGTCCTCCATCAGCTGCCGGTACGTCCATCGGCGTCGCGCGCCGGCATCGGGCACTGCCTCCACGAAGGCCACGCGTTCCGGGACCTCGCGCGCCAACCTGCGAAGCAGGTCGCCCAGCGTGATCTCGATGAGGGCTTGCGAGGGGTCTGCGGTCCAGTGGGATTCCGTGAGGGGAGGGCGCTGTTCCATGTTCAGTGCGGGCCGGATGCCTCCAGGTTGGCGGCGGCCTTGAGGTAGAGCTTCTGCTGCTGCAGCAGGTGGCGGCGCATCTCCGCGGCCGCCCCGTCGGCATCCCTGGCGCGCAGCAGTTTGAGGAGACGCCGTCGAAACGGCATGACGTAGCTCGTCGGCGTGCGGCCGATGCGGTCCACGAACTGCTTGGTGATGGTGACCACGCCATCCGTGATCGCGATGAGAAGACTGTTGCCCGACATCCGCGCGAGCATCTTGTGGAACTCGAGGTTGAGCCGGGTCCGGCTTTCGAGGTCCCCGGTCCTGACCGCTTCCTCCGCGGCGTCGACGTTGTCTTCGAGCCGGTCGATGTCCTCCTCGGCGCAACGTTCGCAGGCGAGCCGCACGACTTCGACGCCGATCAGCACACGCACCTCCGTCAGGTCCTGCGGGCGAATCGCGCCCAGCGAGAAGAGGTCCGACATGAGCGTGGGCACCGCGACGGCGCCGCCGCCCTGGATGAAGGCGCCGCCGGTGGCGCCCTTGCGGATCGCCAGCAGCCCCTGTTCTTCCAGCGACCTCAGGGCTTGGCGCACCGAGTTGCGGCTGACGCCGAACTGCTCGGCGAGGTCGCGCTCCGGCGGCAACCTGTCGTCGGCCTTCAGGCGCTGCCCGTGGATGAGCTCGCGGATCTGCTGAATGATTTCCGTGGCGGGACGCGGGCCGGTCACGGGACGGAACAACGCTCCGGAAAGCGCCCTGCTCGATGCGGGATGGGATGTCGGCATGAAGGGAGCTTGACGCATGTCGATTGGGTGACCCATAATAACTCGAATGGATGACCCAATCAAGCGTTCTTCCGCCGACACGCCAAGCCAGGGCCCGCTCGCGGGCATCCGCGTCGTCGATTCCTCCAGCTACATGACCGGCCCGCTCGCTGCCACCATGCTGGCCGACCTCGGCGCGACCGTCGTCAAGGTCGAGCCGCCGGGCGGCGATGGCTTCCGCGCCTTCGGCCACAAGGTCGCCGGCTTCAGCGCGCTCTGGTCGAACATCAACCGCGGCAAGCGCAGCATCGTGCTCGACCTCAAGTCAGCCCCGGATCTGGCCACCATGAAGGCGCTGCTCGCCACCGCCGACGTGCTGGTGGAGAACTGGCGGCCCCACGTCGCAGGTTCGCTCGGCCTCGGCCAGGAGGTGCTCGAAGCCCTCAATCCGCGACTGGTGCGGCTGTCCATCACGGGCTTCGGCGACAGCGGGCCGCTGTCGCGCGCGCCGGCCTACGACTCGCTGATCCAGGGGCACACCGGCATGGTCCACCTCCTCAGTGCGGCCGGTGCGCCCGACGTCGCGCCGTACTGGGTGGTCGACAAGGTGGTGGCCGCCTTCGGCGCGCAATCGATCCTCGCGGCGCTGTACGCAAGAGAGCACACCGGCAAGGGCAGCCACGTCTCGCTGCCGATGCTGGACGTGATGGCGTACTTCAACTTCCCCGATATGTTCCAGCATCGCACCTTCACCGAGGACGAGACGCCTTGGCGGCCTGCCTTCAACCCGGTGGTGCGGACTTCCGACGGCCACGTGGTCGTTGCGCCGGTCAACGGCGGGCAGATCTCGCGCACGCTCAAGGCCCTGGAGCGGCCCGACATCAAGGCGCAGATGTTGGCGATCGACGACCACGGCGAGATGGTCGACTGTCTCTACGCGCACCTCAACGAGATCATGTCCACCAAGCCGACGGCGCATTGGCTCGCGCTGCTCGAACCTTTCGACGTGCCGATCGCTCCGGTGCGCACGCTCGACGAGCACCTCGCCGACGCGCAGGTGAAGCACAACCGCATCTACCGCGAGCTGCCATCGCCGGCCGGTCCGATGCGCGTTCCGCGCTTTCCCGCACGCTTCGACCGCCGGCAGCTCGACCCGGCCGGCGCCCCGCCGCTCGTCGATGCCGACGGCGCGCGCATCCGTGCCGAACTGGCGGCCCACGACACCGAAACCGAAAGCCATCGATGAGCAAAGACGAGACCCCGGTCGACGGGATGGTCCTGTACGAGAAGCGGGAGGGCAAGGCCTATGTCACCTTCAACCGGCCCGAGAAGCGCAATGCCCTCAGCTACGCGGCCTTCGACCGTCTCATGGCGTGCATCGCCGATGCGGAGCAGGACGACGACGTGCGCGTGGTGATCATCACCGGCGCGGGCGGCCACTTCAGCGCCGGCCACGACCTGGCGGAGATCGGCAGCGAGTATGGCTTCGATCCCTCCGGCAAGGGCCGCAGGCCGAGCCAGCGGGCGCGGCTCGACTTCGACCGCCGCCACCTGAATCAATTCCGCGACCTGTTCTATTGCAGCAAGCCGACGATCGCTCTCGTGCGCGGCATCTGCGTGGGCGCCGGGCTCCACATCGTGGAGGCTTGCGACCTGGCCATCGCGAGCGATGCCGCGCGGATCGGCCATCCCGAGCAGAAGGCCGGGCTGGCCGGCGCCGCGTACATGACCGCCTGGAACATCCTCGCCGCGGGGCCGAAGAAGGCGCGCGAGTTGCTGCTGATCGCCGACATGCTGAAGCCCGAGGAAGCCGTGCAGATGGGCCTGGTCAACAAGGTCGTGCCGGATGCGGAGCTAGAGAGCGCGGGCGAGCACTGGGCCGAGCGCATCGCCAAGCTCCCGCGCGACGCCATTGCCTTCGGCAAGGCGGCGACGAACCTGGCCCTCGACTCGCTCGGAATGACGAGCCAGTTCGCCCATGGCTATGTGATGCACGCACTCAGCACCAATATCCGCTATGAGGAAGACGAATACAACTTCATGAAGAAGCGCCGCGACGAAGGCGTACGCAGCGCGTCGCACGGGCGCGAAGAACGCTACGGCGACGAAGGGCGCGATCGGCCATGAGCGCCCTGCACGCAGACCTGGAGGGCCTTTCGGTCGCCGTGACGGGCGGTACGAAGGGCATCGGTCGCGCGGCCGTGACGACCCTGGCCGCGAACGGTGCGCGCGTGGTGTTCCAGGGCACCGACGAAGCCGCCGGTCGCGAGATCGAGGGGTTGTGCGCGAAAGGGCGGGGCGAAGCGCATTTCGTGCGCGGCGACCTGATGCGCTTCGAGGATGCGCAGCAACTGGTGGCCGTGGCCCGCGAGCGCTTCGGCCGGCTCGACGTGTACCTGAGCAGCGGCGGGCCACGCGAGCCGCGACCCGTGCTGTTCCGCGAGATGGCGACGCCCGAGCACAGCCTTGCGCTGCTGCAGAGCCGGCTCCGGCCCCGCCTGAACGGGCTGCACGCGGCCGTCCCCGTCATGCGGGAACAGGGCAGCGGCAAGATCATCCTGCTCACCACGGACGCCGCGCGCACGCCGACGCCGAGCGAGTCCATGGTGGGGGCCGCCGGCGCGGCCATCATGTCGCTCACCCGTTCGCTTGCGAAGGAGCTCGCGCGCGACGGGATCCGCATCAACGCCGTCGCGACGACCATCACCTCCGGCACGCCGCCCTACGACGCCTACCTGGCGGCGAAGGAGGCGATGCGGGAGGACACGCTCGTCAAGGCCTTCTCGAAGGCCCATGCGCAGGTGGGCTTTCGCATCAACACCGCACAGGACCTGGCGGACTACATCCTGTTCCTTGCCAGCCCTGCATCGGACCAGATCACGGGTTCGACCATGAGCATCAATGGCGGCCTTTCCTTCCCCTCCTACTGACGATGTCCCACGACGCGCCTGCCGACGCCCTTCGAGGCCTGCGAGTGATCGACTTCTCCGCGATGATCGCGGGCCCGTACTGCGCGCGCTGGCTGGGCGACCTGGGCGCCGAGGTCATCAAGGTCGAGCCGCCCGAGGGCGATCACATGCGCCATCGCCCTCCGCTTCGGGAGGGCCACAGCGCCTACTTCGGCCACCTGAACTGCGGCAAGCGCTGCATCGCCCTCGACCTGAAGCAAGCGGCGGCCGTGGAGATCGCGCGCACCCTCGCAGCCAGCGCGGACATCGTGGTGGAAGCATTCCGTCCGGGCGTGATGGCGCGGCTGGGCCTGGGTGCGGCAGCGTTGCGCCTGCAGAACCCGAGGCTGATCTACTGCTCCATCTCCGGGTTCGGGCAGGACACGGCGCTGTCTCACCGCCCGGCCTACGCGCCGATCGTGCACGCCGCGAGCGGCTTCGACCACGCCCTGGGCGAGGACGCGGAGGGCCGGCCCGTCGGCTCCAACGTGCCCATGGCGGACATCCTCACGGCCATGTTCGCTGCGATGTCGATCCAGACGGCGCTGCTGCAGCGCCAGCGCACCGGCCTCGGCACCCACATCGACGTGAACCTGATGGACAGCGTGATGAACGTGCTGCCCTACGAGCTTCAAGCGGCGCAGGCGGGTGCGGCGCAGCCGCGGCCCAGCTACAAGCCGCTTCGGGCACGCGACGGCTACGTGCTCGTCACCCCGATCAATGCGCGCAACTTCGTCAAGCTCTGCGCGGCCCTCGGCCACCCCGAGTGGGCCGAGGATCCGCTGCTGGCGACCGACGCAGCACGCTTTTGCAACTGGTCCGAGTACATGCGCCGGATCGAGTCGTGGACGATGCAGCGCACGGCCGCCGAATGCGAGCGCATCCTGTCTGCCCAGGGCGTGCCCTGCACCCGCTACCTGCGCGTCGAGGAGGCCATGCGCGAACCGCAGTTCGCGCAGCGCGAGAGTTTCGCGCCCGTCATCGACGGCCCGCACGAATACTTCAGCACGCGCCTGCCCTTCAGCTTCGATGGCCGCCGACCGCTGCCGGGCGCCCGGGTTGCCGCGCTGGGCGGCGACACGGCGCAGGTGCTGCGGGAGCGGCTGCAAATGAGCGACGCGGACATCGAAGCGCTGGAGCGTTCGTGCGCCATCGTCTGCCACCGAGATCCACCAAGGAGACAACCATGAGATTACCCATGTCCGTTGCTGCGGCGGCCCTGTGCGCCGCCGCAGCACTGCTGTCGCCCAGCGCGCACGCCCAGAACTTCCCGGATGGCCCGGTGCGCCTGATCATCCCGACCACCCCCGGATCGACCCCCGACCTTCTCGCACGGACGATCGCGCCCAAGCTGTCGGAGCGCATCGGCCGCACGGTCGTGGTCGACAACCGCGTCGGCGCCTCCGGCAACATCGGGACCGAAGCCGTCGTGCGCGCCGCGCCGAACGGCAGCACGCTGTTGATCCATGCAAGCAGTCTCGCCACGGGCGCGCCCTTGCAGAAGAGTCTGCCGTTCGACGCGAGCAAGGACCTCGCGCCCGTCACGCTCATGGGGTGGAGCCGGCTGGTGTTCGTGACGCACCCCGGCACCGGGATGAAAACCATCGGCGACTTCCTCGCCGCCGTCCGCCAGTCGCCGGGCCGCCTGAGCTACGGCTCACCCGGCAACGGCACGCCCAACCACCTGGCAGCGGAACTGTTCAAGGCGAAGACGCAGACGTACATCATGCACATCCCCTACCGGGGCTCGGCGCAGCAGCTGACGGACATCCTGGGCGGGCAGATCGACATGGCACCGGTCACCGCAATCGCCGCCGCACCCCACGTGCGCTCCGGCAAGCTGGTGCCGCTGGCCATCACCGGCGACAAGCGCTCGCCCGTGCTTCCGGGCGTGCCATCGATGGCGGAAGGCAATGTACAGGGCGTCGACGGCAACATCTGGTATGGCATGTTCGCGCCGAAAGGCACGCCGCCGGAGCTGATCGCCCGCCTCAACCGTGAAGTCCACGAGATCCTGCGCGAAGAGCAGAAAGCGCTCACTGCGCAAGGCTTCGAGGTCGAAGTCTCGACCCCTGAGGAGTTTCACGAACGCCTGGTGCGGGACACCACGCGGTGGACGGAGCTCGTGAAGATGCAGAACATCAAACCCGATTGAGGCGGCACACAGGCCCCTGAGTCAGAGTCAACGATTGACGGTTGGGCTTGGAATAAAGCACTCTGAGTCTTGCCTGCGTGAGGTCGCAATTTCGGGCAACCCGTCAATGCGATTAAAGTCGCACTCTCACCTCAATCTTGGAGACCTCATTCAATGGCTCAGAGTTACAAGCAAATCCAGAAGCAAATCGAGGCACTACAGCGCCGGGCAGACAAGATTCGCGATCAGGAAGTCAAGGAAGTGGTCGACCGTATCAAAGTGGCCATTGCCCATTACGGGCTGACGGCAGGGCAATTGGGCTTCAACGCGAAGTCTGGTTCAGTCAATTCGAAGGCGAAGGCGAAAAAGGCCGCGCCGGTTCGGGCTGCCAAGTACAGCGACGGTCAGGGGAACTCCTGGTCGGGAATGGGAAAGCGCCCGTTCTGGCTGCGCGATGCGCTCAACGCGGGCCGCGCGCTCGACGAATTCGCCACCGAGTCCTTGCCGCCGAAAGCGCAGAGTCCGAAGGGGCGAACTGCCAAGAAGCGCAAGGCCAAGGTTGCTTACCGGGATCAGGCGGGACACACCTGGTCGGGAATGGGACCCAAGCCGCGCTGGCTCAAAGAGGCACTCGAAGCCGGGAAGACGCTTGAGGAGATGGCAGCCTGAGCCAACTCCGCAGTGCACTTTGCGAGACCACTTGTTCCGGCCCGGTCACGACTCGGCGGTACTTGGTCATCGCTTCAGGTTCGACCTCGAGTCAGCGTGAGACCTGCACTGCATCCGTACCTGTGCGCAACGGGCGAAGCGCAAAGGTATGGCGCAATCGAAATGAGAAGAGGTGCTCGCGCTTCAGCGGACATCCACGAAGGTCGGGATTTCAAGGGGCGAGTCGCCTTGACGGGGCCGCTCTCCGACGAGCGCGCGCTGTCGACAAAGCCAGGCACTTCGTCGACGTCGCGATCGCCCAAGAGCAAGACGCTGACCATTCTGCCGGGTCGCTCGCCGTGCCGACAAGCCCGCGCAGCAGCGATCGGCCGGACTTCACCGCCGGCGTTGATTTGCCGGCACAGGCCGCGGTGCCTTTGGTGTCGTTACAAGCTGATACCAGCCGTAGCCGACTATCCCGCTCTTCACGCGTCGTGGGCCGCCGCTTGTCATAAAGTCGACAGCTGCGACGAAGAGGGGAGGAACGAAGTTGCCAATGAAACTGCTTGCCGCGCTCTGCGAAGCGCGCATGCCTTCGACAGTGCTCGAACCGGATGACATCGAGAAACTGCTGGTCTTGAAGGCCACGGGCTTCGTGGAAGCCGACATTCCACCGATGCTCCTGGAAGAGGAAAGCTATCGCTACAGCGCACCCGCTGTCGTTCTCAAAGTGACGGAGCGTGGCTTTGCCGCCTGCCAGATGCATGAATAGAAGGCGTGAGGCCTGGCGATCACCTCGCTGCCAGCTCCGCCACTTTCGCCAGGCGCCTGACCGTTTCCTCCGACGACATGGAGGCTTCGTACGCAGCCCTGCCTGAGGCCTCGTCCCATTCGCCCGCCGAAATGGCGTTGATGTGACGTTTCATCGAGCGGACTGCCTGCGCGTCGCAGCGAGCGATGTTGTCGCGGTACAGGTCGATCCGCGGCTGCAGCTCATCGCGTTCCACCAGCTCCGTGAGGAAGCCGGTTCTGAGCAGTTCCTCGCTGTCCATCGTCATCCCGGTGAGGAAGATCTTCTTGCTGGCCGAACAGCCAAGCCGCGTGACGAAGCGCCGCAACCCGCCCGGGTAGTAGTGCAGGCCGAACCTCGCGGCGGGCATGAAGAGGCGGCATCCACGCACGCCGATCCGGAAGTCGCACGCCAGGGCCAGGTCGGTGCCGCCGCCATAGGCGCTGCCATTCATGGCGCACAGCGTGGGGATCTCGATGGCCTCCAGGGCGTCGAGCATTTCCTCGAGAGACCGATCCAGGCGTGCGCCGATCTGGCCCAGCGTATAGCCCGAGCAGAAGGTCTTTTCACCTTCACCGGTGAGAACGAGCAGGCGCACCGAAGGCGCGGCGCGGACTTGCTCGATGTGTTGCAGCAGGACCGCGGGGTCGTCCGGATCGATGCGGTTGTGTTGTCCCGGACGGCGCAAGGTGATGATCGCCATCGAGCCTGCCATCTCCAGCGTGGGCGCCGAGTCGGTGTTCATGCGCCGATTCCCTGTGCATGCTGCACGATCACCCCCTTGCGAGCCAGCGCCTGGAGGTCCGCCTCTGCGTAGCCGTGTTCCCGAAGTACTTCGAAGGTGTGTTCCCCCAGGACCGGGGGTGCACGGCGGATCGACCCGCCCAGGCGGCCGTCGAACGAGATCGGGCTGCCCACCTGCCGGATCGCGCCGAGCTCGGGGTGCTGCACCTCCTCCACGAGCTGCGAGTGGAGCACCTGTTCATCCGCGAAGACGTCGGCCAGGTTGTTGATGGGGCCGGCCGGGATGTCGGCGGCGAGCAGCCGCTGCGTCCATTCGGAGCGGCTGCGCTCCTTCAATCTCGCCTCGACGAGCGCCTTGAGTTCCAGGCGCCGCTCGATCCGCGCGGCGTTGGTGGCGTAGCGCGGATCGTCGACCAGTTGCCGCAGTTCGAGCACCTCGCAAAGCCGCTTCCACATCTCGGCGGTCGCCGGCGCGATGTTCAAGGGGCCGTCGGCGGTCTCGAACACGCCGTACGGCGAAATGACGGGGTGGGTGTTCCCGGCGAGCGCCGGCACCTCGCCGAGGCTCAGGTAGCGCTGCGCCTGCACGCTCATGAGTCCGACCAGGCCCGCCAGCAAGGAGGTTTCGACGCGTCGGCCGCGGCCGCTCACGTGCCGCTCTGAAATGGCGGCGAGCACGCCGATCGCGCACCACATGCCCGCGGTCTGATCGCCGATCGCCACTCCGACCCGGACCGGACCGGACTCGGCGGTCCCCGTGACGCTCATGAGGCCCGAGTAGCCCTGGGCGATCTGGTCGAAGCCCGGTCGGCCCCCGGCGGGTCCCGTGCGGCCGAAGCCGGTCACGCTCGCATAGATCAAACGCGGGTTCGCGGCTGCAAGCGCTTCGTAGCCCAGGCCCATGGACTCCATGGCGCCGGGCCGGAAATTCTCGACGACCACATCGCAGTCGGCGGCCAGGTCTCGCAGCAGATCCAGCGCCGAAGGGTCGCGGAAGTTGACGGCGATGCCGCGCTTGTTCCGGTTGCCGCTCAGGTAGTAGGCGCTGGTGCCGCGGTCGAAGGGCCCCCAGTTGCGGATCATGTCGCCGCCGGTCGGCTCGACCTTGACCACGTCGGCGCCGAGGTCGCCGAGGACCATGGTGCAGAAGGGCCCGGCCAGCGCGCGGGTGAGATCCAGGACGCGAACCCCGGAGAGGGGGAGGGATGTTGGGTCGCTCATGTTTTCTCCGCTTGTCATATCGTTGAAGCCAGTCTATATTGCATACAACGGAAATGCAATCGTTGTGCAATCAAGGAGACCCCCATGCGAAAACCCAACATCCTGTTCGTCATGGCCGACCAACTGTCGGCCCCCGTCCTGCCCTTCCACGGCAATCCCGTCGTGAAGGCGCCTCATCTCCAGGCACTCGCCGAGCGGTCCGCCGTTTTCGAGAACGCCTACTGCAACTTCCCGCTGTGCGCGCCGGCGCGCTTCTCGCTTCTGGCGGGCCAGTTCGCGACCCGCATCGGCGCGTTCGACAACGCCTGCGAGTTCCAGGCCGCCACGCCGACGCTGCCCTACTACCTCGCCCAGCAGGGCTACAAGACCATCCTCAGCGGCAAGATGCACTTCGTGGGGCCCGACCAGAAGCACGGCTTCGCGGAGCGGCTCACCACGGACATCTATCCCGCGGACTTCGGGTGGGTGGCCGACTGGACGGAAGGCGAATTCAGCTTCTACTCGCCGGGTCACAACCTGAGCACGGTGGATGAAAGCGGCTCCTGCTTCCGAAGCCTGCAGCTCGATTTCGACGAGGAAGTGGAGGCCAAGGCGATCCAGCGCCTGTACGACCTGGCGCGGGAGGATGAGCAGCCCTTCTTCATGTGCGTTTCCTATACGCATCCCCATCCCCCCTATCACATCCCTCCGGAGTACCTCGACCGGTATTCGCCGGAAGAGATCAACCTGCCCATCGTCGGCGACATGCCGATGCAGGAGCGCGACAAGCTCAGCCAGTGGGTCCAGTACTCCCACGGGCTCAACGAGAAGGGCGCAACCGACGAACAGGTCCGCCGCGCGCGCCACGCCTACTACGCGATGGTCAGCTACATCGACGACAAGGTCGGGCGCCTGCTCGAAACGCTCAAGCGTGCCGGCTTCGACGACAACACGATCGTGGTGGTCACCTCCGACCACGGCGACATGCTGGGAGAACGCGGCATGTGGTTCAAGCGGGTGTTCTTCGACTGGTCGGCCAAGGTGCCCCTGCTGGTCTTCGATCCCCGGGCACCCAAGCCGCGCCGCATTGCAGACCCGGTCTCGCACGTGGACCTGCTGCCGACCCTCGTGGATTACGCCACCGACGGGAAGGCACCGGCCTGGGTCGAACCCATCGACGGCCGCAGCCTCGTGCCGCTGGTCGCCACGGGCGATGACAGCGGCGAGGCGGAAGCCTTCGTCGAATACACCGCCGAAGGGGTGACCGGCCCCTGCTGCATGCTCCGGCGCGGCAAGTACAAGTACGTGTACACGCACGGCCATCCCGACCTTCTGTTCGACATGGAGGCCGACCCGAACGAGCTGGTCAACATCGCGCAGCAACAGCCGCAGGTCGTCGCCGACCTCAAGACGCGCGTGCTCTCGCGCTGGGACCCGGAGGCGATCACGCAGCAGGTGCTGGCCAGCCAGGCAAGGCGCAAGTTCATCAACTCTCTGCCCGACGCCATGCAGCCGGTCTGGGATTACCAGGCGAGCACCGACGACACGCGCCGCTTCGTGCGCCGCGGCAGTGCCCGGGTGATCAAGGTCAAGAAGCGCTGGCCGCCGCTGGCTGCCGCCGACCAATGAAAGGAGCCGCAGCATGACTCAAGCCAAGCTCATTGCAGATATAAATCCGCACCGTCTCGCTCGCGCCATCAGTGGGTACAACCTGATCGGCGGCGCACTGGTCGAGGCACGCTCGGGACGCACCTTCCCGGTCATCAACCCCGCCACCGGAAGCGAGATCGGACAGGCCGCGCACAGCGATGCGAGCGACGTGGACCAGGCGGTCGCCGCTGCGGCAAGCGCCCAGCCTGCGTGGGCCGCCACGGCGGCGCGCAAGCGGGGCACCCTCGTGGCCGAATGCTCGCGTCTTCTGGCCGAGCACGTGGAAGAACTCGGGCGCCTGGTCGCGCTGGAGACCGGCAAGGCCCTGCGCACCGAGAGCCGCGTGGAGGCGTCGGTCGTCGCCGACGCATTGCAGTTCTACGGCGGCCTGGGCTCCGAGCTCAAGGGGGAGACCGTTCCCTTCAGCCCCGACATGCTGACCTTCACCCAGCGCGACCCGATCGGCGTTGTGGGCGTGATCATTCCTTGGAACGCCCCCATGATGTTGATGGCGCTGAAGATCGCGCCGGCCCTGGTGGCAGGCAACACAGTCGTCGTGAAGTCGGCGGAAGAGGCACCGCTGGCGGTTCTGCGCGTGTGCCAGATCCTCAACCAGACGCTTCCTCCGGGCGTGCTGAACATCGTCTCCGGCTACGGAGCGGACTGCGGCGCGCCGCTCGTCGCGCACCCCAGCGTCGGGAAGGTGACCTTCACCGGCTCGGTCGAGACCGGCCGCATCGTCGCGCGCACTGCCGGGGAAAAGCTCATCCCCGTCACGCTCGAACTGGGCGGCAAGAGTCCGATGATCGTGATGGACGACGCGGACCTCCCCGAGGCCGTCGCCGGCGCGGTCAGCGGAATGCGCTTCACCCGGCAGGGCCAGAGCTGCACCGCGGCCAGCCGCATCCTCGTACACGAGAAGGTCCACGACGAATTCGTCGCCATGCTCAAGGCGCGCGTCGATGCAATGAAGATGGGCGACCCGCTCCATGAAGAGACGGACATCGGCACGATCATCTCGCGGCCTCAGCTCGACAAGGTGCTGGGCTACATCGAGAGCGGCCGCTCCGAGCCCGGAGCCCAGGCGCACGAATGTTCGCAGCTGCCCGCGGGCGAAGCACTTCGCTCAGGGCTCTTCGTGAGGCCGGTCATCTTCACCGGGCTCGACAACGCCTCCCGCCTCGCGCGGGAAGAGATCTTCGGCCCCGTGACTTGCGTGATCCGCTTCTCCAGCTACGAAGAGGCCTTGACGATGGCGAACGACAGCGACTTCGGGCTGGCAGCGACCATCTGGACGCAGAACCTGCACACGGCCCTGGACGCCACCCGGCGACTGCAGGCCGGCTTCGTGCAGGTGAACCAGAACATCGTCGTCCAGCCCGGCCTGTCCTATGGCGGCGTGAAGCAATCGGGGCTGGGGCGCGAGGCCTCGCTGGAGGCGATGCTGGACCACTTCACCCACAAGAAGACAGTGATCTTCAACATGACCTGAGTTGGCTTTCTGAGAACAAGGAGACATCATGGCTGTCATCGGTTTCATCGGACTGGGCAACATGGGCTTTCCCATGGCATGCCGCTTGAAGGAAGCAGGGCACGAGGTGCGCTGCTTCGACGTGAGCGCGGGCTCCATGGCGCGTGCGCATGACGCGGGGCTGCACCCACGCACATCGGTCGACGAGGCAGTGGCCGGCGCGGAAGTCGTGATCACGATGCTGCCCAGCGGGCGCCACGTGCTGGACGTGCTCGCCGCGCGGGCGCTGCCCTTCGCCCCGGGCGCACTGGTCATCGACTGCTCGACGATCGATGTCGCATCCTGCGCCACCTTCCACGAGAGCTTGCAGGCCAAGGGGCTCGCCACGCTCGACGCCCCCGTCTCCGGCGGCGTCGGCGGCGCCGCCGCGGGAACGCTCACCATCATGGCGGGCGGCACGGAAGCTGCCTTTGCGCGTGCACTCGAGCTCCTGCGCGCGATGGGCAAGAACATCATCCACGCCGGCGCGGCCGGCGCTGGACAGGCCGCGAAGATCTGCAACAACATGCTGGCAGGCATTTCCATGCTGGCGGTGTCGGAAGCGCTTTACCTGGCCAAGCGCCTCGGCCTCGATGCCCGGAAGTTTTTCGAGATTGCCTCGACATCCTCGGGCCAGTGCTGGGCCCTCACGAGCTATGCACCCGAGCCTGGCCTGGTGCCGTCCGCGCCCGCCAATCGCGGCTACGAGGGCGGCTTCGCGTCCGAACTGATGCTCAAGGACTTGCGGCTGGCCGAGCAAGCCGCCGTCGCGAGCCACTCGCCTGCGCTGCTCGGCGCGGCTGCCGCGTCCGTCTACGCGATGCATTGCGCCGCGGGCCGGGGCCGGCTCGACTTCTCCTCCATCATCCAGATGCTCGGCGCTGCGCAGCCCGCGCATCCCTGAACGCGCCGGACCAGGAGACGAGCATGAAGATCATCCGTCGCACCTTCAACAGCGCGATCGTCGCGCTGCTGTGCACAGGCACCGCGGCCTTCGCGCAAAAGGACACGGGCAAGCTCATCGTGGGCTACCCGGCAGGGCAGTCCGTCGATGCGGTCGCCCGGCTTCTTGCTGAGCGCCTGGGTCCGGCGATCGGCCGGACCCTGATCGTGGAGAACATGCCCGGCCAGTCCGGCAGCATCGCGCTCGAGGCGGTCGCGCGAATGCCCGCCGACGGCAGCATCATGACCCTGTCCGCATCCGCGGCCGTGGCCGGCAATCCGGTGCTCTACAAGAACGTGCGCTACGACAGCGTGAAGGACTTCGAGCCCGTCGGGTTGATCTATGACGCGCCGCTCGTGCTGATGGTGAACACCACCCTGCCGATCAAGTCGCTCGAGGAACTGATCGCGTACGCGAAGGAGAACCGGGGCAAGGTGAACTACTCCTCGCCGGGCAATGGCTCCGTGTCGCACCTCGCCATGTCGGAGCTCATGCGGCGCACCGGCATCGAAATGACGCATGTGCCTTACCAAGGCGCCGCCAAGTCGCTCACG
The DNA here is from genome assembly GCF_057657375.1 of Variovorax sp. Soil_C_12. Classification (NCBI taxonomy): domain Bacteria; kingdom Pseudomonadati; phylum Pseudomonadota; class Betaproteobacteria; order Burkholderiales; family Comamonadaceae; genus Variovorax; species Variovorax sp. Soil_C_12. The sequence continues at coordinate 369,174 of NZ_JBDGIO010000002.1, read as the reverse complement.
GACCTGGCCGCGGGCCAGGTGCAGGTCTCCTTCGACGCCTATGGCGCTGCCCAGCCTTTCCTGGCGGGCGGACGGGTGCGCCCGATCGCCGTGAGCTCGAGCGAGCGCATCTCCGTGCTGCCCTCGGTTCCGACGGTCGCGGAGAGTGGCCTGGCCGATTTCGATCTCGTGCCGTGGGTCGGCTTGCTGGCGCCTGCCGGCACGCCCAGGGCCGTCGTCGACAAGGTCAGCGAAGAACTCGCGAAGATCGTGCGCTCGCCGGACTTCTCGCAGCGGATCATCGGCCTGGGAGGGCGGCCCCGATTCAAATCGGCTGCGGAGTTCAAGAGCTTCGTGCGGGTCGAGGTCGACCGCTGGACTGCCATCATCAAGAGCTCCGGGGCCCGGCTGGAGTGACGCGATGATTGCACTCGGCTCAGCCGCCCTCGCCGGCGAAACCCGCCACCATCGGGTGCTGGAGAACGGCTTCAGCTTTCATCGAAGCGAGTGGATGCAAAGTGATCGCGGCCCGGGACTGTCTCCGACCGTGTTCCTCGTGGAGCAGCCGCCGAACGCCGTGCTTGCGCCGCACTTCCACACGCAGAATCAGTTCCAGGTCGTCAAGGCCGGCAGCGGCACCCTGGGTGCGCACGCGGTGGGCCCCGGCTCCGTTCACTACGCCGGCGCCTTCACGGGCTACGGTCCGCTGGTGGCGGGCCCTGCCGGCTTGAGCTATTTCACGATTCGTGCGGTGCACGAAACGGGCGCGAACTTCCTTCCGGCCGCACGGGACCGGCTGCGGCGCGGTCCGAAACGCAATGCCCACGGGCCCGTGCACGAGCCTCTGGCGATCGAAACGCTTCGCGCCCTGGAGTCGGTACGGCAGATCCCGTTGATCGCGCCACTGGACGGCCTCGAGGCCTACGCCCTGCAGCTGCCGCCCTTTTCGCGACTCGAGCCGATCGAAGCGCGCGGCTCGGGCCAGTTTCAGTTGGTCCTTGCCGGCGCGCTCGAAACGCCGCAGCGGCGGCTGCAGGCCTGGGAGAGCCGCTATCTTTCGCCCGGTGAAGATGCAGGCGGCTGCCTCGCCGGCGCGAGCGGCGTTCACCTGTTGGTGCTGCAGATGCCGGCTGTCGCGCTCGAATATTCGACCGGGTGAAGCGCCCGCCATCTCTTGTATAACGGTTGCATGACATCAGAAAATTTCAGCGCATTGCGAAAGCGAGGTCCACAGCCGCTGTCGGCCGAGCAGGTCTGCGATCGGATCCGCGCCGCGATCCTGAGCGGGGAGCTCAAGCCGGGATCGAAGCTCACGGAACAGGACCTCGCGGCCGAGCTCGAAGTGAGCCGGACGCCGATCCGCGAGGCCATCCGCCAGCTGGAGGTGGAGCGCCTGGTCCGCCGGACGCCCTTCGTGGGCGTCACGGTGACCCAGCTCCGCCCGGAAGAAGTGATCGAGCTGCTGGACATCCGCGAAGTCCTCGAAGGGCTGGTCGCACGGCTCGCCACGCGCCACATGGACATTCACCACCTGCAACGACTCAAGAAGCTGATGCAGCAACTGGCCGCGAGCGCCAGGAAAGGCGACGTCGCCGTGTACCTCGATCACGCGCTGGCCTTCCGGCGTGCGCTCGTGGAGTGCTGCCGCAGCGCCACTTTGTCGGAGCATGTCCTGGCGATCGAGAACCGCCTGCGGCTGACGGGCAGCCGCACCGCGCTGCTGCCGGGGCGCCTGGAAGCGGCCATCGAGGAACACCAGAAGTTGCTGGATGCGATCGAGCGCAGCGATGCCGACGCTGCCGAGCGGCTCAACCGCGAGCGCATCCGGCATATTCGCGACGCGGTCGCGAAGTCGATTTCGTTCTCCATCTTCTAGCTGTCATCGGACCGCGATGAGCGACGCTAGCGTCGTACCTTCTCGGCGAGATCGGCTTCAGGCGAGCTTGTCCTTGAGCCGGTAGTAGGCCCCTACCAGCGGCAGGAACCACGGTGGTCCGACATGGCCCGGGATCGCCGGCCAGTCGAAGTCTTTCCAGGGATTGAGTTCGGCGCGCCCGTCCACGACTTCCGCCATGATCGTCCCCATCAGGGTCGACATCTGGGTGCCGTGGCCGCTGTAGCCCATCGAGTAGTAGATGCCGTTGCGCTCGCCGGCGCGTGGCAGGCGGTCACGCGTCATGTCGACCATCCCGCCCCAGCAATAGTCGATGCGCACATGGCGAAGCTCGGGAAAGACGTCGTGCAATGCCGCCTGCAGGATCGCGCCGCTCTTCTCGTCGGAGCTCGGGTTGGAGACGGCGAAGCGGGCGCGTCCACCGAAGAGCAGCCGGTTGTCGGGCGTCGTTCGGAAATAGTTGACGAGATTCTTGGTATCGACCGCCATTCGGCGCCGCGGCAATAGCCGGTCGAGCGTCTCTGTCGGCAGTGGCTCGGTGACGATCAGGAACGCGCCGATCGGCACGATGCGGCGTCGAATCCAACCCAGCGGCCCCGTCTGCGAGGTTCCGCTCGCCAGCAAAACCTGCTTGGCGTTGAGCCGGCCCATCGGCGTCTCGATCTGGTGGCATCCGCCGGGCGCGGGTCGCAGGCCCGTCATCGGCGTTTGCTCGTGCATTTCGACGCCGCGCCGCGCCGCCGCCTCTGCCAGGCCGCGGACGAAGCGCCCGACATGCATGCCGGCGCTCTTGCGGTAGATCAGCCCGCCGTGATAGCGCTCCGACCCCACCTCGCCGGCCAGGTCTGCACGGCTCACCATCTCCGTGTCGGGATCGACATTGGCGGCCAGCAATTCCTGGCTGCGCGCCAGCTTGTCGTAGTGCTCGGGCTTGGCCGCCAGCTTGATCTTGCCAACGCGCGCGAAGCTGCAGTCGATCTTCTCTTGCGCCACCAGGCGCTCGACCGTATCGACTCCGGCGTCGAAGGCCCGATAGAGCCGGTCGGCGACTTCCTTGCCGAGCTTGGCCGACATCGTGCCGTAGTCCTGGGCAAAGCCGTTGTTGCACATGCCGCCGTTGCGACCGGAGGCGGCGTGCCCGATGGTCTCGGCCTCCAGGAGCACGACGCGTGCCCCTTTCTTGGCAAGCGCCAGCGCAGCCGAACAGCCGGTCAGGCCGCCGCCGATCACCGCCACGTCGCAGCTGCCCTGCACCGGTCCTGCAGTGGCACTGCGGAAGGGCTCCGAGGTGTCCAGCCAATACGAGGTCAGCTTCATAGCGGCGTTTCCGGCGTCTTCGAGCGCAGCATCGCGATGTCTCCTAGTTGAACGACTGGTTGGCCAGCGCGAACATGCGTGCTGGCCCCGCCGGCGGGATGTGCGGCCCCTTGACCATGGTGGTGGCGTCACCGACCTGGCGCAGGCCGATGCTTTCGAGCCACTCCCCGAGCTGCGTGGTGGCAGCGGTGTCGACGCGGACGAAAACCTGGCCGAGTCGTGCGAGCGCGGCTTCGATCAAGGCGCGCGCATCGGCCGCACTTTCGGCGACCACCGGACCGATGACGTGCCCGCGGCCGAACAGGCGTGAAATGGCATAGCCGCGCGGCTCGCCGTCACGCACGAGCACGTGGCCGTCACCGGCCCGGATGAGCCGATCCAGCATCTGCCGCCTGGCCCAGCCTGTGGCCTGCCGGTCCAGACGCGCGACCGCCTCGACATCGGATGGCGCCATCGCCCTGACCAGGTTGGCCGGTGGCGTCTGATGGCGCTCGTCGGGAACGCCTTGATGCTGTCGGATGACGCCGGTGCGGACAAAGCCGCGTCTTTCATAAAGCGCCAGACCTTCGGCCGTCGAGTTCAGCGTGATGGTCCGCGGGTGCACCGCTGCCAGCAGCGCATCCATCAGCCGGGCACCGTGGCCACGGCCCTGGGCAGCCTTGGCGACGATGATCATCCCGGCCGATGCGTGTTCCTCGCCGTAGGGCCACCAGGCCGCGGTCGCGATCACTGTACCGGCGCCGTTGCGGAGCACGAAACCCTGGCCGAGCTCGAGCGCGAAGGCCCAGTCCTCGAGCCGATAGGGCCAGGACATCTCCTGCGAAAGCTGGAGGGCGCTTTCCAGGTGTTCCGTGGCAAACGGGAGCAGCACCGCGTCGTAGGCGCCCGGGACAATGGCCTGCGTGGAGTGACCTGTCGGCGTCGGCGCCCGGTGCGTCAGGATGCCGGTCACGAACTTCTCGCCGCTCATCGCCAGCCCCCGAAACGCGACCACTCGGTGGCGTTGTGCGCAGTCGGTGTGGAGCCGACGCTGACCACCGGGCAGGGCAAGTCCGCCTCGCGCAGGATGGTGGCGGCATCGACCACGCTGCGGCGCTCGACCTCGGCACATTCACGCAAGGCCTCGGCCTCGGGCGACGTCATGACGCGCCGCGCGACGTCCACCGACTTGCACGTCTTGAGGTGGGGACGCAGCGTGACGGCCCGGCCGTCCAGCTTGGCTTTCAGGCGTGCGATGTTCCGCTCCATCCGCTCAGCGTCGAGGACGAGGCAAGGCGTCGCCAGGTCCTCCAGCGTCGTTGCGATCGGTTCGGCTTGCGCCTGCTTCATGGCTATGGACTGGCCCAATGTCGTGCTCCGAGTTGTGCTTGTCCGATGCGGATGCGAACCGGCATCGACCCAATGAGATGACCGGATGTTGCCCCTGATCGATTGAACCTACAATTTATCGAACCTGCATGGAGAGTTAAGGCGCCACTAAATGATCAGCTCCGAGGATCTGCGCTTCTTCAACGTGCTGGCCCGCTCCGCCTCGCTCGCTGAAGCTGCCCGCAAGATGGATGTCACGCCGCCGGCCGTCACCCAGCGCCTGCAAGCATTGGAAGCACGGATCGGCATCCGGCTGATCGACCGTTCCGGCCGCAGGATGGTCCTTACCGATGAAGGCGATCTGGTCGCATCGCACGGAACGATCGTGGCCGATGCGATGGAGGCGCTGTCCGAGGCATTGGCCAATCGCAAGAAGGCCGTCAGCGGGCATCTACGCATAGCCGCCCCGCACGGCTTCGGCCGGCTGCATGTCGCACCCGTGGTCGATGCGTTTGCAAAAGCGCATCCTGGCGTGACGGTCACCCTGGACCTTGCCGACCATCCCGGCGCGCACCTGGTCGAGAGCAGCGACGTCATCGTCCACATCGGACCGCCTGGTGCCCAGAACCAGATCGTCACGACGCTGGCGCCGAATCGGCGCATCCTCTGCGCCAGCCCGGACTATCTCGCCAGTGCTGCGCCGATTCAGTCGCCTTCCGACCTGCTGCGGCATCGATGCCTGGTGCTGAGAGAGAACGACGAGGACGTCACGCTGTGGCGCTTCCTGCACGCTTCGCGCGAGTCGGAGACCGTCAGGATCCGCCCCACCATGTGCAGCAACGACGGCGCGGTGGTGTGCGGGTGGGCGGTGGCAGGGCAGGGTGTCGCGATGCGGTCGGAGTGGAACGTCGCTGCCGATCTGGCAGCCGGTCGCCTCAAGCGGGTGCTTGCGAGCTGGGAGGTTCCTGCCGCCGACGTCGTCGCCATGCTAGGCACCCGCTTCGGGCGAAGTGCGCGGGCAACGGCCTTTCTGGCGATGCTGCGCCAATCCCTTGCGCCGCCACCTTGGAGGCGAAGGACCGTGCGATGACGCCGGTCCTTGGGCACGGTTCATACTTTCGCTCGGTTTCCAGAGTGCGCCAGGCGACGGCGTCGCCCACGATGAAGCGGTCGCGGGCCTCCTAAGGTCACGTGGGGCTGTCTTGGTCCCAGGTGATCTCGGCTCGTGCTCACGTCCGGTAGGAGCTCCCGCGCTCACGCTCCAGCTTGCGCAGCAGTCCCGGCCACTCCAGCTTGCCGACCTCCATGAAGCCGCCGGGGCCCAGCATCTTGCGGCCTTGGGCGCGGGTGTGCCGGATGGTGGCTTCGGACAGTTCGTGCAGCGGCACTCCGCCGGCTTGTCCGTCGATCTGGAACTGGCACGCCGTCTCCAGTCGCAGCATCCAGCAGAAGGCCTCCGCGACGCTGCGTCCCACCGTCAGGGCGCCGTGGTTGCGCAGGACCAGCACACGGCCTTCGGGGCCGAGGTCGCGCACGAGGCGTTCGCGTTCGTCTTCGTCGAGCGCCGTGCCCTCGTAGTCGTGGTAGCCCAGGAAGTCCAGCATGACGCAGGCCTTCTGGCTCAGGGGCCGCAGGCCCATGGCCTGCATCGCGATCGCGTTGTTCGCACGGGTGTGGCTGTGCATGACGCACACCAGGTCCGTCTGCGCCATGTGGACGGCGCTATGGATGATGAACCCCGCCGGGTTGAGCAGCGACGGGTCCCCTTGCACCACGTGCCCGTCGAGGTCGACCTTGATCAGGGCGGATGCCGTCATCTCGTCGAAGAGGGTGCCCAGCGGATTGACCAGAAAGTGATGCTCGGGCCCCGGCAGCATCACGGAGATGTGGGTCGAGGCCAGGTCCGACATGCCATGCAGATCCGTCAGCTGGTAGCAGGCCGCGAGGTCGCAGCGCAGCCGCCACTCGGCGGCATCCATGCCTTCGGGCCTGGCACGCGATGAAAGTTGCGCGATATCGTTGTTCACTTCGTTGTCTCCTTGAGGGTAGGCGTGTCGGTGCCGAGCGTTCGGGACATGGCAATCCAGCGTGCGAGATCCGCCTGCACGAAAGCCTGTGTCTCGGCGGGCGGCGCGGGTTGGATGAGCAGCCCCAGGTCCTTGAGGCTGGCCTGGACATCGGGCGCCGCGAGCGCTTCCGTCAGCGCACGGGCGAGTGTGGCCACCACCTCCGGCGGCAGCCTGGCTGGCCCCATCAGGGCGAACCAGTTGGAGATGGCCAGGTCGGGCATGCCCTGTTCGACGACCGTGGGCACGTCCGGCAGCGACGCGACCCGCGTGCTCGAAGTGACGGCGATGGCCTTGATCTTGCCCGACTGAACCTGTTGGACGACCAGGGGCACGGTCATCGCGGTGACGCCGATCTCGCCCCGCACCAGGTCCGTCATCACCTCGGGCTGGCCTCGATAAGGCACGTGCGTGAGATCGATCTTCTGCTGGCTCCTGAGCAGTTCCATCGTGAAGAAGGGCGTCGTGCCTGCGCCTGCAGAGCCGTAGTTGACCTGGCCCGGTCGTGCCTTGGCGTAGCCGACGAGATCGGGCAGCGAGCGGACGGGCAAGCCGTTGCTCACGATGATCGCCTGGGGAATGGTGCCGATCATCCCGATCGCGCTGAACGCGGTCTGCGGCTGCCAGGAAGGCGCCGTCGCGCCGGGCGGCGCCATCGTCGTGGGGCCGCTGGCCACGACCAGCGTGTACCCGTCGGGGGCCGCACGGGCCACGGCCGAATAGCCGATGCTGCCGGCAGCACCCACGCGGTTGTCCACGATGAAGCTCTGCTTGAAGCGCTCGGAAAAATGCTGCGCGAGCCGCCGCGCGATGACGTCCACGATGCCGCCGGCGGGGAACGCGGAGACAATCGTCACCGGGCGCTCGGGGTAGCCTGCGGCGGCCGCCTGTCCCAGCGGCACCACATACGCCGCAAGGAGCAGGGCCACGGCCCGAATTGCTGCACGGCGATGCGTGCATGCAGAAGTCTTCCGGATCGCTTTGCGCATGGAAATCTCCTTTGGTTGAACGGCGCGCGTTGCGCCGTCACTCCTCGCTGCGGAATCCCGAGGCCTGCACCAGGGGACGCCAGAAGTCACGCTCCTCGCTCAGCAGGCGTTTCACTGCGGCGCCGGGCAGGCCCGTGGCCTCCAGGCCTGCGCGTGTCATCGCGCTCCTGACCTGCGGCTGCTGCATGGCGGCCACGAAGGCCCGCTCCAGGCGCTGCACGACCGCTGCAGGCGTGCCTGCGGGAACGAAGGCGCTGTAGGAGGCGTTCGCATGGTCGAAGGCATCGATGCCGGCCTCGCGCGCGGTCGGAACATCGGGCAGGGACGCGTTGCGGCGCGTGCCGGAGACAGCCAGGATGCGCACCTTGCCGCCGCGATGCAGTTCCATCTGGCTGGCCAGGGCATCCGCGCTCAGGGGAACGTGCCCGCCGACCAGGTCCGTCACGAGCGGCGCGCCACCCTTGTAGGCCACGGGCGTCAGCGGAACGCCCACGGTCTTGGCCATGCCGAGGACGGCGAAGTGCAGTGTCCCGCCCAGGTTGGTGAGTCCCACGCTCGCCTGCGACGGGTTGGCGCGCACCCAACCCACATAGTCCTTCAAGGTCTTGTATGGCCGGTCCGCGCCGGTGGAAATCACCGTGGGAACCTCGGCGAGATGGGCCACGGGGACGAAGTCGCGGTCGACGTCGTAGGCAAGCTGCCTGTAGGTCATCGGGAAGATGACCAACGGCGCGTTGGAAGACAGGAGCACGGTCCTGCCATCGGGCGCGGCGCGCTTCACATACTCGATGGAAATCCGCGTGGCGGCGCCGGGCCGGTTGTCCACGATCACCTGTTCCTCGCCACCGATGCGCAGTTGCTCGGCGAGCGCCCGCGCCAGCGTGTCCAGCGCGCCGCCGGGGGGAAACCCGACGACGAGGCGCAGCGGATGGGCGCCTCCGGCCGGCACTTGCGCCTGCGCGTGCGCCGGCGCCGAGGCGACTGCAAGCGCCGCAAAGCCTGCGACCCACAAGGAGGAACGGAAATACTGCAACACATTCATGACTGCACCTCTAGATCCGGCCAACGGCCCAAAAGATTGCTGGCAGCTTCGAACACCGCCGCCGCGGCAAGAAGGTCCGACTCCTGGCGCAGGCGCCCCACCAACTGCAGCCCGATCGGGAGTCCGTCGCGCCCGAAGCCGCAGGGGATGGTGATCGCGGGGTGGCCCGTCAGATTGAAGGGCATGGTCCAGGGGAACCAGTTGGAGCGCACCTCGTCGAAGAGCCGCCCGTCGATCTCGAGCTTGCCGAACAGGTCCTGGTCGATCGGCAGGGCGGTGCGCGCAAGCGTGGGGACCACGATGAAATCGTGGTCACGCAGCAGCGCCTGCACATGCCGGAAGAGCCGGGTGCGAGCGAAGTTCGCTTGCTGGTAATCCACGGCGGTGTAGTCGTTCGCGAGCGCGAGCTGCTGCAGCAGCGAGGGGCTCATCCGATCCGGCTGCTCCTCGGCCATCTTGCCGAAGCGTGCCTTCCACACCGTGTGATTGATGGTGCGCCAAAGCGGCTCGATGTCGAAGTCCGACGCTGGCGGCATCTCGGCCAGCTCCGCGCCCAGGTCCCGCAACAGTCCCAGGGCAGACTCAAAGCAGGACGCAACGTCGGCAGCGATCGGCCTTCCGGGCGGCACATCCGCGAAGAGGATGCGCTTGCCGCGCAGGTTCCTCGCCGATTGCACGGCTTGCAGGTAGTCCGCAGCCCGGGCGCCGGCAGACCAGGGGTCGCAGTCATCCTCGCCCGCCATCGCCTGGAGCATGAGCGCGGTGTCGGCGACCGTGCGCGAGATGGGCGTGACGTAGGTGAGATTGCCGATGACGTCTTCCGCCTGCGAATGCGGCACCAGGCCGATCGACTGCTTCAGGCCCACGACGCCATTGCAGGCCGCCGGGATCCGCGTGGAGCCTCCGCCATCCGTGGCGATGCCGATCGGTGCGAGCCCTGCCGCCACCGCCACGGCTGCACCGCCACTCGAGCCGCCGCTGGTGCGATCCGGGTGCCATGCATTGCGCGTGCGCCCGAACAAAGGCGCATCGGTCAGGCACTTCGAGCCGAACTCCGAGGTCGTCGTTTTCCCGATGAGGATGGCACCCTGTCGGCGCAGGCGGGCGATGGCCGCCGCGTCCTCGGCAGGGACGTTGTCGGCGAACAGCAGCGAACCGAAGGTGGTCTTCACGCCCTGGGTGTTGACCAGGTCCTTGCAGGCATAGGGAATGCCGTGGAGCAGCCCCGTGGCTTCGCCGCGCATGACGGCCTGCTCCGCAGCCTTGGCGTCGCGCATGGCCTCGTCCGCGCAGAGCGTGATGAAGCAATTGAGCTTCGGCTGCAGCCGCGCGGCGCGGTCCAGCACGGCGCGGGTCAGTTCCACGGGCGAGACTTCACGGCGCGCGATCGCTTCGCGAAGCCGCACGGCGGTCCAGAAGCAAAGTTCCTCGGTCATCCAGCATCCCTCGGTCAGATGCCGGCCACTTCAGCCGGCGACAGGACCAAGAGTGCCAACGACCTGCTTGCCGGTCCAATACTCGTTCACAATCCGCTCATATCGGAATCGTATGAGCATGGACCTCAAGAGCTTGCGTTACTTCGTCGCCGTGGCGGAGGCCCGCAGCGTCGGCAAGGCCGCCCAGCGGCTGCACATGGCGCAGCCGCCCTTGTCCGTCCAGATTCGCAACCTCGAGGCCCAGGTCGGGACGCCGCTGTTCCTGCGCGAATCGACGGGAATGCGGCTCACCGACGCAGGCAGTGCCCTGTTCGCCCGCGCGCGCGAAGCCCTGGCCCTGGCGCACGAAGGCTTCGAGGCCGCTCGCGCGGTCGGGTCCGGACGGCGCGGCCGGCTCACGGTGGGCTACATGTTCTCCTTGGGCTACGCCATCCTGCCCAAGCTCGTCCCGCTTCTTCATCGCAGCTTGCCGGACGTCGAACTGCAGTTCGTCGAGATGAGTGCCGCCACTTGCGAAGCGCAGGTCATGCAGCACAAGGTGACCGTCGGCTTGTGCATGCCGGCGATCCAGCGCGCAGAAGTGGCCAACACCATTGTCGGCACGCAACCGCTGCGACTCGCCGTGCCGTCACGCTCGCCGCTCGCCCGTCTCGCCTCGGTCCCGATGGCGCGGCTTCAGGGCCAGAAGATGATTGCCCTGCCTTCGCTCAGGGAGGACGTGGACACCTCGATGGTGGCCGCGCTGTTTCGGCGGCATCAGGTGACGGTTCAGGTGGTCGAGCGCGTGGAAACGGTGCATGCTGCGCTGGCGCTGGTGCTCGCCGGCGAAGGCTGCGCCGTGGTTCCCGCGTGCGCTGCCGCGGGCCTGCCTCCAGGTGTCGTCGTGCGCAGGCTGACGGGCGTCAGCGAAGGCTTCGACGTCGCGGTCTCCCGGCGCCACGACGTGGACAGTCCGTTCATCGAGCCGTTCATCGCCGCTGCGAGGCAGGCGCTGCGATAAGAGCCGCGTTCACTGCGACTTCAGGTACTGGGCGAGATCTGCAATCTCCTGCGGGGTGAGACCCAGCGATCGCCGGGTGTTGTAGGTCGCAGCGACCGCTTCGAGCGTGGCGGCGGATCCGTCGTGGAAGTAGGGCGCGTGCTGCCAGGCGCCTCGCAGCGGTGAGCTGCGGTACATCCTGGTCGCCGAGCGGGAGGCGTAGCTCGGCGTTTCCGGCTCCGCCATCGAGTCGGCGGGCGGATGCAGCGTCGAATTGGCGTCCGTGAGGAGGGCACCGCTGTGGCAGGTCACGCACTTTCCCGCGCCGTCGAAGACCATCTTGCCGCGCGCGGCTGCAGCGGGGTCGAAGCTGCCCGCGGGCGCGGCAGGGGCTTTCAATGACAGCTGGTACGCCTGCAACGCAGCCAGCTTGCTCGTGACGAGGTCCACGGTGCCATTGGTGATGTTCAGGTTCAGGCGCGGATCGGAAAAGCTGCCCTGGCCGCCCATCTGGGTCACGGCGACATAGCGGTTCCAGTAGGCGATCTCGGCGCCATCGCCGGTGAAAGTCACGCTGTGAATGCCCTCCAGGCCGTAGGCCGGCGGGATGACCACCGGCTTGTTGAGACCATCGATGTTGAAGCGCGGGTCGTACTTGCCCTTGCCCCAGGAGAGATAGACGGCCTTCCTGGCAGCGTCCAGCGCAGGGGAGAGCGCGATGATGGCGCCGGGGTTCAGGTCCCGATTGGCCCAGCCATCGAGCCGCTTGCCGATGCCCGGCGCGAAGGAGTTGTCGACCGTCGAGTGGCAGAGCGCGCAGGTGATGCCGACGCGGGTCAGCGCATCCTTGCCGTTGACGGTCTCCACGGTCCCCTTGAGGCCGACCACGGCGTCGAGCTTCAGCAAGGCAACGGTGGTGGCGGGGCTCGCGAGATCGACGCTGCCATCCTGGATGCCTGCCACCACGGACGGCGGCAGCGCCTCGGCGTCCACCTTCAGCCCGACCGCCAGCGCTGCCGCGGGGCTGACCGCGGTGCTGATGACCTCATGCATCCGAAGCGTGTCGGTCCATCGGGCTTCGTCGCCGAAGGTGTCGAAACGGAAGATCTTCTGGCCCTGCGCGATGAGTGCGGCCTGGTTGGCGGCCGAGCCGCTCGCGCCTCCCCCACCTCCACCGCCGCCGCCGCATGCAACGGTCAGCGCTGCAGCGGCTGCGAGAGCGACTGGGGTTCGACAACGTGACGTGAATCATGCACAGCTCCTCGACGGGGACTGGGCTGCATGACGCCCGCAGCAGATGGCGAATCGGCAGCCTGTGTCCATTGGATGGAGCAGGGGATCGTCCTGTTCCCAGCGCCGCGGGCAGCGCCGGCGGGCCCTTCTTGGCGCTGCGAAAAGCGAGAAGCGTGCTTCGCTAAGGCTGCTGTAGCCGCTGAAGCAGCTCCACGCTCGGATAGCCATCCGCAGGCAGCCCGACACTGCGCTGATAGCGGCGCAACCCGTCACGCGTGGCCGGGCCCATCACGCCGTCGGGCGTGCCGCTGGCAAAGCCGCGCTGGTTGAGCGCGCTCTGGAGTTCGAGCAACTGGCTGCGCGTGAGCGCGACCAGATCGCGCGGCCAGGACGCCTGCACGCCGGAGCCGCCACGCAGGCGCTGCGCCAGCAGGCCGACGGCCAGGGCGTAGCTGGTCGAGTTGTTGTAGCGCAGGATGGCGCGGAAGTTCGGCCCGACCAGGAAGGCGGGCCCGCGGGCGCCGGCGGGCAGCAGGATGGTGCCGTCGTCGAAGTCCGGCAGCTGCTGGCCCTCCACCGCACGCAGCCCCTCGGCGGCCCATTGAGCGGTGGACTGGCGCACGGCCGTGTCGGCGCGGCCGAAGTCGAAGCCGGGCGGCAGGCGGACTTCGACGCCCCAGGGCTTGCCCGCTTGCCAGCCCGCGCGCGACAGGAAGTTCGCGGTCGAGGCCATGACGTCCGCCATGCTGCCCCAGATGTCGCGCCGGCCATCGCCATCGGCATCCACCGCGTAGGCCAGGAAGTTCGACGGCAGGAACTGGGTCTGGCCCATGGCGCCCGCCCAGGAGCCGATCATGCGTTCGCGCGCGATGTCGCCGTTGTCGAGGATCTTCAGGGCCGCGAGCAGCTCGGCGCGCGCCCAGTCGCCGCGACGCCCCTCGAAGCCGAGCGTCGCGAGTGCGTCGACGGTCGGGGTGTTGCCGTAGTTGCTGCCGTAGTTGCTCTCCATGCCCCAGATCGCGACCAGGATGCCGGGCGGCACGCCGTAGCGCGACGCCGCCGCTTCGGTCTCGTTGCGCAACTGCAGGAGCTTGTCCTGGCCTGCCGCCACGCGTTGGGGCGTCACAGCGTTCTCGAGGTAGTCCCAGACCGTGCGCGTGAGCTCGGGCTGCGCACGGTCCAGCTCGATGATGCGGGGGAGGTACTGGACGTTCTCGAAGGCACTGCGCAGCGTTGCCTCGCTGATGCCTCTTGCGCGCGCGCTGGCGCGGAAGTCGGCCAACCACTGTGCGAAGCCCGGTTGCAGCTCCGCTTCGCCTGGTGGCGCGGGCGCGGGGGGCGTTGTGACTGCTGGGGGGCTCGCGGTCGGCGGCGATGGCTGCAAGGGCGCGTTAGATGGCGCAGAGGCGCAGCCTCCCAGCAGGGCGAGCGCGAGCGACATCAGGGCGAGACGAGAGAAACGCGGCAAAGGGCAATGGACTTGATGCATCCCATCGATTTTTACCCTGCAATCGTCAGGGCTGTCCGTCGCGAGTCAAGTTGGCAAGCGGCACCGCGTTGCTCTTACGTCGCGCATCGTCCCGTTCTGACAAGGAGAGGCGCGAGGTCTGAGAGGATTTCTTCCCCGCAACAGATTGCACGCCAGCGACGAAGGGACCTTGAAGATGATGCCAAACGACCTCGATGAACTGACCCCGACCGTCGCGGATGAAGCCAGCGCCGTGGTCGACGACGCGCAGGTGATAGCGAAAACGCTGCCCGCAGCATCGGTACCTCCGGGCACAGCGCGACTCAAAAGTCAGGTGGAGCACTCGCTCGATGTAGTGCGCGGCTATGTGATCCGGCAGCCGATGTGTGCGGTGTTGATCGCCGCGGTCGGGGGTGCTGCGTTGTCCGCTTTGCTAAGCAGCCGGCGGCGCGCCGACGACGCCTGGCGCGAGCAACCGACCTATCGGTAAAGCGCCTCGACCTTGCTATTCGGCCCGGCCTCGTTTAGGCGAGGCGTGTACAGGCATTCGCCGCCGTCCTCATCGCTGGAGATGTACGAGACCATGATCCCGTCCAGGTCGGCGAGCGGCTGCAGGAATGCGATGAACTGGGATGCGGAGATGCCTTCGGCCTTGATAGCGTTCCAGTGCCTGAACAGCGTCGCTTGCACGGCCGCCTCTCGCGCTTCCGCTTCGCTCGCGAATTCAACTTCGGCGGCCGAAGAAGAAGAAGGGGTCGCGCGATCATTCTTGCGAAAGAAGTTCGCGAGCGAGGATGCGAGCGTCGCCCCGCCGGCAGAGGCGCGAGGCCGCAATGCATAGGCATCCAGATCTTGGGGGACCCTTGCGGTGTCATCGCTGCGCTGATTCATGGGCCGAACTCCTTCGGGTGCTCATGTGGACTTGAGCGCAATCCTATGGCGTGCGGTGCAGGCAGGCCGTCAAATTGCGGTTCGGTCCTACGCTGAAAGCTCGCATTTCTCGTGATTTGGCTGCGGGAGCTTGGTTGCGCCCTCGAGCGTGTTGCCCGACGTGAATCCCAAAGTCGTCAGATGAGGGTCGGAGTCGGAACCTGTGGTCAGCGTCGCCGCGCAGCCAGCAGCAATTCGGCCGTTGCTGTCCGTCCGGAGCGGCGACAGATGGCTTCGAGCTCCTGGATAACGATGTCGATTCGTTGCAGAAACAATGCCCGACTCCCGGGCGGGGCACGTGTGTTCAGCGCCCAGGTGAGTTCAGCCAGGCGCTCTTCTCTCGCACAGCGAGCCCACGGCCGCAGGTCGCAATAGCAAAGGAGCGCCAGGCGCCCGAGGTCTTCCCTGCGCCGCGCATGGCTAACGTCCGCAACGAGATCGTCGAGGCCCAGCAAGAGACTGTCTGAGAGCGTATCCATGGTGCAGTGCAGCATTTTGCGTGCGGGGGTATGCGGAAAGTAGAGTGCGCGACCTAACGCGCGGCTCGACTCCTGCAGGCGCTCCACCCGGCTGGACCCGCGGCGCTCCGTCAGTGCTCCATGAGAAAGCTCGGCATTAGCTTGGCGGCGCGCCTTATCGTGAAACAACACGTTACGTAGCTGAGGGCCGGCGACCCGATAAACCCCGTTGACCGGTGCGGCAGGCCTTCGAACGAACAAAAACCCCCACGCCAGGGTGTCGCTGGCGAGGGGGTGCGCGGGAGCCACGTGTGCTCAGTATCGATACGGGTTGTGCGGACGGCGGTCGTAGCGGTTGGGCACGCCATCACGGTCGCTGTCTCTGTGCGCATGACGGTAGTAAGCCCGGTCGTCATGACGCGGGTGGTAGCCATGCCTCATGATGTGGCGCGGCGGAGGCGGCGGAACAACGACGACGTGGGGGCGATAACCCCTTTCTCCGTGGTGCGGCTGCGCCTGTGCCGCACCGCTCAACGTGGCCAAGGCGACCGCGGCTGCAGCGCCGAACGCGAAAAACATCTTCTTCATGGCAGCTCCTTCGAGCATTGTGTTCAGGAGCCCCAATCCTGCAGGCCAGAGGTAAAGCACGCGTGAGGCTGCAGCGAAGTTCGGTGAACTCCTGTTCAAGTGAGGCAGGCCCTGCCTGCGGGCACCGTAGGCCGCCCGCCGGGGCATCAGAAGTAGCGTGTGACCCAGTTCGGCCGGTCCCGCTTCTTGCGGTAGTACCAGGCACAAGGCCAGAGCATGAGGACCAGCAGCAACAGCCAGATCAGATAGGTGGGTGCTAGTCCCCACTTCGTGTGCACGGCAGCTGCGGCGATGCCCAGAACGTAGAAGTGAACGACATAGAAGAAGAACGGCACCCGGCCGAAGATCACGAACGGGCGAAGCCAAAGGGGCATGCCGCTGCGCGTCGCCCACCACAGCACAGCCAGGCCCGCGAAGATGGCGGCGAAAGACCAGGCGAGAAAGGGCAGGTCCGGCGGGTACTTGGCGAAGGTCCAGAACGCCAGGCTGTCGACCTTCGTGTACGCGTAGGCATTGCCGTAGCCGCCATTCAGCCGGATTGCCAAGAACAGCGCCAGGCAGGCGCCGGCCAGCCCCAGCCAGAACCTTGCCGGCTCACGGCGCTGCAGCGCGTCGCGCCCGACGACGAAGCCCACGACGGCGATCGCGGTCCACGGGACCACCGGGTAGAGTGAACGAAACGCCCCGCTTCGAACCGGCTCGTAGAGCACCGCCCGCAAGGGCAGCGGCAGCATCGACACATCGAGCAGCGGATGCAGCGCCAGCATGGCGATCGCCGCCCCCAGCAGCACCTTGCCCGGCGCGTCGCGCACGAGTGCGAGGAGGATGATGGCTGCGCCGATCGAGCTGAGTACCACGAACGAATAGAAGCCCATGGCGGCGCGCGGCAGGCCCATGACGAGTGCGTCCACGGCGATCAGGACCAGGCCGCGCAGGATCAGCCGTCGAGTCACCTCGGCATGTGGAAGGCCGCGCTGCTCGCGCGAAGCGCTGGTCAGCGCCACCATGAAGCCGGCCATGAAGAAGAAGGCCGGTGCGACCGGCACACCCGTGAAGCGCGTCAGGAACTGCAGCAGGTCGCCGGATGCAGGCGCCGCGCCCGCGGCCAGCTCCTCGCCGGCCCGGCCGGCGTTGAACATCAGCGAGGCGTGGTCCAGTGCCATGTGGGCGATGAGGAGGCCTCGAAAGGCGTCGACATAGCCTTGCCGCGCGGACGGCGTGACGACGTCGCTGGCCTTGACAAGGATGTTGGCGGAGAAGGACGGCATGGAGGGTCTCGAGGGCGCTCCCATGTTGGGCGGACGTGCCGCGCACGTCTTGAAGATTGGCGACATGCGCGCGACGTCCCGAATGCCGAGCCGGATGAGCTCGACAGCGGCTTCCTGGCGCCCCTCCGAGGATTGGTGGCAGGAGCCGTGAAAAAAGTCGCATCCGAGTGGCCGATCATGCCCCCACTCGCCTAATGTGACGGCGCGGTCCGCGCTTGCCGCATGTACAACAAACGGGCTACTCGATGCCCGCCATGTCTCCCGTCCTCGTCCTTCTTTGCATCGCCGCCATCGTGGTGGCAGGGCTCGTCCTCGAATACTTCTCTCACCGCGACACCTATCGTCCCGACCGGAAGTTGCGGCAACGCGACCCTCGACGCACGGACTCGTCTGGCGGCGCGGAATGAGCGAGTCCTGGTCAGCCGCCCATTGAACCGCTGATCGCGCGCGTCGCGATCAGCGAGGGGCCGTCCCAGCGCAAGGCTTCCTCCCTCAGAGTTTCAACGCAGCGCGCACGGCCTCGGCGATCGTCAGAATCGCGTCTTCCTCGCGCGTGGCCGGGTTGAACAGACGGTTGTGGCAGATCGCCACGGCGAGCTGCGCATCGGGATCGGCCCAGCCGATGGAGCCGCCCTGGCCGGGATGGCAAAGGGCGCGTGGGTTCTTCGCCGAGCACACCGGCGGATGTTCGCCGCCGAACCAGTAGCCCCCGATCGTGATCGGGAGCGGGAAGCCGAACATCACCGGATCGGGCTCGTCGCAGTGCGCACGCGGCGTGTTCAGCGTGGCCGCCAGGCCTTGCGAGAGCAGGCGCACGCCGTCGAGCTCGCCGCCGCCGGCCAGCATGGCCCAGAAGCGCGCTTCGCTGCGTGCGGTGAAGATGCCGCCGACGCCGGCCACCTCGGCACGGCGCACCTCGGGCCGCTCGAACACCGCCGGTCCGAGCGCGACCTCGGGTGGCATGGAGGCGAGATAGAGCGGCGGCAGGTGCTCGGCCGGCAGCGGCCGCATCGCGTCGATCTGCCGCGCGATGCGCGGCTCGGCCTCGTCGGGGATGCCGATCCAGAGGTCCGGCGCGCCGAGCGGCTCGGCGATCTCCTCGCGCACGAAGCGGCCCAGCGAGCGATGGTCCGGGTCGGCGCGGCGCACCAGCTCGCCGAGGATCCATCCGAAGGTCATCGACAGGTACAGGGTCTTCGTGCCGGGCTCCGCCAGCGGCTCGAGGTCCGCGATCGCGCGGGTCATCCAGGCCCAATCGCACAGGCGCGCCGGCGTCATGCCCTGCGGCATCTGCGGAATGCCGGCGCGATGCGTGAGCACGTCGCGCAGCGTGGTCCCGCCTTTGCCATGCGCGGCGTACTCGGGCCACCAGGTCGCGACGGGCGCATCGTAGTCGAGGCGGCCGCGATCGACCAGCATGTGCACCGCCGTCGCGGCGACGGCCTTGGTCACCGAGTAGACGTTGAAGAGCGTCTCGCCGTCGACCGGGCGTCCGCTCGCCGGATCGGCCAGGCCGCCCCACGCATCGACCACCAGCCGGCCGCGATGGTAGGCGGCCACCTGCACGCCGATCTCGCGGCCGTCGGCGATCGCGTCGTCGATGGCGCGCTGCACCGGAGGGTTGACGTCGAGCACGGGTGAGGTCACGCGGGTCTCCTGCTAAACGAAAAAAGAAGCGCTGCAGCGCTTGCCGGGGCGTCATCAGCTGGTTTATATTGTAGAACGACGTTCATATAAATGACATCGCTTTCTACGAGACAGGCGAGCCCGCCCGGGCCGCAAAGGAGCAAGGCATGGTCCAAGGAATAGGGCAAGACGCCGGTGCGGCGTTGCTGTCAGGCCGGTGTGCGATCGTCGCCATGCCGGGTCTGCCGTTGGGACGCGCGCTGGCACGCGGGCTGCGGCGGCATGGGGCGCGCGTGGTCGAAGTCGACGTGGCGCCCGGCTCCTGTGCGGACGCCGAGCAAGCCCTTGGCCATGCCGCGCGCGAGGCCGGCGGCGCCGACCTCTTCGTGCATGCGGGCGCCACGCCTGCCGCGCTGGCGTCGCGCCAGCTCGAGGTGTTGTCCGGCGAGGAGTGGCATTCCGCCGTGCATCGCAGCATGCTCGCGAGCCTGTACTTCCTGCAGGGCGTCTATCGCCAACAGCACGAGGCGGGCGGGGCGACGGTGCTCGTGGGCCCGTCGGTGGCGCTGGTCGGTGCGGCCGGGCTGGTCCCTCTGATCACGCTGGCCGAAGCGCAGCGCACGCTGGTCAAGTCGGCGGCCCGGCAATGGGGCCGGCACGGCATGCGGCTCAACTGGGTCGGCGTGGGGGCGCAGCGCTACGCGGGCGCGCTGGCAGGGGCCGCGCTGCCACCGACGCCGGAGCTCGGTCCCCCACCGCCGGCGCTCGGCCGCGTGCCCGATGCGGAAGCCGAGGTGGCCGACGTGATCGCCTGGCTCGGCAGCGAGGGTGCGCGTGGCGTGACGGGCGCGAGCTTCAACCTCGACGGCGGCGACTGGATGGTTCCATGAGCGCCGCCCGGCCGCCCGAAGGCGACGCAACTCCGATGACCCAGACAAGCGAAATGACGACAACGACGACAACAACCGGCGCGGGCCTGCTGGACGGCCGCGTCGCCTTCGTGACCGGCGCCGGCGCCGGCATCGGCCGCGGCATCGCGCTGGCGCTCGCCGCCGCAGGTGCGCGCGTGGCGGTGACCGGGCGCCGCGCCTCGAGCTGCGACGACACCGTCGCGCAGATCGCCGCCGAGGGCGGTACGGCCTTCTCGCTGGAAGCCGATGTCGGCGATCGAGCGGCCGTGCACCGTGCGGTCGAAGCAGCCGTGGACCGTTGGGGGCGGCTCGACATCGTGGTGCAGAACGCGAACGCCGGCGACTCGGCGCACCCGATCGCGCTCGAGGACGTCAGCGAAGAAGACTGGCTGCGCCAGGCCCGCGTCGCCTGGGACGGCAACCTGCATTGCGCCCAGGCCGCGCTGCCGCACCTGCGCGCCGGCGGTTGCGGCCGCTTCATCGTCCTCGGCTCGGCCTTCGGTCTGCATGGCGCGGCGATGAACCCGGTGTACTCGGCCTTGAAGGGCGGCGACCGGGGCTTCGTCAAGTCGCTGGCGCGCGAGTGGGGGCCGCACGGCATCACCGTGAATGCGATCGAGCCTGCCGCGGCGACCGAGCCGACCCAGGTGTTCTTCGCCCAGAACCCCGCAGTCCGCGACGCCTATCTCCGCCTGTTCCCGCTCGGCCGCATGGGCGCTCCGCGCGAGGACATCGGCCGCGCCGTCGTGGCGCTGTGCAGCGACCTGATGGGCTACGTCAGCGGGCAGAACCTGCCCGTCGACGGCGGCCTGTACACCGCATTGTGAGGACAGCCATGACGGGACGCGTTCAAGGAAAAGTGGCGCTGGTGACCGGCGCGGGCGGCGGCATCGGGGCGGCCTGCGCGCTGGCGCTGGCGCGGGAGGGTGCCGCGGTCGCGGTCGCGGACCTCGACCTCGGCGCCGCCGAGCGCCAGGTCGCAGCGATCGAGGCGCAGGGCGGCAGGGCGATTGCGCTGCAGGTCGATCTCGGCGACGAGGCCTCGGTGCTTGCGATGGTGGAAGCCGCCGCCTCGCGGCTCGGGGGCCTCGACATCCTGCACAACAACGCGGCCGACACACGCCTGTCGTCGACCTGCGACCGGCCGGTCGCCACCGTCCACACCGAGGTCTGGGACGCGATCCTGCGCACCAACCTGCGCGGCACGATGATCGCGTGCCGGGCGGCGATCCCGCATCTGCGCCGGCGCGGCGGCGGCGCGATCGTCAACACCAGCTCGAATGCGGCGCTCGCCGGTGCGCTCTCGCACAGCGCCTACAGCGCCTCGAAGGCCGCGATCAACTCGCTGACGCAGAGCGTCGCGACGCAGCACGGCAAGGAGGGCATCCGCTGCAACGCGATCTCGCCGGGGCTGATCGTCACGCCGTCGACGAAGGACAGCTATGCCGCCTCCGGCGTCGGCGAGATCATGCTGCGGCACCACCTGACGCCGCGGCTCGGGCGGCCGGAGGACATCGCGGCCGCCGTGGTCTTCCTGGCCTCCGACGAGGCCGCATTCATCACCGGCCAGATCATCTGCGTCGATGGCGGATCGCTGGCGCACCAGCCCTACGTCGCGGACTTCATCGACCGAGAGGCGGCGTCGTGAGCGACACCGCCGAGCTGGCCGATCTGGCGCAGCGGCTGGCGCGCGTCGAGGCCGAGCTGGCAATCGGGCAACTGCCCGCGCGCTATGCCGTCGCAGTGGACGCGCGCAATGTCGATGCCCTGGTCGCGCTCTTCGCCGCCGATGTGGACTGCGGCCGCTGGGGCACCGGGCGCGAGGCCCTGAAGCGCTACTACGCGAGCCGGCATGTGCTCACGGGCTTCTACCGCTCGGTCCACCTGGTGTGCGGGCAGACGATCGACCTGATCGACGCCGACCGCGCCACGGGCACGGTCTATTGCCGCGCCGGCCACGAAGACAAGGACCATTGGATCGAAATGTCGATCTGCTATTTCGACCGCTACGTGCGCAGCGAAGGCATCTGGTGCTTCGAACGCCGCGACGAGAAGCACTGGTATTCGACCGACTGGCAGCAGCGCCCCAACCGCAGCGAGGGCGGGGGCTTCCAGAACTGGCCCGGCAAGTACGAGGGCCTGAAGTTCGCGCCGCAGCTGCCGCATGCCTGGCCGAGCTGGGCGGCCTACTGGGAGGCGCAGGGCGACGAAGCCCGCCGCGCGGTGACGCATGCGCCCTGATCCCGCATCCACGAGGCACTGACGCATGCGCAGAGCCGCCATCGTCTGCCCCTTGCGCACCGCCGTCGGCGCCTTCGGCGGCAGCCTGAAGCCCATCCCCGCCGACCAGCTCGCCAGCACCATCCTGAAGGCGCTGGTCGCCCGCAGCGGTATCGACCCGGAGCGCATCGACGACGTGGTGATGGCCCAGTCCTACGCCAACAGCGAGGCGCCGTGCCTGGGACGCTATGCCGCGCTCGATGCCGGCTTGCCGGTCACGGTGCCGGGCATGACGCTGGACCGGCGCTGCGGCTCCGGGCTGCAGGCCGTGATCGATGCGGCGATGCAGGTGCAGACCGGCGCGGCCGACGTCGTCGTGGCGGCCGGCGTCGAGAGCATGAGCAACATCGAGTACTACACGACCGATCTGCGCTGGGGCTCGCGCGCCGGTTCGGTCACGATGCACGACCGCCTGCAGCGCGGTCGCGAGCGCTCGCAGCCCGAGCACCGCTTCGGCCCTATCTCCGGCATGCCGGAGACCGCGGAAAACCTGGCAAAGGATTACGGCATCTCGCGCGAGGCCGCCGATGCCTTCGCGATGCGCAGCCACCAGCGCGCTGCCGCGGCCTGGCGCGAAGGCCGCTTCGCGGACGAAGTGGTGAGCGTCACCGTGCCGGCGAAGAAGGGCGAGCCGCTGCACTTCGCGCGCGACGAAGGCATCCGTGCCGAGACCACGATGGAAACGCTGGCGAAACTCAAGCCCGTGTTGAAGGGCGGCACCGTGACCGCCGGCAACGCGAGCCAGCAGAACGATGCCGCGGCCGCCTGCCTGGTCGTCGCCGAGGACAAGCTGACGGAACTGCAGCTCGAGCCGATGGCCTGGGTGCGCGGGTGGGCCGCCGCCGGCTGCGAGCCCTCGCGCATGGGCATCGGCCCGGTGCCCGCGGTGAAGAAGCTGCTGGCGCGCACGGGCCTCTCCTTCGACCAGCTCGACCTCGTCGAGCTCAACGAGGCCTTCGCGGCGCAGGTGCTCGCGGTGCTGCAGGGCTGGGACTGGAACGACGCGGACCGGCTCAACGTCAATGGCGGCGGCATCTCGCTCGGGCACCCGATCGGTGCGACCGGCGTGCGCATCCTCGCGACCATGTTGCATGAGTTGAAGCGTCGCCGCGGGCGCTATGCGCTGGAGACGATGTGCATCGGCGGCGGGCAGGGGCTGGCCGCGCTCTTCGAACGGGCCGGGTCGTGACGCGCCTCGCGCCGCGTGAAGCCGGGTCCTACCGCATTGACACTGCGAAGTTCGCGCGTTTATATTTCAGAACGTCATTCAATTTGTGATACCCGACAGGCGGCGAGGCGACGCGCCACCGGCCTATCGAGACCAGGAGAGACACACTGTGGATACCGCCGTGAAGCCCAAGGTGCGCGTGGACTACGTCCCGGCCGAGCACTACATCTCCCGCGAGATCGTGCAGCTCGAGAAGCGCCTGCTGTGGCCCAAGGTGTGGCAGCTCGCCTGCCGCCTCGAGGAGATCCCCTTTCCGGGCGACTACGTCACCTACGACATCAACGACGAGTCGGTCATCGTCGTGCGCCAGACGCCCGACACGATCCGCGCCTTCTACAACGTGTGCCAGCACCGCGGCCGGCGCCTCACCGAAGGCTGCGGGTCGGCCGCCAGGCTGCAGTGCCGCTTCCACGGCTGGCAATGGAACCTCGACGGCCAGGTCATCCGCATCGTCGACCGCGAGGACTGGCAGGGCTGCCCCGACATGAGCGACGGGGACTTCTCGCTGCCCGAGATCAAGGTCGACACCTGGGCCGGCTTCGTCTTCGTCAATTTCGATCCGGCCTGCGAGCCGCTCGCCCGGCACCTGGCGCCGGTGCCCGAATACACCGACTGCTACGAGTTCGAGAAGATGCGCTACCGCTGGTACAAGTCGGTGCGCCTGCCCTGCAACTGGAAGGTGGCGCTGGAAGCCTTCAGCGAGGGCTATCACGTCTTCGGCACGCACCCGCAGCTGCTCGATTCGCAGGGCGACGACGTGACGCGCAGCTTCACCTTCGGCCGGCATGGCATGTTCGGTTACCCGGCACCGGCGCGGCTGCCGGGCGCGCCGTCGCCCCGCACCGGGCGGCCGGTGCCGGACGATGTGCGCCCCGGCATCGTCAAGTTCTTCGCCGACCTGGAGGACCAGCTCAAGGCGATCACCACCCAGCGCGACCTGGAGGCCGCGCGGCGCATCCTCACCGAGTGCCCGGCCGAAACGCCGCACCTCGAGCTGTTGATGAAGGTGGGCCAGTTCCAGGCCGAGGCCGCGATCGCCGAAGGGGCCGGCTGGCCGAATCTCACGGGCGAGCAGATCTACAAGGCCGGGACCGATTGGCACGTGTTCCCGAACATGATCTTCCTGATGTCGCCCGACGGCATGCTCTTCTACCGCGCCCGGCCCGACGGCGACAACCCCGACTCCTGCTTCTACGACATCTGCTCGATCGCCCGCTACGCACCGGGCGCCGAGCCGAAGCTGCAGCGGGAGTTCTACTGGGGCGCCGACGACTGGAAGACCGACACCGTCGAGCGCTTCGGCCTGATCCTGTCGCAGGACTTCGCCAACATGACCGAGGTGCAGAAGGGCATGAAGTCCCAGGCCTTCCGGGGCGCGCGCACGAACCCGCTGCAGGAGTCCGCGATCTCGAACTTCCACCGCGCGCTGCGCGAGATCCTGTTCGACGAGCCGACCGGCGCCTGAGCACAAGATGACGACCAACGGAACCTGGGACGAGGCCTTCGACTTCGTCGTCGTCGGCAGCGGCGGCGGCTCGATGTGCGCCGCGCTCGCGGCCAAGCAACTGGGCAAGCGCGCCCTGATCGTCGAGAAGCAGCCCCTGATCGGCGGCTCGACCGGCTTTTCCGGCGGCGTCTGGTGGGTGCCGAACAACCCGGTGATGAAGCGCGCCGGCGTGGCCGACAGTGCCGAGCGCGCGCGGCAGTACCTCGACGCGGCCGTCACCTACCAGGGCCCGGGCACCACCCCCGCGCGGCGCGACGCCTTCCTGCGCAACGGCCCGAAGATGGTCGAGTTCCTCGAAGACCAGGGCATGAAGTTCGTCTATGCCGACGGCTGGTCCGACTACTACGACGAGCTGCCCGGCGGCGAGCCGCGCGGCCGCTCGCTGCTGGCCGAGCTCTTCGACACGCGCGAGCTGGGCGAGTGGGAGTCGAAGCTGTCGCGCTACAAGGGCTTCAGCCTGCCGCTGCCGACCGACCAGTTCCCGTCGCTGATGCTGGCCAAGCGCACCTGGCGGGGCAAGAAGACCGCGCTGTCGATGGTCGGGCGCATGCTGAAGGCCAAGCTGACCGGCCGGCGGCTCGCCGGCGCCGGCGCGGCGATCCAGGGCCGCATGCTGCAGATCGCGCTGCGCGAGCAGCTGCCGATCTGGACCGGATCGGCCCTCGCGCAATTCATCGTCGACGGCGATCGCGTCGCAGGCGTCGCAGTGCAGCGCGGCGGCCGGCTGGTGCGCGTGCAGGCGCGCCATGGCGTGCTGATGAACGTGGGCGGTTTCTCGCGCAGCGCGTCGATGCGCCAGCGCTTCCAGCCCCACCCGAACTCGGCCAGCTGGACCAATGCCAACCCCGGCGACACCGGCGAGGCGATCGAGCTGGCCATGGCGCTCGGCGCCGCGGTGGACTGCATGGACGAAGCCTGGTGGGTCGTGACCTCGCTCGCGCCGGACGGCCAGCCGCCCAAGCCCGGCGGCTATGCGGCCGACGGCACGCCGCTGCCCTTCATGCACCACCTCGACCTGTCGCTGCCGTACTCGATGATGGTCGACCAGCTCGGCGAGCGCTTCTGCGACGAGGCCGGTGCCTACATGGAGATCGGCCAGCGCATGTACCAGCGCGAGCGCGAGACCGGCAAGGCCGTGCCGAGCTGGGTCATCATGGACAGCCGCCAGCGCGCCTACTACCCCTGGGGGACCGCGCAACCCGGCCAGGTGCCGGAGGAGTGGCTGAAGAGCGGCTACATGATCAAGGCCGGGTCGATCGGCGAGCTGGTCGAGAAGACCGGCATCGACGGGCCCGGGCTGGCGCGCACCCTCGAGCGCTTCAACGGCTTCTGCCGCAGCGGCATCGACAGCGATTTCGGCCGCGGTTCGCGCGCCTTCGACCGTTGCCATGGCGACCCGACCGTGACGCCGAATCCCAATCTCGGCGCCATCGAGAAGCCGCCCTTCTACGCGGTGCGCATGTACCCCGGCGACGTCGGCACGGCCGGCGGCGTGGTCACCGACGAGCATGCCCGCGTGCTGCGGGAAGACGGCTCGGCCATCCCGGGCCTCTATGCCACCGGCAACTGCACCGCCTCGGTGGTCGGGCGCTGCTATCCCGGCGCGGGCGCGAGCATCGGCGCCTCCTTCACCTTCGGCTACATCGCCGCCCATCACGCACTGGGCGCCGCGGCGCCATGACATCGAGCAGGAACCATCCATGACACCCGACACACGCGTCGACCAGGCCATCCTGGTCGACATCTACCGCCGCATGGCCCTGATCCAGCGCAGCGACGATCGCTTCCGCGCCGTCATCAAGGCCGGCAAGATCGTCGCGCCGTACTACTCGCCGCGCGGGCAGGAGGCGATCCCCGCCGCGGTGTCCGTGAACCTCACGAACGAGGACACCATCTGCACCATCTACCGCGGCATCCACGACATGCTCGCCAAGGGCGTGCCGTCGAAGCTGCTGTGGGCGGAGATCGCCGGCAAGGCGACCGGCACCTGCAAGGGCAAGGGCGGGCCGATGCACATCACGCACCCGGAGTCCGGCGTGATGGTGACGACGGGCATCGTCGGCAGCAGCATGCCGATCGCCAACGGCCTGGCGCTGGCGGCGCAGATCCGCGGGCAGAAGCATGTGTCCGTCGCGTACTTCGGCGACGGCGCCTCGAACATCGGCGCCTTCCACGAGGCCCTGAACATGGCGGCGGTCTGGAAGCTGCCGGTGATCTTCGTCTGCCAGAACAACGGCTATGGCGAGCACACGCGCTACGAGCTGGCCACTTCCGCCAAGCAGGTCTCCGACCGCGCCGCCGGCTACCAGATGCCCGGCGTCACGATCGACGGCAACGACCCGCTGGCGGTGTATGCGGCGGCGCGAGAGGCTGTCAGCCGGGCGCGCGCGGGCGAAGGTCCGACGCTGATCGAGGCCAAGACCTTCCGCTTCCATGGCCATGTCTTCGGCGATGCGGACGCCTACATGGCGCCCGGCGAGAAGGAGGCTGCGATGGCGAGGGACCCGGTGCCGCGCTTTCGCAGCTGGCTGGTGGAAGGGGGCGTGGCCGAATCGGAGCTCGCGGCACTCGAATCGGCGATCGACCGCGAGATCGACGAGGCGGTGGCCTTCGCGCTGGAAAGCCCCGTGCCGGATCTCTCCGAACTTCAGCGCGACGTGCTGGCCGAGGAGGCTGCCCCATGAATACGACCACCGCCGTGCCTGACAAGGTCAAGCCGATGAACACGATCCAGGCCGTCAACCTGGCCCTCGACGAGGCGATGGGCCTGGACCCGAACGTGATCCTGCTCGGCGAGGACATCGCCGACGGCCAGGAGGGCGGCATCGTCGGCGTGACCAAGGGCCTGTCGAGCAAGTACGGCAACTCGCGCGTGCGCTCCACGCCGATCTCCGAGCAGGCGATCATCGGCGCGGCGATCGGTGCCTCGATCGTCGGCATGCGCCCGGTGGCGGAGATCATGCTGATGAACTTCACCACGGTGGCGATGGACATGATCGTCAACCATGCGGCCAAGCTGCGCTACATGTCGGGCGGCCAGACGCACGTGCCGATCACGATCCGCACCATGACCGGCGCCGGCTTCGGCACCGGCGGCCAGCATGCCGACTACCTCGAGGCCTGGTTCGCGCACACCGCCGGCATGAAGGTGGTGGCGCCGTCCTCGCCGGCCGATGCCTACGGGCTGATGCTGTCGTGCATCTTCGACGAGGACCCTTGCCTCTTCATCGAGAACATGCCGAGCTACTGGACGCCGGGGGCGCCGCCGCAGGTCGGCCAGCGCATTCCGCTCGGCCAGGCGAAGGTCCTGCGCGAAGGCAGCGACGTGACCGTGATCAGCTACAGCCGCATGGTGCAGGACTGCGCCGCGGTGGCCGAGAAACTGGCCAAGGAAGGCATCCAGGTCGAGCTGATCGACCTGCGCACCATCTCGCCGCTGGACCAGGCGAGCCTGCTGCGCTCGGTCGCGAAGACGCGGCGCGCGGTGGTCGTGCACGAGGCGGTGCGCCGCTTCGGCGTCGGTGCCGAGATCGCCGCGCTGCTGCACGAACATCTGTTCGGCGAGCTCAAGGCGCCGGTGCAGCGCGTCGGCGCCAACCACTCGCCGGTCCCATTCTCGAAGACGCTGGAGATGGCCCATGTGCCGCAGCCCGCGACGATCGAGGCAGCGATCCGCAAGACGCTGGACTGAAGAACGAACTCCCCAACGACCGAGGACATCCCCGTGGCCACCCAGGTTCTGCTCCCCAAGATCGGCTTCTCCATGAACGAGGCGACGCTCGCCGAATGGATGGTCGAAGACGGCACCGCCGTCACCGAAGGCCAGCCGCTGTATGCGCTGGAAAGCGACAAGTCCGTGCAGGAGGTCGAGTCGCCCGCGACCGGCACGCTGAAGATCGTGGCCCGCGTCGGCGAGGTCTACGAGGTCGGCGCGCTGCTGGCCGAGATCGCATGATCGGTGCCGACCTTCCGGCCTGGCCCGCGGTCGACTTCGCGGCCTTCGGCGAGGTCGAGCTCAAGCCGCTGTCGCGCATCCAGGGCCTGACGGCGGGATTCCTGTCGCGCAACTGGCTGAGCATTCCGCATGTCACGCACCAGGACGACGCGGACATCACCGCAACCGAGGCGCTGCGCGCGACGCTGGCGCCCCGGCCCAGCGCGCTGGCCTTCTTCGCGAAGGCGCTGGTGTCGGGGCTGAAGGCCTTCCCGCAGTTCAACGCGTCGCTGGACGCGAGCGGCCGGAACCTCGTGCTCAAGAAGTACTTCCACATCGGCATCGCGATCGACACGCCGCGCGGGCTCGTGGTCGGCGTGGTGCGCGACTGCGACCGCAAGCCGCTCGCCGAGATCGCGGCCGACATCTCGGCCCTCTCCGCCAAGGCGCGGGGCCGCGGGCTGCCGATGAGCGACATGGAGGGCGGCTGCATCTCGATCAGCTCGCTCGGCGGCATCGGCGGCACCGGCTTCACGCCGATCGTCAACGCGCCCGAGGTCGCGATCCTCGGCATTGCCAAGGCGCAATGGAAGCCTCGCCGCGGTTCGGACGATGCCATCGAATGGCGGTTAAAGGCGCCGCTGTCGCTCAGCTACGACCACCGCGTGATCAACGGCGCCGACGCGGCGCGCTTCCTGCGGCACCTGGACGACGTGCTCGCCGAGCCGGAGCAGCTTCTCGTCTGAGTTGGCCCCGCGAGCCGCGGCTCATCGTGCATCTTCCAGGATCAGATCGGCCGCGCGCCAGGCCATCGCCATCACGGGACCGTTGGTGTTGCCGGCAGGCATGGTCGGCGCGATCGACAGGTCCATCACGCGCAGGGCCTCGACGCCGCGCACCTTGAGGCGCGGATCGACGACGCTGTGCTCGTCGCCACCCATGCGGCAAGTGCCGCAGGCGTGGTAGCCGCTCTGGCCGCCGCTGCGGAAGGCGTCCAGGATCTGTTCGTCGCTCTGCACCGCCGGGCCCGGCCGGGTCTCCGCGACGATCAGCGGCGCCAGGCTCGGCTGTTCCGCGAGCTTGCGCATGAAGCGCAACGAGGCGATCGCGATGCGGCGGTCTTCCTCCTCGGCGAGGTAGTTCGGATCGACCTCGGCCGGCACGTCCGGATCGGCCGAGACGATGCGCAGATGACCCTGGCTGTGCGGCCGCAGCCCGTAGCTGAAGAACTGCATGCCGGGGAAGCCTTCCATCGCCATGCCGCCCGCCGCGAAATCGAGCGAGAAGGGGCACATCATCAGCTGTGCGTCGGCTCGCGCGGCGCCGGGCAGCGATCGGTAGAAGCCGCCGACCGGATACGAGCCCGTCGCCATCACGCCGCTGTGCGTCGAGAGGTACTTGGCGGCATTGAGGCCGAGGCGCCAGCCGCTGAACTCGCGGTTCTGGGAATGGCGCCAGTCGGCAAGCCGCCATTGGGCCATGTACAGCAGGTGCTCCTGCAGGTGGCGCCCGACGGCCGGGTTCTGCGCCACCGGCCGGATTCCCTGGGAGCGAAGATGCTCGCCGTCGCCGACGCCGGACAGCTGCAGCAGCCGCGGCGACTGGAGCGCACCGGCGCAGAGAATGAGCTCGCGCGCCGCATCGAAGCGCCGCAAGTGGCCGTCGACCACGGCCTCGACGCCGACCGCCCGTCGGCCCTCGAACAGCACGCGCACGACCCGCGTGCCGGTGAGCACCGTGAGGTTGGGGCGGGATCGAACCGGCGCGAGGAAGGCGGCAGCGGCGCTCTGCCGCACCCCGTCGCGGATCGTGTAGCTCAGGTAGGCGATGCCTTCGTGATCGAGGCGATTGAGGTCCTCGCGGCGCTTGATACCCAGGCGCGCGCAGGCGGCGATCGTGGCTTCGGCCAGCTCGCTGCGCTCGGCATGGGGCGTCACCTTCAGCGGCCCGCCGGCACCGCGCAACTCGTCGGCGCCGAGTGCGTGGTCTTCCATCGCCTTGAAGCGCTTCGCCATCTCGTCCCAGCCCCAGCCGATGGCGCCCTGCAAGGCCCACGCGTCGTAGTCCGCAGGGTGGCCGCGCACGTAGACCATGCCGTTGATGGCGCTCGAGCCGCCCAGCATCTTCCCGCGCGCCCACACCTCCTGCCGCCCGCGGTTGCCGGCGTGGGGCGCCACCGGCGTGTAATCGGCATGCTTCGGGTCGGCGAGCAGCTTGCCGAAGCCCTTGGGCATGGCGATCAGGGGACTGCTGTCCTCGGGGCCGGCTTCGATCAGAAGCACCCGATGGGCCGGGTTTTCGCTCAGGCGGTTGGCCAGCACGCAGCCCGCCGAGCCGGCGCCGACGATGAGGTAGGTCGCCTCGCTCATGGCAGCGCGCCGTCGAAGCGCACGTGGATGCGCTTGGGCACGCGCATCATGGTGCCCTGGATGCGCGGCGGCGGCATGTCGGGGTCGAGCCGCAGGTTCGGCAGCTGATCGAGGATCGCGTTCAGCGCCCGCGTCATCTCGACGCGCGCGAGGTGCTGGCCGATGCACACATGGGGCCCGGACGCAAATGCGAAATGGCGCTGCTTCCTGCGGAAGATGTCGAAGCGGTCGGGGTCCTCGAAGCGCGAGGGATCGCGGTTCGCCGAGCCCGACGCGACCGACAGGCAGGCGCCTGCCGGCAGCACCACGCCGCAGAGGTCGGTGTCGACCGAGGGTGTGCGCGTCGCGATCAGCACGGGGCCGTCCCAGCGCAATGCTTCCTCGATTGCCTGCGGGATCAGCGAGCGGTCCTTGCGCACGGCCTCGAGCTGTTCCGGGTGGGTCAGCAGGCCGGTCAGCAGGATGCTCGTGCCTCGGTAGGTGGTGTCGCCGCCGGCGTTGACGAGCTGCCGCAGGAAGGAGACCAGGATCTCTTCGGGCAGGAATTCGCCGTCGACCTCGGCATGGGCCAGCAGGCTCACGAGGTCGTCGCCCGGTTGCGCGCGGCGCTCCTGCAGCAGGGCCTTGAAATACACGCCCAGCTTGTGCGACGCCTCGGTGCCGTGGGCCACGTCGTACGACACCACCGTCTGCGCGATTGCCAGCTTGTGGAAGACGCCGACGTCCTGCGGCGGCAGGTTCAGCTGCCGGTAGATGATCTGGAACGGGTAGTGGTGGGTGAACTCCTGCACCAGGTCGGCCCGGCCGCGGCCGCTGAACTTCTGCATCAACGACGCCACGACGGGATCGACCAGCGTCTCGCCCCATGCCGACACCCTGTTCGGCAGGAAGGCCTTCTGGAAGATCTTGCGATAGCGCGGATGGTCCGGCGCATCCATCGTGCTTACGCTGCGGCCGAAGGAGATGCCCAGGTTGCGCGCATAGACGCCGTTCGAATAGGTCTGCGGATCCAGGAAGACCTTCTCGACCGCGTCGTAGCCGAGCACCAGGTACGCCGGCAGATCGGCCATCGTCACGTCGGGGTGGAGGCCCAGCGCGCTCCGGTAGTCGAAGGCATGCACCGGCCCCTGTTCGCGCCACCGGGCGAGCTGCGGGTAGGGGTCGTCGTGGGCGCCGAACGAAGCGTCGTCGGAGACGAAGGGGTCGTAGTCGGGGTCGTCGAAATCCTGAATGCGGGGAAGGGCGCTCATCGTGATCCTGCTCTCGGGTTATCCCGAATCATGGAGACTTGATTTCAGAATAGCATTCATCAAACAGAACGTCCATCCTGCGAATAGTCGCACGGTGTTGGTCTGGCTGCCGGTCTTGTCGATGGTGCGCGCCCTGTCGCGCCGCGGCGGGGTCGCCTGAGGAGACGGAAATGCTCAGTGGTCTGAAAGTGTTGGCAATCGGCGCGGCAGTGGGCGTGTTCGGGTCGCTCGGCTATCTGAAGTCCGACGCGTCCGATGGCGCGCGTGCCGCCGCCCCCTCGAAGGCCGAAGCCTGCCGGGTGGGCGGTATCAACCTGCCGGCTTCGACGGCCCAGGACTGCTATAGGGAGATGGTCCAGGCCTATGGCTATCTGGGAGGCTCCATCGGGCAGGTGTTCGCGGCATCGCGCCGCTGAGGTCGACGCCTCGCCGGCCGCGCGATCGCGGACTTGCTCCTTCCCCTTCCGGGGCTGAGAGCCGCGGCTCCAGTCCCGCCTGCGCGGGACTGGACGGCTTGAAGGGTCGCAGCCTCTGGCTGCGGCACGTGAGGCGGGGATGGGGGCAGCGGCCTGTCCATGGGTGACGCGGCGTGCCCCCACCCCAACCCTCCCCCGAAGGGGAGGGAGTCAATGCCACGGCGCTCCGGTTCTTGCAGCCGGGGGCGCTCAATCTTTCCCAGATGAAATGCCCCGTAGCGGCCTCTGGCGTCGGGTTATACCGACCTGCGAAGGCCTTCGCAAAGCATTTGCAATGTTCTAAAAACAGACTATCATGCGACTATACGAACAGCGATGGTGAGTCCTATGAACAGCCTGCAATTCGATTCGAACGACCCGTTGACCGAACTCGTCGCGTTCAAGTGGCTGATGGCGGAGCGCGGATGGTGGGTGGATGTGCCGCGCTTCCGGCGCGACATGGTGTACGCGCAGGAGTGTGCGCAGAGGGCCGCCGAAAGCGGCCTGGAACTGCTCGCGCGCAGCAGCGCCGCCTTGCTGACGCAAATGCCGCGACCGACGCTGCAGGGAACCTGACTCCCACCTCCCTGCCATGTCCAGAAAGCCCTTCTCGCACATTCGCGTTCTCGATCTGTCTCGCGTCATCGCCGGCCCGCTGGCCGCGCAGATGCTCGGCGACCTCGGCGCCGAGGTGATCAAGGTCGAGCGCCCCGGCACGGGCGACGATGCGCGCAGGATGGGCCCGCCCTTCCTGAAAGACCGCGAAGGCCGCGACACGCACGAGACGCCGATCATCCTCGGCAGCAACCGCAACAAGAAGTCGATCACGCTCGATCTCGCCCGGCCCGAGGGCCAGGCCCTGGCGCGCCGGCTGGCCGCGATGTCCGACGTGCTGGTCGAGAACTTCAAGGTCGGCGACCTGAAGCGCCGCGGCCTGGACGCCGCGAGCCTGCGCGAGCTCAATCCGCGCCTGGTCTATTGCTCGGTGACGGGCTTCGGCCAGACCGGGCCCTATGCGCCTCGACCGGGCTACGACTCCATCTTCCAGGCCATGGGCGGCCTCATGAGCGTGACCGGCTATCCGGACGAGGAGGGCGGCGCGCCGGTCAAGACCGGCCCCTCCATCGCCGACTTCGTGGCCGGCCAGTTCGCCGCGATCGGCGTGATCGCGGCCCTGTACGACCGCGACGCGAACCACGAGGCGAGCAGCGGCCGCGGGCAGCATATCGATGTCGCGCTGTTCGACTCGGTGGTGGCTTCGCTGTCGCACTATGCGGCGCAGTATCTGGCGACCGGCGAAGTGCCGGCGCGCCGCGGCACGCAGGGCAACGGCGGGCTGCCCTCGCAGATGTTCCCCTGCGCCGATGGCGGCGTGATGGTGGTGTGCGGCAACGACGAGCAATACCGCCGCTTCTGCATCGCGCTCGAGCACCCCGAACTCGCCGGCGACCCGCGCTTTGCGACCAATCCGCTGCGCGTGGGCAACCGCGGGCAGTTGGCCGCCACCTTCGACGCGATCACGCGCCGCTGGCGCCAGGCCGACCTGCTCGCCGCGATGGAAGCGGCCGGCGTGCCGGCCGGGCCGATCTACGACCTGAAGCAGGTGTTCGACGATCCGCAGGCGCAGCACCGCGGCCTGGCCACCGAGGTGCCGCATCCGCTGGCCGGCAGCGTCCGGATCCACACCAACCCGATCAAGTTCTCGGACACGCCGATCACCGACTACGTCGCCCCGCCGACACTGGGCCAGCACAACGACGAGATCTACCGCGGCCTGCTCGGGCTCGACGCCGAGGAACTCGAGCACTTGAAGTCGAAGGGCATCGTGTGAGCGGCGAGGGCGGCGCGCTCGTCGTCATCGGTGCCGGGCACGCGGGCACCGAGCTCGCGGTGCAGGCGCGCGAGGCCGGATGGCCGGGCCCGATCCGGCTGGTCGGCGACGAGACTGCGCTGCCCTACCACCGGCCGCCGCTGTCGAAGGCCTACCTGGCCGGCACCGCGACGCTCGACTCGCTGCACCTGAAGGCGCGCGCCACGCTCGAGAAAGCCGGCGTCGAGCTGCTGCAGGGCCGGCGCGTGCAGGCCCTCGACCCCGCCGCCCGGCGCGTCGCGTTCGAGGACGGCTCCTCGATCGGCTACGCACGGCTCGCGCTCGCCACCGGCGGGCGTCCGCGCCCGTTGCCGCCCGCCATCGCGGGTGCGGCCGAAGACGCCGACAACTTCCACTACCTGCGCACGCTCGCCGACGTGGATCGCATCCGCCGGCACTTCGCGCCCGGTGCGCGCGTCGCGATCGTCGGTGGCGGCTACATCGGCCTCGAGGTCGCTGCAGTGGCCATCAAGGCCGGCTTGAAAGTCACCGTGCTGGAGGCGGCCGACCGCGTGCTCGCGCGCGTGACCGCGCCGCGCGTGTCCTCCTTCTACGAGCAGGTCCACCGCGAGGCCGGCGTCGACCTGCGCATCGGCGTGCAGGTCGACGGCTTCGAGCTCGATGCCGCGCGCCGCACGGTCACCGGCGTGCATTGCGCCGATGGCGAGTGCCTGGCCTGCGACCTGGTGATCGTCGGCATCGGCATCGTGCCCAACACCGAGCTCGCCGCCGCCGCCGGCCTTGCCGTCGACGATGGCATCCGCATCGACGCGTGCGCACGGACCAGCGACCTGCACATCGTTGCGGCCGGCGACTGCACGCGCTTCGACAGTGCGCTGTACGGCCGCTCCGTGCGACTGGAGTCGGTGCCGAATGCGCTGGAGCAGGCGCGCTCCGCGGCAGCAGCGCTGCTCGGGCACGAGCGGCCGTTCGAGAGCGCGCCGTGGTTCTGGTCCGACCAGTACGAGCTAAAGCTGAAGATGGTCGGCCTGTCGCAGGGCCACGACCAGTTCCTGTTGCGCGGCTCGGTCGAGCAGCGCTCGTTTTCGGCCTTCTACCTGAAGGGCGGACGCGTGATCGCGGTCGACACGGTGAACCGCCCGGCCGAGTTCATGCTGGCCAAGCGCATCGTCGGCGAGCGCAGGGTCATTCCGCCCGAGCGGCTGGTCGACGACGGTGCGCCGCTGAAAAGCCTGCTTCAGGAAGCCTTGCCACTTTGAGGAGACAACCCACCGTGCCCCGTTTCACGATCATCGAGCACACCGGTGCCGAGCACCAGGTCGAGGCCGAAGTCGGCCAGTCGGTCATGCAGGGCGCCATCGACGCCCTGGTGCCCGGCATCCTCGCCGACTGCGGCGGCTCGTGCAGCTGTGCCACCTGTCACTGCTATGTCGACGAAAGCTGGACGTCCAGGCTGCCGCCGCCGGAATCCACCGAGCGCGAGATGCTCGAGTGCGTGGTCGAGCCGCGCGAGACCAGCCGCCTGGCCTGCCAGTTGCGCGTCACGCCCGCGATCGACGGCCTCGTGATCCGGCTGCCCGCATCGCAGGTCTGAAGCCCCCTTCATTCGACGCTGCGCCGCGATCCCGCGGCACGGCATTCCACCCCGGAGAACCCGATGACGACCAACACCACCGCTGCGCCGCTGTTCCAGGGCGCGATCTTCGACGGCGACACCCATCTCTACGAGACCCCCGACGCCTTCAGCCGCTACCTGCCCGAGAAGTTCAAGAAGGACTGGAGCTACGAGTGGAAGGTCGGCGCCGACGGCGAGTTCGCGCTGTACGTGGGCCATCGCAAGATCGAGGTCAGTGCCGGCTACTACGCCGAGGACGGCCGCGTGCCGCCGCCGGGCAAGCTGCACGAATGGCTGCGCGCGCAGAAGGAGGGCAAGGAGAACGTCGACATGCGCGTGCCGATGACCGAAGACATGTATGCCCGCGACGCCCGCCTCGCGAAGATGGACGAGTTCGGCGTCGAAGGCTGCTTCCTCTACTGCGGCAACATGGTCGCGACGATCAGCTACCTCGACGAGCCGAAGGCCGCGGCCGCGGTGATGCATGCCTACAACCGCTGGATGCTCGACGACTGGGGCTTCAACCACGAAGACCGCATCTACTCCGCGCCCCTGGTTTCGCTCGACGACCTGGACGCCGCCTGCGCCGAGGCGGAATGGGCGATCAAGCATGGCACGCGCCTGTTCCTGATGCCGATGGGCCCCTTCGGCGGCAAGCCGCCGGCGCATCCGGACTTCGACCGCTTCTGGTCCATCCTCAACGAGGCGCACTGCCGCGTGGTCTATCACGTGTCGGAGGCGATCTACATGAAGGACCACATGGCGGTGTGGGGCGAGCCCGTGCAGCAGTCGCGCCAGCGCCAGACCGCCTTCGTCTGGATGCACGGCTACAGCGAGCGGCCGGTGGTGGAGACCATCTCGTCCCTGATCTTCTGGAACTTCTTCGCGCGCTTCCCGAACCTGCGCGTGCTGTCGGCCGAGAACGGCGCCGAGTGGGTGCCGACGATGCTGATCAAGATGGACAAGTGCCGCGGCATGGCGAAGAACGGCTGGTGGCCGGGCGGGCAGCTGAAGGAGCGGCCGAGCAAGATCTTCCAGCGCCACGTCAGCGTGGTTGCCTATCCGGAGGACGACCTGAAGACCATCGTCGACCAGGTCGGCTCGCACGAGTGGATGATCATGGGCTCGGACTATCCGCATGCCGAAGGCGTGCCGGCGCCGCGCGACTTCGCCGAAGAAGCCTGCAAGCGCCTGGGCGCCGAACAGACGCAGGGCGTGATGCACGACAACGGCCGGCGCTTCCTGGCGCCCGTCGAATCATGAAGACGAGGGCGAGCGCGCTGCTCGGCAGCCGGCTGCCGATCGTGCAGAGCGGCATGCGCTGGGCCTCGCGCGCGGAGCTGGTATCGGCGGTCTCGAACGCCGGCGCCTTCGGCATCCTGTCGGCGCACACCCAGCCGGATGCGGAAGCGCTGCGCCGCGAGATCGAGCGCACCCGGTCGATGACGCAGCAGCCCTTCGGCGTCAACCTGACCCTGTTGCCGGGTGCGAGCGGCGTCGACGTGGAGGGCTACGTGCGGGTGGTGTGCGAGGAGCGCATTCCCGTCGTCGAGACGGCCGGCGGCAGCCCCGCCCGCTATCTCGATGCGCTGAAGGGCGCAGGCGTCAAGGTGATGCACAAGGCCACCAGCGTGCGCCATGCGCTGAAGGCCGAGTCGCTCGGCGTCGACGCGGTGATCATCGACGGCTTCGAATGTGCCGGCCATCCGGGCGCCGACGACGTGCCGGGCCTGGTGCTGATCCCGGCCGCGGCGCGGGCGCTGAAGATCCCGGTGCTGGCCGCCGGCGGCATTGCCGATGGGTACGGCCTGGTCGCGGCCCTGGCGCTGGGTGCCGAGGGGGTCTGCATGGGCACGCGCTTCCTGTTGACGCGCGAGTCGCCGCTGCACTCGGAGGTCAAGGCGCGCATGCTGGCCGCGGGCGCGACCGACACCACGTTGGTCGGCCGCCGCTTCGGCGACAGTATCCGCGTGCTGAAGAACCGCACGGCCGCCGAAGCGCTCGCCCTCGAGGCGCAGCCGGCAACGACGCACGGGGACCTGCTGCCGCTGATCGGCGCGCCGCGCTGGATGCAGGCGATGGAAAGCGGCGCCGCGGACGACGCGGCGCTGCCGGTCGGCCAGTGCGTCGGCCTGATCGACGACCTGCCCAGCTGCGCCGAACTGGTCGAGCGCATGCTGACGCAGGCGCGGGACGCGATCGAGCAGCGCCTGTCGCCGCTGCTGTTCGCTGCATAGGCCGGGACCATGAACGAAGCATCCGTGCCCATCGACGTCGCGCCCTTGTTCGAACCGATCGCCATCCGCGGCCTCGCGCTCGCGAACCGCATCGTGATGGCGCCGATGACGCGCAACTTCTCGCCCGGCGGCGTGCCGGGCGAGGACGTCGCCGCCTACTACCGCCGCCGCGCAGAAGGCGGCACCGGCTTG
The DNA here is from genome assembly GCF_057657375.1 of Variovorax sp. Soil_C_12. Classification (NCBI taxonomy): domain Bacteria; kingdom Pseudomonadati; phylum Pseudomonadota; class Betaproteobacteria; order Burkholderiales; family Comamonadaceae; genus Variovorax; species Variovorax sp. Soil_C_12. The sequence goes on along the minus strand of NZ_JBDGIO010000002.1, from coordinate 330,784 downwards.
CTGATCACCGAAGGCGTGGGCATCGACCACGCCGCGGCGCTCGGCGATGCGGGTCTCGGCGAAAGCAACCTGCCGCACCTCCATGGCGAGGCGGCGCTCGCCGGCTGGCGGCGCGTCGTCGATGCGGTGCATGCCGCCGGCGGGCGGATCGTGCCGCAGCTCTGGCACCAGGGCGTGATGCGCGAGCCCGGGACCGGTCCGCATCCGGAGGCGGCATCGCTGCGTCCCTCGGGCCTGTGGGGGCCGGCGGGGCGCATGACCTCGATCGACCCAGCCTACGCCGAGCGCGTGCAGGCGCCGACGCGGCCGATGAGCGAGGGCGAGATCCAGGACGTGATCGATGCCTACGCGCGCAGCGCCCGCCACGCGCGCGAAGCCGGTTTCGACGGGATCGCGATCCACGGCGCGCACGGCTACCTGATCGACACCTTCCTGTGGGACCAGACGAACCACCGCACCGACGCCTGGGGCGGCGACCGGCGGGCCCGCGCGCGCTTCGCCGCCGAGGTGGTGCGCGCGATCCGGCGCGAGGCGGGGGAGTCGCTGCCGATCTTCTTTCGCTTCTCGCAGTGGAAGCAGCAGGACTTCAAGGCCCGCCTGGCGTCGACGCCGCAGGAGCTCGAGGAGGTGCTCGGTCCGATCGCCGATGCCGGCGTCGACGTGTTCGACGGTAGTGCGCGCTATTTCGACCGCGCGGAGTTCGAGGGCTCGCCGCTGAACCTCTCGGGCTGGGCCCGCAAGCTCACCGGCAAGCTGGCGATGGCGATCGGCGGCATCGGGCTGGACCGTGGCTTCTACGATTCGAAGCGCGACGGTCGCGCCGGCGGCTCCGACAACGTCGCCTTGCTGATGAAGCGCTTCGAGCGCGGCGAGTTCGACCTGGTCGCGGTCGGCCGCGCGCTCTTGAACGAGCCGCGATGGACCGAGAAGCTGCGCCACGGGCACGCGTTGCCGGCCTTCGACGAGCAGCGGATGAAGGAGCTGTACTGATGAGCGAGGCCATCACCTGGGCGCTTGCCGATTCCGGCGTGCTGACCCTGACGATCGACCGGCCGGAGGTGAAGAACGCAATCGACACCGCCGGGCAGAGCCTGCTGGTGCGGCTGCTGGTCGACGCTGCACGCCATCCGCGCGTGAAGGTCGTGGTGCTGACCGGCACGGGCGCGGCCTTCTGCACCGGTGCCGACGTGCGCTCGATGGGCGCCCCGGACCCCCATGATGCGATCGCGCAGCAATTCGGCCAAACCGAGCTGTGGCAGGCGCACGAGGCGCGGGTCGACCGGCTGCGGCGCCTCGCCGAAGCCTCGTTCCTGCTGCACGACATGGGCAAGCCGACCCTCGCGAAGCTGCGCGGGCCGGTAGCCGGGCTCGGCTTCTCGCTGGCCCTGGCCTGCGATTTCCGGCTGGCCGCGGACAACGCCTTCTTCGTCTCGAGCTTCGCGAAGATCGGCACGCCGGGGGATTACGGCGGCAGCTATTTCCTGACGCAGCTCGTCGGCCCTTCGAAGGCCAAGGAGATCTACATGTTCTCCGACCGCGTCGGCGCCTCCGAGGCGCTGGCGCTCGGCATGGTCAACCGCGTCGTGGCCGACGCCGAGCTCGATGCGGCGACCGATGCCTTCGCGCTGCGCCTGGCGAACGGGCCGGCGCTCGCGTTGCGGGCGATCAAGGAGAACGTCCACGCCGCCGCGCATCAGACGCTGCAGCAGGTGCTCGACCTGGAGGCGCGCAACATGATCCGCTGCCGCCTGAGCGAGGATTGCAAGGAGGCGCTCGCGGCCTTCCAGCAGAAGCGCGAGCCGCGCTTCGAAGGGCGGTAACCGGTGAGCGCCGCCCGGCCGCCCGAAGGCGCGAAGGCCCCCTCGGGGGGCAGCGCAGTACACGAAGTGACAAGCGTGGGGGCCCTATGACCAAGCCGATCGACCGCCCGGCCGACATGGTGCCGACGGCGCGCGACGGCGCGGTCGCGATACTGACGCTGAGCTTCCCGGCGCGCCGCAACGCCTACTGCCTGCAGATGCGCACCCAGCTTCGCGAGCGGCTGGAAGCGGCGATGGCCGATGCCGAGGTGCGCGCGATCGTCCTCACCGGCGCCGGCGGGCACTTCTGCGCCGGCGGCGACATCAGCGAAATGGAAGCGCGCACGCTGCTGGAGAACCGCGAGCGCTGGAGCCTGGTGGTCGCGTTGATCCGGCTCATCGCACTCGGGCCGAAGCCGGTGGTCGCGGCGGTCGAGGGCTCGGCGATGGGCGCGGGCCTGTCGATCGCGTCGCTTGCAGACCACGTGGTCGCAGCGCGCGACGCGAAGTTCGGCGCCGCGTTCGTCAAGGTGGGCCTGATGCCGGACATGGGCGCGCTGTGGAGCCTGCAGCACCGGGTCGGCCGTGCGAAGGCCCGCGAGATCCTCGGCCTCGCGCGGGTGTTCGACGGCGCCGAGGCGCACCGGATCGGCCTGGCCAACGAGCTCGCCGAGCCGGGCGGGGCGCTGCCGCGAGCGCTCGCGGTGGCGCACGAGTACGCGGCGCTGCCGCCGGTGGCGAGCGCGCTGCTGAAGAGCGCGCTGGCGCAGGGCGTGGACAGTCTCGACGCGGCGATCCGCAGCGAGGTGGAGTTCCAGGCCGTGGCGATGGGCAGCGCCGACCATGCGGAGGCGGTGCGTGCGTTCCTGGAAAAGCGCGCGCCGCGCTTCGAAGGCCGATAGTCGGCCTCACGTCCCGAGGACCGCGACGATGGCCCGCGTGCTCTCCGAGCCCCGGCGTCACGGCGTTCGGCAGCTCGTCCTCGAGCATGCCCCCGTGAACAGCCTCTCGCACCCGATGCGGCTCGCGCTGTGGGAGGCGCTGGAGGCGGCGGATGCCGACCCTGCCGTGCACTCGATCGTGATCGGCGGTGCCGGCCGCGGCTTCTCGGCCGGCGGCGACTATGCCGAGCTGCGCTCGCCGCTGCAGCAGCAGTGGCCGGCGCTGTCGGCCCACCTGTTCCCGCGCATCGAGGCGTGCACGAAGCCGGTGATTGCGGCCATCCACGGCTTCGCGATCGGCGGTGGCTTCGAGCTTGCGCTGGCCTGCCACTACCGCGTCGCGCAGCGCGACGCGCGCATTGCGCTGCCCGAGCTGAAGCACGGCGTCGTGCCGCCGAGCGGATCGCAGCGCCTGCCGCGCGCGGTCGGCGTGGGGCGCGCGCTCGCGCTGATCCTGGCGGCCGAGCCGGTGCGTGCGGACCGCTATGCCGACACGCCCTTGTTCGATCGCTTGTGCGAGGCCGACCCGCTGGCGGCCGCGCGCGCGTTCGCCGAGGCGGTGGATCGGGACCGGCCGCCGGCATCGGCGCTGTTGCGCCATCGGCCACTGGAGCGTTGCGGGGCGGCCGAGGCGATCGCTGCGTATCGCGCGAGGCTGGGCGATGCGGCCCTGCCGAATCAGGCTGCGCTGGGGTGCATCGACGCGGTCGAGTGCGCTGTGGAGGCCGCGGACTTCGATGGCGGGCTCGCGGGTGCGAAACGGATTCACGATGCGCTGTCGGTCCGTGCGAGGGCGGGCACCGGGTAGCGCTCGCCCTGAACGTGGGTGAGGGCACCGGCGTATCCATTGATACAGATAAAGATATCGCCCTCGACGCGTTCGCAGCCCCGCCTAGATCACCCACTGCCTGTGACGATTGCAACCGATCAAGTCAGTCGGGGTAAACCCGATTGCACCCACGCAGTCGGCCATCGAATATTCGCCAAGATAATAAAAAACAGAACACCGTAAACATATTCGAACGCTCCATCAGCAACGTCAAAGGAAATCCCAAGATGGCAAATTGGCTCATCACCGGCGTCTCGAGCGGCTTCGGCCTCGAACTCGCCCGGGCCGCGCTCGCGCGCGGCGACACCGTCGTCGGCACCGTGCGCCAGGCTGCGCAGGCCGATCGCTTCGAGCAGCTCGCTCCGGGCCGCGCGCATGCACTGCTGCTCGACGTGACGCGCATCGACCAGGTCGAGCCGGCCGTGCAGAAGGCTCTGAAGCTCGCCGGCACGATCGACGTGCTGGTCAACAACGCCGGCTATGGCCTCTTCGGTGCGATCGAGGAAGTGTCCGACGCCGAAGGGCGCCAGGTGATGGACACCAACCTCTTCGGCCCGCTCGCCGTCGTGCGTGCGCTGCTGCCGCACCTGCGCGAGCGGCGCGCCGGCCACATCTTCAACGTCGCCTCGGTGGCCGGCGTGATCGGCTTTCCCGCCTGCGGGCTGTATGCCGCCTCGAAGTTCGCGCTGGAAGGCGCGACCGAGGCGCTGGCGACCGAGCTGGCGCCCTTCGACATCCGCGTGACGATCGTCGAGCCGGGCGGCTTCCGCACGCAGTTCGCCGGCGGCTCGCAGCGCCAGGCGGCCCTGCGCATCGAGGCCTACGCCGGCACGCCCGCGCACAAGGCGCGCGACCACATCGCGCACTACCACGGCCACGAGCCGGGCGACCCGGCCAAGGCGGCGGCCGCGATCATCCAGGCGCTGGAGGCGCCGCAGCCGCCGCTGCGGCTGGTGCTCGGTGCCGACGCGGTCGGCATGCTGCGCGGGGCCTACGAGTCGCGGGTGAAGCAGCTCGCCGAGTGGGAAAGCGTGTCGGTCGCGACGGCCATCGACGCCGGCCAATGAGGAGGCCGGCATGACACCGATCCGCAAGCAACTGGTCGACATGATCCTCGACCCCGACCTCGCCTACGACCTGCCGGCCGCCGACGTCGAAGCGCTGCAGCTGCGCGCGGCGCAGGAGCTGTTCGAGGAGCGCCGGGCGCAGATCCCGCTGCTCGCCCGGCGCGCAGAAGACGCCGACATCGAGCGCATCGACCGGCTGGAGGACCTGGTTCCCCTGCTGTTCGCGCACACGGTCTACAAGTCCTACCCGCCGTCCTTCGTCGAGAAGGAGCAGTGGGGCCGCATGCTGCAATGGCTGAACACGCTGTCGGTGGCCGATACCACCGGCGTGAACGTCGAAGGCGTGAAGGACATCGACGACTGGCTCGCGCGGCTGTGGGAGGCCGGCCACCGGGTGCTCGCGACCAGCGGGTCCTCGGGCAAGTGCTCGTTCCTGAACCACACGGTGGGCGATCACGACCTGAAGAAGCGCCATTTCAAGTACTCGGTCGGCTGGCCCTACGTGCGCTCGAACGCCGACCGCACGGTGTTCTGGCTCGGCCCGTCCCGAGGCACGAGCAGCGCGACCGAGGCGGCCCAGTTCAACTTCGAGAACTTCGGCAAGCCGGGGCAGACCTTCGCGCTGACCGACCAGCCGCTGAAGATCGCCGACGTCAGCCGGATGGCGGCGATGCGCAAGAAGATGGCCGATGGCAGCGCGACACCCGACGAGATCGCCGCCTTCGAGCAGGAGGCCGCGCGCAAGGGGGCCGAAGGTCGCGAGGGCTTGCTGAAGCTGCTCGACACCATCCTCGACCGCCGCGCGCAGCCGATGCTGATCTCTGGCATGTGGGCGCAGTACATGGCGCTCATCGCCCGGGCGCGCGAGCGCGGCATCGGCGACGGCGCCTTCCATCCCGACACCGTCGTCAACGCCGGCGGCGGCATCAAGGGCGTGGCCCTGCCGCCGGACTACAAGGAGCAGGTCGACCGCTTCTTCGGCCAGGTCGTGCGCCCGGGCAACTACGGCATGACCGAGCTTGCGCAGGTGATGCCGCGCTGCGAGGCTGGGCGCTACCACCGCGCGCCGGCGCTGATCTGGCTGATCGTCGATCGCGAGGGCGAGCGCCTGCTGACGGCCAACGACGGCGAGGACGGCGTGGTCGAGGGCCGCTTCGCCTTTCTCGACCTGCTCTACGAAGGGCGCTGGGGCGGTCTCATCACCGGCGACAAGGTGACCGCCGACCTGAAGCCGCGCTGCCCCTGCGGCCGCCGCGGGCCGACGCTGTTCGACAACATCACGCGCTTCGCGCAGCCGGGCGAGGACGATCACATCGGCTGTGCCGGCACGGTCGATGCCTACGTCCGTGGAGCGATCGCAGCATGAACGCAACGACTTCCGCAGTCCCCGTCTGCCACGTCGTCAAGGGCAAGGTCGTCACCGGCGCGGCTCACGAGTTCGGCAGCCCGCAGGCGCGCTTCGCGACCCCGGCGCTGGACCTGAACGACCTGGTGTGGACGCGCCGCGAGCCCGGCCCCGCGTTCGACACGCCGCTGGCCGAGATCATCGACGTGCTGGTGGCGACCGGCGAGCGGCTCAAGCGCGACCCGGACGGGCTGCTCGCCGAGGCGCTCGAGTTCAGCGTGCGCACCAGCCCGCTGCCGCGCGACGTGCTGGAGCGCTCCTACGCCGGCCTGGGCCGCGCCTTCGACAACCGGGGCCTGCTGTTCCAGGTCGAGCAGGAGCTCGGCGGCGCCGACGTGCTGGACGGCTGGCGCCTCATCGACAACGCGCCCAGCGGCCGCACGCACCGGATGCGCGCCTTCCCGCCGCGGCTGATCCACGTGATCGCCGGCAACGCGCCGGGCGTGGCCGCGATGTCGGTGGTGCGGGGCGCGCTGACCAAGGGCGTTCACCTGATCAAGCTGCCTTCCAACGATCTCTTCACGGCCACTGCGATCCTGCGCACGATGGCGGCGGTCGCGCCCGGCCATCCGCTGGTGCGCTCGTTCTCGGCGGCCTACTGGCGCGGCGGCGATGCCCAGGTCGAGAGCCTGCTGTTCCGGCCGCAGTTCTTCGACAAGGTGGTGGCCTGGGGCGGCGAGAGCACGATCCGCAGCGTCAAGCAGTACATCGGCCCGGGCTTCGAGCTGGTGGCCTTCGATCCGAAAACCTCGATCTCGCTGATCGGCCGCGAGGCCTTCGCCTCCGACGCCGCACTGGCCGAGGTGGCCGAGCGCGCCGCGACCGACGCGACGATCATGAACCAGCAGGCCTGCGCGTCGAGCCGGGTGCAGTTCGTCGAAGGCTCGCTCGAAGAGGTCGATCGCTATTGCGCGGCGCTGCAGGCGCGGCTGGGCGTGCAGCGCGAGACCTGCTCCGCGCTCGGCAGCCCGCTGCCGGCCGAGCTGCGCGACGAGATCGACGGCCTGCGCGGCATGGAGCCGCACTACCGCGTGTGGGGCGGCTACGAGGGCCGGGGGCTGGTGATCCGCTCGGAGGAGCAGGTCGACTTCCATCCGGACGGCCGCGTGGTCAACGTCGTGCCGGTGGCGAGCCTGGCCTCGGCGGTGGGCTGCGCCAACGTCGCGACGCAGACGGTCGGCGTCTACCCGCCCGGGCGCAAGGCGGAGTTGCGCGACGCGCTCGCGGCGGCCGGCGTGCAGCGCATCGTCGAGCTCGGCAAGGCAGTGGCCTTCGAGGCAGGCATCTCGCACGACGGCTTCCTGCCGCTGAGCCGCTTCGTGCGCTGGGTCAACGACGAAGGTTGATCGCCTGTGCGGGGCTTGCCGCTGATATCGTGAACGATATCGACCCGCAGGCGTACCCGATGACCGAACCAAGCACCTGGAGCAAATCCTCATGGGCCGAGTTGCTGAAGGAGAAGCGCGCCGCGGCCGGATGGTCGCAGCGCGAGCTGGCGCAGCGTGCCGGCGTACACCAGCCGCAGATCGTTCGCGCCGAACGCGGCGAGGACCTGCAGCTGTCGGTGCTCGCGCGCATCGCGGCGCCGCTCGGCCTGGCGCCGGCGCTGGCCTGCATGGCGCCGGCGGCGAAGGACGACGATGTCGTGCAGCCCAACCTGGAGAGCTGGCGCCGTGCCTGGCCGGAGGTCGATCCGCAGGTGTTCGCCGTGCTGGCGCGCCTGTCGCGCCTTGGGGCGCACGTCGAGCGCAGCATCGCGTCGCTGGCCGCCGCGCAGGGACTGAACTCCGGCGAGGTGATGGTGTTGGGCGCGCTGCGGCGCATGGGGCCGCCGTTCGAGAGCACGCCCACCGGGCTGAAGGAGCGGCTGTGGATCTCGCTGCCGGGGCTGAAGAAGCGGCTCGACCGGCTGGTCGCGCGCGGGCTGGTGGAGCGGGTCCACAACCCGCTCGACCGGCGCGGGCAGATGGTGCGCATGACCGCGCTCGGTGACCAGGCGCTGGACCGCCTGATCGCTCACCCGGCGCCGGTCTTCAAGGCCGTGCGGGCGCTGCCGCACGACGAGCGCCGCGGGCTGTCGAACAGCCTGAGGCGCCTGCTGCAGGAGCTGGAGGGCGCTGTCGAAGGTCCTTTCGACGGGCTCTAGATCTTCCGATCCACCTGCGCTTGCGACGGATCGCAAGCGCAGGTGACAAGGGCCCCGGAGACGGGGCACCAGGAGACGTTCGTGAAACAAGATTCCCCCACGCCGGCCGAGAACCGGCGCTGGCTTCTGATCCTCGCCGTGCTGGTGTTCGCCGAGGTGAACAGCTCCTTCGAGGTCGGCATGATGTATGGCGCCCTGGCCACGCTGATGCGCGAATTCGGCGATCCGGTCGGCGTCGGCTGGCTGATCACGGCCTTCCTGCTCGTCGGCGCGGTGTCGGCGGGCCTGAGCTCGCGCCTGGGCGATCTGTACGGCCGGCGCAGGCTGCTGATCCTGACGCTGGTGTTCGCGCTGGCCGGCTCGCTCATCGGCGCCTTCGCCACCAGCCTGCCGTGGCTGATCGCCGGGCGCGCGGTGCAGGGCATGTCGGCGGCGCTGCTGCCGCTCACCATCGGGCTGGTGCGCGAGCATCTGCCGAAGGCGCGCGTGCCGGTGGGCATCGGCTGGGTGGCCGCGATGGCGAGCTTCACGGCCGGCGCGGGCATCCTGCTCGGGGGCTGGCTGGTCGACCATGCGGGCTGGCGCTGGATCTTCTGGTTCTCGGTCGGCCAGACGGCCCTGTCGATCGTGGCGGTGGCGGCGCTGCTGCCGCCCTCGGTGCGGCAGGCGGCGGTGGGGCGCCTCGACCTGCTCGGCGGCGTGCTCTTCGCGCCCGGCGTCGCGCTGCTGCTGTGGGCCGTCACGCGCATGAAGGGGAGCGGTCCGGCCGACCCGGTCACGCTCGGGCTGATCGCGACCGGCCTGCTGGCGATCGCGGCCTGGGTGCGTCACGAATGGCGCCACCCGCAGCCCATGATCGACGTGCGCCGCTTCGCCGAACGCCAGATCGGGCTGGCGATGGGGCTGATGGCGCTGTTCGGTCTCGGCACGGCGCAGCTGATGCTCGTGATCCTGCTGCTCGCGCAGCAGCCGGCGTGGACCGGCATCGGCCTCGGCCTCACGGCCACGCTGGCCGCAACGATCAAGGTGCCTGCCAGCCTCGCGGGCCTGTTCGGAGCGCCGTGGAGCGGGCATGTCGCGGCGCGGCATGGCGCGCGGCGCGCGGCGCTGGTTGGCAGCGTCGTGATCTGCGCCGGCTGGGTCGGCGTGCTGCTGCAGCACGATGCCGTGTGGCTGCTGGTCGCGGAGGCCTTCCTGATCACCCTCGGCGGATCGATCCTCTATGCGGCCATCCCCAACCTGATCGTCGAAGTCGCGCCCACGGATCGCACCAGCGAGATCAACGGCATGTCGCACGTCGTGCGCACCGTGGGCACCGCGATCGGCACGCAGCTCGCGACCCTGCTGCTCGCCAGCTCCACGGTGAGCGACGCGGCCCGGGGCCCCGGCACGCATCCGAGCCCGGCCGCCTATGCGCTCACGTTCGCCTTCGTCATCGCCTGTGCCGGCGCCGGCGTGCTGCTCGCCATTGCCTTGCCGCGCCGCAGCAGCGCGCGGGCGCCGTTGCCGGTGCCGTCGCAGGTGGCGGGCCACTCCGAGTCCACGGGTAATTACTGATAGACCTTGGTTGACGTTCCGGAGGGCCTGTGCAACCATATGAACACTGTTCGATTATTGGCATGACGCACTGACCACCAGTAAAGGCGTCGCGCCGGCCCCGCCAGATTCCCCTTCCTACAAAACTGGAGACTCGATGAGCAAAGAACGAGGGACTCGCCGCCGCGCTCCGCGCAGCGAACGCGCCTTGAAGGCAGCCTGCATCAGCGCGGCCGTGGCCATGGCCGCACCCGCGGCCGCCTTCAAGATCGACACCGGCTCGCCCGACCTGGAGCTCACGCTCGACACCACGCTGCGCTACAACGCCGCGAGGCGCACCGGCGAGCGTGACCTGCGGCTGGTCAACTCGCCGGCGGTGGACGAGGGCAACTGGCTGTTCGGCAAGAACGACACGACGCTGTCGCGCTTCGACATCTACTCCGAGTTCGACTTGAGCTACAAGAGGAACATGGGCTTGCGCCTCAGCGCGACAGGCTGGTACGACAATAACTTCCCTGACAGGAGCCGCAGCGACCCGCGCTTCGCGACCGTTCCGAACTATGCGCGCAACGAGTTCACCGGCTACATCGACCGCTACTACAAGGGCCCATCCGCCGAGTTCATGGATGCCTTCGCATGGACCAACCTCGACTTCGGCGGCACCTCGCTGAACCTGAAAGCCGGCCGCTTTGCCTGGCTGCCGGGCGAATTTCTGTTCGGCAACGGCGGCAGCGTGTCTTACTCGATGGCGCCCAACGACGGCCGCAAGTCGGACCTGAGCCCGGGCGCCTCGGCCAAGGAAACGGCGCTGCCGATCGGCCAGGTCGGCGCCACCTGGCAGCTCAACAACGCCTGGTCGTTGATGGGCCAGTACACGGGCGAATTCCGCTCGTCGCGCATTTCCGAAGGCGGCACCTTCTGGCAGGTCAACGACACCGCGCTCGAAGGCCCGCAATACATCTCCAACCCGGCCGTGTCGCGCGCCCCTTCCTTCAAGGGCGACAAGGGCGACATCGCGCTGGGCCTGAAGTGGTCGCCGGAAAAGCTCGAGGGCGATGCCCTTGGCCTGTGGCTGCGCCGCTTCGACGACAAGAATCCCAGCTGGCTGAGCCAGATCGCGGTCAATCCCAACGGCTCGCGCATCGGCCGCGCGGTCTATGCGAAGGACATCGAGCTGATCGGCCTGACCTACAACACGCTGATCGCCGGCTGGGGCACCGGCATCGAGCTGAACTACCGCCGCAAGATGCCGTTGAACGTGCGCAGCGGCTTCGCCTTCGGGACCTTCCCCGGCCTGGTCAGGGACCCCGGCATGGAAGGCCCGCGCGGCAACACGGTCCACTTCCTGATGAGCGCCGTTTCGACGATCAACAAGAACGCGCTCTTCGACTCAGGCTCGATCGCGCTGCAGTTCGACGCCATGCACCTGGACAAGATCACCAGCGGCGCCAGCCTCTACAACGGCCAGGGCGGCAACCCCGCCTGCACCGACAACCTGGTGCTGCGCGGCTGCTCGACGCGCAATGCCGCCAGCATCGCCCTGTCGTTCACGCCGACGTGGCAGCAGGTCTTCCCGAGCATCGACATCTCGACGCCGCTGTTCGTGACCTACGGCCTCTCGGGCAATGCCGCCGCCGTCAATGCCGGCGTCACGCCCAAGGGGTCGTGGCTGGTCCGCCCGGGCATTCGGGTCGAGTACCTGGCCGGCAAGTACAAGCACCAGTTCGACCTGGCCTACACCGCGCGCGGCGGCAAGACCGGCAACATCGTCACCGGCCCGGGCGCAGCGCCCTTCTTCGCCTCCGGCCTGGCGAACTTCCGCGATCGCAACTACCTGAGCTTCACCTACCAGACCGCGTTCTGAGCAGCACTTCGAAGGAATCGAGATGAACATTCGACGCATCGCAACCGCCGCGCTGTGCCTCGGCATCGGCGCGAGCTTCGTGCCCGCAGCCAACGCCGACGACGGCGATCGCCTGCCCTGGGGCGCCTTGAAGGCAGGCAACAAGGACGGCAGCATCGCCGCGTGGGACGGCGGCCTTCCGGCCAACACCAGCCCGCCCGGCTTCAAGAAGGACTCCGGCTTCTGGGCCGACCCTTATGCCGCCGACAAGCCGCTCTACACCGTGACCGCGGCCAACATGGCGCAGTACGCCGACAAGCTCTCCGAGGCGACGAAGGAGCTGCTGAAGCGCTACCCGACCTTCCGCATCGACGTCTACCCGACACGCAGGCCGGCCAACTACTCGGCCTGGTTTGTCGAGAACGCCCGCAAGAACGCTGCCGGCCGCTGCAAGGCGATCGAGGACGGCGAAGCGGTGACCGGCTGCTTCGGCGGCACGCCCTTCGCGGTCCCCAAGACCGGCCAGGAGGCGATGTGGAACATGATGCTGACGAACAAGGGTGCGTCGTCGTGGACCTACGGCCAGGCCTGGTACGTGGACGGGGGTGGCAACAAGGTCATGACGGGCGAGGTGAACAACCGCAACCAGAACGACTACTTCAACCAGAAGCTGACATCCGAGGAGTTCTACGCCCGGGGTGGCCAGTACTTCATGAACAACAACATCTACACCGCGCCGGCGCGGATCACCGGCGAGGGCAACCTGCAGCGCAAGTTCATCAATCCGGTGGCGCAGCCCGACAAGACCTGGGCCTACACGCCGGGCCAGCGCCGCGTGCGGCTGTCGCCGGATGCGAGCTACGACTTTCCGGTCGCGACGGCCGCCGGCGCGATGCTGTACGACGAGATCTACGCCTTCTCGGGCCGGCTCGACCGCTTCGACTGGAAGCTCGTCGGCACCAAGGAGCTGCTGATCCCCTACAACAACTACAAGTATCTGGCCGCCAAGCCTGACGACATCCTGATGAAGGGCCACCCGAACCCGGACGCGATGCGCTGGGAGCTGCACCGCGTTACCGTGGTCGACGCCACGCTCAAGCCCGGCGCGCGCCACGTGGCCGCCAAGCGCCGCTTTTACATGGACGAGGACATCCCCAACGCGGTGGTGATCGACGCCTGGGACGCCACCGGCAAGCTCTCGCGCGGCATCCTGAACCCGACGGTCTGGGGCTACGACAAGCAGGCGGTGGTGCAGGGCGGCACCTTCTACTTCGACTTCGGCACCGGGGCCTGGTACAACTCCTCGATCATCGGCGGGTACAAGGGCCTGTTCATGGACATCGACACGGTCGATGCCGACGCCTTCTACAGCCCCGAAGGCCTGGCACGCCGGACCCAGCGCTGAGTGCACGCGAGCGTGGCCCAGGGTGCATCGTTCTCCGCTCGCGCCATGCGGCACGTGAGCACCCTCGCGACGATCGCGGCCTGCCTGTGTGCGTCGGTCGTGGCCAGCGCGGCAGGCCCGTCCGCACCCGCCTTCGTCGATCCGCTCGATGCGCCCGCGCGCATGACGCCGCGCTCGCTGCGTGCGCCGGCCTTTGCACTGGCAGTGGTCGATGCCGAGCATGTCGTCGCCGTCGGCCCGCGCGGCCACATCCTGCGCTCCGCGGACCGCGGCAAGACCTGGGAGCAGCGCCCGTCGCCGGTCAGCACCGATCTGCTCGCCGTGCAGTTCCCGTCCCCCACGCAGGGCTGGGCGGTGGGCCATGACGGCGTGGTGCTGCACAGCACCGACGGCGGGCTGAACTGGCGCCGCGTGCTCGACGGGCGCAGCCTCGGGACGATGATGGTGTCGTACTACGAGAAGAAGGGCGCCGCCGCCGATCCCGCGCTCGCGCGGCCGCGCGACGACGCGAAGCGCATGGCCGAGGACGGGCCGACCCGGCCCTTTTTGGCGGTGCACTTTCGCGATGAGCGCGAGGGCTGGGTGGTCGGCCAGTTCAACCTGATCCTGCACACGGCCGATGGCGGCGCGACGTGGGAGCCGTGGCTCGACCGCACCGACAACCCCGACGGTTATTCGCTGCACGCCATCCGCCAGGCCGGCGACCAGGTGGTGATCGTCGGCGAGCTCGGCCTGGTCATGCGCCTGGACGCGGCGGCCGGGCGCTTCGTGCGCATCCAGACGCCGTATCCGGGCACCTGGTTCGGCATGGCGGCCTCGAAGGACGCGATCGTCGCGCTCGGCCTGCGCGGCACGGCCTGGCGCTCGACCGACGCCGGCGCGAACTGGAAGCCGCTGGCCACCGGCACCCATGCGGCCATCAACGGCGGCGTGCTCCTGCCCGATGGCCGGCTGGTGCTGGCAACGCAGGCGGGCGAGCTGCTGGTCGGCGCCGCGCTCGGCGACAGCTTCGTGCGGATGGCGCCGATGCCCGGGCTGGGCGCGGCTTTCGACGTGGTCTCGATGGAAGCCGACTGGCTGCTCGTCGCCGGCCCCTCGGGCGTACAGCGGCTGGCGATGGCGCCGGCGGCAAGGTGACACAGCGATGAACATCGGCAGCGACGAGACCTTCGAGGTCATCCCGGACCCCGCCCGCTTCGACCCGCGCTCCGGCAATGCGATCGAACGGCTCATCTTCAACCACCGCCGCGTGATCCTCGTCGCCTTCGCGCTGGTGTCGATCTTCCTCGGCTGGCATTCGATGCAGCTGAAGATCAACGCCAACTTCGAGCGCATGATCCCGCGCTCGCACCCGTACATCCAGAACTATCTCGACAACAAGACCGAGCTGCGCGGGCTGGGCAACCAGCTGCGGGTGGTGGTCGAGAACACACAGGGCGACATCTACGACGCCGGCTACCTGAAGTTCCTCGCGTCGGTCAACGATGCGCTCTACATCATGCCGGGCGTCGACCGGCCCTGGCTCAAGTCCCTGTGGACGCCGGTGCTGCGATGGGGCGAGGTGACCGAGGAGGGCATGCGCGGCGGCCCGGTGATGCCCGAGCGCTTCGACGGCTCGCCGGCCAAGCTCGACGAGCTCAAGGCCAACATCGCGCGCTCCGGCGCCGCCGGCCGCATCATCAGCGACGACCAGCGCTCTTCGATGATCGTCGTGCCACTGCTCGACCGCTATGCCGACAGCGGCGAGCCGATCGACTACCTGAAGCTGTCGCGCGCCCTCGAAGAACAGGTGCGCGCCAAGGGCACGGGCCAATTCCGCGTCTACATCGTCGGCTTCGGCAAGCTCGTCGGCGACCTGATCGAAGGCCTCGCAACGGTGATCTCCTACTTCGCGATCTCGGTCGCGATCGCGGCGCTGTTCGTCTTCCTCTACACCCGCTGCCTGCGCAGCACCGTCGTGCTGGTCGTCACCGCGGTGCTCGGCGTGATGTGGCTGATGGGGCTGCTGCAGATTCTTGGCTACGAGCTCGATCCGTACTCGATCCTGGTGCCCTTCCTCCTCTTCGCGATCGGCCTGTCGCACGGCGCGCAGAAGATGAACGGCATCATGCAGGACGTGGGCCGCGGCACGCACAAGTACGTCGCCGCGCGCTACACCTTCCGGCGGCTGTTCCTGGCCGGCTTGACGGCGCTCCTGACCAACGTGGTCGGCTTCATGGTGCTGATCATCATCGACATCCCGGTGATCCGCGACCTGGCGGTGATGACCAGCATCGGCGTCACCGGGCTGATCTTCACGAAGCTGGTGCTGATCCCCGTGCTGCTGTCGTACACCGGCGTCAGCCCCAAGGCCGCGCAGCGCTCGCTGAATGCCGACGCGGCCGAGCACGCCGGGCGCTCGGCGATGGGCCGCGTGTGGGGCGCGCTGGAGCGGCTGACCGAGCGGCGCTGGGCGCTGGTGGCCATCGCGGCGGCGGCGCTGCTCGGCGCCGGCGCTTTGAGCCTGCGCACGGGCCTGAAGATCGGCGACCTCGACGAAGGCGCGCCGGAGCTGCGCCGCGACTCGCGCTACAACCTCGACAACGCCTACATCGCGCGCCACTACGGCCTGTCGAGCGACCAGTTCGCCGTCATCGTGAAGACGCCGAAGAGCGCCTGCGACCGCTACGAGGGCCTGGTCGAGGCCGACCGCCTCGGCTGGGAGCTCGAGCATGTGCAGGGCGTGAAGGCGGTGACCTCCTTCGCCGAGCAGACCAAGCGCGGGGTCGCCGCTTCGAGCGAGGGCTACTTCAAGTGGAACACGCTGGCGCGCGACCCGCGCATCCTCGGCCCGGCGGCCAACCGCGTGATCCAGGACAACCCGGACGCGATGAACCCGAACTGCTCGCTGTTCGCGGTCACGGCGTACCTGAGCGACCACCGCGCCGACACGCTCGATCGCGTGCTGAAGGCCGTGGAGGGCTTCGCCGCCACGCACAGCCGGCCCGGGGCGGAGTTCCTGCCCGCGGCCGGGCCGGCCGGCATCGAGGCAGTGACCAACATCGTGGTGCGCAAGTCCTTCTACATCATGCACGTGGTGCTCTACATCGCCGTGACGCTGCTGTGCTTCATTACCTTCCGCTCCTGGCGCGCGGTGGTGGTGGCGCTGGTGCCGCTGTTGATCACGTCGATTCTTTGCGAGGCGATCATGGTCGTGATGGGCATCGGCGTGAAGGTCGCGACCTTGCCGGTCATCGCGCTCGGCGTGGGCGTCGGCGTCGACTATGCGCTGTACCTGTTGTCGGTGCAGCTCGCGGTGCAGCGCCGCGGCGGCAGCCTGCGCGAGGCCTACAAGCACTCGCTCGAATTCACCGGCAAGGTCGTGGCGCTGATCGGCGTGACGATGGCCGCCGGCGTCGTGACCTGGGCCTGGTCGCCGATCAAGTTCCAGGCCGACATGGGCATCCTGCTGACCTTCATGTTCCTGTGGAACATGATCGGCGCGCTGGTGCTGATTCCGGCGCTGTCGCACTTCCTGCTGCGCGATGTGAAGCAGCGCGGCGCGGCGGCTTCGCCCGCGGCAGTCGCGGCGCATGCATGAGCCGCCGGGCCGCTCCCAAGGCGAATAGCACCGTAGCCGAAGGCGAAGGTACTCCAGTGAGCCGACCTGCCGCGCTGCCCAGCGGCAGCCATCCGATCGTCGTCGCGCTGGTGTTCGCGGAGATCATCAGCTCCTTCGAGGTCAGCATGATCTACGCGGCCCTGCCGACGCTGATGCGCGACTTCGGCGATCCGGCCGGCGTGGGCTGGCTCATCACCGCCTACCTGCTGGTCGGCTCGGTCTCGGCGGGCCTGTCGTCGCGGCTGGGCGACCTGTTCGGGCGCAAGCGCCTGGTGCTCGCGATGCTGGCCTGCTCGGCGACCGGGTCGCTGATCAGCGCGCTGTCGAGCGAGCTGCCGGGCCTGATCTGCGGCCGTGCCTTGCAGGGCATGTCGGCGGCCTTGCTGCCGCTAGCCATCGGCATCGTGCGCGAGCGCTTGCGGGCCGAGCGGGTGCCGGTGGCCGTCGGCTGGCTCACCGCAATGGCCACCTTCAGCGCCGGCGCCGGGCTGCTGCTCGGCGGGCTGCTGGTCGACCATGCCGGCTGGCGCACGATGTTCTGGTTCGGCGCGGTGCACGGCGTCTTGGCGATGATGCTGGTCGCGCGCTGGGTGCCGGCATCGGTCGCCACCACTGCCGGCGCGCGGGTCGACTGGGTCGGCGGCATGCTCTACGCGCCGGCGGTCGCCGCGCTGCTGTGGGCCGTGTCGCGGCTGAAGGCGCATGGGCTGGGCGACGCCGCGACGTTCGCTGCGCTGGCCGGCGGCGCGGCGTTGCTGGCCGTGTGGTGGCGCCACGAGTGGCGGCACGCGCAGCCGATGATCGACGTGCGCCGCATCGCGACCCGCAAGGTCGGTCTGCCGATCGGCCTGATGTTTCTCTTCGGCCTCGGCACCTCGCAGACGATGCTGGTGCTGATGGCGCTCGCGCAGCAGCCGTCGTGGACCGGCATCGGCCTGGGCCTGAGCGCGACGCTGGCCGGCCTGCTGAAGCTCCCGTCCAACTTCATGGGCCTGTTCGGCGCGCCCTGGGGCGGCCACCTCGCAGCGCGGCATGGCGCCCGCACTGCGGCGCGGCTCGCCACCCTCATGATCCTGGCCGGCTGGATCGGCCTGACCGCGCTCCACTCGAGCGCCTGGATGCTGGTGGGGTGGGTGATGCTGGCCTCGCTGGGCGGGGCGATGCTGATGTCGGCGGTGCCGAACCTGCTGGTGGAGGTGGTGCCCGCCGAGCGCACCAGCGAGTTCGTCGGCCTGGCGCAGGTGGTGCGCACGCTCGGTACCGCGATCGGCACGCAGGCGGCCAGCGTGCTGCTGGCGCTGACGGTCGTGCGTGGCGGGGAGCAGCCGAATGCGGTTTATCCGAGTGCCGATGCCTATCTGTGGACGATGGCCGCCATTACAGGTGTGTGCGTGCTGTGCGGGCTGGTCGCGTGGGTGCTGCCGCGGCGGCCGGCGCGGTCAGTGGATGCGGACGGGCAGGCTTTGATGGCGTAGTGGAGGCGCGGTCGACGCAGCGGCGGACTGAGGACACCGGACCTTCGAGGTGCACACAACGCGCACACCCGACCCGCTTACCGTGGGCGGCCCTTGCCGGAAACGACCTCTTCTTCGACAGGCACAAGTGGCTCGAGGATCGCATGCGCAAGTGCGAGGCATTCCCAGAAGGACTTGCGAAACGAGCGGGCTTCGATCAGCTCGAACTCGATTTCTGCGGTCTCTGCCCTGGCGTCCAATCGCTGGAGAAATAATGCCGCGTGCCGTCCCATGTGCGGAAGAGCGGCATCGATGGCCTCGGGCTCGAACGTGGCCACGGCGCAAAGGTCGAAAAGATCACGGACCTTGGCCAGGTCGCCGCGGTGCCACATCTTCTTTGCGAGGATCTCGGCCGAGGTCTCGACGCGTATCGGACGCCCTTCGTAGTCGACGAGTTCGAAGTGCGGCACCGTCAGCGGCGTGCCGACCACAACATCGATCTCCCCTGCCGGGAGCTGCAGTTTGATGAACTGGGCGTTCTCCTCGTAGTCAGCCGTGAGATCCTCGGCAGGCCCGCCGAGGCGCGGATTCACATAGCCAAGGCACTGCGGGTCTGGGACGAACAGGTCGATATCCTTGCTGAACCGGTGATCGAAGCGAAGCATGAGTGCGGTACCGCCGCCGAAGGTCCACGGCGGTGCGACGGTGACCCGCTCCAGGTGCGTCATCAGGTCCAGGGCCTGCGGCCAAAGCTTGCGCCATGGGCCCTCGCGAGTGAAATCGACGGCCGTCATTGCCACACTGTCCTGAAGCACTGCAGTTCATGCGCCAGGCGACGCATCTGGCTCCAGACATGCGAACGCTCGATCCCTTTGTCGGCGTGAAGCTCGTCTACCACTTTCGCAAGCAGCGACATGGGTGCTTCGTCGAGCAGGACCTGCAGATGGGGCCGAACCGGGCGCGGTGCGATGCCGGTGAGGAGTGCCGCCTCGAGCTGCCTTGCCGACATGACGGGCTGATAACTCACGCTGGCCGTTGAAGCCGCGCGCTCCAGCGCCGACCTGCTCGGCGGAGCCTTCCGGGGGGAGGGCGCGCGCGCCGTCCCGCTTGTCGCAACCTTCATCGACAGGCCGATGGACTCCAGGAGGGCCTCCGCTTTCGTGATGCTGAGGTTGCCGATCGACTGCTTCTCCACGGCGTTGATGGTGGAGCGCGAAAGCCCGCTCACTTGCGCGAGGGCCTCCTGGGTGAGCCCCATTTCGGTCCGGCGTGCGCGGACCGCGTTCCCGATTTCGTGAAGGGTGGACATGCCGCCATTGTGCAAGCGACGGGGGCGGATGTGCAATATATTCGACATGCCGTCCGCCTCGATGGGCTGCCGGAAGGCGCCCTGGGACGTTTCTAACTCACCTGAAAACCCCCATCCACCGCCAGCAACTGCCCCGTGATCAGCCGCGAAGCCGGGCTCGCGAAGAACAGTGCCGCCATCGCGATGTCTTCCGGATCGCCCATCTTGCCGAGCGGGATGCGCCCCGGCCCCAGGATCGGCCCTTTCATGTCGACGCCATCGGTACTGGCCGCCTTGGCCCCGGGTGTCAGCGTACCGCCGGGCAGCACGGCATTCACGCGGATGCCGTCGGCGGCGAACTCCAGCGCGGTGGTCTTGGTCAGGCTGTTCACGCCGGCCTTCGACGCGTTGTAGGTGGCGTTGTGATAGACCACCGCCTGCATCGACGACACCGACGAGATGTTGACGATCGCGCCACCGTTCCCCTGCGCCTGCATGCGCCGGATCGCCTCGCGCAGGCACAGGAAAGTGCCGCGCAGGTTCACCGCGTGCAGCTTGTCCCAGAACGCGGCGTCGACCTCGAGGAAGGGCTTCTTCGGAAAGATCCCCGCGTTGTTGACCAGCACGTCGAGGCTGCCGAACTCGGCGATCGCACGGTCGAGCATGGCCGCGACCTGCGTGTCCTGCGACACGTCGGCCGTCGCCGAGATGGCCTGGCCGCCGGCCGCGCGGATGCCGGCCGCGGTGGTTTCGGCGCCGTCGGCGTGGATGTCGGCCGCGACGACCTTGGCGCCGGCACGCGCAAACAGCTCGGCGATCGCCTGGCCGATGCCGCTGCCGGCACCGGTGACGACGGCGGTCTTGCCGGCCAGGCTCAGCGGGCCTGCGGCGAGGGTGGAGTCAGACATGGTGTTTCCTTTTCTGGCCAGGGTTCATTTCTTGCGCATCGCGTCCCATTGCGCGTCGTTCCAGTCCTGCATCGCGCGGAAGGTCGGGCCACCGGCGCCCTGCATCCAGCGCCCGCCGTCCATCACGATCAGGTCGCCGGTCATGTAGCCCGAGCCATCGGCCGCGAGGTAGGCATACAGGTCGCACAGTTCGCGGTGCTCGCCGAGACGCCGAAGCGGCACGCCGCGCTCCTGCGCCTCGACCTGGCTGCCGGGCGGAAAGAGCTGCTCCCAGGCGCCCGGCGTCGGGAACAATCCCGGCGCCACGCAGTTCAGCCGGATGCCCTTGGGGCCCCATTCGACCGCGAGGCTGCGCGTCATCGCGAGCACGCCGGCCTTGGCCGCCGCGGACGGCGCCGTGAAGGCCTGGCCGGTGATCACCGGCGCCGACACGGTGCTGATCACGTTGCCCGGCCGGCCTGCCTCGATCCACCGCCGGCCCGCCGCGATCGCACAGTAGAAGCTGCCGTGCAGCACGATGTTCAGCACCGCGTCGACGGCGCGTGCCGAGAGCTTGTCGGTGCGCGCGATGAAGTTGGCCGCGGCGTTGTTGACCAGCACGTCGAGCGGGCCGGTCTGCCAGAGGCGCTCCATCATCGCCTCGACCTGCGCGGCGTCGCGCACGTCGCAGGTGAGCGTGTCCACGCGCGCACCGGGCAGCTCGGCGCGGAACTCGTCGGCGGTGGCGTCGAGCACGGCAAGCCGCCGGCCGCAGATCACGAGGTGCGCACCGAGTTCGAGATAGCGCCGCCCGATGCTCTTGCCGAGCCCGGTGCCGCCGCCGGTGACGAGGATCTTCTTGCCCGCGAGCAGGTCTTGGCGAAACATGGCCCTCACCTGCCGACGAACTTCGCCGTGCGCTTCTCGGCGAAGGACTTGCGGCCCTCGGCGGCGTCCTCGGTGCCGTACAGGAAGGTGTTCTTGGCGGTGGCATGCGTCGCCGCGTGCATCCAGCCCTGCCCGAGCGCCAGGCGCGCGTTCTCGATCGTGCCCTGCACCGCGAGTGGCGCCTGCTCGGCCACGCGCTGCGCGTAGGCGAGGGCGCGCTCGAACTGCTCGCCGGCGGGCACGACCTCCTGCACCAGGCCGAGCCGCAGCGCCTCGGCGCTGTCGAACTCGTCGCCGGTCAGGAGCCACTTCATCGCGTTGCCCCAGCCGGCGCGTTCGATGAAGCGGAAGGAGCCGCCGTAGCCGGGCATGATGCCGCGCTTCACCTCGAGCTGCGAGAAGCGGCAGTTGTCGGCGGCGAACACGACGTCGGCCGCCAGCATCAGCTCGATCGCGATGGTGTAGCAGATGCCCTGCATCGCGGCGACCACCGGCTTCGTGCGATAGGGCTCGCGCAGCTGGCCCGGATCGACCAGGTTCAGCGGCACGTAGGGCGAGCCGGCCTTGCGGTACTCGGCCATCAGCGGCAGGTCGACGCCGCCGCTGAAATGATCGCCCTTGGCATACAGCAGGCCGACGAACAGGTCCGGCGCGTTCTCCAGCAGCGTGAAGGCCTCGCCGAGCTCGCGGAACATGCGCGGCGTGAAGCCGTTGCGCTTCTCGACGCGGTCCACGCCCATCAGCAGGATCGGCCCGCGCCGCTCCACGACGATGCGGCCCTCGGGGTGGCGTTCGGTGGTGGTTTCAGTCACAGCAGTTCTCCATAGCGTTCGACGTGGTGTTCCGAGTTGCCCCAGGTCATGTCGATCGCGGTCAATCGTTTGAAATAGTGGCCCGAGGCCAGCTCGTCGGTCATGCCCATGCCGCCATGGAGCTGCGTCGCCTGCTGGCCGACGTAGCGCCCGGAACGTCCGGCCATCGCCTTGGCCGCCGAAGCGGCGCGGCGACGCAGGGCGCGGTCCGTCGACTCGACGTGCGCCGCGGCCATCAGCGCCAGCGCGCGCGCCTGCTCGACGGCGATGCGCATGTCCGCGGCGCGATGCTGCAGCGCCTGGAAGCTGCCGATCGGCACGCCGAACTGCTTGCGCGTCGAGAGGTGCTCGCAGCTCAGCTCGGTGAGCTTCGCCATCGCGCCGACGGCTTCGGCGGCAAGGGCGGCCAGGCCCTGGTCGGTCGCCCAGTCGGCCAGCTCCAGGCCCTGGCCGGGCTCGCCGATCACGCAGGCGTCATCGACGACGACGCCTTCGAACCGGATCTCGGCGGCGCGCTGGCCGTCGAGGGTCGCGTAGCCGTCGATCGCGACGCCGGGCGACCTGGCGTCGACCAGCATCAACGCCACGCCGTGGCCCGTGTCGGCGGTGACGATCAGCCAGTCGGCGCTGTCGCCATGCGGCACCACGGCCTTCGCGCCGCCGAGCTGCCACCCGCCGTCGCGGCGCACCGCGTGGGTCTGCACGTTCTCCAGGTCATAGCGCGCTTGCGGCTCCAACGCAGCGAGCGCGAAGCGCAGCCGGCCCTCGGCGATCGGCCCGAGAAAGCGGTCCTTCTGCGCTTCGCTGCCGAAGGTGGCGAGCAGGCGCGGCGCGATCACGGCGCTGGCGACGTAGGGCTCGATCACCAGGCCGCGGCCGAGGCCTTCCATCACGATCAGGGTCTCGACCGCGCCGGCGCCGATGCCACCGTGCGCCTCGGGCACGTTCAGCGCGAACAGGCCGAGCTCGGCCATCTGCCGCGCCAGCGCATCGCTCGGGCCTTCGGCCAGGCGCTTGCGGCGTGCCTCGAACTCGTACTCGTTCTGCACGAAGCGCGCCATCGTGTCGGCGAGCATCTGCTGCTCTTCGTTCAGCGTGAAGTCCATGGTGGGGCTAGAGCGGGATGAGGGATTTGCCGATCAGCCCACGCTGGATCTCGTTGGTGCCGCCGTAGATGGCGACCTTGCGCAGGTCGAGGTACTGGCCGGCGAGGGCGTTGAGTTCCGCACCGGCCGGCGTCGGCCCGTCGTAGCCGAATTCGAGCGCAGCCTCGACCAGCGGCACCGCGTAGGGGCCCGCGCATTCCATCAGCAGCTCGCCAAGCTCGCCCTGGATCTCCGAGCCGCGCACCTTCAGCATCGACGGCTCCGCGCCCAGGCCCAGGCCGGCGCGTTCGAGCGAGATGAGCCGCGCCAGCGCCCATTCGTGCGCCAGCACGTCGATCTCGATCCTGGCGAGCTGGTCGCGAAAGCGCGGATCCTCGATCAGCGGCCGGCCGTGCCGGGCCTGCGTGCGCGCCAGCTCCTTCAGCCGGCGCAGCAGCCGCTTGCACATGCCGAGTCCCGCAATGGCGGTGCGCTCGTGGCCGAGCAGGTACTTCGCGATCGCCCAGCCTTCGTTCTCGGCACCGACGCGGTTCTCCACCGGCACGCGCACGCCGTCGAGGAAGACTTCGTTCACGTCGTGGCCGCCGTCCAGCGTGCGGATCGGGCGCACCGTGATGCCGGGCGTGTCCATCGGGATCAGCAGCAGCGAGATGCCGCGCTGCGGCTTCGCGTCGGCCGAGGTGCGCACCAGCGCGAACATCCAGTTGGCCCATTGCGCGAAGGAGGTCCAGGTCTTCTGGCCGTTCACCACGTAGTGCTCGCCGTCGCGCTCGGCTCGGGTCTTCAGCGAGGCGAGGTCGGAGCCGGCGCCCGGCTCCGAATAGCCCTGGCACCACCAGTCCTCCATCGCCACGATGCGCGGCAGGAAGCGCGCCTTCTGCGCATCGCTGCCGAACTTCATCAGCACCGGCCCGATCATCGCGAGGCCGAAGGGCATCTGGCGCGGTGCGCCGGCGGTGAAGCATTCCTCGTCGAAGATGTTGCGCTGCACGGCGTTCCAGCCGCAGCCGCCGTGCTCGACCGGCCAGCCGGGCGCGCCCCAGCCGCGGCCCGCGAGGATGCGCTGCCAGCGCACGTAGTCCTCGCGCGGCACGCGCAGAAAGCCCAGCACCTTCTGTCGGATGTCCTCGGGCAGCTGGGTGGCGACGAAGTCCCGCACCTCCGCCCGGAAGGCTGCGTCTTCAGGCGATTCGTGAAGATTCATCGTCCCTTGAAGCGCGGCTTGCGCTTTTCCTTGAATGCGAGCTTGCCTTCCTCGAAGTCCTCGCTGAGGTTGGTCTGCATCATGTCGGCGCTGTCGGCCATCAGCGCTTCGTGCAGGGTCTGGAACGGCAGCTCCCAGAGCTGGCGCTTGATCATCCGCAGCGACAGCGGGGAGCACGACTCGGCCAGCTCCCGTGCATACGCATAGGTCGCTTCGGCGAGCTCCTCGCGCGGGTGGATGCGGTGTACGAGCCCGAGGCGCAGCGCTTCCTCGCCGCGCACCTTGCGCGCCGACAGCAGCAGCTCGAGCGCGTTGGCGTGGCCGACGGCGTTGCGCAGGGCCCAGGCCATGCCGTATTCGGACGCCAGGCCAAGGCGCGCGAAGGCGGTGGTCAGCACTGCATCGTCGGCCGCGAAGCGCATGTCGGCATAGAGCGCATGCACCAGACCCAGGCCGGCAGTGGCGCCGTTGAGCATCGCGATGATCGGCTTGCCGATCGCGGGGAAGTAGGCGGCGCGGCTTTGGTAGTCCGGGCGGCGGCTGAAGTCGTAGGCACGCGGCAGCTTGTGCAGCAGCGAGCGCGGGAAGGCGCCGTCGTCGCCGGCCGACTTGAAGCCGGTGACGTCGCCGCCGGCGCAGAAGGCGCGGCCGGCGCCGGTCAGCACGATCACGCGCACCGCGTCGTCGCTCCCGGCCGCATGCATCGCCTGCCAGACCTCCTCGGCCATCACGTCGGTCCAGGCGTTCAGCGCCTCGGGGCGGTTCAGCGTGAGGGTGGCGATCGCGTCGCGCACCTCGTACAGGATCTGTTCGCAGGCCATGGCGTCAGCGCGTGATGTTGGCGATGTCTTCGGCACCGTAGCCAAACCAGCCGAGCACTTCGTCGTTGTGCTCGCCGAGCTGCGGCGGCGGCAGGTGGATGCCGCCGGGCGTGCCGGAGAACTGCGTCGGCACGGCGGTCGTCACCATCGGGCCCTCGGTCGGATGCCGGTAGCGCTGGAAGAAGCCGATCTCGTTCAGGTAGGGGTCCGAGAGCATGTCCTCGAAGCGCGCGACCGGCCCGTTCGGCACGTCGATCGCGTCGAGCAGCTCGTGCCACTGCGCGGTGGGCCGGGTCTTCATCTGATCCGAGACCATCCCGTAGACGCGGTCGATGTTCTTCATGCGCCCTTCGTGCGTCGCGAAGATGGGGTCGGTCAGCAGCTCGGGGCGGCCGAGCGTCGGCAGCAGCCGCTTCCACTGCTCGTCGTTCACGGCCAGCACGCAGATGTGGCCGTCGCTCGTCTCGTAGGGGCGGCGATGCTCGGAGAGCAGGCGCGTGTAGCCGACGCCGGCGCCCATCGGCGGGTCGAAGGCGCCGCCGTACAGGTGCTCCTGCAGGTTGAAGGCGACGATGGTTTCCAGCATCGGCACGCGCACCATCTGGCCGAGGCCTGAGCGCTCGCGTGCGTACAGCGCCATCGCGACGCCGGAGGCCAGCATGTAGCCGCAGAACTTGTCGACGATCACGGTGGGCAGGTAGCGCGCCTGGCCGACCGAGCGCAGCATCAGGTCGGCGATGCCGGCCTCGCCCTGCACCACGTCGTCGAAGGCCGGATCGTTCTCGCGCGGGCCGCCGGGCATGTAGCCGCAGCCGTAGCCGTAGACGATGCGCGGGTTGCGCGCGGCGATGTCCTCGTAGGCGACGCCCAGGCGCTTCGCCGCCGCCGGGCGCATGCTGTGGATGAACACATCCGCGCTGTCGACCATGCGCAGCAGGGCCTCGCGGGCCTCGGGCCGCTTCAAGTTCAGCGTCACGCTGCGCTTGTTGCGGTTCATGTTCAGGTGCATCGCCGCCATGTTGGGGTTGCGCGAGGGGCCGTTCTGGCGGTTCGGGTCGCCCTCGGGCGTCTCGATCTTGATGACGTCGGCGCCCATGTCGCCGAGGATCATCGTCGCGACCGGGCCGAGCACGTTGACCGTCAGGTCGATCACGCGCACGCCGGTCAGCGGCCCGGCGCTGGTGACCAGCCTGGCGTGCAAGGGCTCGCCGGCCGGGGCCGCATCCGGCTGCACCTCGGCCTGCACCTCGGCCGGCAGCACCGGCGCTTTCACGTGCGCACCTCCGAGCGGGCCTTGAGCATGCGCAGGGGCGTGTACTCCATCACCACCGTGCCGTCTGCCTTCACCACGCGGTTGCGCGTGCGAACCAGGCCGCGGCCGGGCCGGCTCTCGGAGCGGCGCGCCTCGATCACTTCGCATTCGACGTGGATCGTGTCGCCGGCGAAGGTCGGCCCCTTGATGTCGAGCTGCATACCGAGGAAGGCGAGGCCGGTGCCCTGCATGGTGGCCTGCGCGAGCAGCCCCTCGGCGAAGCAGAACACCATCGAGCCGGGCGCCAGGCGCCCCTCGAAACCGGCGACGTTGCGCAGGAAGTCGAGGTTGGTGAACAGCACCTCGGTCATCCCGATCTTGTCGATGAAGCCCACGATGTCGGCCTCGGTGACCGTGCGTCCCACGGTCTTGAACTGCCGCCCCAGCGGCAGATCTTCGAAGCAGAAACCGAGACCGACTGTGTCCATGTGCCACCTTGAACGCAAGAAATTTGCGCTTCCATTGTTGAACGATGTTCGATAATATAAATGCCGAGACGACGCGTCGTCAACACGACGGCCCCCTCGGAAACCCGCCCGTACCACTGAAATCGAATCGAAGGAGACCTCGCTTGGAGACCGACAGCCGCTATGCGCGCTACACGCGCCTGAAGTTCGACCGGCCCCACCCGCGCGTGCTGCGCGTGACGCTGGACTCGCCGCTCAAGATGGGCGCGATGGACGCCGCCATGCACCGCGAGGCCTCGCAGATCTGGGCCGACGTCGATGCGGACGATAGCGTCTCGGCGGTGATCGTCACCGGCAGCGGCAAGACCTTCTCCGCCGGCGGCGACCTGCACCACGAGCGCAAGGTGTGCGAGGACTACGCGCTGCGCATGCAGGCGATGAAGGAGTCGCGCGACCTGGTGCTGGGGATGATCAACTGCCGCAAGCCCATCGTCGGCGCGGCGCGCGGCTGGGCGGTCGGCGCCGGGCTGGCGCTCCTGATTCTTGCGGACGTGTCGATCGCCTCGCGCGACGCGAAGTTCTCCGACGGCCACCTGAAGATCGGCGTCGCGGCCGGCGACCACGCGGCGATCATCTGGCCGCTCCTGTGCGGCATGGCCAAGGCCAAGTACTACCTGATGACGGCGGAGACCTTCACCGGCGAGGAGGCCGAGCGGATGAACCTGATCTCGATGGCGCTGGCCGACGAGGAGGTGGAGGGCAAGGCGGTCGAGGTGGCCTCGCGTCTGGCCGAGAGCGCGCCGGCCGCGGTGCGCTGGACCAAGCAGACGCTGAACCACTGGCTGCGCCAGGCGGCGCCCATCTTCGATGCCTCGCTGGCGCTCGAGTTCATCGGCTTCGCCGGCCCCGAGGGCATGGAGGGCATCGATGCCTTCCTCGGCAAGCGCGCGCCGAAGTTCAGCCCCGACTCGCCGGTCTAGGACGCGCGTCATGCTCCAGACCATCGGCGAGCTGCTGGAACGCAACGCCCGCTTCCATCCGGAGCGCGAGGCACTGGTGTGCGAAGGCCGGCGGCTGAGCCATCGCCAGCTGCTCGAACGCGCAAAGCGCCTGGCCGACGGGCTGCACCGCCTGGGCCTGCGGCGGCAGGATCGGGTCGCGATCCTGTCGATGAACAACGCCGAGTACGTCGAGCTGCTGGCCGCCGGCGACTGGGCGGGCTACATCGTCGCGACGGTGAACTTCCGCCTGGCCGCGGCCGAGGTCGAATGGCTGCTCGGCGATGCGACGCCGCGCGTGCTGGTGTTCGAAGCGCAGTATGCGGAAATGGTCGACGCGCTGCGGCCGCGGCTCGCGACCATCGAGGCCTATGTGTGCATCGGTGGGTCTGCGCCGGGCTGGGCGAACGACTACGAGGCCATCGTCGAGCACGGCTCCCCCGAAGGGCCGCCATTCCGCTCGCAGGCGCAGGACTACGGGCCGCTGGTCTATACCAGCGGCACCACCGGCCGGCCCAAGGGCGCGCTGCGCGCCCAGTGGCGCTGGGTGCGCACGGCCGACGCCGGCTCGCGCATGAGCGAGCTCGACTCCGACACGCGCATGCTGCTGACGACGCCGGCCTTCCACGTCGGCGTGATCGGCTATGCGCTGCAGGTCCGCTGGTGTGCCGGCACGCTGGTGCTGCACCGCGGCTTCAATGCGGCGAACGTGATCCGCACGATCCAGGAGGAGCGCATCAGCTTCACCTTCGTCGTCTCGGCGATGCTGCAGGCGATCCTCGATTCGCCGGCGATCGGCGATGCGGACCTGTCGAGCCTGCACAACGTCGTGGCCGCCGCGGCGCCGGTGCCGGTGGCGCTGCTGCGGCGGGCGTTCGAGCGCATCGGGCCGGTGTTCTCGGTGCAGTACGGCGCGACCGAGACCGCGGGCTGCGGCATGTATCGGCACGAGCTGAAGCCCTTCGGCGACGCGCGCGACCTGAAGCGCATCGCCTCGGTCGGCCACCCGGGGCAGGGCACGCGGATTCGCATCGTCGGCGATGACGGCGAGGACTGCCCGGCCGGCACCGCGGGCGAAGTCTGGACCTTCACCGACGAGCGCATGGACGGCTACTGGAACAACACCGCCGCAACGCTGGAGGCGCTGCAGGGCGGCTGGTTTCGCACGGGCGATGTCGGCCATGTGGACGAGGACGGCTACCTGTTCCTGGTCGACCGCAAGAAGGACATGATCATCTCGGGCGGCGAGAACATCTACAGCCGCGAGGTCGAGGAAGCGGTGCAGGCCTACCCGGGCATCGTCGAGTGCGCGGTGATCGGCGTGCCCGATGCGAAGTGGGGCGAGGCGGTGAAGGCCTACGTGGTCTGCGCGAGCGGCGCGAGCGCGCCAGAGGCCGAGGTGATCGCCCATTGCAAGCGCCTGATCGCCGGCTACAAGTGCCCGAAGCATGTCGAGGCGATCGGCGAGCTGCCCCGGGTGGCGAGCGGCAAGGTGAACAAGGTGGCGCTGCGCGAGCGCGCCAGGAATTCGAAATGAGCGCGATGTTCGAGACCCATGTTGCCGATCGCATCGCGACCGTCACGCTGTGCCGCGCGCCGGTGAATGCGCTGAGCGAGGAATGGGGCGAGGCCTTCGGCGCACTCCTCGACCAACTCGGCGCGCGCGACGACTGGACGGTGCTGCATCTGCGCAGCAGCCAGAAGGTGTTTGCGGCCGGCGCCGACCTGGCGCAGATCGATGGCTGGGCCGGCGAAGGCCGGGCGGGGCCGCGGCTGGCGCTCTACATCGAGCGGCTGCAGGCGGTGTTTGCCAGGCTCGCGAGCCTGCCGCAGGTCACGCTGGCGGAGCTTGGCGGGGCCGCGCTCGGCGGCGGGCTCGAGCTGGCCCTGTGCTGCGACCTGCGCATCGCTGCGCATGAAGCCAGGCTCGGGCTGCCCGAAGTCGGCCTCGGCCTGATCCCGGGCCTCGGCGGTACGCAGCGCTTGACGCGGCTGGTGGGCGCCGGCATCGCGAGCCGCCTGATCCTCGGGGCCGAGTTGCTGGACGGCACGGCCGCGAAAGAGCTCGGCCTCGTGCAATGGGCGGTGCCCAGGGCCACGATCGGCAACGAGGCGGCGCAGCTGGCGCGGCGTGTCGCCGCGCTGCCGCCGCCGGCGTTGCGCGTCGCCAAGCAATTGATCGCGGCCGCCGGCGCATCGGCCACCACCGGCTACGCGCTCGAACGCGAGCTCGGCGGCGCCTTGCTCGAAACGCCGCAGGCGCGCGAACGCATCGCGGCCTTCCTGCAGCGCAGCGCCAGGCCCGCAGCGGCCCCATCCCCTTGAACCCTGGAGACCGATTCATGACCGAGACCCCCGACACCTCCTGGCGTGCCGTCACCGACCTGGCCGGCAAGAGCGTCGTCATCACCGGCTGCGCCTCCGGCATCGGACGCGCCGCGGCGCTGCAGTTCGCCAGTGCCGGCGCCACCGTGTATGCCGGCGACAAGAACCTGGCCGATGGCGAGGCCACCATCGCGCAGATCCGCGCCGGTGGCGGCCGCGGCGAATTCATCGCGCTGGACCTGGCC
Organism: Variovorax sp. Soil_C_12; assembly: GCF_057657375.1. Lineage (NCBI taxonomy): Bacteria > Pseudomonadati > Pseudomonadota > Betaproteobacteria > Burkholderiales > Comamonadaceae > Variovorax > Variovorax sp. Soil_C_12. Next base: position 300,465 of record NZ_JBDGIO010000002.1, on the reverse strand, counting down.
GACAGGGCGACCATCGACGCCTTCGTCGACGCTGCCGTGGCGCGGATCGGCGGCGCGCCGGACATCATCGCGAACGTCGCCGGCCTCGACCGCGTGATGCCCTTCCTCGAGAACACGCCCGAGGTCTGGGACCTGCTCGCGCAGGTCAACTACATCGGCCCGGTGCGCATGATCCATCGCTTCCTGCCGCACATGATCGAGCGGCGCCGGGGCAAGATCGTGATGGTGGCGAGCGACGCCGGCCGCGTCGGCAGCATGGGCGAGACCTTCTATGCCGGCACCAAGGGCGCGGTGATCGCCTTCACGAAGTCGCTGGCGCGCGAGACGGCGCGCTCGGGCATCACCTGCAACTGCGTCGCGCCGGGGCCGACCGACACGCCGCTGTTCAACGGCACGATCCCCGAGGGCAAGCTGCGCGACGCGCTGATCAAGGCGATCCCGCTGAAGCGGCTGGCGCAGCCGGTCGAGATTGCGCACACCATCGTTTACCTCGCGACGCCGGCCACGGACTTCATGACCGGCCAGGTGGTCTCCGTCAGCGGCGGCCTGACCATGCATGGCTGACCGTCAAGCGAGGACTCCGATGAACCCCGAGAAGGAATTCTTCGAGCACCTGGCTTCCGGGCGCTTCATGATCCAGAAGAGCCGCAGCACCGGCGGCCATGTGTACTACCCGCGCATGGCCGAGCCGGGCACCGGCGCGAGCGACCTCGAATGGGTTGAGGCCTCGGGCCGCGGCACGGTCTACTCGACGACGGTGATCCGCGGCAAGCCGCCGGCACCGAACGCCAACCTCGCGCTGATCGATCTTGCCGAGGGGCCGCGCATGATGAGCCGTGTCGACGGCATCGCGCCCGAGGCGGTGAAGATCGGCATGGCGGTGCGCGCCAGGGTCATCACCGAGGACGACCATCCGCTGGTCGTCTTCGAACCGGCGGGGGACTGAGGGATGCAGGAACGTTTCCCCCGTGGCCGGTGCGCGATCGTCGGCGCCACCACCTTCGGCTGCGGCGCTGCGCCGGGCTTCAGCGCGATGGAGCTGGCGCACCAGGCGAGCGTGCTCGCGCTGGCCCAGGCCGGACTGAAGCCATCGGATGTCGATGGGCTGTTCGTCGTGGTCATGGACGACTCGCTGTCCGGGCTGACCTTCGCCGAGACGCTCGGCATTCATCCGCGATTCCTCGACAACAACCGCACCGGCGGCTCCTCGTTCCAGGTGCATGCGATGCTGGCCGCGCTGGCGCTCGATGCCGGCCTGTGCGACGTGGCGCTGATCGCCTACGGCAGCAACCAGCGCAGCAGCACCGGCAAGCTGCTGCAATCGTCGCGGCCCTCGCCGTGGGAGTCGCCGTACAAGCCGCTGCGCCCGATCTCGTCGTATGCGCTCGCCGCGGCGCGGCACATGCACCAGTACGGCACGACGAAGGAACAGCTCGGCGCCGTCGCCGTGGCCGCGCGCCAATGGGCGGCGCTGAACCCCGAGGCCTTCGTGCGCGAACCGCTCACGATGGAGGACTACCTGAAGGCCCGCCTGGTCGCCGACCCCTTCGGCGTGCGCGACTGCTGTCTCGTCACGGACGGCGCGGCCGCCGTGGTGCTGACGCGCGCGGACCGCGCGAAGGACCTGTGCCGGCGGCCGGTGTATCTGCTCGGCGGCGCGCAGTCCACGACGCACCGCGAGATCGCGAGCATGCCGGACCTGACCGTCACCGGGCTCGCCGAGGCGGCCCCGCGCGCCTATGCACAGGCCGGCGTGGGCCCCAGGGACATCGACGTGGTCGAGCTGTACGACGCGTTCACGATCAACCCGATCCTGTTCCTCGAAGACCTGGGCTTCTGCGAGAAGGGCGAAGGCGGCCGCTTTGTCGAAGGCGGGCGCATCGCGCCGGGCGGGGAACTGGCGGTGAACACGAATGGCGGCGGCTTGTCCTGCGTGCATCCGGGCATGTATGGCCTGTTCACGATCGTCGAGGCGGCGCGCCAGCTCGCGGGCAGCGCCGGCGAGCGGCAGGTGCCCGGCGCGAAGCTGGCGATTGCGCAGGGCAACGGCGGCGAGCTTTCGCACGAGGCGCTCGTGATCCTGGGCAGCGAAGAAACGCTATAGGCATTGGAATCGAAATGCTCGACTACGAGATCTGCAAGAACTGGACTTTCCCTGACCTCGTCCATCGCTATACCGAACGCGACACGATGCTGTATGCGCTGGGCCTGGGCTTCGGGCAGGACCCGATGGATCGCGGCGCGCTGCGCTTCGTCTACGAGGAGGCGTTGCAGGCGGTCCCGACCATGGCCGCGGTGATGGGCTCGCCCGGCATCTGGTGGCGCGACCCGAAGACCGGCGCCGATGCCGTCAAGCTGGTGCATGGCGAGCAGGACGTGCGGGTGCTGCGCCCGTTGCCGGTCAAGGGCTGCGTGATCGCGCGCAACCGCGTGGTCTCGCTGACCGACAAGGGCGCCGGCAAGGGGGCGGTCGCGGTGGTGCTGCGCACGCTGGTCGATGCGGCCAGCGGCGACACGGTGGCGGAGAGCCGCAACGTGACCTTCCTGCGCGGCGACGGCGGCTTCAGCGCCGATGGCGGCAGGAGCGATCCGGGCCCCGAGCCGCTGCCGGCCGTGCCCGAGCGCGCGGCCGATGTCGAAGTGAGCTATGCCACGCGGCCCGAGTCGGCCTTGATCTACCGCCTGAGCGGCGACGTGAATCCGCTGCATGCCGATCCCGACGTGGCCGCGAGGGCCGGCTTCGACCGCCCGATCCTGCACGGCCTGTGCACCTACGGCATGGCGGCGCGCGCGGTGATCGAGCAGGTGCTCGGCCACGATGCGGCACGGCTGAAGCGCCTGGCGCTGCGCTTCACCTCGCCGGTCTGGCCGGGCGAGACCGTGCGCTACGAACTGTGGCGCGAGGGTGCGGCGCTGCTGCGGCTGCGCGCCAGTGTCGATGCGCGCAAGACGGTGGTACTGAACAACGGCTTGGTCGAGGTCGACTGATTCCAACTGTCGAGAAGGGCGTTCCTTGCACTGGGGGCGCCCGACGGGTGTGTGCTTGCGCCCTGCAAAGGCGCCCACGGGTCCGCTGCCGCGCGCCACTGTGGCGGTCGTCGCTTCGCGCCGACTTCCCTGCGGTGCTCGCGTCGCCGGCCTGCCGCAGAACTCGCGACGTTCACTTCGTTCACTCTGCTCAAACAGCTGCGGCAAGTCAGTCCACGAAGCACGCCTGTCCTTCGGCAGGCGTGCGGCCGGCGACCCTCCGCTCCTCGGCGCCACAGAGGCGCGCCGCAGCGGACCCGCGAGCACCTTTGCGGGATACGTTGTGCCGGTATCCCCAAACATCCAAACATCCAAACACCCAAGCGCTGGGCGCGTGGGACCGGGGCCCGGTATTCAGATCAACCCCACCGTCTCCTCCGCGGAAGGTGGTCTGCGGGCCGGGCGATTTCTGGGGCGGCGAGGAGCGCAGTCTGGGGGCGGGCGCGCCTGCCGAAGGACAGGCGCGCTTCGTGATCTGACTCGCCGCAGCTGTTTGAGCGGAGTGCACCGAAGGGGCACGCAGCGAGTTCTGCGGCGCCGCCCCCAGACGAGCACCGCAGCGAAGTCGGCGCGAAGCGACGACCGCCCCAGTATGAGCCCGGACCGCAGACCGCCTTCCGCGGCGCGCAAGCCTGCATCCTCCGCTATCGCGCGTCCTCCAGGCTCAGCCTTCCCCTGCTGATGAGCCGCGGGCTTTCAAGCGCGCGACGCTGTCCCCATACGGCTCGTCGCGGTTCTTCAGCGCCTCCTTCAGCCCGGCCGACGCCATGTCGGCCTTGAACTGCGTGCGCCGCGGCCCGCTGGCCAGGTGCGCGCGTGCGTCGAGCTCGGCCGTGAGGCGCTGCAGCGTGCGCACATGCATCAGTTCCATGCCGAGGTTGATCACCCGCTTGTGCGCGGCGAGCAGGTCGACATCGGTCAGGGCGATGCGGCGCGCGAGTTCCGCGACCTCGTCTTCGAGCCGGTCGGCCGGCACGGCTTCCATCACCAGGCCGAGGCGCGCTGCGTCGAGGCCGCTCACGCAGTCGCCGGTGAACATCAGCCGCTTGGCCCACTGCGGGCCGGCATGGGCGAGCCAGAACTGCGTCGGGGGCGTGCCGTTGGCGCGCGTCGCCGGAAAGCCGATGCGCGCGTCCTCGGCCGCCAGCACGAGGTCGCACAGGAAGGCGAGGTCGGTGCCGCCGGCCAGGCAGTTGCCGTGGATCTTCGCGATCACCGGCTTGTGCAGGTCGAAGATGCGCATGCGCTGTTCGAGCGTGCGCTCCAGCGCCCAGCAATCGTCGTCGAAGCCGCTGCGCTGGCTGCGGTAGAGGGCAGGGTCGTAAGGCATGTCCTCGGGTGCGACGCCGGCGTAGGCGCCGGCCAGGTCGTAGCCGGCGCAGAAGTCGCGCCCGGCGCCGTCGATCACGATGACGCTCACGTCGCGCCGGTCGTCGGCCTCGAGCAAGGCCTGCTCGAGCTCGCCGAGCATGGTGTCGGACAGCGCGTTGCGCTTGTCGGGCCGGTTCAGCGTGATGCGCGCCACCCGCGCTTCGACCTTGAAAAGAATCGTCTCGCTGCTCTTCAGCCACTTGTTCATGGCGTGTCTCCAGTCAGGTCGGCCTTCGCTTCGTCCTCGGCCGCGATCATTTCCAGGGCGGCGAGCGCCGCCACTTCGCCGACGCCGCCGTCCACCGGCAGGCAGACACCGCTGATGAAGCGTGCCTCGTCGCTCGCGAGGAACAGCGCCGCGGCCGCGACATCCCATGCGTCGCCTTCGATGCCCAGCGGCGCGATGCGGCGGCGGCGCTCGCGGCCGGCCGCGTCGACGAACTGCGCGACCAGCGGGGTGAACAGGTGGCCCGGCGCGATGGTGTTGGCGCGCACGCCGTCGCGGCCGTACATCACCGCGAGCTCGCGCGACAGCGCCACGACGGCTGCCTTCGACGGGCCGTAGGCCGCGCCGCCGTGGGCGCGCAGGCCGGCGGTGGACGCGATGTTGACGACGTTGCCGCGCGAGGCGACCAGGTGCGTGATCGCCTGCTGCGTCATCAGCACGACGCTCTTCAGGTTGAGGTCGAGCACGCGCTGCCACAGCCCGTCGGGCAGCGCCTCCAGGCGGCCGCCGCCGGCACCGTGGCCGACGTTGTTCACCAGCACGTCGAGGCGGCCGTAGTGTTCGAGCATCGCCGCGACGACGCGGCGGCAACCGTCCGGCTCGGTGACGTCCGCGGCGCAGACGAAGGCGTCGCCCCCGTCCTCGACGATCAGGCGGCGCGTGAGCTCGGCGCGTTCGGCATCCAGGTCCACCAGCGCGACGCGCGCGCCTTCGCGCGCGAACACGCAGGCGATGGCCTTGCCGGTGCCGAAGCCCTCGCCCTGCGAACCGGCGCCGGTGACGATTGCGACCTTGCCGGCCAGGCGCTGCAAGTAGCGAGAGGGGCGGGGCATGGCGCTCAATGGATGGGGCGCACGATGGTCGCGCGGCCGTCCCGTGCTGCAAGGATGACTTCGTCGCCGACATGGAAGCGCGTGGCGATGTCGGCCAGCGGGACCTGCTGGCCATCGAGGCCGCGGCAATAGCTCGCCTCGTCGACGACGAAACGTCCGCCGCGCCCATCCTCGCCTTCGAGCTCGACCGCGTGCGCTTCGACAACGGTGAGGCGGCCGACCATCGGCGGGTCCTCGTTCGCGCCCATGACGCGGATGTCCATCGACAGGCGAAAGCGGTCGGAATGGTTTGCGAGGCCGGTGTGCGGGGTGTTGAGGTCCATCAGGAGCACGTCGCCGGGCCGGTAGGTGGTGCGGCGCCAACGGTCGGCCGGCACCGCGCCCTCGGGAATCGGGTAGAGCGGCGGCTGCTGCGTGTCGTGCAGGATCGGACCGCGGTGCAGGCCTTCGCCGAGGATCAGGCCACCGACCTCGTCATCGATCTCGGCGAGCGGGATCCAGCAGATGCGAAACGGGATGCCCTTGTTGTAGAAGCCGTCCTGGTGCACGAAGTCCAGGCGCGAACGCGTTCGGTCGGCGGCCGGCGGCGTGGCACGGTACTCGACGGTCGGGATCCAGAAAGGCTCGTCCTGCAGCAGCTGGCGGAAGAAGGCGTGGATCGCCGGCTCGCGCACGAAGGGCTGCCAGGCCTTGCGCTTGGACAGCGGGTCCATCCGGAAGGGGAAGCCCTCGAGGCTCGCGCCGTTGTAGCGCGCCTCGGGGTCCGCCGGGTCGGCCACGCCGTACTCGCCGAGCAGTTGCATGTAGACGGCGCGCAGGCGCGCGACCGCGCCGCGGTCCAGCACGTCGCGAAAGAACCAGTAGCCGTTGCGCTCCCAGGCGGCATCGAGTGCGGCCCGGTCGCCGAGCAGATGGTTGGAGGACTCCAGTTCGCGTACCCGGGGCGCGGTGGCGGGGGGTGTCGCAAGAGCGGCTGGGGATTGCATATAACGGAACAATGTTCGTAGAATAGAACGACATTCACTGTAGGCGATGACCCGGGCGTCCCACCAAGCGGGTTTACCCGAATCGTCGCCGCGAGCCGATGCCCACCACCCGGAGACCCATTCGATGAGCAGCGAAGACGAACAGAGCCCCAACTACCAACGGGGCGTGAACCTCGTGCGCGAGATGCTCGGGGAGGCCTTTCTGGGCGGCATGCTTTCGGCGGCGAACTCGGGAGGCTTCGCGGCGGATGCCGCGACGATCGCCCTCGAATCGGCGTTCGGTGCCGTCTGGTCGCGCCCGGGCCTGCAGCGCAAGGAGCGCAGCCTCGTCACGATCGGCATCCTGGTCGGCATGGGCAAGCCCAACGAGCTGAAGAACCATGTGCGCGCGGCGCTGAACAACGGCCTGACGGTGACCGAGTTGCAGGAGGCGCTGATCCAGGCGATTCCGTACTGCGGCTTCCCCTGCGTGGCCGAGGCGCTGGAGGCGACGGTGGCAGTGCTGCGCGAGCGCGGGCTGGTTGGCGAGAGCGTCAAGACCGCGAAGGATCGCGGGATGCTTTAGCCGGCGCACGCGCCGCACGATCTCGCCGCGGGGGTCGTGTCGGTCTCACGCCGTTTCTTCCCCGATGACCTGACACTGCGCGGTGGCCTGCGCGATGCGCTGCCCCTGGCTCCAGATATAGCAGTTGGCGAACACGACGCGCCGCCCGGCGCGCACCACGTCGACCTGCGCTTCCACCCAAGCGCCGGGCGGCGCGTTGCCGATCAGGTTGACCGACAGGTTGGTCGTCAGCATCTTGGGTCTCGGCTCGCGCGCATGCTTGGCGGCCCAGACGATGGCGGTGTCGGCCAGCATGCAGATCATGCCGCCGTGCATCATCGCGCCGCGGTTGCGGTGCTTGTCCTCGACGCGCAGGCCGACGATGTGGATGGCGTCGCGCCGTGCCACGTACAACGGCCCGACCAGTTCGTGGAAAGGGCCGAAGGCCGGCATCTGCTCGAAGCCGGCCGGGATGTCCGTCAAAGGTGGAGTCATCGGTTGCCGAAGCGCGGCGGGCGCTTCTCGAAATAGGCCTTGCGCTTCTCCGCCGCGTCTTCCGTGGCCTGAGCCTGGAACACCGCGCGCGATTCGATCTCGCAGGCCGCCTCCAGGCTCGCGACGCCCTGGTTCAACCACAACGATTGCTTGGTGAGCCAGACGCCGAGCGGCACGTTGACGCAGATCGCCTCGGCGAGCGCGCGCGCCTCGGCCAGCAGGCGCTCGTCCGGCACTACACGCAGTGCGAGGCCGATGCGCGCCGCTTCGTCGGCCAACACCGGGCGCGCCGTCAGCAGGATCTCGGCGGCGCGCTGGGTGCCGACCGCGCGCGGCAGCATCCAGCTCATGCCGAGCTCGTGGCCGGTGCCGGCGTTGTGGATCGAGTTGACGAACTTGGCGGATTGCCCGGCCAGGCAAAGGTCGGCCGCCAGTGCGAAGGCGAAGCCGATGCCCGCCGCGGCGCCGTTCACCGCCGCGATCACCGGCTGCGGCAACTGGCGCATCAGGAGCGGGATCTGCGCGATGCGCGTGATCGAGTGCTTCGCCACATAGGGCTTGCCGAGCGCCGGGTCGACCCACGGCGCAGGCCCGGGCGAGCGCAGGTCATGGCCGGCGCAGAACGCACGCCCGGCGCCGGTGACGATCAGCACGCGCGTGCCGGCGTCGTGCCGCAGCGCCTCGAGCTGCGCGATCAGCGCTTCGTACATCGGAAAGTCGAAGGCGTTCAGTGCATCGGGCCGGTTCAGCGTCAGCGTGGCGATGCCGTCGTCGGAGCGTTCGTAGAGGAGGTCGGTCATGGCGCGATGGGCTTGTCTCTGTCGTTCGAATTCTAGTACGATGTTCAATTAAATGAAGTGCCGCCGCATCGACGGTCATGTTTCAGGAGACGTTTTCCATGTCCCACCGCGATCCCTCGTTCGATGCGCCGATCCGGCCGGTGCGGCTCGGTCCGGCCGCCTGCGAGGTCGCGCACGATGCGGACGGCAGTGTTCGCATGCGTCTCGCCGAGCCGCTGCAGCGCTATCCGCGGCGCTACACCGACCGGCTGGTGCAGTGGGCACTCGAACGGCCGGCGCAGGTGTTCCTCGCCCGCCGCCCGCCGGGCGGCCCAAAGACGGGCGCGTGGGAGACCCTGACCTTCGCCGACACGTTGCACAAGGTGAGGGCGATCGGCCAGTCGCTGCTGAACCGGGGCCTCGGCGCCGGGCGGCCGGTGATGATCCTGTCGGAGAACGACTTCGACAACCAGTTGCTGGCGCTGGCCTGCACGCACGTCGGCGTTCCGTATGTGCCGGTGACGCCGGCGTATGCGCTGCTGTCGCAGGACCACGCGAAGCTGAAGTTCCTGAACGCGCGTGTGCGTCCGGGGCTGGTCTATGCGTCCAGCGCCGCGACCTACGGGCGTGCCGCGCGCACGGCCTTCCCCGAGGCGGAGTTCGTCGCCAGCGAGGCCGAAGGCGGTGCCACGCCGTTCTCGACGCTCCTCGACGCCGCGCCGGGTCATGCGGTCGACGCGGTCTACGACGCGATCCGGCCCGAGCAGGTGGCCAAGGTGATGTTCACCTCCGGCACCACCGGCGAGCCCAAGGGCGTGATGCTGACGCATCGCATGCTCTGCAGCAACCGCCAGCAGGTCGTGCAGGCGATGCCCTTCCTGCTCGACGAGCCGCCGGTGCTGGTCGACTGGCTGCCGTGGCACCACACCTTCGGCGGCACCAACAACCTCGGCATCGCGCTGTACTGCGGCGGCTCCTACTACCTGGACCCCGGCAAGCCGATGGCCGAGGCGGTGCAGCCCAGCGTCGACGCGCTGCGCGAGGTGTCGCCGACGATCTACTACAACACGCCGGGGGGCCTGGCCGCGCTGCTGCCGCACCTGCGCGACGACGCACTGCTGCGCGAGCGCTTCTACGCCCGGCTGCAGCTGCTGTACTACGGCGGCGCCGTGCTGCCCGCGCACACCTGGGCCGGCCTCGACGAGGTGGCGGTGAAGCACTGCGGCGAGCGGGTGCTGATCGTCTCGGGCATCGGTTCCACCGAATGCGGCCCGGTGCCGCTGACGACGAGCCGGGACCCGCGCCGCGAGGCGATCGTCGGCCTGCCGGTGGCCGGCGTCGAGCTGAAGCTCGCGCCGGTGAACGACAAGCTCGAGCTGCGCGTGCGGGGCGACTGCGTGACGCCCGGCTACTGGAACGATCCCGAGCGCAGCGCTGCCGCCTTCGACGACGAAGGCTATTTCTGCCTCGGCGACGCGGCGAGCTTCGTCGACCCCGCGCATCCGGAGCAGGGGCTGCGATTCGATGGCCGGATTGCCGAGAACTTCAAGCTCTCCAGCGGCACCTGGGTCCATGCGGGGCCGCTGCGCAGCACGGCGCTGGCGGCGTTCGCGCCGCTCGTGCTGGACCTCGTGATCGCCGGCAGCGGCGAGGAGCATGTCGGCGCACTGGTGTTCCCCGATCTTGCGGCCTGCCGTGGGTTCGACCCGGCGCTTGCGGCCGATGCGCCCGCAAGCGAGGTCGTCGCGAGCCCGCGCGTGCGGGCGGCCTTCCAGCAGCGGCTGGATGCGCTGGCCGCCGGCGCCACCGGCAGCTCGAACCGCGTGCTGCGCATCGCCGTCGAGACCGAGCCGGCCACGCTGGACAGCGGCGAGATGACCGCCAAGGGCACGCTCAGCCCGGTCGTGGTGCTGCGCCGTCGCGCCGCTGCGGTGGCCGAGCTGTTCGCCGACCCGCAGCCCGCGCGTGTGCTCTGCGCAGCCGGCGAAGCATTGACAGTCCGTTCGGCGGCGTTAAACTAAACGAACGTCGTTCATATAATTGATCAACCGAGAGCCACACTGTCCATGCGCTTCGAGTTTTCCCCCGAGGACGAGGCCTTCAGGCTGGAGGTTCGCGCCTTCTTCCGCGACCACCTTCCGCCGCCGATGGCGCGCCGTTTCTACATCGGCGCCCACCCGCCGTCGCGCGAGGACGTGCGGGCGTTCCAGAAGCTGATGCACGGCCGCGGCTGGGGCGCGCCGCACTGGCCGCTCGAATGGGGCGGCACCGGCTGGAGCCCGCTGCGCAAGCACCTGTTCATGCAGGAGCTGTACGACGCCGACGGGCTGGACTACAGCTGGCAGGGGCTGCACATGGTCGCGCCGGTGATGCTCGCCTTCGCGTCCGACGCGCAGAAGCGGCGCTTCCTGCCGCCGATGCTGGCCGGCGACGAGTTCTGGACGCAGGGCTTTTCCGAGCCCAACGCCGGCTCGGACCTCGCGAGCCTGAAGACGCGGGCCGAGCGCATCGGCGACGAGTACATCGTCAACGGCCAGAAGATCTGGACCAGCGATGCCTCGATGGCCGAGTGGGGCTTCTTCCTGGTGCGCACCGATGCCGACGTGAAGCCGCAGCGCGGCATCTCCTTCCTGCTGATCAGGATGGACACGCCGGGCCTGACGGTGCGGCCGATCGTGTCGATCGAAGGCGGCCTCGGGCTCAACGAGGTGTTCCTCGACAACGTGCGGGTGCCCTGCGAGAACCTCGTCGGCGAGCCCGGCATGGGCTGGACCTATGCCAAGTACCTGCTCGGCAAGGAGCGCACCGCCAGCGCCTTCCTCTACTTCAACAAGCGCGAGCTCGAGAAGGCGCGCGAGATCGCCACGGTGCAGCGCGTACACGGCCAGCGCCTGATCGAGCGCCCCGAGTTCGCCCGCAAGCTCGCGCGCGTCGAGGTCGACCTGCTCGCGCTCGAATACTCGGTGCTGCGCGTGCTGTCGCAGGAGAAGAACCGCCACGACCTCGATGCGGTGGTGTCGGCGCTCAAGCTGCGCGGCTCGGCGCTGCAGCAGCGCGTCACCGAGCTGCAGGTGGAAGCGCTGGGCCTGCATGCGCTGCGCCAGTGGGGCCATGACGAGGGCGAGGCGATCGAAGGCGGCGAGGCGCTGCGCTGGCCGCCGCAGGTGCCGGGCCGCACCGCGCAGGCGCTGATCACGCGCGCGTCGACGATCTACGGCGGCTCGCAGGAGATCCAGAAGAACATCATCGCCAAGCTGGCCTTCGGGCTGTAGGCAGCAGGCAGGAACGCAGACATGGACTTCAACCTGAGCGAAGAGCAGCAGATGCTGCGCGATGCCGCGAACCGCTACGTGCGCGAGCAGTACGGTTTCGAGGCGCGGCGCCGCCTGCAGGCGGCCGGCAGCGCATCGACGCCGCACTGGGCGCAGTACGCCGAGATGGGCTGGCTCGGCCTCGGCATCCCGGAGGACTTCGGCGGCCTGGGCTGCAGTTTCGTCGAGACGGCGCTGGTGGCCGAAGAACTGGGCCGTGCGCTGGCGCTCGAGCCCTACATCGGCTGCGCGGTGCTCGCGGCCCGGCTGGTCGAGACCGCCGACGCACCGGTGTTCGCGTCGCAACGGCGCGGCGAGCTGCTCGAAGCCCTGGCTGGCGGTGCATTGCAGATCGCGCTCGCGCACAGCGAGCCGGCCGGCCGCTACGAGCTGGACGCGGCGTCGACCATCGCGCGCGCCGAGGGCGACGGCTTCGTGGTCGAGGGGACCAAGCTGATGATTCCCGGCGCGCAGGGAGCGGATCTATTCATCGTGTCGGCGCAGGTCGCCGGCGAGGGGCTCGCGCTGTTCCTGGTCGACAAGGGCACGGCCACGCTGCACGGCTATCCGCTGATCGACGGCACGCTGGCTGCCGATCTCGAGCTGCGCTCGGTGTACGTTGCCGCCGGCGCGCGGCTCACGGCGCCCGGCAGCGGCCTCGCGAAGCTCGAGGAGGCGCTCGACCGTGCCGCGCTCGCGCAGGTGGCCGAGGCGCTGGGCTGCATGGAAGCGGTGCTGGAGACGAGCAGCGAGTACCTGAAGACGCGCCAGCAGTTCGGCCAGCCGATCGGCCGCTTCCAGGCGCTGCAGCACCGCATCTCGGAGATGTTCGTGGAGGTGCAGGAGACGCGATCGATCCTGTACCGCGGCATCGCCAGCCTGGGCGGCGCGCCGGCGCTGCGCCGGCAGGCGGTCTCGGCCGCGAAGGTGCTGCTGGCATCGTCGGCCCGCTTTGTCGGCGGGCAGGGCATCCAGCTGCACGGCGGGATCGGGCTCACCGACGAGTACCCGATCGGCCACTACTACAAGCGGCTGTTGGCGCTCGCGACGCTGTACGGCGACGGGGAATGGCACCTCGGCCGCTTCGTCGAGGCGCAACGGGAGACGGCAGCATGAACCTCGACCACTACCGCAGCCTGGCACTGCGCCGCGACGGGCGCGTGCTTCACGTGAGCTTCAACCGCCCGGAGGCGCTCAACGCCTTCGACACGGCGATGCATGACGAGCTGGAGCGCCTGCTCGGCGAACTGCCGCGCGACGACGCGACGCATGTCGTCGTGCTGACCGGCGCCGGCAAGGCCTTCAGCGCCGGCGGCGACGTCGAGCAGATGCAGCGCCTGGTCGATCGCCCGTCGCTGATGGTGCCGGATGCGACGATGGCCAAGCGCCTGGTGATGGGCCTGCTCGATGTGCCGCAGCCGGTGATTGCCAAGGTGAACGGCGCCGCGATGGGCCTGGGCGCGACGCTGGCCCTGTTCTGCGACGTCATCTTCGCCGCGAACCACGCGAAGATCGCCGATCCGCATGTGAAGGTCGGCTTCGTCGCCGGCGACGGCGGCGCGGTCATCTGGCCGCAGCTCATCGGCTATGCGCGGGCCAAGCAGTACCTGTTGACCGGCGACGCGATCACCGGCGAGGAGGCGGCCGCGATCGGGCTGGTCAACTTCGCCTTGCCGGCCGAGGAGCTGGATGCCGCCGTCGACGCCTGGGCCCAGCGCATGGCCGGCGGCGCGCGCCGCGCGATCCAGTGGACCAAGGCCACGATCAACGTCGGGCTCAAGCAGATCGCCGCCTCGGTGATGGACGCCGGCATGGCCTACGAGCTGCTGTCGAACCAGACGCGCGACCATGCCGAGGCCGTCGCGGCGTTCCGCGGCAAGCGCGCGCCCGATTTCAGCGGTGACTGAACACCAAAACTCAAGGAGCAAACGGATGGGGATGGTTCAAGACAAGGTCGTGGTCGTGACCGGCGCCGGTGCCGGCATCGGGCGCGACTTCGCAAAGGCGTTCGCCGCGAATGGCGCGAAGGTGGTGGTCAACGATCTCGCGCGCGACAAGGAAAGCGGCCGGGCGCTGGCCGAATCGGTGGTCGCCGAGATCAGGGAAGCGGGCGGGCAGGCGGTGGCCGCGGTGGAGAGCGTGGCCGAATGGGATTCGGCCCACAAGATCGTGCAGGCCGCGCTCGACAGCTTCGGGCGCATCGACTGCATCGTCAACAACGCCGGCATCGTGCGCGACCGCTTCATCTTCAACATGAGCAAGGAGGAGTGGCAGGCCGTCGTCGACGTGCACCTGAACGGCTCCTTCTACATGACGCGCGCCGCGGCGCCGCATTTCAAGAGCCAGGAGAGCGGCAGCTACGTACACATGACCTCGACCTCGGGACTCATCGGCAACCTGGGCCAGGGCAACTACTCGGCCGCGAAGATGGGCATCGTGGGGCTGTCGAAGTCGATCGCGCTCGACATGGCGCGCTTCAAGGTCCGCTCCAACTGCATCGCACCGTGGGCGTGGACGGCGATGACGGCCGGCATCCCGGCCGACACGCCGGAGGAGAAGGCGCGCGTCGAGAAGCTGAAGAAGATGGAAAGCGCCAAGATCGCGCCGCTGGCGGTGTACCTCGCCAGCGACCGCGCCGACAAAGTGTCGGGGCAGATCTTCGGCGTGCGCGCCAACGAGATCTATTTCTTCAGCCAGATCCGCATGATGCGCTCGATGCACCGCGGCGATGGCTGGACGCCCGAGAGGATCGCGGACGAGGCGATGCCTGCCTTCGAGGCCAGCTTCTTCGACAACGTGCCCTCGATGAAGCTGACGCCCTGGGATCCGGTGTGAGGGAAGCCCGGGAGCATGCAATGCTGCCGGGCTCGGTTAGCATTGTGAGCCTGACGGGCCCGACCGAACTGAGCGGCCCTTCCGGCCCGCATGGGGATGCAATGGTCACCAAGAAAATCGTCGAAGACAACAACAACGGCCTGCCCGCAGAGCGCGACGTCACCGGGCCACGCTCGCTCACGCGCCTGCTCGGCCTGTTCGACGTGCTGTCGATGGCGCCGGACGGCATGTCGCTGGCCGAGCTCAACGTCACGCTCGAGTCCCCGAAAAGCAGCCTGTTGAACCTGCTGCGCCCGCTGGTCGCGGAGGGCTACCTGATCCACAGCGCCGGCCAGTACCGGCTCGGGCCTTCGATCTTCCGGCTCGCCGCGAGCGTGATGTCGGCCTGGAACTTCCCCAGGATGATCCGGCCCTTCATGGAGGAGCTCTGCCAGCGCACCGGCGAAACCGTGCTGCTGGGGGTGCTCAACCGCGACGCCGAGGTGCTGACCTACGTCGAGATCATCGACAGCCCGCACCCGGTGCGCTACCAGATCCCGGTGGGCACCACGCGGCCGCTCTATGCCAGCTCCGCCGGGCGGCTGCTGCTCGCCTACACCGAGAAGCGCTGGCGCGATGCCTACCTGTCGTCGGTGCAGTTCAAGGTCAGGACGGCGATCCCGGTGACCCGTGCGTCGCTCTCGCGCGAGCTCGACAGGATCCGGGCCGAGGGCGTGTCGACCTCGGTGGACAACTACATGGTCGGCCTGGCGGCCGTGGCGGCGCCGGTGTTCGACGGCGACGGCAACTGCGTCGCGTCCCTGAACATCGCGGGGCCGTCGGATCGCTTCCGCAACGAGCTCGATCAGCTGAAGACCGTGGTCAAGGAAGTCGCGGCAAAGGCCTCGGGCGTGGTGGCGGGCATCGAGGCGCGGGCGGCCTAGATCAATGCGCCCCCCGCCGCCACCCGCCGCAGGTGGTGCCCGGTGTCGCCGAACAGCATCTCGATCACCGACAGCCGCCGGAAGTAGTGCCCGGCCTGGCATTCCTCGGTCATGCCGATGCCGCCGTGCAGCTGGATCGCCTCCTGGCCGACGAAGCGCGCGCTCTTGTTGATCTGCACCTTGGCGGCGGAGATCGCGCGGCCGCGCACGGCGGCGTCGGGTTCGCTGCACATCATCGCGGCGTAGAAGGCCATGCTGCGGGCCTGCTCGACGGCGACCAGCATGTCCACCGCACGATGCTGCAGTGCCTGGAAGCTGCCGATCGCGACGCCGAACTGCTTGCGCATCGTCAGGTACTCGACGGTGATCTCGTGCAACCGTTCCATCGCGCCGACCGCTTCGGCGCACAGCGCCGCCGTGGCGATGTCGACGGCGCGTTCGATCAGCGGCAGCGCGGCGCCTTCCGGGCCGAGCAAGGCGTCGGCATCCAGATGCGCCGCATCGAAGCGGATGTCGGCGGCGCGCTGGTGGTCCTGCGTGCGATAGCCGCGGCGCGTGACGCCGGCCGCGCCCGGGTCGACGAGAAACAGCGACACGCCATCGCGGTCGCGCGCATCAAAGTGCGTGCGGGCCGAGACGATCAGCAGGTCGGCGCTGTCGCCGGCCAGCACGAAGCGCTTGGTGCCGGAGAGCCGCCAGCCCTCGCCGTCGCGCTCGGCACGCGTCGTCACGTCGGCCAGGTCGTCGCGCGATTGCGATTCGGCATAGGCAAAGGCCAGCGTGCGCTCGCCCGCGACGATCGCGCCCACCTGCGCATCGCGCTGCGCCGGCGAGCCGGCCTCGCGCAGCAGAGCGCCGCACAGCACCACCGTCGGCAGGTAGGGTTCGAGCGCGAGCGCACGGCCGAGGGCCTGCATCACGATCAGGGTCTCGACGGGGCCACCGCCGAGGCCGCCGTCGCCCTCGGCGAAAGGCAGGCCGAGCAGTCCCATCTCGGCATGGCGCAACCACAGCGCCCGGCTGTAGCCGCCGGGCTCGTCGCGGCTGGCCAGCCGTTGTTCGAAGCCGCAGCGTTCGGCCAGTAGCCGCTGCAGGCTGTCCTGCAGCATGCGCTGCTCGTCGGTCAGGTCGAAGTCCATGGTGGGTGGGTCAGAGTCCGAGCACGGTCTTGGCGAGGATGTTGCGCTGGATCTCGTTCGAGCCACCGACGATCGACACGTGCCGCGCCCAGTAGTGGTTGGGGGCGATCGTCAGCGCCCAGTCGTCGGCATCGTCGTCGGCGTCGGGCCGCCCGCCGACGAAGCCGGGGTCGAACTCCAGTGCGTGCAGCCCGGCGACCTCCAGCAGCAGCTCGGCCGCCGCCTGCTGCAGCTGCGAGCCCTTCATCTTCAGGATCGAGGACTTGGGGTCGGGCTTGTCGCTGGGGCGCCTGGCGGTTTCGGAGATCAGCCGCATCTGCGTGATCTCGAGCGCCTTCAGCTCGACCTCGATCTCGGCGACGCGCTCCTGGAAGCGCGCGTCCTCGATCAGCGGCCGGCCGCCTTGCATCACCTTCGCGGCGAGCTGTCTGGCGCGGCGCACGCGGAACTTGGAGACGCCCACGCGCGCGATGCCGCTGCGCTCGTGGCCGAGCAGGTACTTCGCATAGTCCCAGCCCTTGTTCTCGTCGCCCACGCGGTTCGCCACGGGGATGCGCACGTTGTCGAGGAACATCTCGTTGGTCTCGTGGTGTCCGTCGATGGTCACGATCGGCCGCACCGAGACGCCAGGCGAGCGCATGTCCATCAGCAGGTAGCTGATGCCCTGCTGCTTCTTCGCTGCCGGATCGGTGCGCACCAGCAGGAAGCACCAGTCGGCATGGTGCGCGGTCGAGGTCCACAGCTTCTGGCCGTTGACGACGTAGTGGTCCCCGTCGAGGACGGCGCTGGTGCGCAGCGCCGCCAGGTCCGAACCGGCACCCGGCTCCGAGAAGCCCTGGCAGAACCAATCCTCCATGCGCGCGATGCGGGGCAGGAAGTGGCGCTTCTGCGCCTCGCTGCCGAAGGCGATCAGCGTCGGGCCGATCATGTTCATGTTGAACGAGATCGGCTCCGGCGCCGGGGCCATGGCGAGCTCTTCCTTGAAGATGTACTGCCTGACCGGGTCCCAGCCGGTGCCGCCCCATTCGGGCGCCCACGAGGGCGTCGCCCAGCCGCGCTCGTGCAGGATGCGCACCCAATGCTTCATCTCGTCCTTGCCGATGCGCTGGCCGAGCTCGCACTTGCGGCGCAGCTCGGGCGGCAGCGCGGTTGCGAAGAAGGCGCGCACCTCGTCGCGGAAGGCGAGTTCTTCGTCGGTGTAGCGCAGGTCCATGGTGTGTCTAGTCGATGACGCCGTCGCGCCGCAGTGCGGCGATCTGGTCCGGGGACAACCAGGCCGACAAGGCCCGGTCGGTGTTCGCCGGCGTGACCGGCTGCGGCGGCGTCGGGGTGGCGGGCGTGCTGCGCGAGAAGCGCGGCGCCGGCGCGGATTGCACGATGCCGTCGATCTCGACCAGGCTGCCGCGCGCCTTCAGGTGCGGGTGCCGCGTCGCCTCGTCGAAGCTCAGCACCGGCGACACGCAGGCGTCGGTCTGCTCCAGGCGCGCCGCCCAGTCGTCGCGCGTGCGCGTCCTGAACGTAGCGGCCAGCAGCGCCTTGGCCGGCTTCCAGTGCTCGCGCGACATCTGCGGGCCGAGCGCCCCGGCGTCGATCTCCAGCCGGGCGAGCAGCTCGGCGAAGAATTTCTCCTCGATCGGCCCGACCGCGATCCAGCGGCCGTCGGCGCACTCGTAGCAGTCGTAGAAATGCGAGCCGCTGTCCGTCAGGTTGCCGCCGCGGCCTTCGTGCCAGATGCCGCCGGCGACCATGCCGTGGAAGGTCGTCGCCAGGTGGACAGCGCCGTCGACGATCGCCGCGTCGACCACCTGGCCCTGGCCCGTGCGGCGCGCCTCCAGGATCGCAGCGAGCAGGCCGACGGCCATGTACAGCGATCCGCCGGCATAGTCGCCGAGCAGGTTCAGCGGGATCGACGGCGGCTGGCCTTCGCGGCCGATCGCCTCCAGGATGCCGGTGATGGCGAGGTAGTTGATGTCATGCCCCGCCACCGGCGCCAGCGGGCCGCTCTGGCCCCAGCCGGTGAGGCGCCCGTAGACCAGGCGCGGATTGCGCGCGAGGCAAACATCGGGCCCCAGGCCGAGGCGTTCGGTGACGCCGGGGCGGAAGCCTTCGATCAGCGCATCGGCCTGCTCGACCAGCCCGAGCACCGCCTCTACCGCGGCGGGTTGCTTCAGGTCGAGCGCGACCACGCCGCGGTTGCGCAGCAGCGTGTTGAACTTCAGCGGCCGCTCGATGCCGAGCTTCACGGGCTGCTTGCGGTCCACGCGGATCACGGTGGCGCCGAGGTCGGCGAGCAGCATCGCGCACATCGGCCCCGGGCCGATGCCGGCCAGCTCGACGACCTTCAGGCCGGCCAGCGGTCCCGTCATCGGCCGGCCTTCCCGAGCAGGCTGTTGGCGATGATGTTGCGCTGGATCTGGTTCGTGCCCTCGATGATCTGCACCACCTTCGCATCGCGGAAGTAGCGGTTGATCGGGTACTCGGCCGACACGCCGGCGGCGCCGAAGAGCTGCACCGCATCGGTGGCGACTTTCATCGCGACGTCGGAGGCGACGCACTTGGCCATTGCCGCCATCGGCGCCAGCGCCCGCCCGGTGACGCCGGCGTCGACCATGGCCGCCGTGCGATAGACGAGCTGGCGCGCCGCTTCGGTCTGCATCGCCATGTCGGCGAGCATCCAGCGCACGCCCTGGAAGTCGCTGATCGCCTGGCCGAAGGCGCGCCGCTCCCGGATGTATTCGACGGCGTGGTCGATCGCGCCCTGCGCGATGCCGACCGCACGCGCCGCGACGATCGGGCGGCTGGTGTTGAGCGCCTCCATGGCCACCTTGAAGCCTTCGCCGCCCTCGGGGCCGAGGCGGCTCTCCAGCGTGAGCGTCGCCTCGTCGAAGAAGAGAGGGCACGAGGGCACGCCGCGAGCACCCATCTTGTCTTCCTTGCGGCCGACTGTCAGGCCGGGCGTGCCGCGATCGACGACGAACAGGTTGATGCCGAGCGGCTGGCCGGCTTCGTCCTGCGTCTTCGCGGCGACAAGGATGAAGTCGGCGATGTCGGCGTTGGTGCACCAGATCTTCGCGCCGTTGAGCACGTAGCCGCCGGCCGTGCGGC
Organism: Variovorax sp. Soil_C_12; assembly: GCF_057657375.1. Taxonomy (NCBI): domain Bacteria; kingdom Pseudomonadati; phylum Pseudomonadota; class Betaproteobacteria; order Burkholderiales; family Comamonadaceae; genus Variovorax; species Variovorax sp. Soil_C_12. The sequence goes on along the minus strand of NZ_JBDGIO010000002.1, from coordinate 280,891 downwards.
GCGCGGTGGTCTTGATGCCGGAGACGTCGGAACCGCTCTGCGGCTCGGTCAGCGACAGCGCGCCGCGCAGCTCGCCGCTCGCCAGGCCGGGCAGCAGGCGCTGCTTCTGCGCCTCGGTGCCGCCGGCCAGGATGGCGCCGAACGGCGTCCACTGCACGACCAGCAGGTAGCCGGTGTTGTAGCAGACGCGCCCGAACTCCTCGACCGCCACGCAGGCCGACAGCGTGCTGCCGGTGCCGCCGTATTCGGCGGGGAAGGGCAGCGCGAACAGGCCCAGCCCCTTGAGCAACTCGAACATGTCGTGCGGGTACTCGGCCGTGCGGTCGATCTCGTCGGCGCGCGGCGCCACCTTGTCGCGCGCGACGCGCCGGATCAGGTCCTGGATGGCCTTCTGCTCATCGCTCAGTTCGTAGCTCGTGGAGGACACGTTTTGGTCTAATATATGAACACAGTGCGCAATTCTGAACAAACCCCAGAGGCTCGTCAAGAAGCGTTTCGAGTGAAACAGTCGGCGCTAGGGTGTGTACCAATATCAGAACATTGATCAATAATTAGAATACACAACTGTATGTGAAGGAGACAGTCATGGAAGCGATGACCCGAGAAGAAAAGCGCGAGATCACCAAGACCCGCCTGCGCAGTTCCGCCACCCAGGCGTTCGCCGGGCAGGGCGTCCGGGCGGCCTCGGTGGACGGCATCAGCCAGGCCGCGGGCCTGAGCCGCGGCGCCTTCTATGCGAACTACAGCACCAAGGAAGACATGCTGCTCGAGCTGATGGGCGAGTGGCTCGAACGCCAGGCGAGCGAGTGGAGCAGGGTGGTCGCCGAGGCAGCGGATGCGGAGGCCGTGCTGCAGGGGTTCCTGGCGCGCTTCCAGCGCTCCCGCCGCGACGGCAGCGGCGGCCTGCTCTGGGTCGAGCTCACGCTGCATGCCGAGCGCAATCCGAAATTCGCAGCCCACTACCAGGCCTTCATCACCGCCCATCACCGACACGTCGCGCGCGTCTTCGCGGCCCTGTTCGAGAAGGCGGGCAAGGAGCCGCCGGCCGCGCCCGAGGCGCTCGCCGCGGCCGCCCTGTCCTTTGGCACATCACTGGCGCTGCAGAGCGGCCACGGCGCGCAGCGCGGCAATCCCGCCTACGCCGGTGACATGTTCCTGCTCTACCTGCGCGGGCTGCTGGCGGTCGCCGGCCCCGCGCGCGCAGCCCGCCCACCGGCCCGCACGGCCCAAAAAACTTCGCTCAAGAGGTCCCCGAAATGAGTCATTCCGTTGCCGACCGCATTCCGCCGCACGTGCCCACCGAACGGGTTCACACCTTCGACCTCTACAACGTCGAGGTCACGGGCGGCGACTATCACGCCGCTCTGAAGCGCCTTCACGATCCGGGCATCCCCGACATCTTCTGGACACCGAAGAACGGCGGGCACTGGGTGGCGACGCGCGGGGAGGACATCTACGAGATCTTCAAGGACGCGGAGCGCTTCACCTCGCAGAAGCTGGTGGTGCCCGCCGAACGCAACACGCACCGGATGCCGCCGATCTTTCTCGATCCGCCGGAGCACACGAAGTACCGGTCGCTGCTGTCGCCGCTGCTGTCGCCCAAGGCGGTGTCGGCCCTCGCGGGGCGGGCGCGCGAGCAGGCGATCGAGCTGATCGAGGGCTTCCGGCCGCGCGGCCGCTGCGAGTTCGTCACCGAGTTCGCGCAGCACCTGCCGATCGGCATCTTCATGCGCATGGTCGACCTGCCGGTCGAAGACCGCGAGAAGCTGCTGGCCTGGGCCGACCAGCAGGTGCGCCCCAGCAGCGAAGCCGAGCGCGAGCAGAGCTACATGAACATCTTCGGCTACGCCGCGCAGAAGGTGAAGGAGCGGCGCGCGAACCCCGGGCCGGACGCGATCAGCCAGCTGACCCAGGCGCAGGTGGACGGACGGCCGATCACCGACGAGGAGGTGATCCCGATGGTGGCGCTGGTGCTGATCGGCGGCCTGGACACCGTCGCCTCGGCGATGGGGTTCGCGGCGCGCTTCCTGGCCACCAGCCCGGCGCACCGCCATGAGCTGATCGAGCATCCGGATCGCATCCCGGCGGCGGTGGAGGAATTGCTGCGCCGCTTCCCGGTTGTCAACCAGGGCCGCATGGTGCGCGAGGACATGAACTACAAGGGCGTCGAGATGAAGGCCGGCGAGATGATCGTCATGCCGACGACGCTGCACGGCGTGGACGATCGCCAGTTCGACGATCCGATGGCGGTGAACTTCCAGCGCCGCACGCCGATCCATTCGACCTTCGGCAACGGCGCGCACCGTTGCCCGGGCTCGCTGCTGGCGCGCACCGAGATCAAGATCTTCCTGGAGGAATGGCTCAAGCGCATTCCCGACTTCCAGATCGAGCCCGGCAAGGAATGCGGCGTGCGTGCCGGCGTCAACGCCACGCTGTTCGAGCTGCCGCTGGTGTGGGAGGTGCGCGCGCAGTGAACACGAAAATATGGCAGTGCTTCTTCTGCGCGCACTTCTACGACGAGGCTCTGGGCGACCCGGAGCACGGCATCGCGCCCGGCACCGCCTGGGCCGATGTGCCGGAGGACTGGTGCTGCCCGGAATGCGGCGCGACGAAGAGCGACTTCGCGCCGGTGGAGGCGTGAAGACCTCGGTGACCGCCCGCGGTACCGGCACCAGAATCGTGAACATCAGGTGATGGCCATGTTCTTCGCAACGCTGTTTCGCGCCTTGAGCTGCGTGTTCATGCTCGCCGCGATGCTCGGGTTCTGCGCTGCGTCGCGGGCACAGGACTATCCCCGGGCCAGGCCGATCCACCTGGTGGTGCCCTTTCCCGCGGGCGGAGCGACGGACGTGCTCGGCCGGCTGGTGGGACAGGAGCTCGGCAGGGTGCTGGGCCAGGTCGTGATCGTCGAGAACAAGGCCGGAGCCGCCGGCTCGATCGGGACCGAGCATGTCTCGAAGTCGGCGCCCGACGGCTACACCGTCTGCTTCTGCACCACCGGCCCGCAGGTGATCCTGCCGCACCTGACGAAGCAGGCCTTCGATCCGCGCAAGGACCTGCTGCCCGTGATCCATATCCACAACGTGCCCAACGTGCTGGTGGCGCGCACCACGCTCGCGGCCGGTACGGTGCCCGAGCTGGCGCAGCTGGCGCGGAGCAAGCCGGGCGCCATCAGCTACGGAACCACCGGGCTGGGCGGGCCGCAGCACCTGGCGGGCGAGTACCTCCAAAAGCTGGCGGGCATCCGCCTGAACCACGTGCCCTACAAGGGCGAGAACCCGGCGTTCAACGACCTCATGGCAGGTCACGTCGACCTGGCCTTCGGCTCGATCGCGGTGGCCGAGCCGCTGATCCGAGCCGGGAAGATCAAGCCGATCGCCGTGACCGGCAAGCGCCGCTCACCCTCGCTGGCGGATGTGCCGACCGTGGCCGAGCAAGGCTACCCGCACTACGAGGCGTACACCTTCGTGGGGCTCAACGTGCCCGCAGGGACGCCCGCGCCGGTCATCGAGATGCTGAACCGGGCGACCAACGAGGTGCTGGCCGACGACCGGGTCCGCGAGAAGATGCTCGCGATGGCGGTGGAGCGCGTCGGGGGCACGTCGAAGGCCTATGCCGCATTCCTGGCCGCCGAGTACGAGAAGATGGGGCGCCTCATCGAGGAGGGCCGGATCGTCCTGAAGGAATGAAGACGGCCTGGATGGCGCAAGGCCTTTACTTGGGACCCGGCTGGGCAGCCCCGACGATGCCCGAAGCCCGCGCAGCCACTTCCTTGACCGTTGCCCTGAGCAAATCCATGTCTTTGCGGAATCGATCTGCCGGGCCGGCGACGGTGAGCGATGCGATGCACTCGCCATTGCCGTCGAATACGGGCGCAATCACGGATCCGACCCCGGCGATGGGCGTATCGATGGAACTGCACACGCCTTCGGTCCGGATCTTTGCCATCTCGCGCGTGATCGAGGCCCTCGCGATGCCGGCCGGCATCTTGAGCTTGAACTGCACCGAGGCCATGTACGGGTCCCTGAACCCCTTGTCGGCATAGGCGAGCAGCAGCCAGCCGGTCGGGCTCGCATAGAGCGGGCGAACCGTACCGACGGGTACTTGAAGGCGAACCGGATGAGGGCTGTTGACGAGCTCGACAAAGGCCACGGCCTCGGCCTCTTTGTTGAGCACGCCGAGCAGCACGGTCTCGCCGGTGCGCTCGACGAGTTCTTCCATGAAGGGCCGGATCATCTTCGGGAAGTTCCAGGCGGACATCACGCTCGCCGAGAGGCGGATGATCGAGGGGCCGATGCGATAGCTGCCGTCGGCGTGGATCAAATAGCCTTCGGCCACGAGGGGCCGCAGCAGATTGAGCAGGCTGCTTTTCGGCGATGCCAGCGTTGCGCTCAACTCGGCAAGCGACATCCCGTTCTGCGTCAGCGACAACACGTCGAACAATCCCAGCAGGCGCGTCAGGGAACGCGGGCCGGTGTTATCGCGTTCAGGGCCTTCCGTGGCCGGTGGCGCCGAGCTCGCTTGTCTTGTCATTCGAATCCTTCGCCCTTGGAGGGGTGCTGAAGCGGCATTTTATCTTCGTCGATTCGTCAGTCCGCATGGCTGTTCAGCCAGGCGGCAATCGCTGCAGCACTGCGGAAGTCGTCGCAGGCGCGCGCGGGAACGCCGGGGTAGCGTTGGCTCCACATGCGCGCCAATGCCTGGCCAGGACCGATCTCCAGCACGCAACGGACCTGCCGTCCCATGACGTTTTCCATGCATTCGTCCCAGCGAACCGTCGTGGCGATCTGGGCGGCCAGCGCGACCCGGGCAGACGATGCGTCCCGGATGCGGTCCGCCGCATTGCTGAACAACACGACGCGTGGCGCCTGGAAGCGGACGTGCTCGAGCGTCCGCGAAAAGCGGTCGGCAGCGTCGCGCATCCACGGCGTATGGGATGCCACGTTGACGCGCAATCGCGTGCATTGCGCACCGGCGAGCTCGGCCGTTCGCTGCGCCTGTGCCAATGCAGCGATCGGTCCGCCGAGGATCACGCTCTCCTCGCCGTTGCGGATGGCGAGCGCGAGGCCGGTGTCCGCCCGCAGTCGTTCAAGCCCGGACCGGGAAAGACCGGTGACGGCCAGCAGCCCGCCGGGTGCCTGCGCCGCGCATTCGTCCATCGCCTCGGCCCGCCGCTGTGCAAGTGCGAGGGCCGACGCGGGTTCGAGCACCCCCGCCGCGCTGAAGGCCGGCAGTTCCCCGACGCTGTAGCCCGCGATGGCGGCCGGCGATGCAACAAGGGGCGCCAGTTGGTTCCAGGCGGCCAATGCCAGGCCGGTCAACAAGGTTTGCGCGTTGTCGTTGCGTTCGGCCCAGGCGGGATCGGCCAGCGCGCGGCGCCAGTCCTCGACCCCGAGGCGGGTGCGCATGTCGTTCACGATGGCGTCGTCGGCAAGCCACGGCAGCATCGCCGGATGCTGGTTGCCTTGGCCGGAAATGAGCAGCGCGAAGCTCATGGGCCTCCACACACCCGCGTGATCCAGCAGGCTGCGGCCAGCGTGTCTGCCGCGCCTCCGGGCGACAGGCGTCGTGCCACGAACTCGCCTGCAATGGCGTGTGCCTCCTGAAGTCCGCCGCGGCGCGCCACACCGCCTCGATCCAGGAACGCCTGCGCCGTGCGCTGCGCAAAGCGCAGTCCGGCAAGACCACCGCGATGCGCGAGGTTGCTGTCCTCCAGGACCGCCATGATGTGAAACAGGGCGTCGACACGCGCCTGCTGCGGCGTCAATCCGCGGGCCAGTGCCGCGCTCAGAGCGGGCAGCGCCGCCTCGAACAACACCGGGAAGGCCAGCGCCGCCTCTTCGGAGGCGCTGCGAAGTCCATGGCGTCGAGCGGCGATGCCGCCGGGGAGGGCCGACATGCGCTGACTTCGCTGGGCCAGCGCATCGCCCCACCGCCGGCGCAGCGCGCGCTGCAGATCTGCCGGGCGGGGTGCTTCATCCTGCTCTCGCAGCACAGCGCCGGCCGCGGCGCACAACAGGCCGAGCATGAAGATCGCACCGCGATGCGTGTTGATGCCGCCGGTGGCGGCCAGCATGCGTGCCTCTGCCGCGATCCCGAAGCGCTCCAGCACGTCGAACTCCGCGCCCGCCAGGCCGGCCTCGGCGATCTGCGCAAAGTAATGGCGCAGCGAGAACAGGCTGCGCATGAAGGTGTGCGCATCCATGTCGTCGTGGCTGCCGCGGTCGATCAGCGTCACCAGGCCCGGCTTGGGCGTCAGCGACAGCTCGTCATGCAGCGCGAGCGTGGCGGCCCGGCCGATGGCCGCGGGCGTGAGCGTTGGGTGCCGCTGCGCACGCAGCGCAGAGGTCCTCATGGGACCAGCTCCGCCAGCCCGGCACGCTCACACCATGCCGTATCGCGTTTCAGGACCACGTCGTCCAGTCGCTTGACCATCACCGCCCGCGCGCGTCCGGCACGCCACTCGGCCCATTCGCGCCACGCGACCGCCGCGCCACCGTCGAAAACGAGTTCGCCATCCAGCCTCGGCCGCGCTGCGCCGAAGGACTGAAGGACCTGCGTCACGGCATCCGCATGGGCAGCGTCATCGACGGAGATCCACAGATCGAGGTCGGAGCCCGGCCGCACGTGGTCGAGACCGCTGATCGCCTGCCATCCGTAACTGCCGAAGACGCGGGATGACGCCCGGCATGCGTCGAGTCCGCCGAGAAGCTCGCGCACCGCAGTCCGCGCCGCCCGCGGCAGCAGGCCCTGCACCTGGGCAAGGCGCGGGAACTCGTCGAAGCAAAGCAGCGCGGTGCGCGGCACCTGCAGCGCCAGCCGGCGCTTGTCCCAGCGCGCAGGCGACGGCAGGCCCAGTGCGATCCATCCGTTGGCGGGGGCTGCGATCGGTTGGCGCGTCACCACCAGCGGCAGCCGATGCATCGCCCAATGCGTCAGGCATTCGCGCGCCTGCGGGTCCCAGGGCCGGCGCAAGACGGCGGACCAACCCGCCTCGGAGAGCCGGACGAGTTGATGGCGGCGCAGAGAAACCATGGTGCATGCACCTCTGGCGGTCAGGCGGCGTCCAGCACGCGCCGCACGACGGCGGCGGCAAGCCGGCGCCCACCCCGCTCGGCACCGTCCTGCGCGCGCCGGTCTTCCGTCGGCGTGTGGGCCAGCGCATCGCGCAGGCAAGCCTGCAGGTCGCCGCGCCACAGCGCACGCACGCCGCCCATGGCCACGTAGTTCTGCACGCCGGGTGCGAACACGGGGTTGGACTGCGACAGCGCGGCGAGCTTTTCCTCGGGCAGCTTGGTCACGCGCGCCATGGCAGGGATCCGCATCACGCGAATCTCGGCATCCGGCAACGCGTAGCAGGCATCGGCGATCAGGCCCGAGGTGATGAACCCGCCGGACAGGGCCTGGTCGTACACCAGGCCGATCACGCGGTGGCCGCGGCGCCGCGCCAGGTCGATGCTCGCGCCGAGGTGCGCCATCGCGCGGTTGATGCCGAGCAGTTCATCGCGCCGGCGCAGCTGCTGGCCCTGGGTGTCGATCAGCAGCAGGATCGGCCGGCCCGGGTGCTGCGCGATGGTGTCGAGCACCGCCCGGGCCTGAACCAGCGCGAGCCGGACGCCGATCGGCGCATGGTTCGTGGTGCCGATCACCGTGAGCGGCTCGCCTTCGAACATCACTTCGCCCCGCAGGAAGTCGCCGTCGGCACGCATGCCGTGATAAGGGCCGAAGAGCTGAGTCACGAGAGAATTCCACTGCATCTGAACGCTCCTCAACGGATCGCGCGCAGCGCGCGCACGGCTTCGACCGAAAGGTCGGGGACCTGTTGCGCATCGGCGAAGCCGAGCGCGCTCCAGAGCAGGGTGGCTTCGTCGCGGCCGGCCGTATCGGGAGGCAGTGCATGCAGGCGCGCGCTGAGCAGCGCGTGCTCCTCCTCCAGCGCCGCCAGCGTCAATGGCCTGGACGCATCGATCGCCGCGACAGCCGCCGCGCGAAAGGCCGCGACGTCGTCCTCGACCAGCGCGTCGCAGTCGCCGGTCAGCCAGCGGTGCTTGCCGCCGGTCGTTCGCCAGACCAGCGCACGGTCGCGCGAATCGAATTCGTCCACGCCGTGGGAGGACTCGATCACCTCCGGCCCCGACATCGCGAGCCGCCCGACGTCGCTCATCACGATGTGATCGGCACAGCGCGCCACGATGCCCATGCCGCCGAAGCAGCCGTTGGCGCCGCCGATCAGCACGATCACGGGGATGCCGGCGGCGCGCACATCGAGGAGCGCCCGCATCACTTCCGACACGGCGATCAGCCCGGCGTTGGCCTCATGCAGGCGCACGCCGCCCGATTCGGCCAGCAGCAGCACGGCGGCGGGGCGGTCGCGCAAGGCGCGCTGCATCAAGCCCACCAGCTTGGCGCCGTGCACCTCGCCGACGCCGCCCCCCATGAAGCCGCCCTCTTGCGCGGCGACGAAGACGCTGTGGCCGTCGAGCGTCGCGCGGCCGATCGCCACGCCGTCGTCGAAGGCGTAGGGAACGCCGAGCTGCGCCAGGTGCGGGCTGGTGACCCGCTCGGCCGGCGGCAGCCACTCGTGAAAGCTGCCGGGGTCGAGCAGCTTCGCCAACCGCTCGCGCGCGGAGCATTCGGCATAGCTGATCATGGCTGCCCTCCGCCGATCTCGGCCACCGCCTGGTCGAGCCGCAGGCTCACCACTGCGGGCGTGGCGCCCATGTCGTTGATCGAGATGCGCACGCCGGCCAGCGGATGACGCGCGTGGAAGTCGTCCATCACGGCCTGCCAGATCGGCCCGAAGCCGCGCGCCGAGGTCTCGACGCGCACCGCGCAGTCGTTGCCGTCGGCCGGCTCGAGCATGACTTCGAGGTTGCCAGAGCCGACGACGCCGACCAGCACCGGCGCGAAGGCGCCGGCCGGCCGGCCGCCGGAGAAGGAAAAGTCCAGGGTTTCGAGCCCTGCGGGAACGTCGCTCATCGTCGAATCTCCTGTTACCAGTTTCTGAAGCGCTTGGGCGGCTGGTACAGCCCGCCCGAGGCGCGCACCAGGTCGCGCATGCTGCGTGCGGCCAGCAGGTTGCGCGTGGCCTGGCGGGGGTCGATACCCAGGTCCTGCGGCCGGCGAATGACGCCGCGGTCGCGCAGGTTCTCCACTGCGCGCCGGTCGCGCGCCAGGCCCACCGCGGTGTAGCCGGCCACGCCGCGGATGGCCTGCTCGCGCTCCGCGTCGGTGCGGCACAGCAGCAGGTTGGCGATGCCTTCCTCCGTGAGGATGTGCGAGACGTCGTCGCCGTAGATCATGATCGGCGGCAGCGCCATGCCGGCCTGCTCCTGCAGCGTCCAGGCGTCGAGCTTGTCGACGAAGGCCGGTTGCATGTGTTCGCGGAAGGTCTCGACCATCTGCACGACCAGCTTCTGCCCGCGCGGCGTGCCGGCTGCGCCGCTGCGCCCGGCACGCGCCTCGCGCCCGGCCTTGAGCCAGGCCGGGCTGGCATGGCGCCGGCCGCGCGCATCGGCGCCCATGTTGGGCGCGCCGCCGAAGCCGGCAATGCGGCCCAGCGTCGCGGTGGAGCTGTTGCCGTCGAGGTCGATCTGCAAGGTCGAGCCGATGAACATGTCGCAGGCGTAGTGGCCGGCCGCCTGGCAGAAGGCGCGGTTGCTGCGCAGGCTGCCATCGGGGCCGGTGAAGAACACGTCGGAACGCGCGCGGATGTAGTCCTCCATGCCCAGCTCGGAGCCGAAGGAGTGCACGGACTCGACCCAGCCCGCCTCGATCGCCGGGATCAGTGCCGGGTGCGGGTTCAACGCCCAGTGCTTGCCGATCTTGCCCTTGAGGCCGAGCGACTCGGCATAGGTCGGCAGCAGCAGCTCGATCGCCGCCGTGTCGAAGCCGATGCCGTGGTTCAGGCGCTGCACGCCGTACTCGGCATAGATGCCCTTGATCGCCATCATCGCCATCAGCACCTGGACCTCGCTGATCTGTGCCGGGTCGCGCGTGAACAGCGGCTCGATGAAGTTGGGGCGCGGCGCCTTCACCACGAAGTTCACCCAGCCGGCCGGAATGTCGATGCGGGGCAGCGTCGTGGTCTTGCCGTCGACCCATTCGTTGACCTGCGCGATCACGATGCCGCCCGAGAACGCCGTGGCCTCGACGATGGCCGGCGTGTCTTCGGTGTTGGGGCCGGTGTAGAGATTGCCTTCGGCATCGGCCGCCTGGGCCGCGACCAGCGCCACCTTGGGCGTCAGGTCGACGAAGTAGCGCGCGAACAACTCGAGGTAGGTGTGGATCGCGCCGATCTCGATGCGCCCGGCGGACACCAGCTTGGCCAGGCGCGCGCCCTGCGGCCCCGAGAAGCTGAAGTCCAACCTGGCGGCCACGCCGTTCTCGAAGACATCCAGATGCTCGGGCAGCGCCAGCACCGATTGCACCATGTGCAGGCCGTGGACCCGCTGCGGATCGACCTGCACCAGCGCCTGTGCCAGGAAGTCGGCCTGCTTCTGGTTGTTGCCCTCGAGGCAGACGCGATCGCCGGGCGAGAGCACCGCTTCGAGCAGGGTGGCGATCGCGTCGGTGTCGACGCGCTTGCCGGCCAGGCGCGTGCCGAGTGCAGCGGCGGCGCGCGCGAGCCGTGCGGCGCGGTCGTCGGCCTTGGAGGTCCAGGAGCTGGAGTTCATGGGAGTTCGATGGGTGGGTTGAATGGTCGGATGGGGGCGCCGCTTCACAGCACCACGAAGAGCAGCCACACCACCACGGGGGCCACCACGGTCACGATAGCGCCGTACACCATCAGCTGGCGGAAGAAAACGTCCCGGTCCACACCCTTGGCGTTGGCGAGGACCAGCGCGCCGTTGGTCGAGAACGGACTGACGTCGACGATGGTCGAGGACACGGCCATCGCCGCGATGAAGCCGATCGCGCTGACGCCGTTGTCGCCCTGCAGGAAGGGCACCGCCAGCGGGATCAGCGAGCCGAGCACCGCGGTCGACGAGGCGAAGGCCGAGACCACGGCGCCGACGAAGCACAGCAGCAGCGCGGCCATCATGGGCGAGGTGAGACCGGCCACGCTGTGGCCGACGAAATCGATCGTGCCCATCTTCTCCATCACGCCGACGTAGGTGCTGACGCCGACGATCAGCATGATCTCCGGCCACGACACCTGGCCCAGGGCGCGCTTCTGCAGATTGGGCGCCATCAGCGTCAGCACGAGGCCGATGGTGATCGAGACGAAGCCGATGTCCTGCTTGAAGAACAGCGTCAGCACGGCCAGCGCCAGCAGCCCGACCACGGTCGCGATCTGGTAGCCGCGAGAACCCTGGTCGGCCGGGACCGCCGGCGCCGCGTCCATGAGCGACTCGCCAGCCGCAGTCGCGACGCGCCGTTCTTCCGCGAACGATTCGGCCTCGGCGTCGCCGAACACCTGCGCGCCGCCCTGCGCATGCGCAGCGCGGCGCGTTGCTGGCACCGCGCCGGTCGTGTCGGCCTTCTGGCGCAGCAATTTCATCCCGCCCATGAGGAAGAACAGCAGCAGCGACACGGACAGGTTGACGCCCAGGCTTGCCAGCATCGTGGCGATCTCGTTGAGCGGCAGGCCGGCCTTGGCGACGATCTTGTTGGTGATGCCGCCGTAGATGCTGATCGGCGAGAAGCCGCCGCCCTGCGCGCCGTGCACGACCATCAGCCCCATGAGCAGGGGATTGATGCCGTATTTCGCGGCAAAGCCCAGCGCGATCGGCGCGATGATGGCCACCGCCGCGGGACTGACCGCGCCCACCGCCGTGAGCAGCGCGGCGATGAAGAACATGATCCAGGGAATGGCAGCGATGCGCCCGCGCACGGCGCGCACCGCCAGCCTGACGAGCCAGTCGATGGTGCCGTTGTTCTGCGCCAGCGCGAACAGGTAGGTGATGCCGACCAGGGTGAGAAACAGGTCGGCCGGAAAGCCGCCCATGATCGCCTTGGCGTTCATGCCGGCCACGAGCGTGCCGACCAGGAAGGCGCCGACGAAGGCGATCACGCCCATGTTGATCGGCAGCACGGTGGCCAGCACGAACATGCCGACCAGCGCGTAGATCGAAATCCAATGAGAACTCATCGAGGCGTCTCCAGTTTTTGGTACGACGTGCAGTGCTTGCGCGTCTGGGTACGGACAGTACGCACCCCCTCCGGGACGATCAATGAAGCGCTGCCGTCGACCTTTACGCCTCCTGAAACGATCGAGGGTTAACCCCAATCAAACCGAGGTCGCGGGCTCAGCCGAGTTCGGCCTTGGCCAGGCGGCATACCGACAGCAGCGCGAGCAGGTTGGGATCGCGCTCGCGCGTGCGCAGGAAATTGAGCGCGATGGTCTGGCGCATCAGGTACCTGGGCTGCAGCGGGATCAACTGCACGTTCTGCGGCATGACGCCGCGCACCCGACCCGGCAGCAGCGTGTAGCCGACGCCGCCGCTGACCAGGTTCATCAGCGAGAAGATGTCGTCGGTCTTCATCACCACGTTGGGGGTGAAGCCGGCGATGCGAAAGGTGTCGATGAAGCCGCTGTAGGTGACGAAACCCTCGCTCAGACTGACGAAACGCTCGCCGGCGCAGGCGCTGAGGTCGATCTCCTTCTGCGCCGAGTAAGGAGAGCCCACGGGTGCGGCGAAATGGATGTCGTCCTCGAACAAGGGCTCCGATTCGACATCGGACGCCTCCTCGGGGATCGCCATGAGCGCGGCGTCGACGGCGCCGTCGCGCAGCTTCTGCAGCAGGTGGGCATTGGACCCGAGCACGAGCTCGGTGTGCAGCCCCGGCTTGCGAAGCTTCATGCCCATGATCAACTGCGGCACCGTGCGGCTCGTCAGGGAGTAGAGCGAGCCGATGCGGATCCGATCGGCCGAGTAGCCGGCGACTTCTCGCGTCGTGTCGATGCCCTTGGACATCGTGCGGAGCACCTCGCGGGCCACTTCGGCCAGTGCCTGCGCGGCTTCGGTCGGATGCAGATTGCGGCCTTCGTGCCTGAACAAGGCACAGCGCAAGCCCGTTTCCAGCGCATGCAAGGCGCGGTGCACGCTGACGGCACTGATGTCGAGTTTCTCGGCCGTGCGAGCGAGGTTGCCGGTCTCCAGGAAGGCCAGGAGGATCTCGAGCCTGCGGAAAGTGATCTCTTCGTCGACGTGTAGGTGCATGAGACGGCCTGGGGTGCATGCGAATCGTAAGCCAGTCCGGCGTGGCGCCGACAAGGGATCGTGACGCGCCCCCCGCGCCGAGCCTGGCCTGGCCTGGCCCAGGAAAGGCGAATCACGGATTGCGGGGCGGCACGCGGCTTTCGAGCGCGGGTGCCTGCCACTCGGGCTCGATGTGGCAGCCGTTCCTGCCGTCGGTGTCGTAGCGCGCCTGCAATGCGACGCAACGTTGCGCGAGGGCTTCGGGCGTGGGCTTCTCGCCTTTGTCGATCCAGTCGAGCAGCGCGGCGAACAGCGCGGGGTACTCCGAATCGCTCAGGTAGCTGTGCTCACGCTCGGTGCTGAAGCTCTGGACCAGGAGGTCGCCGGTGCCGGCCGCGTCGCGAATGCGGCGATAGGCGTTCGCCAGCTCGACGAAGGCCGTCGGATCGTCGATGGCATGCAGTCCCACAGTCGGCAGCGCGGTACGGCCGGTGGGCCGGCTGTCGGCCGCCAGCGCGCCTTTGGCCTGCGGATCGGCCGCATAGCGCAACACGCCCGCATTGAGCGCCGCATCGTCGGCCGAGCCCTGGTAGACCACACCGATGTTGCCGAAGGGGTTGCGGCCGTTCAGGCGCTTCTGCACCAGGTCCCGGAACAGCCAGGTCGCCCAGCTCAGGTGGCCGAGCAACGAGCGCTCCTGGATCTTCACGACCGACAGAATGGTCTTCAGCCGCGCTGCCTGCTCGGGCGAGCGCTGCGCGGCGGGAAGGCCGACGCCGGTGCATTCCTTCACACGCGCGGCGAGGTCGGCGCGCGTGAGTTTGGAATCCATCGGCAGGCCCATCCACAGCGGGTACTGCGGCTCGTCGGGCTTTGGATGGTTGCGACACACGTACTGATAGACCACGCGCAGGTCGATACGGAACTCGTAGGCGCTGCTGCCGCCGCCGAGCACGCCGCTGGTCAGCAGCAATCCGTCGTAGGCGCTCTTCGTGTCGCCCACCGGCGCATAGAGTTCGCCCGCCTTCGCGGCCACGCCCGCGCCATAGCTCTGCCCATGCAGCAGCGTGGCGCGCGGTCGCCCGAAGTGGCGCACGAAGATCCGGCGCAGGCGCTCGGTGTCTTCGGCCGCCATGGTCACGCCGTAGCCGCCGCGCCGGTAGGTCGAACCGGCCCAGGCGTAGCCTGCCTTCACGGTGACGGCCCAGCGCTTGAGGTCTTCCTCGCTGCGCTGCAGCGTGGGTGGCCCGGTCTCGGGGCCGCCGTGCGCGTGCATCACGAGCACGCGGTTCCAGTCCTTCGGGATCGCGATCCAGTAAAGCGCGCCCATGCCGTCCTCGCCGGTGTAGCAGCGCGCGGCTTCGGGCACCGGCGCGGGACAGGTGGCGGGCCGGGGCGCCACAGGCGCGCCGTGCGCGGACAGCAGCGGCGCAGCGGCGAGCAGGGCGAACGCGCCGAGGCCCAAGAGCTTGTAATTCAATGGCGTACTCCGAGTTCCAGCGCCGCGTTCCCTCCCGCACTGGAGATGAATCCGAGGACGCCGCCGTTGAAGATGAAACTGCCGGGCCGCCCCGCATCGGCCTGCACGGCCCCGGGCACGGGCGTGTCGTAGCTCAGCGCCGCGGCCGCGCCGCCGAGGTTCAGGGCGCTGCCGCTCACCGTGGCATCGTGGCTTTCTCCCTTCACGCTGGCCATCGCATAGCTGCCGTCGGCAGCGCCGGCCATCAGGCTCTGCTGCAGCGAGAACATGCGCAGCCCCGCGTTGGCGGCCGACTCGCGCACCAGGTGCAGCGGCACGGGGTTGCCGTTCACCAGGCCGATCACCATCGAGCCGGTGAGCGTGCCGCCGCTGGTGGCGGCGCCGCCCGTCGGCAGGGTGGTGAACAGGTCGAAGGCCTTGCGCGTGGCGTTGTAGGTGATGTAGCCCTTCTCGGTCTGGGTGCAGTTGGCGTCGTAGACCATGAAGCCGCCCGAAACCGGGTCGCGGCAGTACTGGAAGGTGCCCGCATTGCGCAGTCGCACCGATGCGGCCTGGGCGGCGGCGGCGCCCGATCCCTGCTGCGCGCCCACCGCGTTGAAGATGTTCGCCACGGGATTGAACACCGTGGGCGTGCCCGCGTTCTCGAAGGTGCTCTGGAATGCCAGCAGCGGAGCAAAACCACCGCCCAAGGGAGCGTTGACCCCGCCGAGCAGCACACCGCCCGGCGCGAAGCTGAACACCGCCCCGCTCTCGGCGCTGGCGTAGCTGCATTGCCCTTGCGCCACCAATGAACCGCTGCGCTGCGTGCCGGCTGTGCGCTGCAGGCTCGCGTCGATGGTCACGGCATAGGCCATGGCGGACGGATCGATCGTCACGCTGAGCTCCTCGCCGAAGCTGTTGCCGCCCTTGAAAGTGCCGGCCGTCGCAGGCAGGTTCGGGCAGGCCAGCGGGTCGCCGGCCTCGGTCACGCAACTGTAGTTGACGGCCGCATCCAGGCTGCCGCTGCCGCGGTACTTGGGCCAGGCCGGGTACTGGCACAGAGGGCGCGTGCGCCCGTACGTGCCCGCCACGGCATCGACCGCCACGCCGGTGGCGGGTGCGAGGCCGCGCTCGACCCAGCCTTCGAGCGCCGCCAGCGAATCCCAATTGGGAATGAAGCTGCCGGTGCCATGGCCCATGCCGGGCACGGTGTAGAAGCGCACGTTCTGGTCGACCGAGGCCCGGCCCACGGTGGCGATGAGTTGCTGGTAGTAGTCGATGGTCGAATTGGGGCTGATCACCTCGTCGGCGAGGCCGTGCAGCAGGATGAGCTTGCCGCCGCGCGCGAGGAAGGGCGTGAGATTGGGATCGGTGGCGTCGGTGAGCTTCGAGACCTCGGTCACGCGTGCCGTGTAGCCGCCCGGGTCCAGCGGATCGAAGGCCAGGGAGTCGAAGCCGGCGATGCGCGTGACGAAGTACTTCACCCATTGGTCACCCGTGACGTACATGTTGGCGTCGGCCGAGCTCGCCGGATTTGCGGGCACCTTGCGCGTGCCGAGGTCGCGCGTGGTGTACGGCCCCGCCACCAGTGCCCCTTCGAGGAGGTTGTAGCCGCCCGCACGCGTCACGCCGTTGGCCAGCGAATAGCGCGTGAAGTCCAGAGGCGATTCGATGGTGCGCACCGTGGCGATCTGCGCATCCGACAGACAGGTATCGCCCGTGTCCGCACCGCCGCTGCAGCGCAGCGATGCCAGGATCTGCGCGTTCAGCAGGCGGCAGCTCTCCACATTGCTCACCAGGTTGTCGGCCGCGCCGTCGAGCTTGTCGCAGGCCTGCATCGCGGCCTTCTGCACCAGCAGCGTCTTGGCCACGTTCATCCAGCCCACGCCGCCGTTGTCGTAGAGCGCGCGGCCCACGGCCACGTTCGACAGCCGCGTGCCGGTGTAGTTGAGCGCGGGCTCGTTGGCAATCGCGCCGTCGTAGTCGAGCGGCCAGCGCTGGATGTAGCTGAGCGCGTCGCGACCGCCGGTCGAGGTGCCGAGGAAGTAGGCGTGCTTCGGCGCCACGCCATAGTGCGCGAGCACCAGCGCTTGCGCCACGTCGCGCGTCTTCTTGAGCGACTGGCCGCCGTAGTTGGCAAGCTCTTCGTCGTTGGCGGCGAAGCGTCCGTCGGTGATGCTGCTCGACTGGTGGCCCGAGTCGTCGCCGTAGGTGGCGTAGCCGAGCGCCAGCGGCGCAGGTTTGTCCGCCGGGCCGAAGCGCACGGGTTCGGTGCCGTCGATCAACCGGCCGTTGAAGCCGCCGCCACCGAAGTGGATGGTCTTCTGGTTCCACTGCTCGGGCAGGTTGACGGCGAAGTTGATGACCGACGCGTTCGCATCGACCGGCTGGATGGTGCCGCGCACGCGGCAGTAGTCGCCCAGCAGGTTGCCGGCGTCGGTCGCCGCCACGGGCGTGGCGCTGGTGATGGTCGCGCCCTGCGTGGGCAGGCTGATCAGGGAGGCCGGCAGGCTTTTGCCATTGAGGTCCGCGCAGGACACGACCGGCTGCACCGGCGGGGCTGGCGGGTTGTCCGGCGGATCGTCGGCGGCCGGGGTCGTGTTGCCGACGCCGGACGGGGTGGTGAGTGCCGCGAGGGAGAGATCGGCGCCGCTTCCGCCCCCGCCGCAGGCGGTCAGAACCAGGGCAAGGGCGATCGCGGGGCCGAACCAACGGCAGGCGCCAAGGGCGCCACGAATCATCGAGGCAGGGCGCGGTATGCGCATGGACTTGTCTCCGGCATGCAGCCTCGAAGGGCCGCTTTTTGAATGGGCGGCTGGACGATAGATTCACGAGTGACTTCGGGTCAAATAAAATAAAGAGGCACTTTCAATATGAAAAACATATGGACATAAGGGCGCTGCGCTACTTCGTGGCCGTCGCGGAGACAGGCC
Source organism: Variovorax sp. Soil_C_12 (assembly GCF_057657375.1). NCBI lineage: Bacteria > Pseudomonadati > Pseudomonadota > Betaproteobacteria > Burkholderiales > Comamonadaceae > Variovorax > Variovorax sp. Soil_C_12. The sequence continues at coordinate 263,354 of NZ_JBDGIO010000002.1, read as the reverse complement.
ACATGACGCGTGCCGCCGAGCAATTGGGCATCCAGCAGCCGCCCCTGAGCGTGCAGATCAAGACGCTCGAGCGCGAGCTGGGCGTGTTGCTGCTGCGCCGCCATCCGCGCGGCGTGGCGCTCACGGATGCGGGCCGCCTGTTCCAGGCCGAGGCGGCGCGCATGCTGCAGGACATGGAGGCCATGAAGCAGCGCATGACGCGCGTGGCGAAAGGCCAGGCCGGCACGCTCGCCGTCGGCTTCACGAGTTCGGCCGCGGCGCATCGCTTCATGCCCGAGGCGCTGCGCGCGTTTCGCCGCGCGCACCCGGATGTGGAGCTTCAACTGCGCGAAGACAACGCCGCCGAGCTGACCGAGGCGCTGGCGGCGGGCCGCCTGCACTGCGGCCTGCTGCGCGTACCGGTGGCGCGACCCGAGGGGCTGGTGTTCGAGACGCTGCTGCGCGAGCCGGTGCTCGTGGCCATGCCCAGCGACCATCGCCTTGCCCTCGCCCGACACAAGGATTCGCGCCCGCTGCCGCTCGCAAAGCTGTGCGAGGAAGGCATCATCCTCGTGCGGCGCCCGGGTGCGCCCGGCCTCTATGCCGAGCTCCTCGCGCTGTGCCACGCCAAGGGCCTGCGCCCGCGCGTGGTGGCCGAAGTCGATCGCATGATGACCAACCTGAACCTCGTGGCTGCCGGGGTCGGCCTGTCGGTGGTGCCGGCCTCGATGGCCGGCGTGCACGCCCATGCCGTTGCCTATGCGCGGCTGGCCGACGGCGGCCAGCTCGACGCGCCGCTCACGCTGGTGTCGCGCGCAGGGGAAGACAACCTGCCCGCGCAGCATTTCGCGGCGCTGCTGCGCAGGCTCGCGCGGGAGAACCCGCGGTCATGAGCCGCACGGCCGCTCCGAAGGCTCATGGCACCGTAGCCGAAGGCGAAGGTATTCCAGTGACCCTGCTACTGCCGCGCCGCCACTTCCTGCAGGGTACGGGGGCGCTGCTCGCAGCCGCCTGTGCCGCGCCGCATCGGGTGCAGGCGGCACCGCCCGGCTGGCCGAACCGGCCGGTACGGCTGATCGTGGTCTACCCGCCCGGCGGTGTGAGCGACAGCATGGCGCGTGTCCTGGCCGAACCGCTGTCGCAGTCGCTCGGCGTGCCGGTCCTGGTCGAGAACCGCCCCGGCGCGGGTGGCAGCCTCGGCATGGACGCGCTCGCGCGTTCGGCGCCGGACGGTTGTACGCTGGCCTTTTCCGCCATCAGCCCGCTCACCCTGCACCCGCTGCTCTCGCGCGTGCCCTACGACCCGCTGCACGGCTTCGCGCCCGTTGCCAGCGTGATGCGCACGCCGGTGCTGGTGGTGGGAACCCCGGCCTTCGCAGGGCACGGATTCGGCGACCTGATCGCACTCGCGCGCAGCCGGCCCGGCGCGGTGCGCTGGGCCACCTCGGGCGTGGCGACCAGCGGGCACATGGTGTTGGCGCAAGTGCGCATGCAAAGCCACAGCGACATCACGCACGTTCCCTACCACGGTGGCGGACCGCAACTCAATGATGCGCTGAGCGGGCAGTTCGAGGTACTGTCGACCAACGTTGCAGCGCAACAGCTGCAGTACATCGAGAGCGGTCTGTTCCAGGCGCTGGCCGTGGGCGCGCCGGCGCGTGTCGAGGCGTTGCCCGCAGTCCCCACGCTCGCCGAGCTGGGCTTTGAGCGGGCCAACTGCGACTCGCTGTTCGGCATCTTCGCGCCCGCGCGCACGCCGCCCGCGGTGGTGCAGCGCCTCAATGCCGAGATCAACCGCTTGCTGCGGGGGGAGGCGCTGCGCGCGTGGCTGCGCGGCGCCCACAACATGCCGGCCGAGGGCAGCAGTGAAGCGTTCGCGCGCGAGATCGCCGCCGACAGGCGGCGCAACCGCGACCTGGTGGCGGGAAACCGCTCGCAGTTCGACTGACGCTCCATCCGGTGCTCGGCCGCATTTGGCCGACGCACAGCGGCGCTATCGCAGCCGCCGCGCAACTGGATGCATCAGTCGCGCGGTCTCTTGCGCAACTTCTTCGACGCTCATCTCTTCCAAATGCAAAGCCGAAATGTTTCGCAACTGGTCAAAAGGTTCGGGCGCATTTGCCCCGAGATCAAAGGCTTCGACGTAGACCGGTACGACGCGCTTGTTCAATTGAAGGGCGAGTTGGAGCTCGCGCCCCAGGTAGTTGCTTCTTATCGTTTCCGGCGAGAGCAGGACGATGAAAATGTCCGCGGCCTCGATGGCCCAAGGGATCACGCGAGCGAGATAGTCCGGGGCCCGCTGCCGGTCGTCCTTGAGGAAGGCCGACACTTCATGGCGCTGTTGAAGCGTGGTGCGTAGCGACTGAGCGAAATCGGCATCGGAATGCGCGAAGGACACATACGCGCTCAAGGGTATTGCGTGCACGACGTGCATTTCCGCCCCGTGGGGATCGCCCTTGTGAATGTCGTCGATGCCATGGGGCGTGCCGGTGTCACCAGCCTTCTCGAAGTCGCTCGATGCTTCCTCGAGTTCCGCATCCAGCTTCTTCGGCATCTTGCGAAACACGAGCAGGTCGACGATGGATCGAATGGAGTCAGCAATCATGGCCACCTCTTCTTACCTGACGTTGCCGGCGCGGTCCGGCGCGACCGGCGCCGCCTTCCGCAGCATAGTCACCTCCTCGCGTGCCGTCAGTGCTTGCACACGTTACCAACGTAGCGAGTGGTTCCGCCATCCCCGCTGCGAACAGCATGTCAACACGGCCTGCTCTGTCCAGCCCCCAACCGCAGTTTGCGCGGCGGCAAACCGCCAATTCGAGACCGAAGTGCGCGTCATGCCGAGTTCCGCGAACGACTGCCCGCTTGCCCGGCAAGAGAGCTTGCTTCAGGGCTTCATTTGAGCGCCGATGTGAAATGACATGGACAGTCGACAAGCGGACGAGTAAAACGCGTTGCCGAGGTGTGCTTCGCCCTTTGCGAGCGAGGCCGATGCCGAGGGCCGGTTCGTGCTGGTTCCTATGAAGGAGACACGCCATGGACGCAAGAGACAGGATGCGCCGGGAGCTGATGCAGCGAGGCAGCGCAGCGATCGCCGGCTTGGCGCTTTTGCACGCCCCTCTGCTTTCTCGGGCCTTCCCGACCCGACCCGGCGAGGAGGTCATTCCCTGGCTGGATCAGCCGCCGCCGAACCCCAGTGGCGGCGTCGTCGAGAATCTGCCTCGATGGGAAGAGCTCGATTCCTGGCTGACGCCCAACGACAAGTTCTTCCGTGTGGCGCATTACAACAAGCCGGTCATCGACGAGAAGGCGTGGACGCTCGAAATCACTGGACGCGTCCGGCAGCCCAAGATCCTGACCCTCGCCGCGTTAAGGGCCCGACCGCGCAAAGAGGTGATCTTTACGCTCGAATGCTCCGGCAACCATGGCTTCCCATGGTTCACGAGCGGCATCGGCAACGCCAGATGGGCGGGAACGCCGCTGGCCCCGTTGCTCAAGGAAGCCGGGGTGCTCCCCCAAGGCACGGAGGTGGTGTTCATCGGAAGCGACAGCGGTGAGGAAGAAGTCCGGCAGATCAAGATGCCGCAGCACTTCGCTCGCAGCATGTCGCTCGCCGATGCGATGAATCCAAACAACCTGCTGTGCTACGAGATGAACGGCGCAGCGCTTCCGCAGCCCCACGGCTTCCCCGTGCGGCTCATTGCACCGGGATGGTATGGCATTGCGAATGTCAAATGGCTGAGACGCATCGAGATCTGGGAAACCCGCTTCATGGGCCGCTTCATGGGTCGCGACTATGTGACGATCCGCGAGGAGCAGCGCAAGGGCGAAACCGTTTGGACGGAGAGCTCCGTGGGCCGGGGCCTGCTCAAGTCGGTGCCGGCCAAGGTGACGCAACGAAACGGCCAGTACAGGGTCGTCGGGGCAGCGTGGGGGAGTCGCATTGCGCGTGCGGAGGTGCGGATCGATGGGGGCCCCTGGGTCGCGGCAACGATGGACCGCAGCGAGCAAGCGGAGTTCGCGTGGAAGTTCTGGTCAATGCCATGGCCCAACGCGACGCCGGGGGACCATGCGATCACCACGAGGGCCGTCGACATCCGTGGAAATGTGCAGCCGGCGATGGACGACCCCCGCATCGCCAGAAAGCGCACTTACTGGGAAAGCAACGGGCAGGTCACGCGGCAATTGCGCCTCACGTAGTCGCTGCAGCCGCACGCCTCGAAGCCAGCCGGCCTACCGATAGAACGCCTCGACCTTGCCCTTCAGCTTGATCAGCAGCGGTTTTCCCTTGCGATCCAGCGTCTTGCCCGCGGGGACCTTGATCCAGCCCTCGCTGATGCAGTATTCCTCCACGTCGCCTCGCTCCTTGTCGTTGAATCGGATGCCGATGTCGTGTTCGAAGACGGCAGCGAGGTAGTGGGGGCTGCGAGGATCAATGGATAGATGATCGGGAAGGGGCGGGGTTGGATTGGCTTCAATCATGGATGGGGTTCACTGCATCGGGGGCAGTTTGTTGTATCGCCTGACAGGGTCGAAGCCAGGCTGCAGGGTAGGGGGCGGACGATATCTGCCACGTGCATCACGAAGTCTAGCTTCAGTGCCGCAGCCGCACTGAAGGCCATGGATGCCCAGCCGTTCGTTACAAAGGTTACACGCCCGCTGCTCGACTTCTCGGGCCAAGTGCATGATGGTTGCTCTTCGATCTCCTCTTTCAGGGACGCGGGGAAGGCGATGCAAAAAGCCATGTCGAGGCTCGCCGCTCGTATCCGCGGGCGGGCGCCATATTTCCGGGTTGCGGAACCGCTGAAGACCAATCCGGTGATTCCACAGTCGTTCGATGCGGCGCAGGTGAAGCTTTGCCTGCATCTCGCCGAGTTGCATCACGACAACCCGACGCAAGCGGCGCTGATGCTCGAGTCCTGGGTGTTGGGCAACGTTTTCTCTGCAGCGCAGCAGTCCATGATTGCAAGCCTGTTGGCCCTTGAGCGCGACGACCTCTTGCAGACCCTATTCGACTGCGCGTCGACCAACGAGGCGCGCCGTGTCGTCGGTGAAGAGTTGCTGCGGCTGGCGCGCGAGTAGGTCTGGCGCGTGACACGCCCGCTGTTTTGCAGCTTTAGAGCTGCGAGGCGATCAATGCGGCCAGATGTTCCTGCGCTTTCTCCGACCACGGCCGATCGCGCCAGGCTTCCAGTGTGACGCGCCTGGCCTGCTTCAGGTCCGCTTCGAATTGCACCGTCTGCGCAGCGGCAAACTCTGCGTCGTAGATGTTGAGGTTGGCCTCGTCGTTCAGTCGGAAGGAGCGGTTATCGAAGTTGGTGGAGCCGACCGACACCAGCAATCCGTCCACCGTGAAGACCTTGCAATGGAACATGGTGGGTTGGTATTCGCTGATCTCGGCGCCGGCCTCGAGCAGCGGGCCCCAGCCCGCGCGGGAGGCGCTGCGCACGGTTTGCGAGTCGATGATCGGTCCGGGCGTGATGATCCGCAGCCGCACACCGCGTCGCATGGCGGCGACGAGCGTGCGCACCGTGAGCTCGTCGGGCACGAAATAAGCGCTCGACAGGTCGATCGACCGCGTGGCCGCGGCGATGGACAGCAGGTACATGAGGTGCATGCTCTCACTGCCGCCGGAGGGCGAACTGCTGAACACCTGGGCGCGCTGCCGGCCCACCTCGGGCAGCGCCGGGAAGTAGCGCTCGCCATGCAGCACGTCGCCGGTCGCCTTGATCCAGTTGTCCATGAACACGGCCTGCATCTGCGCCACCACTGGGCCTTCGGCCCGGAAGTGGGAGTCGCGCCAGTGTGCCGCGTCCTGCGCGTCGCCCGTCCACGCCGGGGCGATGCCCACCCCGCCGGTGAAGCCGATGCGGCCATCGACCACCAGCAGCTTGCGGTGCGTCCTGTTGTTCATCTTTGCGAGGTCGTACCAGCGCGGCTTGTGGAACTTGCGGACCTGGACGCCGGCGGCCTCCATCTCCTTCACGAAGGCCTCGTCGACCTTCGAGCTCCCGACCCAGTCGAGCAGAACATGGACCTTGACGCCAGCGCGCGAGCGCTCGGCCAGCGCGTCGGCGAAGGCCTTGCCGATGTCGCCGGACCAATAGATATAGGTCTCGAAAGTAATTGTGTGCTGGGCGCCGCGAATGGCTGCGAGCATCGGCGGAAAGATCCGGTCGCCGTTTTGAAACGCTTCGAGGCGGTTGCCGTCGGTGATTGGTGGGCCGAGAAGGACGCCAAGCGCACGCTGGTACTGGGCGTCATGGAGCCCATATTCGTGCCGGACCTGCTCCTCGAGCTTCTTCTCGCCGCCGGTGAAGTTGAGTGCGGTCACAGCCGCCGCGGACGTCAGAACGAAGGTCCACGCAATGAGCTTGAGCTTCATCTGCGGCGGTCAGGCAATTGCGTCCACGCGATGCCTCGTCATCGGGCAGCGCGCCAGGCGCAGTTTGGGTTCAGCGCTTCGCCCTTCCACCATTGCCTTTCCGGACCAAGCAGAAACACCGCGAAATGCAAGTGCGGCGCGTCGGGCGCGGCGTTGCCGGTCGTGCCGACGTATCCGATCAGGTCGCCGCGCCGAAGCCGCATGCCCTCATGCAGGCCTTCGGCATAGCGGTCCAGGTGCGCGTAGTAATAGACCAGTTGGCCCGCCGGGTCGAACTGATAGACGGTGAGTCCGCCCGGCTTGCTCTCGAACAGTTTGACCAGCTTGCCGTCTTCCACGGCGCGCACGGGCGTCCCGCGTGGGGCCATGATGTCGAGCGCCTCATGGCGGTGGTCGGGGCGGCCGTCGTCAAAGGTGTTGCGGACGGTCTCGGGCTGGACGCCGTCGACTGGGAACTGCAACGCGCGGGCGGCGAGTGGCGCCGGCGCGGCGCGGTCGGTGCAGGCCTCTGCCGTCTCCCAGCCTGGCACCACGAGGCAAGCCACAGCAATCGCCATTTGCGGTCGCGACATGTGCATCGGCAGTCCCTTCAGGCCTTCACCTCGACCGCAAAGCCCGCTTTCGCCAGCTGCGACACGCGCGCCGCGTCCCAATTGGTCAGGTGGATGCAGCCATTGGTTGTCGCATGCCCCACGCGATCCGGCGCCGGCGTGCCGTGGATGCCCCAGTGCGGCTTCGACAGCCCCATCCATACGTTGCCGATAGGGTTGTTCGGACCCCCTGCGATATCGACCTTCACCGCGCCTGCCGGCGCCTTCTTCAGGATCGCCGGGTCGTACGTGAAGGTGGGGTCCTTCACTTCGTTGATGATCTTCATCTTGCCCAAGGGCAGCGGGTCGAGCGGCCCGCCGATGCTGATGGGAAAGCCGGCGAGCGGCTTGCCCGCCCCGTCGAGCACGAACAGCATGTGCTCGCTCTTGTCGATCTCAATCGACGCCGCGGCCTTGATGACACTGGGATCCGCCGCGCTCGTGACGTTGGCGACCACAATTTCCTCACCGGCCTGGAACTTGGCACCGACATTCAGGGCGACCAGGGCCTTGGGAGACATGTGGTGCTTCTCCGAAATGGCTTCCTTCAGGTTCTCATAGCTCGATGCCCTCATCTTGGCTCGGTCCGCCATCTCCCTCGGCGTCGCCGCATAGGGACCAGCCGCGTCCTTCTCGGTGATTGCGTAGGTGGCGAACAGTGGCGCGGTGTCGGCCTTCAGCGCGGTCCACGTCGCAGCATCGACCTTGCCGCTCTCCGCAAGCCCCTTTGCCTTCTGGTAGGCCTTCACCACGCGGCGCATGTTGGCGCCGAAACCGCCGTCGATCTCGCCGGGCGAGAACCAGGCGCGATCGAGCAGGATCTGCGCTCGCATGACCGCGGCCCCGCGCGAGCCTTGCGCGAGCACCGGCGTTTCCCCGGCTGCATTGAGCCTGTCGAGCGCAGCGGGGCCCGACACGCCGGAGGGATCCTTCGAGACGTGTTTCGTGGCCGCATGGGCAAGCCACGACGTGGCGCCCGTGGCGCTGACAGCAAGACAGGCCGCGGTGCGGAACAAGATTCGACGTGAAGACATCATCGGGGGAGTGGACGAACCGCAGTGAAGTCCGTCGGACCATACAGCCCGCAACCCCTCACGACCTGTAGTCTCAAACAGACACAAAGCCTCGGCCTGCGCCGCATCCATCCGAGCCAACTGGCGGGTCTTGGCGTGCGCGAGCGTGCGTCTGAAGCAGGAGAGGTCGCCAACCGATCACGTTCAGCGCATGCCGGCGCGCGGGTTCACATCGCCCTTGATGATGGCGGGCAGCCGACGGCGCCGCGAGCGCAGGCATGAAGATCGGCGTGGTGCGCCATTCGGCCGAGGATCGTTTCCGCGCGGGGGATGAGCTGGTCTGCATCGACAATCTCGTTGACCAGGCCGTTCCGGTGTGCTTCTGTCGCATCGATCGTGTCCGCCGTGAGAATGAGCTGCAGCGCACGGCCCTTGCCGATGAGACGCAGGAGGCGCTGCGTTCCGCCGAAGCCGCGAACGAAGGCCTTCGCTTCCGGCCCGCCGAATCTCACATGCGCCGTTGCAAGACGCAAGGTGCAAGCCATCGCCAGTTCGCACCCTTCGCCCGATGCGAAGCCATTCATGGCAGCGATCACCGGCTTGCCGAGGTGCTCGATCAGATCGAACGCAAGCCGGCCGCTGCGCGTGAACGCTTGCGCGTCGACGGCGGAGATCGACGCGTTCTCGCCGATATCGGCCCCGGTGACGAAGGCCTTGTCGCCCGCGCCGGTCACGATCACGCCTTGGACAACGGGGTCCGCTTGCGCGTCCTCCATCACCGATCTCAGCTCCTCGAGCGCCGTGTGGCTCAGTGCGTTCATCGCCTGCGGGCGGTTGATGGTGACGTAGGCGATCCCCGCCCTCTTTTCATAGAGGAGGTTCTGCAGCAATGCATGTGGCACCCCGCCGTCCGGGATTTCGGCCGATCCATCGCACATGGCTTTGCGCCTCGCTTCAGGTCTGCGAGGCCAGCACGCTGGGCCACCCGTCGTCGCGGCCCTCGAAGGCGGACGGTGCAGCGCATGAGTGGGAGGCGGTGGGCATGGCGATCTCCTCGTGGTTCGGTTCGATGAAGCAGTTCCGGGAAACAGAGTCGTGCGTCTCACGCGCGGTCAACGCGCAGGGCGGTCTCAATGCAGGTAAGGAGGTCTTCCGCGCTGAAGGGCTTTGCGAGGAAGCAGATCACGCCCGTCGACAAGGCCCGGGAGCGCACCCGTTCGTCGGGGTACGCGGTGACGAGGATTGTGGGAATCGGGGTACCGGCGGCGGCGAGGTGGCCGTGCAGCTCGAGCCCGGTCATCCCCGGCATGCGCATGTCGGCGACGAGGCACCGGATGGTGCGCACATTCTTGGACTGCAGGAAGCTCTCGGCCGAGTCGAAGGTGGCGGCGGACAAGCCGGCGGAGTCGAGCAGGTCCTTCGTGGTGTCTCGCACCGACTCATCGTCGTCCACAATCGCCACGGTCGGGTTGTTGCGCACTTGGATGTCCTTGCCGGTCACATTGAGCGTTGACGCAAGACTAGGCCGATTGCGCACGCAAGACCATTGGACGTTTGTCACGCGCTCTACGACTTTGGTTTAGGCGCCTAAAGGCCGCAACAGTGACGAGATCGACCTGAGGATGTAAGCTGATTCGATTCGTCGGTGCGCAAGCGGATGCCCGCAGAACGTCAGTCGGCCGCCGGGGGCCGGGTGGGCGAGGAGAAGATGATGTCCATGATGTTTCGTCTGTTGGCCTGCCTGATGCTTGCCTGGCACCTGAGCGCCGCCGGCGTGGACATCGTCCGCTTTCCCAGGCCCGAGTTCGATGGCGATCGCCGCTTCGACTATCCGTTGCAGTTGCTGCAGCTCGCGCTGTCGAAGACCGGTACCGAGTATCGGATCCAGACGGCCGAGTTCCCCATGAACCAGGAGCGCCAGGTGCTGGAGATCGAAGCAGGACGCACGATCGATGTCGGCCCGATCCCCAGCTCCGCCGAGCGCGAGACGCGTCTGCTGCCGATTCGCATCCCCGTGAACAAGGGCATGCTCGGATGGCGCCTGGGCCTGGTCCGCAAGGGCGACAAGGACCTGGTCGCGGGCGTCAGGACGCTGGACGACCTGAAGGGCGTGCGGCTCGCCCAGGGACACGAGTGGCCCGACACGAGCATTCTCCGGGCCAACGGCATCGACGTGATCACCGCCCCGAAATACGAAGTCCTGTTCAAGATGCTCGAGGGCAAGCGCTTCGACTACTTTCCGCGCAGCGTCATGGAAATCTGGGACGAGCAGGCGATCAACGCTGAATCCCTCGAAGTGGAACCCCATCTCGCGTTGCACTACGTCTACGACTCCTACTTCATGGTGAACCGCAAGAACACCAAGCTGGCACAAGACATCCTCGAAGGACTGGAAAAGGCGATTGCCGACGGCTCGTTCGACAAGCTCTTCCTTCAGCACTTTGGCGAACGGCTGCGCAAGGCGCGTCTGGACAAGCGTACGGTCATCGAGCTGCGAAACCCGTTGCTGACGCCCGAGACGCCATCCAATCGGCCGGAACTTTGGTACGACCACAGACGGGGGCGGTGAGGCTGATCCATCAAGCCGGACCAGGCCACGGCCGCTGCAGCGCCTCGATGCCTGGCTGGCGCCGCCGGTTCAGGGCAGCTGTCTTGGCCCGAGCGCCTGCAGTTCGGAAATGACCGGTCCGAGCAGCTGAGCCACTTTCCGAACCAGGGTCTCGACACCCGCATCGTCGGTGCCGTCGTTGCAGGCCAGTTCGAGCTCCCCCGCCGCAGGATGGACGGCGCTGACGGCGAGGGCGCCGGTGACGCTCTTCAGGTTGTGCGCCATGCGCATCGCCGCCTCCTTCTGGCCCGTCGCGCGCGCGGCCCGGAAGCGCTCCGGGAAGTCCGCTTCCCGATCGCGAAACATTTGCAGCAGGCGACGGTAGAGGGCCTCGTCGCCCATCGCGTCGAGGCCCGCGCGGCGGTCGATTCCAGCCATTCCTTCCAGCGAATCGCTGCGCGATTCGCCGCAGGCGGAACTTGGCGCTGGCGCGGGCTCGACCGCGGCCGGGCGGACCCAGCGGTCGAGCGTCGCGAACAACGCTTCGACGCTGATCGGCTTGGCGATGTGGTCGTTCATGCCGGCTGCCAGCACCTTGTCGCGATCGCCGACCAGCGCGCTGGCGGTCATCGCAATCACCGGCAGCTCGCGCCCCTGCGGCTGCTCGCGCAGCGCACGCGTGGCAGCGTAGCCGTCCATGACGGGCATCTGGCAGTCCATCAGGACGCCGTCGAAACGCTCCCGGTCCAGCATGTCCAGGGCCTCCCTGCCATCGCAGGCAACGCGCACGAAGATGCCGGCGCGGCGCAACACGGTCGAGGCGATCTCGCGGTTGATGGGGTTGTCCTCCACGAGGAGTATCCGCGCGCCGCGCAGGCGGGCTTGATGGCGCAGCAATGCCTCCTCGCTCCTGGTCGTGCGGCTCGAGCGGGAAGCCGACGGGCCGAGTGCCTGGTTGCAGGCTTCGAAAAGCGTTGCCGGGATGACCGGCTTGATCAGCAGCGCGCCGACGCCGAGGTCTCGTTCCCTCAGCTGTTCCTGCGCTTCGTCGCGGCCGAAGGCGGTCACCATCAGCACGGTGGATGTCCGCGGGCGCCGGGATTCGCGCTCGCCCAGCAGGCGCGCGCACTCCACGCCGCCGAGGCCGGGCATTTTCCAATCCAGAAGAACCAGGTCGTATGCCTTGTCGCTCGCATCGGCAAGCTCCATCATGCGCAGGGCGTCCTGACCGCCGGCCGCGGTGTCGGCTTGCAGTCCGAGCGCGGCGCTCATGTCGGCAAGTACGGCGCGGGCGCAGGTGTTGTCGTCCACGACCAGCACGCGGCGGCCGCGCAGGACTTCCTGGTGCAGCAAGGACTGTCTTGCCGACTCCGGCTGCAGATCGAAGCGCAGCGTGAAGTGGAATCGGCTGCCGAGGTGCGGCGCGCTGTCGACCTCGATGTCGCCGCCCATCATGCGCACCAGGTGACGACTGATCGACAGCCCCAGTCCGCTGCCGCCGTAGCGCCTGCTCGTCGACGAGTCGCCCTGCGAGAACGGTTGGAACAGACGCTGCCGCACGTCGGACGCCATGCCAATGCCGGTGTCACGCACCTCGAATCGCAGACGAACGGACTGGGCCTCGTGCTCGACGATCTCGATGGCGATGACAACCTCCCCACGCTCGGTGAACTTGACGGCGTTGTAGCCCAGGTTGAGCAGCACCTGGCGCAGACGCGAAGGATCGCCCACCAGGGCCATCGGCAACTCCGGCGGCAGGACGAACAGCAACTCGAGGCCCTTCGCCTCGACGTTCAGGCCGAGCAGATTGCCCAGTGCGTCCATCACGTCGCCGAGGTCGAAGGGAATGGACTCGATGTCGAGCTTGCCGGCCTCGATCTTGGAGAGGTCGAGGATGTCGTTGATGATCCTGAGCAGCGATTCGGCTGCGCCATGGATCTTCTGCACGTAGTCGAGCTGTTGCGAGTTGAGTCCGCTTTGCAGGGCCAGGTAGGCCATGCCGAGAATGGCATTCATCGGCGTCCGGATCTCGTGGCTCATGTTGGCCAGGAACTCGCTCTTGGCCTGATTCGCTGCTTCGGCTGCCTGCCGCGCAATCCGGTCCGCCTCGGCCTGCCGCCGTGCGGTGATGTCGCGAGCAATGCCGACCGTCCCGGCCACGCGGCCGTCGCCGCCGTGCAGCGCAGTCTTGATGGTCTCGACCAGGGTACTGCTCCCGTCGGCGTTGATGTGGTGCTCCTCGATCCGTTTGATGCCGTTCGACGCCATCACTTCAGCGTCGTCGAGAAGATAGCTCCTGGCGAGTTCGGGGGGGTGAAGCTCGAAATCGGTCTTCCCGATCATCTGGCTCGGCTCGGCAAAGCCCTTGCTGGCGGCGAGGGCCCGGTTGACTGCGACGAAATGACCGTTCGCGTCCTTGACCCATGCGAGGTCCGGGATGTTGTCCAGGATCGCCGCCATGCGTGCATTGGCATTCCCGAGCTCCATGGCGTGCTGCCGCAGCCTCTCGCGCATCGCGTTGACGGCGTCCACCAACTGGTCGAGTTCATCGCCCTTGCCCGGCGCGCGCCGCAATCGCAACGGCGCGGCCTCTGCATCCGGGGTGACGCTGCCCAGCGAAACGGCCATGTCCTGCAGATGGCGCGTCGCCAGGCGGTGCACGATGAACAAGATGAAAAGCGCGACCAGGAAGGTCTTGGCAGCGTTGCTGAGGAGGATGACGACAGCCTGCGCCGCGATGTCGCGGTAGATGTCCTTGAGAGTCGCTTCGATGTGCAGCACGCCGATGACTTCCGGCCGTTCGCCGCAGCACGTCAGCGGAAACTCCTTCACGACAACGCTGGCGGTCTGTCGCTCGCCGCGAAAGACCGTCAAAGCATGGGCAGACGAAGCCGCCTCCCGAACCTCCACGGCGCGCATGGAAGGTAGGCGCAAGATGCCGTCGAGCTGCTCCTGGAGTTGCTTCGAATCCATCGTCCACAGGCTTTCGCTCAGGCTGCGCGAGGAGGCCTGATCGATCTCGCCGAACCGACTCTCGAGGCGCGCCCTCTCGCTGCGGTAGCTCAAGGACAACTGCAAGATGGTCAGGACCAGCGTGACCACGGTGCTGAACAGCAGCACACGAAGCAGCAGCGCGATCCCGATGCCGCCTCCCGGAACCCGCGAAATCGATGCCAGCCAGCCGTGGCCCAGGGACCGTGTGTCCGACTCACGCGCTTTGAGGATCATCGGTGAACTCGCCCGTCACATCGATCCGTCGAAATCTATGCGCTTGGCGCGCCCCCCGCAAGGGGGAGATGCAGGTGGCCGCTTGAGCCCTGGTCGCCACGCGCGCTCCGGCTTGCTTTCCTTTTTTTCCTCTCCGTAGCCTAATTCGAATCGGCGCGAGAGGCATCGACAGGATGACCTCTTCAAGAAGCAACTGGTCAGGGATTTTTACCCTCGTCGACGGATCATGACTACGACCAACGACATCCTCGTCATCGAAGACGACGAGATCATGCGCGAAGCCTTGGCGGAGTGGCTCGAGGCGGCCGGCTACGTGGTGCGCAAGGCCGCGGACGGAAGCGCCGGGCTCGCGGCCGTGAGATCGGCGGCTCCGGCGCTGGTCGTCACCGACATCCACATGCCGGGAACGAGTGGCGCTGTCGTCATCGCCGAGTTGCAACAGCACCACCCGGACATCCCGGTGATCGCGATCTCGGGCCTCTTCCAAATGGGACGCGGCTTGGACGCAGACAGCGCGGTCGCGCTGGGGGCCGCACGCACACTGGCCAAGCCGTTCACCCGCCGCGAGCTGCTCCAGGCGGTGACCGTGGCGGACCTCGCCGCCCGAAAGCGGGCCGAGTACCTGACGCGCCAGGTGTTCGAGAGCGCCTCCGATGGCGTGGCCGTGATCGGCCGGGATTACCGTTATCAAAGAGTCAACCCGGTCTATGAGCGCAATTGGGGGATGCCGGCCGAGAGAATCGTTGGCATGCATGTCGCCGACCTTTCGGGGTCCGACGTCTTCGAGCGCACGTTGAAGCCGCATCTCGACCGCTGCCTCGCCGGAGAACACGTCACTTTCGCGGAATGGTTCACGACCCAACTGGGCCGCTTCTACCTGTCGGTGTCCTATTCGCCGCTGCGGCTCGACTCGGAGCACCTGGAGGCGGTGCTCGTGATCTCGCGCGATCTCACCGACCACGTCCTCGCATCCGAAGCGCTGCGCGAGGCGCAGGCGGCGCTGGCGCGGGTGAACCGAGTGACCACGCTCGGCGTGCTGGCGGCGTCCATCGCCCACGAGGTGAATCAGCCGCTTGCGGCCATGGTCTCGAGCGCGGGGTCCTGCACGCGATGGCTCGCGGCCGAGCCGCCCCAGCTCGAGAAGGCACGGCGCTCGCTCGAACGCCTCGCCAGGGACGGCCAGCGCGCCAGCGAAGTCATCGACCGCATCCGCGCCCTGGTGATGCGCCAACCGCCGCGCCGGGATCTCATCGATGTCAAAGAGACCGTCCTCGACGTGATCGCGCTCACGCGCGACCAGATGCGCCGCAACAACATCGCGCTCGAGACGGCGTTCGCCGACGGTATGCCGAGCGTACGCGGCGACAGGGTGCAGCTCCAGCAGGTGATGCTCAACCTGATCGCCAACGCCATCGACGCGATGAGCGCGCCAGGCGATCGTCCTCGGCGGCTGGTGATCGGCTGCGCGGCCGAAGCGGCCGGTGGCGTGTGCATCGAGGTGCGCGACTCCGGCCCCGGCATCGCGCTCGAGATGGCGGACAAGCTTTTCGAGCCGTTCTGTACCTCCAAGCCGCAGGGCATCGGCATGGGGCTTTCCATCAGCCGGTCGATCGTCGAGGCCCATGGCGGCCGGCTCTGGGTCGCGTCCAACCTGCCCCACGGCGCCTTGTTCCAACTCTCGCTGCCGATCGGGGAGAGGGAGCCGTAGTGTGAGAACGGGGCGGCACCCCCTTCAAGGTGCAGCGCGGCGGATCATGCAGACCGCGGCGCGCGTCAGTCGTGACCCAGCAATTCAAGCACCCGGCCATCGCCCACGAACGATTCGGCCACCAGCATCCGGAATGCCGCGTCGCGCTGGAACCGTGGCAGTGCGATCGCCGGCTTCAGGAACTCGACCTGAAGCGTTTGCGCCGTTCCGCGCCGAAACGCTTGCCCCGGCGCCACGATCCAGCGTGCCGAAAAACCTTCGTTGTCCACCACGAGGGCGCAGC
This sequence comes from Variovorax sp. Soil_C_12, assembly GCF_057657375.1. Lineage (NCBI taxonomy): Bacteria > Pseudomonadati > Pseudomonadota > Betaproteobacteria > Burkholderiales > Comamonadaceae > Variovorax > Variovorax sp. Soil_C_12. The sequence goes on along the minus strand of NZ_JBDGIO010000002.1, from coordinate 247,623 downwards.
GGTGCTCGCCTTCGAGGACCAGCGAGTCTTCGGAGGGGAGTTGGGACGCGCGCAGCGTGAACTCGACGAGGGCATGGGGGTGGAATGTGCTGCCCGCCTCGAAACCCACCGGCTCCGCGGCCACCGGGCGCCGCAGCTTGGCAATGAGCCAGGCGATGACGTTGCCGATGATCGGCAGCCACAGCAGCATCAACAAGGTGCCGACGTCGCGGGCCGTCGAACCGGGCTCGGAGACCTGTCGCAGCAGTGCACCGCCCAGGGCCACGCACAGCAGTGCAATGACGATGAACCTGCGCTTGGCCTGGATGCCCGTCATGACGCCGTGTTGCTGACGTCTGTGGTCCGCGCCTTGCGATGGGCGGGCTTCGCAAGGATGTCGAGGAGTTTCTTTCCGTCGATGTGCAGCAGGAATGTCTTTTTCATGGGTGATCGTAGCGCGTCGTTCCCTCACGCAGGCGGGGGAACGACTCCTTCGCCAAGCCTTTCCACTTTGGCTGCAGGCGCAATACCGAATGGAAGCATTGAATGGAGCGCAGAGAGTGGCCGCGCTCAGCATGGAGTTGACTGGACTGGATATGCGCAACACGTCCGCTGCGTGAGCCGCACACTCGAATTGACTGGAAATCGAGCGCAGTTGCTGGCTCACTGAAAGGAAACCATCATGTCAAGAACATGGCTTATCACCCGGTACCCAGCAGCGGCTTCGGCCGCCAGCTCACCGAGATTCTCCTTCGTCGGACATCCATGGGCATCAAGGCGCGTTCGAACTATGCACCGAGAACGGCCTGAACGGCAGGCTCAAGCCCCCGGCGTACTCGCCATTCGGCGTGAGTGTCGGGCATCCGGGACCGTCCGATGGACAGAAGCTGGTCTGACTCGACGGCAGAGAGTAGCGCACGACTCCGCAGCGGTACTGCTTGATCGAGGCACCCGAATAGTCCGCCACGGCCACCATGCAACCACTGGTCGAATACTGGTCGAGCTCGGCCACGGCGACAGGATCGACACGCGAATCGGCCATCCGGCGGATCACGCTGCCAGTGCCGTCGTTTCGAAAGCCGACCCAGCCCCATTGGCGCTCGGCGCGCCGGTAGAACAGCACCGCGGTATTCAAGGCGTCAGGACGCTGATCCAGGCCCTTCGACTCCGACAGCCCGGTGACGCCGGCGCCAAGGCCAGTGACGCGTCCCACTTCGGCGATGTCCGCGGGATCTGGCGTCGTCGGCTTGGGCCCGGCGGCATAGCGCCCGAGCGAGTAGATGCGCAGCGTTCCGTCCTGCGTGGCGATCCATGCACGTGGTTGACGGGGCGTAGTTCGCCAGTAGGGCGTGTCGGGAACGCGCTCGCGATCATCCTTGTTCCAGTACGAGCGCACGGTCGTTGCAACCCCCGTAGGCTTTCCGTCGAGGTTGACGATCTTCACCAGCACGGGCGCTGATTGCGGGTGCGCCGCAATCGGGTATGGCCACTGGTCCGGCCTCATGCCGATGTTCCGAGTCTCGGCGTTGCTCTCTTCGCTGTTCAGGAACATGCCGTTCGTGAATCGGAGGTAGGGGCCGAGATCGATGAAGGCCGCCTTCTTCTCCGACTTCGAGATGACCACGGCCACCCCGCCCTTGGCATAGGTGGCATGGAACTCACCGCCCGGCAGGAACTTCGAACGGTTCTGCGCGAGGGGCGAGGCGAGCAGGCCGATGCTCGAGACTTCCTTCCCCACCGGGTGCACGACCGCATCGAAGGGCGTCATGCCGGTCGTGACCTTGATGCCGGTCGGGGCCTTCATGGTGTCGGGCAAGTCGACGTAGCCGACGATCTTCATGAAGATGAAATTGCCTTGGTCCCAGAAGCCGACGTGCACGGAATCGATGAACCCGTGCCACCAGTCGTAGCGGGGTCCTTTCAGGGTGCAGCCCTCGCATGTGGCGCCGAGCGAGACGATGGCAACCTTCCCTTTCACGTTGACCGTGTCCCACAGGGACACCACGGCCAGTTCGCCGCCGGCCGTCGAACTGATGCCGGTCGGCACGAGGCCAACCGGAAACTGCACCGACGCGCGGTTCGAGGCCGTCGTGTTGCCGATCGTGAAGAGCGTGGCTCCCCTCGTCGCGCTGCCCTGCGTGCCGATGATGGAGACGCGGCAGGAGCTGTCTGCCGCGTTGGCGCAGCGGTCGGCGACGATCGGGAGATCGGCCGCCTCGTTCGGCGACAGCACGCCGTCGCGGTAGTAGCCGTCCATCGCCGACGGCAGCAACTTTCCCGCTTGCCACAAGACCTGCGGGCGCTGCATCCACGTGTTGCGATCCACGGCAGAAGCCTGGAACCACGCAACCGAATCAGAAACCGACGAGCCGGCGAGCGGCACGCCGATCGCCGCCCCGTGCGTGCTGACATAGTTGTTCGACATGGCCGTCGATTCCTTGCCGAGCTGATACGCGATCTTGCAGCTGCCGCCGCAATGGCTGATCTGCCCGATGTCGGCGCGCAGCGGAAATGTCTGCACGTCCGTCCTTGTCGGCGGCTCGCCGAAGCGGTAGGTGATCGCGGCCGGTGAACTGTAGGCGTTGCCGATGGCTTTGTAGGCGGCGGGGTTCACCACGCCGGACGCATTCACGATGTCGTTGGGCAGCGCGCCCGCGAAAGGCTCTGCGCCGCTGCCGGCGACCTTGGCTCGTGTGGTCGAATCGACCGGCTGCGCGTGCGCTGCCAAAGCGAGGAACAGGAGGATGGGAAAGAGGCGTTTCATGGCTGCGAACCGCATCGTCCCACATGGCAGCCGATCGACCGTCAATCAGAACGCATGGCGGATGCCAAAATCGTATCCGGTGGAGCGACGCGGTGCGAATCCTGATGTTCCCGCACCCGTGGAGAGGTACGTCACGCCGCCCGTTACCGCCCCCATGATGGCCGGATTGTTCTGGCCGTCCTTGATCCGAATCCGGGCTGCCGTCGCGTAGAGCGCCGTGCGCTTGGAGAGGTTGTACTCGTATCCGATCGCAAGCTTGTTGACCGACGCATCACGCCGCGGTGTCAGAGGAGTCGCGAGCGGCCCCAGGTCGTTGTCGAACTCGACGCGGGAGTAGGCGGCCTTGATCAGCCCCGGACCGACAGGCACAGTGACGCCCAGGAGCCCGCCCTTGTACTTGTCCGAATCACGCAGCGTGGCGGAGCCCAGCACCGGAACCGGCGCTGTCGACCGCGCGCGGTCCGTGACCTGCGAGACCTCGCCGAAGATCTTCATGAACCCAAGATCGTACGAGGCACCGAGATTGATGGTCTTGATCTTCTCGTCGAGATTGACGCCGGTGGGCAGTCCAATGGCGTTCACGCCGGTGGTGTCCGCTGCCGTGCTCTCTCCGTAGGCCAGGGCAACGTCGAGCGGCCCGGCGGCGTAGCCCAAGCGTCCGCCGAAATAGCGCCCCCTGTGGCTCGGGCTGCCCGGCACGTTGCTCTGCGAAACGTTCTCGTGCAGGGCGTACTGAAATTGCCCATAGACCCCGCCCAGGTTGGGCGGAAGGAAGTAGCCGATGCCGTTGCTGGTGCGAAGGTAATTGTCGGAAGCGGCCACCGGGGAGCCAGGACCTCTCACGACCTGCAAGCTGGTTCCGACGCTCGACACGACATTGGCACCGACGCCGATCGTGCTGAACGGGCTGAACACCGAGTCGTTCCAGAATGTCGGGGTGAAGTCGCGGCCCATGCGAAGCTCGCCGAACGGACCCGACAAGCTCACGGTGGAACGCCGATTGAAACTGGAGATCGCGGTCGCTCCGTTGTCGGGTGTCGTTCCGGCCTCCAGCCAGAAGCCGGCGGCAAGTCCACCGCCAAGGTCTTCCGTGCCGCGAAAGCCCAGGCGACTGTTGGAGACATTGCTGTTGGACAAGGCCGTCTGGCTCTTGGTGACGCCACCCGGCGCAATGGCGGGTGGAAGGACGAATGAGGCCGTGTTGTTGTAGAAGTCGCTCTTGGCGCTGTAGTGGCTGACGCCGACATCGACCACGCCGAAGAGCGTGAGGGACGACTGAGCGCTCGCCGCGGTGGCGCAGGACAGCATGCTCGCTGCCACGATGGTGGTTTTGTTCATGTTCTGATTTCCGTGGAAAGGGTGAAGCGATGCGCGACGTCCCGCGTCACTCGGGCTTGAAGCCGGCGCCCTTGAGCAGTTCGGCGCTTTGAGTCACGAAGCTGGCGACGTAGCGCTTGAATTGCTCGGCATCCTGGGTCACGGGCTCGACGCCCAGGCTTGCCAGCGCACCCGACTTGCCCAGCTCGGTCATGGCGGCGTTGATCGCGCCGTTGAGAAACTGCACGCGATCGGCGGGCGTGCCCTTGGGCGCCCACACGCCGTACCACGATCCGTATGTGAAGCCGGGCAGCCCGCTCTCCTGCACGGTCGGCACATCGGGCACGAGCGGGCTACGTTTGGCGGAGGTGATTGCGATGGGACGCACGCGGCCGGCCTTGGCCAAGGGCAGCACAGAGATCATTGAATCCATCAGAAGCTGAACGTGTCCGCCCCCGACGTCCACCAACGCTGGTTGTGTTCCTTTGTAGGGAACATAGGTGAACTTGACGTTGCCCTGTTTCGCCAGAAGCAGCGTCGCCAGGTGGCTGGGCGCCCCCGCCGCGGGTATCGCCGCCGTCCACTTTTCCGGCTCTTTCTTGACCGCAGCAAGCACCTCGGTGAGCTTGCGAGGCTCGAGCTGAGGCGCGATGACGAGCATCAGCGGTGCCTCGGCAACGCGCGCAATCGGCGAGAAGTCCGTTTGCGGGTCGTAAGGCGGCGTGGCGACGACCTCCTTGGCCAGCACGTGCGTGGCGGCGGAGAACAGCAGCGTATAGCCATCGGCGGAAGCGGTCTGGACCGCCTTCCCGCCGAGCGCGCCATTCGCGCCGGCGCGGTTTTCCACAATCACCGATACCCCGAGCTGCGTGTGAAGTTGATGGGCCAGCAGGCGAGCGATGTTGTCTACGCCGCCTCCCGCAGCAAACGGAACGATGATGCGGATCAGTCGATCGGGGAACTTGGCGGTCTGCGCCCATGCAGGCGCGACCGCGAGCATCGCGCACGCGACCAGGACTTTCAGTGATTTCATGGAGTCTCCGTTGATTTGGATGAGGGATCCGGTGAAGAGGCCGCCGGCGGTCTCTGCCGGCGACGGCGCTCGAAGACGCGCAGAGACTCGTCCATCGACTCTGCGTCGACGCCTCGCGTGATGAACACAATCCGGGTGCGTCTGTCCGCGCTCGGCCAGGCCGGCAGTGACTCGGGCGGCTGGTACAGGTGCTGGACGCCGTGGAACACGAGCGGCTGCTCGGGCTGCTCCTGCAGGTTGACGATTCCCTTCACGCGCAGCAGGTCTTCGCCCCGCATGGCGATCACCATGTCGAGCCAGGCGTAGAAGCCGTCGCGCGGAAGCGGGTCGTCGCGCACGATCACGAACGAATTGATGCCGCCCGAGTGCGGCGACGGCTCGCCTGTGCCGCCGACAGCCGGGATCGGTCGGTAAGACAGACCACTCTCCACGGGGGCGGACCGTGAGTCGTTCGTGCGCGTCGCCATCGTCTGCCGCAGCACTCGCGCGTGCTCGTCGCGCTGCTGATTCACAACGCCCGTCGGATTCAGGGCCCTCAGGCGGTCCAACAACGCCGGCGAGATCGGTGCTTCCAGCAGGTCCATCTTCGTGAGGAACAGCTGATCGGCCATGGCGACTTGCCTGGCGGCCTCCGGATGTCGTTCGAGCGTGCCAAGCGCCAGCACGGCGTCGACCGTGCAGCACACACCCGACAACGTGAAGCGATCCTTGACCGCGGGCTCGCCCATCAAGGTTCGCAGGATGGGGGCAGGGTCGGCGAGGCCGCTGGTCTCGATCACGACCTGGCGCAGCGCCGGGCCGCCGGCCAGGTCTCGTTCGCCGAGACTCACCAGCGCCCCGATGAGATCGCCGCGCACCGCGCAACACATGCAGCCGTTGGCCAGCAGGATGGTGTCTTCAGTCGTCTGAGCGATGAGATCGTGGTCGATGCCGATCTCACCGAACTCGTTGACGATCACCGCGGTTCCTTGCAGATCGGGTTCCCGCAGAAGCTCGTTCAGGAGCGTCGTCTTGCCGCTACCCAGAAACCCGGTGAGCACCGTCACGGGCACGCGATCGCGCCCGGGCCGGTCGCTGGCCAACAATGAGGAGAAGTGGCCACTCATGATCCGCCCTGCGTTCGCCCGCCATGAAGCTCGGCGAAGGAATTCAAGGTTCGCTCCAGCCTGGCCAGCAACCATTCGCTTGCCTCGGAAGCAAATTCCTCCCGCTCGAGGCCCTCCAGCAGCGACTGAAGCGGAAGGCCCGTGGCTTGCGATGTCGGGCGGGCCCGGAAGAACGCCTCCACTGCCGAGACCCCCGAGCGAAGGCCTGCGTCCTCCAGGTAGTCGACGATGTCGAGTTCGAAGTCGACCAGCTGGAGGCTCACGCCGCCCGCGCCGCAGCCGCAACTGGAGCCGAGCGCAACGTGACGCATCGCCAGCTCGCTCCACAGGCGTGAGAGCCTGGAGGCGCGCTGCGACAGGTCATCGGCCATGACGAGGCTCACTGGCCGGCCCAGGCGAGGTCGGTGGAGCCGTTGCCGCCATTGGCCGGCGTGCTGCGCAGCGTGCGCGTCGCTTCAGGGTCAACCTGCCCCCTGGAGTCCAGCGCGACGCGGTAGACCTCGCGCGCCACCTGGGTGCTCACGTAGCCCTCGCGCACGTCTTCCGCGACCAGATCGACGTCTCGGTCCAGCGGATCGCCGAAGCCGCCCCCGCCGCCCGACAGCATCTTGTAGGCGTCGCCACGCTCCAGCCGCACGTTGAAGATCTTCGCGTTCAGGTGGTCGGTCTTCCACTCACCCTTGTGGCGCACGGCCAGGCCGTTGCCCATGGCGTCGCCGCCGCCTTCCAGGCCCCAGGGCTTGCAGTGCACGCGGTCGATGCGAGTCGTCACGGTGAAGGGCGAGAGCGCCTGCACCACCATCTCCGCACCCAGGCCCCCGCGGTACTGACCCGCGCCGGCACTGTCCTGACGGATCTGGTACTTCTCGACCAGCACGGGGTACTTGGCCTCGAGCTGCTCCGTCGGGCTGTTGTGCGTGTCGCCGTCGTTGATGCAGACCGTGACGGACACGCCGTCCTCGCTGCTCTTCGCGCCCCAGCCGCCGCCCAGCGGCCCGATGCCCACGATGAAGAGCCGCCCGTCCTCCGGCGAGATGCCATGGATGTTGGGGAACACCAGGTCGGCATGGTGGCCGGCGATGGAACGGTCGGGGATGGCCGGGGCCAGCGCCTTGAAGATGGTGTCGATCACCGTCATCGGGAAGGTCATCCACACCCGCATCGGGTAGGGCCGTTCGGCGCTGATCACCGTGCCCATCGGCATGATCACTTTCAGCGAACGGAAGCTCCCGTCGTTGACCGGGTAGTCCGTCGGCGTGGTCAGGCACTTGTAGGCCACCTGCGCGCAGGCGATGCCGGTGGTGAAGCCGGAGTTGTAGAAGCCGCGCACCTGCTTGCTGACGTCCGACAGGTCCACCGTCATCTCGTCGCCCTGCACGGTCACTTTCACGCGGATCGGGATGCGCTTGCCGATCTCCAGGCCGTCGTCGTCCATGAAGGACTCGGCCTCGTACACGCCGTCGGGGATCGACAGCGTGTTCTTGCGCGCGACCGCCTCCGAGGAATCCATGATCTGGCGGATCGAGCCGTTCACCGCATCGGCGCCGTAGCGCTGCAGCAGCTCGACATAGCGGCGCTCGCCGGTGGTGATCGCCGTGATCTGCGCGCGCAGGTCGCCCAGCGCCCGCTCGGCCAGCCGCACGTTCATCGCGATGATGTCGATCAGGTCCTGGTTGACCACGCCCTCGCGCTGGTACTTCATGATGGGGATCTGAATCCCCTCGCTGAAGATGTCGGTGGTGACGTTGCCGAGCGTCCCGCCCACGTCCAGCCAGTGCGCCATGCAGCAGGTGAAGCCTTCCAGCCTGCCTTCGTGGAACACCGGCATCGTGAACGTGAAATGGTTCAGGTGGCTGCCGGTGGTGTAGGCGTCGTTGGTGACCAGGATGTCGCCGGGCAGGATGTTTTCGTAGCCGAAGTGCTTGATCTTGGCCTTGACCGTCTCCGACATGCCGCGGATGAACATCGGCAGGCCCAGGCCGATGGAAACCGTGTCGCCCTCCTTGGTGAACAGGCCGACCGTGAAGTCCAGCGCCTCGTAGATGATGAGGTTGTAGGCGGTGCGCGTGAGGTTGGTCTTCATCTCCTCCGTCACGGCGTACAAGCCGTTGCGGACGATCTCGACGGTGACGGGATCGACCGTCGCGGGGGTGTTCGTGGGGGTGCTCATGTCCGATCGCTCCCGATGGAGATTTGAAGATTGCCGAGTTCGTCCACGCGCATCTCGTCGCCTGGTTGCATCACGGTGGTCGAGGCGTGTTCCTCGATCAGCGCCGGGCCGCTGACAACGTTGCCCGAGCGCAGAAGGTCGCGCTTGTAGACCGGTGTGTCGGCCCAGCCGCCGGAGCGGAAGTACACCGGCTTGACGGCACGCATCGCGGCCTTCTCGGGTTTGGATGAGCCCTCGTCCACCTGGTGCCTAGGCGGCTTTTTCATCGTGCCGAGCACGGTGACGCGCAGGCTCACCAGGTCAGCCGGTTCCTTCGGTGCCGAAGTGCCGTAGCGCACCTTGTGGAGCTCGTCGAACTGCTGCTTGATCGCGGAGCGGTCCTTGCCCTCGAAGAAGGCCATCGGCAGGTCCACCGTGACGGCGTGCTCCTGGCCCACGTAGCGCATGTCCGCAGCGCGCTCGATCACGACACCGTCCGCCTTCACGCCGGACTGCTCCAGTGCCGCGCGGCCCTCGTCTTCCATCGTCTTGTAGGCCGATTCGATTTCCTCGAAGGACACATCGTTGAGCTTGCGGAACACCGAGCGCACGTAGTCGTAGCGCAAGTCGGAGAACAGCATCCCGTAGGCCGAGAAGTAGCCTGGCGCGTACGGAATCAGCACCTTGCGGATGCCGATTTCGCGCGCAATCGCCGAGGCGTGCAGCGGACCGGCGCCGCCGTACACCACCATGGTGAAGCTGCCGGCGTCCAGGCCGCGTTCCGTGGTCACGGCCTTCACGGCGTGCGACATCTGCGTCACCGCGATGCGCAGGATGCCATCGGCCGCTTCGGTCGGGTCCAGGCCCAGGGGGCCGGCCACGCGCTCGGCCATCTGGCGCTTGCAGCCTTCCAGGTCGAGCTTGAGTTCGCCACCGAGGAAGTTGTCGGCGTCGAGCCGGCCCAGCACCAGGTTGGCATCGGTCACGGTCGGCTCCTTGCCGCCGCGGCCATAGGCCACCGGGCCGGGGATGGAGCCGGCGCTCTGCGGTCCCACGCGCAGCGCATTGCCGGTCTCCACGCGGGCGATCGAGCCACCGCCCGTGCCGACTTCGTGGATATCCATCATCGGGATCTGGATCGGCAGCGCGCGCTCATAGCCGCCGATCAGGGCCGAGCCCGTCGTGAGCGGCCGGCCCTCGCTGATCACGCCGGCCTTGGCCGTCGTGCCGCCCATGTCGAAGGCGATCGCATCGCCCATGCCGAGTTGCGCGCAGATGGCCTGCGCACCGATCACGCCGGCCGCGGGGCCCGACTCCAGCATGCGAACGCAGCCGACGCGCGCATGCTCGATCGGAAACAGGCCACCGGTCGACTGCACGATATAGAAATCGCCGCCGAAGCCCCTGCCTGAAAGGTGAGTTTCAAGCTGACCGAGGTATTCGGAGACGCGCGGCCCGACGTAGGCGTTGGCCACGACCGTGGAGACGCGCTCGAATTCGCGGTATTCCTGCGACAGCTCGTGCGAAGCGGAAACGAAAGCGCCCGGCAGCTCTTCCTGCAGGATCTGCTTGACGCGCTGTTCGTGCGCCGGATTGCGATACGAGTGCAGCAGCAGCACCGCCACCGCCTCGATGTTCTGGCCCTTCAGCTCGCGGGCCAGCTCGCGCACCGCGCCCTCGTCCAGCGGCTTGTGCAAGCTGCCGTCGGCGCGCAGGCGCTCGGCCACCTCGAAGCGCAGCGAGCGCTTGACCAGCGGCTGGTGCTTGTTGAAGAACAGGTTGTAGGCATCCGGACGGTTGACGCGGCCGATCTCGTAGATGTCGCGAAAACCTTCCGTGATCAGAAGCGCCGTGTTGGCGCCGTTGCGCTCCAGCAGCGTGTTGATGGCGATGGTGGACCCGTGCAGGAACAGCTGGCCGTTGCGCACATCGATGTCGGCGCTGTCGAGCGTGGCCTGGATACCGTTCACGAGCTGGCCGTGTGTCGAAAGCGCCTTGCCGAACATCAGCTTGCCGGTGGACTCGTCGAAAGCGGCCATGTCGGTGAAGGTGCCGCCGATGTCGACCGCAATGCGCAGATGGGGTTTGGATGGGGTTGCCATGTGTGTCTCGGCGCCTCAGGCTGCCGTTCCGATGCGGTTGCGCAGGATGCCCAGGCCGGTGATCTCCACCTCGACCACGTCGCCTTCCTTCATGTACAGCGGTGGCTCGCGGCGGTCGCCGACGCCACCGGGCGTTCCGGTGGCGATCACGTCACCGGGCGACAGCGGCGTGAAGCGGGAGATGTACTCGACCAGCACGGGAATGTTGAAGATCAGGTCGTCGATGCTCGCGTGCTGCATCACGTTGCCGTTGACGCGCGTCTCCAGCGTCAGCTTGGTGACGTCCGGCACCTCATCGCGGGTCACCAGATACGGTCCGAAAGGCGCGGTACCGGGGAAGTTCTTGCCCGGCGTGAACTGGTGCGTGTGGCGCTGCCAGTCGCGAACGCTGATGTCGTTCAGGCACGCATAGCCCGCGATGTGCTCGAAGGCCTGCGCCTTGGGAATGTCGCGGCCGGCCTTGCCGATCACGAAGGCCAGTTCGCCTTCCCAGTCGAAGCGCTCGGAAAAGGCCGGGCGCAGAACGGTGTCTTCATGCGCAGCCAGCGTGTCGTTGAAGCGGATGAACAGCGACGGGTATTCGCTGTCCCCGCGCTTGGTCTCGGCCACGTGGGTCTTGTAGTTCAGCCCCACGCAGATCAGCTTGGGTGGGTTGGGAATCACCGGTAGCGCGCGCACTGCGCTCGCCTGCACGGCGCTGCCGCTGGCCGCGGCCGCCTGCTCGAGTTCTTGCAAGGCATCGGCACGCAACACCGACAGGAGGTCGGGATGCCGGCCGAGGAAGTCGGGCGGCGGCAGTCGGTAGCGGTCTCCTTGCACCACGCCGTAGGTGGCCTGCCCGGCGTGTATGAAGCTGGTGAGTTTCAAACGAGTCTCCTTGGTCCAAATCGCTGCGTTGATTTGCTCGAAATGAGTCGGTTGCAGCAGCCAAGGCAAATGTAAAAATCCGGGAGCTCCCCGCATAGATAGAATTCAGAGCAATCAGACTTGCCTTGTTTGGCATATCGTGAACGGGGTGTCCCTATGAACGTCGCTGCCGTCAGGCTCTTTTTGGAGGTGTTGGACGCTGGCAGCCTGAGCAAGGTCGCGGCCAGGCGACAGACGGTGCAGTCGCACATCAGCCGCCAGATCAATGACTTCGAAGCGGGTTTCGGCGGCCCACTGTTTCGGCGAACGGGCAGGGGCGTGGCGCCAACCGAATTGGGCGAGCGCGCGGCAGTGCGGCTACGGTCTTGGCTCCTGGAGACCGATCGTCTGGCGGAGGAACTTCGCGAGGAATCGGGCAAACTGCTCGGCGAGGTCCGCCTGGGCGTCATCCCGTCGGCAGCCCATCCATTGATGACACGGCTTTTTGAACGCCTGCAGGTCGAGCACCCTGGCATCCGTCTCAACATCGCCGAAGCTCAGGGCACCGAGCTCAACGCCATGCTCGACAGCGGGGCGGTCGACATGGCGATCCTCTTTCGATTCAATCGCCCGAGCGGTGGCGAAGAAAAGTTGCTGAGCGTCGCGCATACCTACTTGATTGCTGCACCGGGTGACGGGCTCACGAAAGAGCCCACGGTCAACTTCTCGTGCCTGTCCGGTCTGCGCCTGGTGCTTCCTCGACGTCCCAGTCACTGGCGCAATGCACTCGACGAGGCAGCCCGAAGCCTGGGCTTCGCGCTGACCCCCGTCGCCGAAGTCGATTCGCTGACGATGCAGAAGGAACTCGTGGCACACACGGCTGGCCTCTATTCGATGATGGGACCGTACTCGATTGCCACGGAGCTGCAACGCGGCCGTCTTCAAGCCAGCAAGCTCGTCAAGCCTGATCTCTTTCGCCACGTGACTCTGGCGTTCCCCAAACAAGGCAAGCTTTCGCCCGCGTGCAGGATGGTTGCCGAGATGATTCAGCAGATTGTCCGCGCATGGGGGAGCGAGCTCACCGAGCCCACGGGCGAGTCCGGACGATCTCACCGCTCGGCGATGTAGTGTTGGGTCGTCACCGCCTCGCCGTCGCGCAGGAACATCCGTACACGCGCCTCGATGTCCTGGTCGGCCAGCGTGGCCCGAGCGCGCTGGTGCAGGTAATCGGCCCAGGAGGCGACGATGAATCGCTCGACGTAGCGCGACGGATCGCCGAGGTCGCGATAGACGCGCCACAGGGTGGCGCCGTCGCGGCGCCGCGAGGCGCGCAGCTGGGTCACGGCGTTCAGGAACTCTTCGGCTTCGCCGGCGCGGATGCGGTAGGCGATCTCCACCGACACCGGGCCATCGTCCGGAAGCGGCTGATCCTTGATGAAAAGATCTTCCCAGAGCGCGACGGGCGTGACCTCGGGCGAAGCGCCCATGCGCAGTGGCAGCCAGCGGGCGAGAAAGATGCCGCCCATCATGGCGAGGGCTGCGATGCTGAGCGCAATGGCCAGCCCGGTGATGCCGGAAACCGCGCCCCAGAATGCCGAGCCGATGGCGAACGAACCCAGCGCGCTGACCGTGTGCAGCGCCACGGCGCGCGAACGGACCCAGGGCGGCGCGCTGGATTGCGTGGCCGTGTTGAAGGTGGCCATCACTGCCATCCAGGCGGCGCCGCCGATGGCAAGTGCCACGAAGACCACCGTGGGAACGCGCACGAACGCAGCGATGAGCATCACGGCGGCGAAGACCATGCACCCCAGCGCGACGAGGCGCTCGAGCCCCAGGCGCGCGCGCAGCTTGCCCAGCACCAGGCCCGCAGCGACCGCGCCTGTGCCCAGGCATCCCATGAGGAAGCCGAATCCGGCGGCGCCCAACTTGAGTTGTTGTGCCGCGATGGCCGGCAACAGCGCCCACAGCGCCGAGCCCGTGCCGCTGTAGGCGACGGTGCGCAGCAGCTGGGCCAGGATCATCGGCGAGTGCCTTGCATAGCGCAGGCCCGCGATGGTGCCGCTCCAGAGGCGCTCCGCCGGCAGGGGCGACTGCGCATGCGGGGCAGGGGGCCAACGCCGCACCGCTTGCATCATCACCAGTGCGCTCGCCACCGCGAGCACGAATACCCAGCCTGCACCGAGCCATGCGAACACGAAGCCTGCGATGGAGGGTCCCAAGGCCCGCGCGCTGTTCCAGGCGATCGACATCGCCGTGATGGCCTGTGGCATGTCCTCGCGCGGCACCGTGTCCGCCACGCTCGTGTTCCAGGCCGGTGACAGCAGCGCCGTGCAGCAGCCGGCGGCAAAGGTGAACAGCAGCAAGGTCGCCGGTCCCGCCCACCCGCCCAATGCGAGCAGGGACAGGACAACGACGATGGCCACCTGAACGGCCAGCGCATTCAGGATCAGCCGCCGCCGGTCGGTGGTGTCGGCCAGCACGCCGGCCGGCAGTGCCAGCAGGAACATCGGCAGGAACACGGCGGTCTGCACCAAGGCCGCGAGGAAAGAGGAGCCCGTGAGCTCCACCATGAGCCACGAAGCCGCCATGACCTGCATGGCGTTGCCGGTGAAATAGATGGCGCTGCCGGTCCATAGCCCCCGGAATGCGGGCAGGCGCAAGGGCGACCAGAGGGAGTGGGATGCGGAGGACATCGACGGAAGCTTTGCCCGATTATGGTCGGGGCGTTCGCACGTCTTGCATTTGAAATCCGCTCGAAAATTCTGCATCTGACCAGGAGCCGATGGATGGAGCGATGGAGTTTTTTGGGGTAGTAGCTTCCATCGCGGAAAGGTAGCACTAGTGTGCTACAGTGACCGAGGCAGCCAAGACAGGAACCACCGATGTCCACAACCACCATTCGCATTGAGGATGACTTGAAGGCGCGGGTCGCCGCAGCTGCGGAGCGAGCCGGGAAGACCGCCCACGCCTTTATCGTCGAGGCGATCGCACAGACTGTCGAACAGGCCGAGATAGAGGAAGAGCATTGTCGCGTTGCCGACGAGCGCTGGGCCAAGGTGCTTTCGACCGGCAAGACCGTTCCCTGGGATGATGCCAAGGCCTATCTTGAGGCTCGCTTGAAGGGGGAGCGGCCGAGGAAGCCGGTCGCCCGCAGGCTCGGTCAGTGAGCGGTCGAGACGTTCGGCTTGAGCTTGCGCCGGAAGTCTTGGATGACTTCGATCGCTTCTTTGATCACATGGCCCGGTTCGAGGGAACCGATGGGCCGGGGCGGATCGAGGACATCGTTCAGTCCCTGCAGATCTTGACTCTCAGCCCTCTGATCGGTCGGCCTGTGAAAGGCGGCAAACGCGAATTGATCATCGGGCACGGATCGCGCGGGTATGTCGCGCTATACCGCTTCATGGCAGATTTCGACACCGTCTTCGTTCTTGCCATACGCAGCCAACGCGAGCGAGGCTTCAAACGCCGGCGCTGAAGTCTGTGCTCCTCCTCGCCGAGAGAGACCCACCTGATTGCTGGACGCAGCGCCCGTCGCTCCGCCGTCACTCTGCCGCGCACTCGAGCGAGAACAGCGGCACATCGGATTGCCGGCTGAGCCACACGCCACCGCCAATCTCCTTGAACTGCCGCGACAACCCGCGCCGGTACACCTCGGCGCGGTGGCGAAAGAGCTGCGGGTCGGTCAGGTTTTCGTCCACGATGTCGCGTTCGTAGTCCTCGCGCACCACGGCCTCCACGTAGAGAGCACCCCGGGTCAAGGTCCCGAGGTTGCTCAGCGCGCGTTTCAGATCCGGCGGGCTCAGGTAGGCGAGGACGCCCTGGCAGATGAGAAAGTCGAAGGGCTCACCGGATCGGTAATCCACGACCGAACCGCGCTCCCACCCGTAGCGCCGGCACAGATACTCGCTGAACTCCACGCCGTGATAGCTGGCCTGCGGGAAATGCTGCGCCACGATGTCGCGCCACAGCCCGACGCCGCAGCCGATGTCCAGCACCCGGTGCACGGGTACGCGCAGGTATTTCAGATAGGAGCAGACGAAGGCGCCCAGGCGCTCGATGTGCTGCGGGTCCGCCACCTTGGTCTTCTTGTCGAAGTAATAGCGCTGATAGTAGGACTCGTCGAAGGCGGCGGCACTGACTGATTCCATGGGAGTCCCTTTTTCCAACTCCGCATTCTGTCTCACCGCCGCTCGCATGCGCCCTGGGGCTTATCACACCAAAGGCTTCGTTCGCCGGCGCAGGCCCGATAAAAAAACCTGAATCGCGCACGGGCTGCTCGTTCGATGAGCACCGCAATGGAAGCCAAGCAGGATGCGGCTCCGGCGAGATGCTCAGGTGGTTATCCACAGAGTCATGCACCGCCCAAGGGGAAAACAAGGGCTTGACTTCCGCGTTTTGGTGCACTGCAACATGCTATTTCCTCATTGGCAGCCGCACGTTCCATGTGCGCGGGGACCCTTTATTGCGGCACGCCATCTCGGTGCGCTACCTGCTATCTTTTCCACAGCAGGGTGCGAGCGGCAACTCACTTGCCTGGGGGCGTCTTCAGCCCCGGGAGGCTTCCAAGTCCGGACTGAGCCACCGATGCCATAGGGCGCCACCCCTCGGCGCCGATGATGAGGATCTGCTGCATCCCGGGATGGTTGCCGCGAAGGCGTGGACTGTCAGTCCCTGCACGAGGGGACCAGCCGTCGTCGGGCCGCGGCGGCGCATCTATGCGGGAAGGGCGTGCAGGGCGGCGAGCCCGATCGCGATGGCCACGCACAGGAAGCCGAACGCCGCGGGCGTTCGCGAGGCAGGATGAAAGGCCAGCGCGACGACGCATGCCACGAAGAGGAAGGGGAGCGGGACGAGGACGGGAAGCGCCAGCAGCAGGACGTCTTCGATGGCGTGCCAGCTGGCCATGCCCTCTGCGGTGGTCCAGCGCGTGCCGATCAGCGGCAATGCGGCCACCGCCATGCAGAGGAAGAAGCTTGGGAAAAGCCAGTCTCCGGGCGCCGGCTGGGTGCTCTGCCTGGGCTGCCTCACGGGCCAGTCCGGTTCGTCGCCTTGGTTGCAGTGCTGATGGGCCTGGTGGGTGGAGGTGTGCGTTGCCATGCGGGGCAATGTACGAACGGCCGCCTCGAAGTCCATCGCCGGATCGGGGCAGTATCGGGTGGTGCTACCCGTCGTGGCAGTTCACGCATCCGGCGCCGCGGAATGTCGCTGGCTCGCAGTTGCAGCGGGCCGGGAAGTCGCAAAAAATAGACGACGCCGGCACATGTCGTGCTCGGCCCACGGATGTCGAAGTTCGTGGGAAAGCCGAGCGATTTTTGCTCCTCTGCAGGCCGTGAGGGCGGCAGAATCGTCCGAATGACTGAGCCAGGCGACCTTCCCGACGACCAGCTGAAGGAGCGCGCGCGCCTGTGGCGCCTCATGGCGCTTCGCGGAGAGAGGCACGCCCACGGTCCGGCGCACGAGCACGAGACCGAGCTGCGTCGGCGTCAGCGCGCAGCGAACCCTGCGCCCTCGCAGGCCGAGCCACCGCCCGAGCGACGGCTCTGGCGGTTCTGGTAGCGCCTCGTCTCTGTGCGCCAGCAGGGCGCGCAAGCCCTGCAACAGAACTGAGACAAAAGACGCGATCGGTTGCACTGTCCGTCGGTGCAACTGCAAAGTACCAGGGCGGCCGCCAGAGCCCCAAACTCGCTGCCCGCTCGATTCAGAATGCGTGACGCAGCCCGAAGTCGTAGCCCGTTGCGCTGCGCGGCGCCAAACCCGCCACTCCAGAACCCGTCGACAAGAAGGCCGGGCCCCCAAGCCCGACGGCCATGATTGCAGGATTGTTCTGTCCGTTCTTGATTCGAGCGCGAGCCACCGTGGCGTAGAGCGCGGTCCGCTTCGACAGGTTGTGGACGTAGCCGAGCGCGAGCTTGTTCACCGACGCATCGCGGTCCAGTGCCAGCAACGTTGGCGCGGCGGAACTCAGGTCGTTCTTGAACTTGACGCGAGCGTACGACGCCTTGAGAACGCCAGCACCCACTGGGACCGTCATGCCGATCATGGCGCCGTTGTACTCGTCATTGTCTGTGAAGGTGCGTCTGCCGGCACTCAAGGGAGCGGTGGTGGTCTCAGCCTTGTCTTTGACCTGCGACAGCTCGCCCATCAGCTTGAGGACACCGAAATCGTAGGACGCGCCCAAGTTGATCGTGCGCAGCTTCTCGGAAAGCCGGGTGCCGGCCACGACCCCGGCCTCGCTGATCACCAGGGTGTCTGCGGCTGTACTCTGTCCATAGGCAACCGCCACATCGAGCGGGCCGTTCGCGTAGCCGAACCGACCGCCGTAGTAGCGTCCGCGTTGGGACGGACTGTCGGACAGGTAACTGTGTTTCACGTTCTCAGGCAGGGCGTACATGACCTGACCGTAGAAGCCGCCAAGGTTGCGGGGCAGAAAGTAACCCACGCTGTTGGATGCCCGGATCGCGTTGTCGTTTGCCGCAATGGGGGAGCCCGGGCCTCGCGCCGTGGCAATGTTGCCGCTGATGCTCTTGATGAGATTCTCGCCGACGCCCACTGCGCCCATCGGGTCAAACACGCTCTCGTTCCAGTAGGTCGGAACATAGTCTCGGCCAAGTCGGAGTTCGCCGAATCCGCCGGACAGGCTCACCGTTGAGCGACGGCTGAAGGATGTCAAAGCGGTCGCGCCGCTGTCCTGGGTGAAGCCCGACTCGAGCCAGAAGCCGGCCGCCAATCCGCCGCCCAGATCTTCGGTGCCACGGAAGCCGACCCGACTTGACGAATTGGCGCCGCTCGACAGGACAGTCTGCGAGCGCGTCACCTCCGGGAAGGCGAGCGCCGACGCGGGCGGGAGCGCCAACGTGTTGTTGTAGAAGGCGCTTTTGACGCTGTAGTGACTGACAGCGGCATCCGCGACGCCGAAAAGCGTCAGGGACGACTGCGCCGAAGCAGCGCCCGAAACGGCCAGCGCCGCAAAGGTGATCAAGGACATACGCATAGCAAGTGTCTCCAAGGACGAACAAGGATTGCCGGCGCCTTGCAACGCCGGCGGTGGATGCGGCAACTCGCCGCAAGATGGTTCGGCCACGCGTGCCGGTCTGGGTGGTTCGGCCGATCAATCCGCCGCAAGCAGGCGGATGTCTTGCGGGGCCAGAGCGCCCTCGGCCACCACCTCCTGCCAACGACCGAACTCGTGTCGAACGCGTTCTCGCAGTGCAGATGGGGCACCGGCCTCGACCGTCGCACCTTGGCGTTCGAATCGAGCAACCACTTGCAGATTGGCAAGAACCTCGTTCAGGGCCCGGTTGATCTGTGCGATGACTGCGGGCGAGGTGCGTGCAGGGGCAAACAGCCCGTACCACTGCGAGACATCGACCCCTTCGATGCCCGATTCCGAAAGCGTAGGCACCGCAGGCAACGCTTCGAGACGCGCTGGGGCCGCGACGGCGAGGGCGCGTAGCCGGCCGTCAAGGATGAAGGGATGTGCGGTGAACAGGCTCGGAAACATGACCTGCGAGCGACCATCGAGTGTGTCCACGATGGCAGGCGCTGCACCCTCATGGGTTCTGCCTTCCATCTTCGTGCCCGTGTTCAGTTGAAACAGCTCCGCCGCAAAGTGTGGCGGCGTACCGTCGCCGGCCGACGCGTACCTAATGCTGCCTGGCCGGCCGCGCAAATGCTGCAGGAGGCTGCGAACGTCGTCGAAGCCGGCGTGCCGGTTGGCCACCATCAGGGTCGGCGACGATCCGATCAGCCCGACCGGCTCGAAATCCTTGACAGGGTGGTAGCCCAGCTTCTGGAGTGCGGGGTTCATGGCGTGGGTGCCCACGTAGCCGAACATGAGGGTGTGGCCGTCCGGTTCCGCCCTGGCCACAAACTCGCTCGCGATCGCACCATTTGCGCCGGCTCGGTTGTCCACAAGGACTTCTTGGCCGAGCAACGGCTTCAGTTCGGCCGCGATGATCCTGGCCATCGTGTCGTTGCCGCCGCCTGCACGGGTTGGCACGATGATCGTGATGGGTTTGCGCGGAAACGTGGCCGACTCACGTGCAACGGCTTCAGGCCGCGTAAAGACGTAGTCGGGCAACTGCATCTCGCCCTGCATGATCTTTCTGGCGGTACGCACCAGCGACGCCGCTTTCACTGTTGCGTCGTCCGCCCGACCCTCAAGCTCAACTTCCACGTCGATCTGCCCTGCAGGGTGCAGGAGAACCAGATTGTGACGACCTGGCTCGCGAGCAGCGGCGCTTGCGACTGTGCCCGGAAGTGCGAAGGCGGTGAGAACGCCGATGGCACCCGTGACCGCATGCGAAGCATGGCAGCGGCGCGGCGTGAAGTAGCGCGAGGTGATGCTGTCCGGCGACTCTCCCGCGCTGACCAGCACCGGCTTGGGAATGACGCTGGCTGAGACATCCCCGAGTCCCATCAACAGGCCGGCCTGGAGACGCAAGTCTTCGAGCCGCTCCAGCAGTGCCGCATTTGAATCAAGCGCCGCAGGCTTTTCGCTGCCGGTGACGCCAAGGTCACATGCGCGCACGATCATGAGCGGCATCGCCGCATCGATGCAGGTCACTTCGACGCCATCGATCGTGTCGATCCGCCGACCGGTCGGAAAGACCTTGCCCGTCACCGCGCCCCACGCATCCAGAAAGTTCAGAAGGATCGGTGCGGCCGTGCCGGCCACGCCATCGATGCGTGCGTCTCCCTCGTAGGTGACGCGCTTTCCGGGCGTTCTGACGGTGACGTCAATGCGCGATCGCGTGTTGACGTTGAAGACGCGTACCCGCGTGACTCCGTCCTGCGGCTCGACCAGCCCCTGCTCGATCCCGAAGGGCGCGACGCCCGAGAGCATGTTGCCGCAGTTCGGCCGGGTGTCGACGGAACGATGTCCGACCCCTACCTGCGCGAACAGGTAGTCCAGATCGCAGCCCGGTTCCTTTGAACGCGAAACGATGGCGACCTTGCTGTTGAGGGTGCTGCCGCCGCCCAAGCCGTCGAGCTGCAGCGGATCGGAGGCACCGATCGCGCCGATCAGCGCCTGGTCGCGCTCCTCGTCGCGTTCCGGCAGCCACTCCCGCAGGAAGAAGGGGCCGCGTGAGGTACCCGCACGCATCAGCACGCAGGGGATGGTTCTGCTCATCTCAGTCGGCCGAAAGCTTTGCAGCCTGGACCACCTTCTTCCACTTGACCTGCTCCTGTTGCACATAGGTGCGCATCTGATCGGAAGTCATGGTCTCAACCTCGGCGCCGTGGTCCTCCAGCTTCTTGACGACGCCCTTGTCGGCCAAAGCCGCATTGAGCACCTTGTTGAGTTGCTCGATCACGGGCTTCGGGGTCTTGGCCGGCGCGAAGATGCCGTACCACTGCGAGACGTCCACGTTGTCGACGCCCTGCTCCTTGAGCGTGGGTACGTCCGGCATCTGCGGCGAACGCTTGGTGCCCGCCACGCCGATCGCCTTGAGCTTGCCGGCCTTCACGTAGGGCATGGCAGTGAAGAGGCTCGGGAACATCACCTGTGTCTGGCCGCCGATGGTGTCGGTGATCGCGGGCGCCGATCCCTTGTACGGCACGTGAAGCATGCTGGTGCCGGTCGAGAGCTTGAACATCTCAGCGGCGAAATGCGGTGCGGTGCCGTTGCCGGCAGATGCGTAGCTCGTCTTGTCGGGCGCGGACTTGAGCGCCGCGACGAGCTCCTTCGCATTGTTCGCTTTGACGGAAGGGGTCACGACCATCAGCGTCGCGGACGTGCCGACCATGCCCACGGGCTCGAAATCCTTCACCGGGTCGTAGCGCAGCTTCTGCAGTGCGGGATTCATCGCGTGCGTGGCGACATAGCCCAGCATCAGCGTGTAGCCGTCCGGCGCGGCACGCATCACGAACTCGCTGGCAATCGCGCCATTGGCACCCGCCTTGTTGTCGACGACGACCGGTTGCTTGAGCGCAGCCGACATCGCCTGGCCGATGACGCGCGCCATGGCGTCGTTGGCGCCGCCGGCAGCGGTCGGAACGACGATGGTGATCGATTTTTCGGGATAGGCGGCGAACGCGCTGCTGCAGAAGAGCGCCGCCGCCGAGGCCAGGGCACACAGAACGGGTGCGTTACGAAATTGCATGGATGTCTCCGATGGTTTAAAGATTGGCTGAAGGTCGCTTCCTTGACCGTGGGCCTATGGTCTTCGGTTCGATGCTTGCTGTGAATTGCATGTTTAGGATCGATTGATGCACACTGTCGATCAGTCAAACCATGTTCGCGGAGCGAGACGATGGCGATCAACTTCAACCTCAACGACCTCCAGGCATTCCGCGCCGTCGCCGAGCTCGGCAACTTCCGCAAGGCGGCCGAAGCGCTACACGTGTCGCAGCCCGCGTTCAGCCGGCGAATCGAGAAGCTGGAGGAAGCGCTCGGGGTGCGGTTGCTGGAGCGGACCACGCGCCGGGTGAGCCTGACCGCTGTCGGGCGCGATTTCGACCGAAAGGTGCAGCAGTTGCTCGACGATCTGGACCTCACGCTCCTGGGCATCCGCGGCGTGGCGGCCACGCGCATGGGCGAGGTCACCATCGCTTGCGTGCCGTCCACGGTCTACTATTTCGTGTCGCAGGTGATCTCGCGCTATCACGAGCGATACCCCAAGGTACGGGTCAAGGTCTTCGATGCGAGCGCCAACGAGGTGCTGGCCGCGGTGTCGCGGGGCGAGGCGGATTTCGGACTGAACTTCATCGGAGGCCAGGAACCCGACATCGAGTTCAAGCCGCTGCTGGAAGAGCGCTTCGTCGCGGCTTGCCGGCGCGACCATGCGCTCGCTGGCAAACGCAGGGTGAGCTGGACGGAACTGGCGCAGTACGACTACATCTCGGTGAGCAAGGCGTCCGGAAATCGCCTGCTGCTGGACCAGGCGCTATCAGGTCTGCCAGGGCGCCCGCAAGCGATCTACGAGGCGCAGCACGTCACGACGATGCTGGGGTTGGTCGAAGCCGGGCTCGGCGTCGCGGCAGTTCCCTCGATCGCCATGCCGGGCGCCGATCATCCGCTGCTGGTCAGCGTGCCGCTGGTTGAACCGGTCGTCAGTCGCAAGGTGGGCTTGATCCGGCGCAAGGGCCGCACGCTCTCTCCGGCCGCCCTGCAGTTCTTCGAGTTCTTCTCTGAGATGAAGGGCAGGCGCGTCCAGGCCGGAAGAAAGCGCGCCTCGGCTTGAAGGCTCAGCGACGCGCCATCAGTACCCTATCGACCATCACGCCGGCCTGGCCAAGGTTGTTGACAGGGTCGCACATCGCGTCGAGCTGGGCGCGCGTGACGTGCTTGCTGATCTCCGGGTGCTCGGACAGGATCTCGATCAGCGGGCGGTTCTGGCCGATCGCTTCTCGGCACAGGTCATACACAAGGTCGTGTGCGTACTCGCGGCCGATGTAGGGGCCCAGTCCCATCATCACCGCTTCAGACATCACCAGGCCGTTCGTGAGGTCGATGTTGGCGCGCATGCGGGTGGCGTCGACTTCCAGGCCCTTGAGAATGAATTTTGTCTGCTTCAGCGCCCCGGACATCAGGCAAAAGATCTCCGGCAAGGACACCCACTCGATCTCCCAAGGGCCGGTCGAGCGCTCGTGGTCAGCCACCATCGCATCCATCAGCGCAGCGACATGCTGGCGCGCCACGGAAATATTGGCGTGGATGTACAGGCAAGAGATCGGGTTGCGCTTCTGAGGCATGGTCGACGACGAACCGCGGCCGGGTGCAAAAGGCTCGAACACCTCGGCCACCTCGGTCTGCATCATCAGCTTGACGTCCATGGCGATCTTGCCGAGCGAGCCGCCCACCAGGCCAAGGAAGGCGCCCACCTCCGCGATGGTGTCGCGCACCGTGTGCCAGGAGATCAGCGGCTGGGCAAGGCCGAGTTCCTTCATCAGGCCTGCCTGCGTTTCCATCGCGCCCTTCTCCAGCGAAGACAGCGTGCCCGACGCGCCGCCGAACTCCCCCATCAGCACCCGTGGCTTGAGCTGCTGCAGGCGCTCGCGGTGACGGTCGATACCGGCCAGGATGCTTGCCATCTTGTAGCCAAAGGTGATCGGTGTGGCCTGCTGCAGATTGGAGCGGCCGATCACGGGCGTGTTGCGATATTTCTTTGCCAGCGTGGCCAGCGCCTGGCCGATCTCGTCCAGGTCCTGCTCGACCAACGCGAGGCCCTCGCGCATCTGAAGCACCGCGGCCGTGTCGGTGATGTCCTGAGTGGTAGCGCCCCAGTGGCAATACTCGCCCAGTTTGTCGCGGCAGTTGGCGTTGATCTGGTTGACGACCGCAATGATCGGGTAGCCGATCTGCTCGGTCTTGGCCTTGAGCTTTGCCCAGTCGATCTGGGATAGCTCGCAGTTGCGGACGATCTCGTCCGCCGCATCCTTGGGGATGATGCCGAGCTCGCCCTGCACCTTGGCCAGCGCGCGTTCGATGTCGAGGTACTTGGCGGTACGGTTCTCGTCAGACCACACGTCGCGCATGCGCGCGTCGCTGAACATGTCGCCAAAGATGCGCGAGTCGATGATGGTGGAGGCCATGGGGTTGGATCTTTCTGGGCAGGATGTTGAGGGGAGGTTCAGTCGCGGGCCAGGGCCAGCGTGCGTTGTGCCTGCAGGACCACAGGTCGATCGACCATGCGGCCATCGAGCCGCGCAGCGCCCGGGGAGGCAGCATCGGCTGCCAGCACTCGCCGCGCCCACTCCAGTGCTTCTGCGGGGGGTCTTAGCGCGGTGTGAATGGGCTCCACCTGGCTCGGATGAATGCACAGTTTGGCGCCAAAGCCAAGAGCACGCGCAGTGGCCAGGTCGGCCAGGAGGCGCTTGCGATCTTCCAGCTGGGGCGTGACCCCGGCGACCGGCGCCGGCAGGCCTGCCGCGCGCGAGGCAATCGCGATGCGGCTGGCCGCGTAGGCGAGACCCGTGGCGTCGCTTTCAATCTCGATGTCCAGGTCCAATGCGAAGTCCAAAGTGCCGAACACCAGGCGCGACACGCCCGCGGCGGCGACCGTGTCGACTCCGGCCACTCCGCGCGCACTTTCGATCAGTGCGAGCACGCTGGCCCCGGGCAGCGCGGCAAGCGTGGCCGCGACCTGCTCTGCTGACTCGGCCTTGGGCAACAGTACGCTGCGGGCCCCGACCTTGCGCAGCGCCGCCAGGTCGTCATCGAACCACGGCGACGCAGCATCGTTGATGCGCACCACGGTGCGCGACTGATCGTCCGCGGATGCGGTACGCAACCAGTCTGCGATCGCGTGGCGAGCGAGCGCCTTGTCGTCAGTTGCGACTGCGTCTTCAAGGTCCAGGATGACGGCATCCGCGCCGCTCCCCAGCGCCTTGCCGAAGCGTTCCGGCCGCGTGCCGGGAACGAAGAGGTAGGTGCGAGGAATGTTGGAAGCAACGGACATGTCGCCCACCTCAGATAGCCCTGGATGCGCGCAACGCATCGATCTCGGCCGCACCGTAGCCCAACTCGGCCAGGATGGCGTCGGTATGCTGGCCGAGCGCGGGCACGGGGTCCATGCGCGGGCCCACGTCCCAGGTGCCGGGCGGCAGCATGGCGGGCAGCGGGCCATTCGGCGAGCCGACTTCGGTCCAACGCCCGCGCGCCTTCAATTGCGGGTGGGCCCAGACGTCATTCATGGTGTTGACCTGGGCATTGGCGATTTGCGCGAGCTCGAGCCGCTCCACCACCTGGGCTCTGGTCAGGGACGAGAAGGCTTCCACAATGATCCCGCGCAGCGCGTCGCGCTCGGCCACCCTCTTGAAATTGGCTGTGAAGCGAGGATCGGTAGTCAGCGATGGTTGCTGCAGCACCTTCTCGCAGAAACTGGCCCACTCGCGTTCATTCTGAAGACCCAGCATCACCATGTTGCCGTCTCCCGTGGGAAATGGACCGTAGGGATAGATCGTTGCATGACTGGCGCCGGTTCGCGGAGGTGGTGCCGCACCCTCGAAGGCGTAGTAGAGCGGATAGCTGGTCCATTCGGCGAGCGATTCCAGCATCGAGATGTCGATGCGCTGGCCTTTGCCGGTCTGGCCGCGCTGCAACAGCGCCGCGAGAATGCTGCTGTACGCGTACATGCCTGCGGCGATGTCGGCGATCGACGGGCCTGCCTTGCACGGCTCATCGGGCGTGCCCGTGACCGAGACGAACCCCGCTTCGCTCTGAATAAGAAGATCGTAGGCCTTCTTGTCACGGTACGGCCCGGGGTTGATCGGGTCGTCGCCATAGCCTGAGATGTCGCACACGATCAACCCCGGCTTTGCGGCGGACAGCTTCTCATAACCGAGGCCAAGGCGCGCCGCGGCACCGGGAGCGAGGTTCTGCACCACGACATCTGCCTTCTCCACCACCAGGCGTTCCAGGATTGTGGCCGCCTCGGGATGCTTGACGTCGAGCGTCAGGCTCTCCTTGGAACGGTTGGTCCAGACAAAGTGAGACGCCAATCCGTGCACGCGCTCGTCATAGCCTCGGGCGAAATCGCCCGAGCCCGGTCGTTCGATCTTGATGACGCGTGCGCCGAGGTCAGCGAGTTGGCGCGTGGCGAAAGGGGCCGCGATCGCGTGTTCCAGCGTAACGACCGTCAGGCCTTTGAGTGGCTGCATGGGTTGCTCTGTCTGAGTGTGGGTGGTTGACGGAGATCAGCGCAGGACAGCAGTCGCGTCCATCGTGAGCCAGCCTTCGTGATCGGAGGCCCAGAGCCGGATGGTCTTGCCGTCGGCTTGAGGTTGTCCCTGGAGCTGGAAAGGTTGAAGGTCGAAAGTCGGACGCACCGCCTTGAATCGAAAGCTGGCCACATCCGCTTGCGGCATCTGGCGACGAAGGAGATCCATCAGCAGCGTTGCAATCAGCGGTCCATGCACGATCAGGCCGGGATAGCCCTCGATCTTGGTGACGTACTGCCTGTCGTAGTGGATGCGGTGGCCATTGAAGGTAAGCGCCGAATAGCGAAACAGCAGCACGTCATCCGGCACGATGGAGCGCTTCCATGGGGCTTCCGCGGGCGCGGCTTGTGGCGGTGGGGCGACATCGTTCGGACCCTGCGCCTCGCGGTAGACGATGTCGTGGAATTCGACGAGCGCCGGTTCGCTGCTGTCGTTGCAACGCACCTCGTGCCTGACCTTGACGAAGACAAGCGTGCCGGTGCGGCCCTCTTTGACGGTCACGTCGTCGATGGTCGAGGTTCGCGCAACCCGGTCACCGACTCGTATCGGCGAGCGAAATTCGAACTGGCTGCCGGCCCACATGCGGCGCGGCAGCGGCACCGGAGGAAGAAAGCCGCCGCGCTTGGCGTGCCCATCGGCGCCGATTTCGGACTGTCGATGCATCGGCAGGAAATACAGCCAGTGCCAAAGGTACGGCAAGGTGGTGCCGGTCTCGACGGGCATCGAAGGGTGGTCCAGCGTGGCGGTCAACGCGATAACGGGCGTCGGGTAGATGGCGTCCTGGATGGTCTCGCTGCGCCCGATCCAGGCGCGAAGTTCTTCAGCTTGTGCGGTCACTCACTTGTCTCCGGTTGCGGCTCCTGCTTCTGAGGACCCTTGACAACGAGTCTCGCGCGTTGGCAGAGCAAAGTGAATTGCAAGATTCAAAACGATTGATGCATCGAGTGCATAAAACACATTGCGCGCGCAGGTGGGGCCCTGTGCTCGGGTTGTCGGAGTCGCCACCGTACTGGGCGCGGCCGACGCCCCGGCTGGGGGACGAGCCGGTGTGGCTGGAGCGCTGAAGAGGAAGGGCGCTCAGCGGCTCTCTGGTCTCACCTGACTGAGGCCGAGGTTGCGCGTCCTGGCGTACTGCACGAAAAACGCCAGGCTGGAGGGGTTTTGCATCGCGTCGGGGCTGGCGACCTTGCCCGGTTCCGCGCCCAGCAGGAGCTTGCGCACGGGAACCTCCATCTTCTTTCCGCTCAGCGTGCGCGGAATTTCGCTGACCTGGACGATCGCGTCGGGAACATGGCGGCCCGAGACCTTGCTGCGAATCTGCTGCTTGACCGCGGGCTGATCGGGCCTCGCATGGCGGAGTACATGCTCGGCGAAGTTCAGCCGGGCCTTGGGGAACCATTCCGCGCCGGGCATTTCGCGCCGTCCGAGCGCCGGCTCGCGGTCGCCGTCGGCCTGGATGTCGAAGTAGCTCCAGATCGATTGCAGAACCGCGACAGATCATCGACGGACCAGCGCCACAGCTCGGCGTAGTCCCGGGTCGCGACGCCTCCTTCGCGCTCGAGCCAGCGCTGGTAGTGGACCAGCCGGCTCGACTGCAGCTGCTCCGGGCCGGGCGTCCAGAGGATTTCGGGCGAAGGGGAAGACGAGGCGTTTTGCATGGCTGGTCCCTGTAGGTGTGGATTCGGTTGGGGAGCTTTGCTTGCTCAGAGCGTCTTGACCAGTTCGGGCACGGCCGTGAACAGATCGGCTTCCAGGCCGTAGTCGGCCACCGAGAAGATCGGCGCTTCCGGGTCCTTGTTGATCGCCACGATCACCTTCGAATCCTTCATGCCGGCCAGGTGCTGGATCGCGCCCGAGATGCCGCAGGCGATGTACAGCTGCGGTGCGACGATCTTGCCGGTCTGGCCCACTTGCCAGTCGTTGGGCGCGTAGCCCGCGTCGACTGCGGCGCGGCTGGCACCCAGGCCGGCGTTGAGCTTGTCGGCCAGCGGTGCCATCACCTCCTGGAACTTCTCGGCGCTGCCGAGCGCGCGGCCGCCCGAGACGATGATCTTGGCGGCGGTGAGCTCGGGGCGTTCGCTCTTGGTGACTTCGCGACCGACGAAGCTCGACTTGCCGCTGTCGGCCACGCCTTCGGCGTTCTCCACCGTGGCGCTGCCGCCGGTGGCTGCCGCAGCGTCGAAGCCGGTGGTGCGCACGGTGACCACCTTGATCGCGTCGCTGCTCTGCACGATGGCGATGGCATTGCCGGCGTAGATCGGGCGCTCGAAGGTGTCGGGGCTGTCGACCTTGGTGATGTCGCTGATCTGGGCCACGTCCAGCTTGGCGGCCACGCGAGGGGCGACGTTCTTGCCGTTGGCGGTCGCCGGGAACAGGATGTGGCTGTAGTTCTTGGCAATGGCAAGAACTTGAGCAGCAACGTTCTCGGCCAGGTTCTCGGCGAGGCTCGGGCTGTCGGCGGCGATCACCTTGGCCACGCCGGCGATCTTGGCGGCGGCAGCAGCGGCTTCGGCCGCATTGGCACCGGCCACCAGCACATGCACATCGCCGCTCTGGCAGGCCAGGCCCGCGGTCACGGTGTTGAGGGTCGCCGGCTTGACGGTGGCGTGGTCGTGTTCGGCAATAACAAGGACGGTCATGGTCAGATCACCTTCGCTTCGTTCTTCAGCTTGTCCACCAGCGTGGCGACATCGGGCACCTTGATGCCGGCACCGCGCTTCGGGGGCTCGCTGACCTTGAGGGTCTTCAGGCGCGGCTTGACGTCCACGCCCAGGTCCTCGGGCTTGACGGTGTCGAGCTGCTTCTTCTTGGCCTTCATGATGTTGGGCAGCGTGACGTAGCGCGGCTCGTTCAGGCGCAGATCGGTCGTGATGACCGCCGGCAGGCTCAGCGAGATGGTCTCCAGGCCGCCATCGACTTCGCGGGTGACGTTGACCTTGTCGCCCGACACTTCGACCTTGCTGGCGAAGGTGGCTTGCGGCAGATCAGCCAGCGCCGCGAGCATCTGGCCGGTCTGGTTGGCGTCGTCGTCGATGGCCTGCTTGCCCAGGATCACCAGGCCGGGCTGTTCCTTGTCCACCAGCGCCTTGAGCAGCTTGGCGACGGCCAGCGGCTGCAACTCTTCGGTGGTCTCGACCAGGATGCCGCGGTCGGCGCCGATGGCCATGGCAGTGCGCAGGGTCTCCTGGCACTTCGCATCGCCGCAGGACACGGCGATGATCTCGGTGACGACGCCCTTCTCCTTGAGCCTCACCGCTTCTTCGACGGCGATCTCGTCGAAGGGGTTCATGCTCATCTTGACGTTGGCGATATCGACACCGGTGCCGTCGGACTTGACGCGCACCTTCACGTTGTAGTCGACGACCCGCTTGACGGGGACAAGTATCTTCATGGATGGCTCCAGGGATTGAACGAATCAGCGGTGCCCGAACACCGGCTTGCGCTTGGACAGAAAGGCATGCATACCTTCATGCGCGTCCTCGCTGGCAAAACGCGCATGCAGCTGGCGACGCTCGAAGCCGATGCCCTCGGACAATGAGGATTCCCAGGCGCGGTTCACGGACTCCTTGATCGCCATCAACGCCGGCAGCGAGAAGGCGGCGATGCGGGTGGCGAGGTCGATCGTTTCCGCCAGCAGTTGCTCGCTCGCCACCACGCGCGAGACCAGTCCGTAGCGGTCGGCTTCTGCGGCGTCCAGCATGCGGCCCGACAGGCACATGTCCATGGCCTTGGCCTTGCCGATGGCGCGCGGCAGGCGCTGGGTACCGCCGGCGCCCGGCAGCATGGCGAGCTTGATCTCGGGCAGCGCGAACCGCGCGGATTCGGCGGCAACGATCACGTCGCACGCCATCGCCAGCTCGCAGCCCCCGCCCATGGCGAAGCCCGCCACCGCCGCGATCACCGGCTTGCGCACGCGCCGGATGGCTTCCCAGTTGCGCGTGATGAAGTCGCCCTGGTACACATCCATGTAGCTCCAGTCCGCCATCGCCGCAATGTCGGCGCCGGCCGCGAAGGCCTTGTCGTTGCCGGTGATGACGATGGCGCCGATGTCTGCATTGGCATCGCAGGCCAGCAGCGCGGCGCCCAGGGCGTCCATCAGCGCGTCGTCGAGCGCGTTCATCTGTTGCGGCCTGTTCAGCGTGATGACGCTGACCCGGCCGTGCGTCTCCACCAGGATGGGTTGTTCTTGCATGGCAGGTCCGCTTCAGTCCACGCTGATCTTCTGTTCCTTGATCAGGGCGGACAGCTGCGCGGTCTCGTTGACCAGCAGCTTGCGGAACTCCGCCGTGTCCATCGCGATCGGCTCGGCACCGAGGTCGGCGTGGCGCGACTTGACGCCCGGCTGAGCCAATGCCTTTGCCAGTTCGCGGTTCATGCGGGCCACGATCTCGGGGGACGTGCCGTTGGGCGCCCACAGGCCGAACCAGATGTCGAGGTTGGCCCCCGGAAAGCCCTGCTCGCCCACTGTCGGAACGTCGGGAAAGAAAGGCGAGCGCTTGGTGCTCACGATGCCCAGCAGCTTGACCTTGCCGGTGCGGATGTGCGGGAAGGCGATGCCCGGGTCGCAGACGAAGTCGGCCTGACCCGACAGCACATCCTGCAACGCGGGGGCCGCTCCGCGATACGGGATGTGGGTGATGGAGGTCGCGGTGGCCTGCTTGAACAGTTCGCAGGCGAGGTGCGGGGGCGTGCCGGAACCGGCAGAGGCGTAGGACAGCGTGCCCGGCTTGATCTTGGCCATTGCCACCAACTCCCGCACGTCCTTGGCTGCCATCTGTGGCTTGGCGACCAGGTACATCTGGGTGCGCCCGACACTGGCCACGGGCGTCAGGTCGCGCGAAGGCAGGATGTTCGACATGAACAGCGAGGGGTTGGCCGTTTCGACCGAGGTGGGCGCGATCAGGAAGGTGTGTCCGTCCGGCGCGGCACGCACCACTTCCGAGGCAGCGATATTGCCGCTCGCACCGGGCTTGTTGTCGATGATGACCGGTTGGCCCAGCGATTCCGAGAGGGTCTGCGGCAGGATGCGCGACATGACATCGGTGCTGCCGCCAGGCGCGAAGCCGACGACCACGCGGATGGGTTTTGCGGGCCAGTTGGCGGCCGTCTGCGCCTGCGCGGAACCGGCGGCGCCGAAGATGGTGAGAACGGCGAGCGCGAGGGCGCGCCGTGCGGCCGCTGGGATAGGAACGAACATGGTCTTGTCTCCTTGGATGTGGGGGGGAAGGTGCGAGGTGTTGCCGTCAGGTCAGGGTCTCGCGCAGCTTGAATTTCTGGATCTTTCCGGAGGGCGTGGACGGCATCGCGTCGCGCACGACGAGGCGTTCCGGGATGTACTGGATCGCCACCTTCTGCGCCTTCAGGAACTGCACGATCGACGGCAGGTCGACGCTGTGACCGGGCCTGGGCACCACCACCGCGCAGGCCCGCTCGCCCAAGCGCTCGTCGGGGTAGGCCACGATGGCGGCCATGGCGATGCCAGGGTGCCGGTACAGCAGCGACTCGATCTCCACCACCGGGATGTTCTCGCCGCCGCGGATGATCACGTCCTTGCTGCGGCCGGTGATGCGGATGTAGCCCTGGGCGTCCATGCGCGCCAGGTCGCCGGTATCGAACCAGTCGTCGGCGTCGGTGCCGTTGAGGTGCGAGCGCCGCAGGTAGCCGCCGAAGTTCGAGCACGAGCGCACGAGCAGCCGTCCGGGCTGACCGGCAGGCAGCACCTGGTCGTTCTCGTCGACCACCTTGAGTTCGACGCCGGGCAGCGCCAGCCCGTCGGTGGTGGCTGCGCGCACGTCGTCGTCGTCCAGCTGGATCAGGGTGACGGCGCCGTTCTCGGTCATGCCCCAGGCCGACACGATCTTGGTGCCCAGGACCTGGCGCGCCTGCTCCACCAGCGGGCCGGGTATCGGCGCGCCCGCGCACAGGAAGGTGCGCAGGCTCGGCACCTCCTGGCCCGTTTCGGTGACGGTCCGGGCGAGGTCGGTGAGGAAGGGCGTGGAGGCCATCGTGAAGCTGACCCGCTCGGCCCGGATCGATTCGATGGCCTGCTTCGGCTCCCAGATGTCCTGCAGCACGGCGCCGGCCTTGAGCATGATCGGCATCATCAGGCCATACATGAAGCCGGTCTGGTGCGCCATGGGCGAGGCCATCAGCACCACGTCGTCGGCACCCAGGCGCAGGCGCTGCGCGTAGGGAATGATGTTGGCCATCGTGGTGTTGGCCGAGTGCATCACGCCCTTGGGCTCGCCCGTGGTGCCGGAGGTGTAGATCATCTGCGTCACGTCGTCCGGACCCGGCCGGCTGCGCGTGAGGATCTCGTGCGCGTCGGGTTCCTTCTCCCAGGCAGGTCCGCTGAGCAGCGCCTCGAAGCTGTCGGGGCCCGCGCCGCCGACCACCACGACCTGCTTCAGGTCGGGCAAGGCCGGTCGCAGCGCGACCACCATGCGCTCGAAATCGAAGCCGCGAAAGGTCTTCGGCACGATCGCGACCTTCGCCTCGCCGTGCTTGAGCATGAAGGACAGCTCGCGCTCGCGGAAGATGTGCATCAGCGGGTTCATCACCGCGCCGATGCGGGAGCAGGCCAGATAGACCAGCGTGAATTGCCACCAGTTGGGCAATTGGCAGGCCACGACATCGTTGCGGCCCACGCCCAGGCGCGACAGCCCCACCGCGATGCGATCGGCCATGGAAGCCATCTCGCGGTAGGTGAAGCGGGTGGTAACGCCCTGTTCCACCTGCAGGGCCGTGAGCGCAAGCTTGTCGGGACAATCCGCGACGCAGGCATCGAGCTCGTCGTTGATGGTGCGCTCATGCCACAGGCCCTGCGCCACCATTCGGGCGCGGCGCGGCGGCAGCAGTACGGCATCGAATTCCATGGTCTTGTCTCCTGGCTTTTCTGTCGCTGTGGGTGAACGGGCTCAGGCCGGTACTGCGTCGCGCCCGGCGCGGGTGCGCGCCACGATGGTTTTCATGATCTGCGCGGTGCCGTCGCCGATCTGGAAGCCCAGCACGTCGCGCAGACGCTGCTCCATCACGCCGCGGTCGTAGCCGCCATGGCCGAACATCAGCAGGCACTGGTGGATGGCGTCGTAGGCCAGCTTGGGCGCCCACCACTTGCACATCGCAGCTTCGGCGGAGTGCGGCGCGCCCTTGTCTTTCAGCCACAAGGTTTGCAGGCACAGCAGGCGCGCGGCGCTTACCTGCGTGTCGAAGTCGGCCAGCGGATGAGACACGCCCTGGAACGCCGACAGCGGCTTGCCGAAGGCTTCGCGCTGTGCCACGTACTCCCAGGTCTCCTCGAGCGCGGCGCGAGCCACCGCCAGGACCTGCAGCCCGATCAGCGCCCGCGAGAAGTCGAAGCCCTGCATCACCTGGACGAAGCCCTTGTTCTCGGCCCCGAGCCGGTGGCTCACAGGCACCCGCACGTTCTCGAAGAACAGCGAGCCGCGGCCGATGGCGCGCTGGCCGTGGCAATCGAAGCGGTTGCGCGTCACGCCCGGCAGGTCCATCGGCACCAGCAGCGCGGTCACGCCGTGGGCTGCCGACTCGACCGGGCCGGTGCGGCCGAAC
This sequence comes from Variovorax sp. Soil_C_12, assembly GCF_057657375.1. Taxonomy (NCBI): domain Bacteria; kingdom Pseudomonadati; phylum Pseudomonadota; class Betaproteobacteria; order Burkholderiales; family Comamonadaceae; genus Variovorax; species Variovorax sp. Soil_C_12. Next base: position 214,094 of record NZ_JBDGIO010000002.1, on the reverse strand, counting down.
ACCACCGCCGCATCGGCCTGGTCGGCGGCGGAGATGGAGGTTTTCTCGCCGTTGATCACGTACTCGTCGCCGACGCGCTCCACGCGCAGGCGCAGGTTGGCCGCATCGGAGCCTCCGCGCGGCTCGGTCAGCGCGATGGCGAACAAGGCCTCGCCGCGCGTCAGCTTCTGCAGCCACGGCTGGACGACTTCGGGCTTGCCGTGCTGCGAGAGGATCTGGCCATTGAGCGAGGCGAGCAGGTTGATGTAGGACATGCTGAGGTCGGCCCGCGCAATCTCCTCATGGATCACGCCCGCGGCCAGGCAGCCCATGCCCTGGCCGCCATGCATCTCGGGCAACTCGGGCGCGATGAACCCCATCTCACCCATGTCGCGCATCAGCTGGCGCTCGAGCACGCGGGTCTTGTCGCGTTCCAGGAAGCCGGGAGCGATGCGCTCGGTCGCAAAACGGCGCGCGTGGTCGCCGAGTGCCGTCAGGTCGTCGTCGAGATAGGGATTCATGACATGTCTCCAGGGTGCGCTGCGCCCCGGCGCCACACCGATGGCGCCGTGCGTGCAGGGGATCGATCGGTGGGGCGGGTCTCTACTTCGCGTACTGGCGGAAGTCGGGCTTGCGCTTTTCCTTGAGGGCATTGACGCCCTCGCGCGACTCTTCCGTGTCGTAGTAGAGCTTGAGCGCGTACATGCCAAGGCCCGCGATTCCGCTCTGGTGCGCGGTGTCGGCGTTGAAGCTGCGCTTGGCGATGGCCAGCGCCGTGGGACTGCGCTCGCAGATTTCCTCGGCCCACTTCTGCACCTCGGCGTCGAGCTGGTCGTGCGGAACCACGGCGTTGGCCAGGCCCATGGCCACGGCCTCGGCGCCGCTGTAGCGGCGGTTGAGATACCAGATCTCGCGCGCCTTCTTCTCGCCGACGACGCGCGCCAGGAAGGCCGTGCCATAGCCCGGATCGACCGATCCCATCTTCGGGCCCACCTGGCCGAAGAGGGCCTTCTCGGAGGCGATGGTCAGGTCGCAGATGGTGCACAGCACGTTGCCCCCGCCGATGGCGAAGCCCTGCACGCGGGCAATGACCGGCTTGGGCACGTTGCGGATCGTGTCGTGCAGCTCTTCCATCGGCAGGCCGATGGTGCCGCGGCCGTCGTAGTTGCCGTTGTGCGCGGACTGGTCGCCGCCCGTGCAGAAGGCGCGGTCGCCGGCGCCGGCCAGCACGATGGCACCGACGCCGCGGTCATAGCCGGCACGGTTCATCGCCTTGATGATCTCGTCGCAAGTCTGCCCGCGAAACGAGTTCATCTTGTCGGGCCGGTTGATCGTGATCCAGGCCACGCCGTTGCGTACTTCGTAAAGGATGTCTTCGAATTCCATGGTGTTCTCCTAAGGGGGTGTGCAGGAAGCCGGCGCGCGATCAGCCGTTCATCGTCAGGCCGCCGGAGACGCTCAGCACCTGGCCGGTGACGAAGCCGGCGTCGCCGCTGGCGAAAAAGAGAATGGCGCCGGGCAGGTCGTCCGGCTGGCCGATGCGGCCCAGCGGAATCGAGCGGGTGAACGCTTCCATCAACTTCTCGGGATTGCCCGCGCCTTCCTTGTAGTCGGCGAACAGGGCGGTGTCGGTCGGCCCCGGGCACACCACGTTGACGGTGACGCCGTGGCGCGCATGTTCGCGGGCGATGGTCTTGGAAAACGCCACTAGGCCGCCCTTGCATGCCGCGTACACCGCTTCGCCCGAGGAGCCGACCCGCGCCGCATCGGACGCGATGTTCACGATGCGCCCGGCCTTGCGCGCCGCCATGCCGGGCAGGACCGCGTGGTGCATGTGCAGTGCGCCGGTGAGGTTGATCGCGATCAGCTTGTCCCACTGCCCCGGCTCGGTCTTGGTGAAGGGCTTGAACACGTCCCAGCCGGCATTGTTGACGAGCACGTCGATCGGGCCCAGGCCCTGCTGCGTGGCCTCCACCGCCTTGTCGACGCTGGCGCGGTCGGTGATGTCGCAGCGGAACGCCTGCGCTTGCCCGCCCTCGTCCCGGATGGCGGCGGCGACCCTCTCGGCTGCGTCCAGGTTCATGTCGTACACCGCGACCTTGGCGCCTTCGCGAGCGAAGCGCCGGCAGGTCGCCCCGCCGATCCCGCCGCCGCCGCCGGTGACCACCACTGTCTTGCTTTCGAATCTCTGCATCAGGTTCTCCGTCAGGTTTGAAGCTTGCTATCGTCGACGCGTCGAAGCAGGGTTGCTCGCTGCATATACGTCAATGTGTTGTCGTATTATGTGGCGGGAGAGCGCTCGCATGCAAGACATTTCTATGAGAGAAAATCCTATGGTTAACCCTGTAGATACTGAAGAAACGACCAAGATCGAGCTGGCCAACCGGGTCTTCTTTCGTTTGTACCAATGTGCCAATATGTTGCACAAAACAGGTACCAAGGCGGTCGAGGCCGAGGGCCTGACCACGCAGCAGTGGGCGGTGCTCGGCGCGCTGTCCAGGCCGGTGGCGAGCGAAGGCCTGAGCGTCGGCGAACTGGCGCGCTATCTCAAAGTCAGCAGGCAGAACCTCTCCGGTCTGCTCAGCCGCATGGAAAGAGATGGGCGAATCCAGACTGCGGCCGACGAGCGCGACCGCCGCTCGCGTCTGGTGTCAATGACGACCGCAGGGAGGCGCGTATGGCAGGACGAGGCCTTGCCGAAGATTCACGGCTACTACGCGCAGGTGCTCGAAGGCTTTTCCGTGAACGACATCACCCACACCCTGCACTACCTGCTCAAGATCCTGGAGAACATGCAAGTGGTCGACGATCGTCAAGGAGGGGGCGACGAGGCTCCTCAAGATGGCTGACCGAGTCGCTGCCGCTCCTCGGACATAGCGCCAGCGTGGAGCGGTCGTAGGTCCGCGCGCATGGCATCGCGCTGTCCTCCTGGTTCGCCCACACAGTGGTCGGTTCAGGCATGACGGGCGCGCCCCGGATTTGTTCAGCGCGTGTCGATCTCGATGGTCTGGCGCAACAACCCGGTTTGCTCGGCACTCGGTCCGACGAGGATCTCGACCTCGCCCGCCTCGAACAAGGGCTGCAGGTCCGGCCCGAGGTAGCCCAGCTCGGCCGCCGGCAGCTCCAGCTTCACCGAGCCGGCTTCGCCGGGCCTCAATCGCAGCTTGGCGTAGCCTTTTAGTTCCAGCAGCGGCCGGGTGACGCGGCTTACCTTGCTGCGAGCGAACAGGAAGACCGTCTCTTCGGCCTCGCGTGCGCCGACGTTGCGCAGGCTGACGCTGATCGTCATCGTGTCCTGCTCGCGCACGCGCTGCGGCTCGACCTGAAGCTCGTCGTAGCAAAACCGGCCGTAGGTCAAGCCGTGACCGAAGGCATACAGCGGCGTGTTGTCGACGTCGTGGTACTTGCTCGTGTAATAGTCGGCAGGATTCATCGGCCGGCCGGTGGGGCGCTGGCCGAAGTAGATCGGCACCTGCCCGATGGCGCGCGGCCAGCTCATGGGCGTACGGCCGCTGGGCGATGCCCGGCCCGTGACCACGTCGGCAATCGAGTGGCCGGCTTCGACGCCGAGGAACCACGCAGCCAGCAGCGCATCGGCGTGCCCGGACAACCAGGGAATGACGAGCGGACGGCCCGAAAACAGAATCGCGACAACCGGGATGCCGAGCGAACGGGCCCGGGCCATCACCGCTTCGGCCAGCGCCTGCTGTCGCCCGGGAAGCGCAGGCGTGGCGCGGCTCGCCGCCTCGCCGCTCATCGAGGCACGCTCGCCCAGGCAAAGCAGGACCGCGTCGGCGCCATCGCACAGCGCGACGGCGGCTGCGATGCCGCTGTCATCGGCGCTGTCGATCGCAACGCCGGGGGCATGGCGTATGTCGGTCTGCGGCAGCGCGGCGCGCAGGCCGGCCAGCACGCTGACGGCCGGCTCGTGTTCGCCGGCGCCCCACCACGGGCCTTTCATCTCGGTGTTTGCGTCGGCCAGCGGGCCGATGACACACAGCGCCTTCGCCGCCGCAGGCAAGGGCAGGATGTCGCGCTCGTTCTTCAGCAGCACGAGGGCCTTGCGCCCGACGTCGCGCGCCAGCGCGCGGCGCTCAGCGACGATCGCCGCGGGCTCCGGTGTCGCGCCGCGGCGGTAGGGGTCGTCGAACAGGCCGAGCTGCTCCTTGAGCCGCAACACGCGGCGCACGCACGCGTCGATCTCTTCGATCGTCACCCGGCCCTGCTCGAGCGCGATCGGCAGGCCCTTGCGGTACGCGTCGGCCATCATGTCGATGTCGACGCCGGCCTTCAGCGCCAGCACCGCCGCATCGGCGAGGTCGGCGGCGACGCCGTGCTTGATCAGCTCCGCAATCGCGTTGTAGTCGCTGACGATGACGCCGTCGAAGCCCATCTCGCCGCGCAGCCAGTCGCGCAGCAAGGGGATGTGCGCCGTCATCGGCACGCCGTTGAGATCGGTGAAGGCCGGCATGAGCGTCGCGACGCCGGCGCGCACGGCGGCTGCGAAGCCCGGCAGATGCACCTCGCGCAAGGTGCGCTCGGAGATGTCCACTTCAGCGTACTCCCGCCCCGCGTTGACCCCGCCGTAGGCGACGAAGTGCTTCGCACAGGCGGCCAGCGATTCGGCCGACGACAGGTCGGCCCCCTGGAAGCCGCGCACCTTGGCCCGCGCGATGCGCGCATTGAGCCAGGGGTCTTCGCCCGGGCCTTCCGCGGTGCGGCCCCAGCGAGGATCGCGCGACACATCGAGCATGGGCGCGAAGGTCATCGCCAAGCCTTCGGCCGCGCCTTCGCGCGCTGCCTCGCGCGCCGTGCGCTCCCAGAGCGTTTCGTCGAAGAGGCCCGCCTCCGCAAGCGGGATCGGAAAGAGCGTGCGATGGCCGTGGATGATGTCCAGGCCGATCAGCAGCGGAATGCCAAGCCGCGACTTCTCGACGGCCAGTCGCTGCATTTCGTGCACGGGCCCGGCACCGACCATGTTCAGCAGATTGCCGACCGTGCCGTCGATGATCGACTGCGTGGAATCCCCCGCGAGCACCGGCCCGGTGACCGTATAGCTGGAGGCGGTCATCGTCAGCTGGCCCAGCTTTTCGGACAGCGTCATCCGGGCCATGAGGGTGTCGATACGACTCATCGAAGACTCCAAAGCGGAACCCAAGGGGGCTCAATAATGGCATGCTGCGGGGGGCGATCGGCCGCGTGGCGCCGACGACTCGATGAAACCAAACGTGACACACCCTGTCGACGAAAGGAGCCGTTCGTGTTGAAGGATGACAGAAACCCGAGGGCGCTGGCAGCCCTGCCCGACGAAGCCTTGATCGAGGCCGTGCAACGCCAGACCTTCCGCTATTTCTGGGACGGTGCGGACGCCGCCAGCGGCCTGGCGCTCGACCGCCGCACACTCGTCGGCGCTACGGGCGAGGATCTGGCCGACGACAGGGTCGCGATCGGCGGCTCGGGCTTCGGCATCATGGCCTTGATCGTCGCGGTGGAGCGCGGCTGGGTGACGCGGGACGCAGCGCTGGAGCGCCTGGGCCGCATGCGGGACGCCCTGTTGCGCGCCAGGCGCTACCACGGCACCTTCCCGCATTTCATGGACGGGGCGAGCGGCGCGACGATCCCGATGAGCCCCAAGGACGACGCGGGCGATCTGGTCGAGACCTCGTTCCTCTGCATGGGCCTGCTGTGTGCGCGCCAGTACTTCAGCGAGGACACGGCCGTGGCGCGCCGGCTGCGCGCCGACTTCGACACGCTGTGGCACGAGGTCGAATGGGACTGGTTCACCCAGGGCGGGCAGGACGTGCTGTACTGGCACTGGAGCCCGAACCACGGCTGGGCGATGAACCATCAAATCCACGGCTGGAACGAGTGCCTCATCACCTACTTCCTGGCCGCGGCCGCGCCGCGCCATGCGATCGATCCGCGGGTCTACCACCGCGGCTACGCTTCCGGGCCCGACTTCATCAACGGGCGGCAGTACTACGGCATCGACATGCCGCTGGGCTCGGCGTACGGCGGGCCGCTGTTCTTTACGCACTACTCGTTCTGCGGCCTCGATCCGCACGGCCTGAAGGATCGCTACGCGGACTACTGGGATCTCAACAGCCGCCACGTGCGGATCAATCGCGCGCACTGCATTGCTAATCCCCGGGGCTACCCGGGTTACGGCGAAACGTGCTGGGGCCTGACCGCCAGCGACGACCCCGACGGCTACCTCGCGCACGACCCGAGCAACGACAACGGCACCGTCTCGCCGACGGCCGCGCTGGCCAGCCTGCCGTATGCACCTGCCGAGGTGATGCAGGTGCTGCGGCACTTCCTGACCGTGCATGGCACGCGGGTGTGGAAGGACTACGGCTTCGTCGATGCGTTCTGCGAACGGCGCGACTGGTTCGCCGAAACCTATCTCGCCATCGACCAGGGCCCGATCGTCGTGATGATGGAAAACCATCGAACGGGCCTCCTGTGGAAGTTGTTCATGAGCGTGCCCGAAGTGCAGGCCGGGCTGCGGCGCCTGGACTTCAGCAGCCCGCATCTCCTGGCACCGGAAGCATGAGCCGCACGGCCGTTCCGAAGGCGAAGGAACTCCAGTGAGCCGCCGGGCCGCTCCCAAGGCGAATAGCACCGCAGCCGAAGGCGAAGGTACTCCGGTACGCTCCAGCGTGACGAGCCTGCAAGACCCGGCGTTCGAGTCCTGGCTCGAAACACAGCTGGGCCATTCGGCGCGGGCGATGCTGACCAGCATCTCGCCGGTGTCGATCGTCAAGCATCGCGCGGGCTTCGGCCAGACCGTGCGGCCGATCGCCGGTGCCATCATCGCTTCGCCCGTTCTCGGCGGCTACGACCCGGACCCGGACTACTTCTTTCATTGGTTCCGCGACTCCGCCGTCGTCATCGATGCGCTGCGCCTGCTCTACGTCGAGCGGCGCGTCGGCGACGAAGCCCTGCAGCACCTGCGCGACTTCACCCGTTTCAGCCTTGCCTTGAACCGGCTCGACGGCCGCGCAGTTGCCGCGGTGCCCGACCGCAGGGCGCGCGTTGCCCCCGACCTCCTGCAGTACCTGCGCGAGGACCGTGAGCTCGCGAGCGTCCACGGCGATGCCGTCGTCGCCGAGACGCGGGTGAACCCCGACGGCACACTCGATATCTTGCAATGGGCGCGCCCGCAGCACGACGGGCCGCCGCTGCGCGCGCTGGCGCTGCTGCGCTGGGCGGCCGGCGGGCACCTCGACGCACCCCTGCTGGCGCAGCTCAGCGCCCTGATCCGCTTCGACCTCGACTTCACGCTGCGTCACTGGCGCGAGCCGTCGTACGACATCTGGGAGGAAGAAAGCGGCCATCACTACTACACGCTGCGTGTCTCGGCGGCCGCGCTGGCCGAAGGCGCGGCGTGGCTGCAGGGCTTGGGCGACGCGGCGCAAGCGCAGTGCTGCCGGGAGGAGTCGCAGGCCGTGCTGAGCCTGCTCGACGGCTACTGGGTGGACGAAGGCGCAGACGATCGCGATGCGGCGCACGGCTACTACCGTTCGCGCGTGCTGGCGGACGACCGGCCCAGTTCGAAGGCGCTGGACATCGCGGTGATCCTCTCGGCGATCCACAGCTTCGACCACGCCGTCACGCACGGCGTGGCTGCTTCCGCGCATGGCCCGGCCGACCCCCGCATGCAGGCCACGCTGGCGCGACTCGAGGCGCTGTTCGATGCGGCCTATCCGATCAACCACGCCCGCCCCGCAGGCCGTGGCCCGGCGATGGGGCGGTACGCCGGCGACGTGTACTACTCGGGAGGCGCCTACTACTTCTCGACGCTCGGCGCCGCCGAGTTCTGCTTCCGCGCCGCGGCGGCGGCGGGCGGCGATGCACGCCATTGGCGCCATTGGACAGCGCGCGGCGACGCCTACCTCGCCACCGTGCGCGCCTACACCCCGGCCGGTGGCGATCTGTCGGAGCAGTTCGATCAGCGCAGCGGCGCGCAGACCTCTGCCAAGCAACTGGCCTGGAGCCACGCCGCCGTCATCTCGTGTGTCTTCGCGCGCCGCCTCGCAATTGCATGCCAGGAGCCGCGGCGTCGATGAGCGCAGCGTCGCAGACCCCTGCCGAGCTGGCTGTCAAGACCGGTGTCGTCCGTCAGGTTCGCGAGCTGCTCGGCGCCTTGCGCGTATCTGCGGTCAGGAGCACGCTGGCCGCGCTGGCGGGCGGGATCGTCGTGGTCATCGCGATCACGGCGTATGGGCAGATCGAGCTCAACAGCTGGAACAAGCCGTTCTACGACGCGATCTCGCGTCGCGACGTGGGCGACTTCATCCTGCAGGTCGGCATCTTCGCAGTGATTGCGGGCGGGCTGCTGGTCTTGAACGTCGCACAGAGGTGGCTGGTCGAAACCTTGCAGCTGAAGATGCGCGAGGCCCTGGTGACCGATCTCGTGGGGCTGTGGCTGCAGCCGCGTCGGGCGTTCTGGCTCCAGGGCAGCGGCCCCATGGGCGCCCATCCGGATCAGCGCATGCACGACGACACGCTGAAGCTGTGCGATCTGTCGGTCGGCCTCGGCGTGGGTCTGCTGCAGGCAGCGATGCTGTTCGGCAGCTTCGCGAGCGTGCTGTGGGTCCTCTCAAAGGACTTCAGCATCTTCTTCGACGGCCGGGACCATGCCCTGCCGGGCTTCATGCTGTGGGCCGCCATTGTCTATGCGATCGGCGGCTCACTGATGACCTACTGGATCGGCAGGGGCCTGGTCTCGCGCAACGCCGAGCGCTACGCGCGCGAAGGCGAATTGCGCTTCTCGCTGACCCGCATCAACGAGCATCTCGACGGCATCTCGCTGGCCGCCGGCGAGGCCGACGAGAAACGCCGCGTCGCCGTGCATCTCGGCGACGTCCTGCAGGCCACCTCGCGCGTAGTGCTCGGGCTGACCAACCTCACCTGGGTCACCTCGGGCTTCGGCTGGGTCACCGTCATCGCGCCGACGCTGGTGGCCGCACCGCTGTACTTCTCGGGGAAGGTTTCGTTCGGCGGCCTGATGATGGCCGCCGCTGCGTTCACGCAGGCGCAGTCGTCGCTGCGCTGGTTCGTCGACAACTTCAGCCTCATTGCGGACTGGCGCGCCACGCTGCTGCGCGTCGCCGGCCTGCGCCAGGTGCTGGCGTCCGATCTGGAGGCACTGCCGGACGGCAGCCGCATCGCCTATGCGGAGAGCGAAGACGGAACCCTCGCGATCGAGGCGCTCGAGGTCCGTGCCTGGAGCGGCCACGATCGGCTCGACGCCGGAGCCCTCGTCATGCACGCCGGTCAGCGCCTGCTGATCCTCGGCACGCCGGGCACCGAGAAGACCTTGCTGTTCCGGGCGCTCGCGGGCCTGTGGCCCTGGGGCTCCGGCACCGTGCGCCGGCCCCGCGGCGAGACGATCCACTACATGCCGCGCGGCACGCCCTACCTTCCCCGCGGCACGCTGGCCGAAGCGCTGTCGTATGCGGTGGAGCCGTCGCGCTATCCGAGAGAAGCCATGGTGGCCGCGCTGGCGAGCATGGGCCTCCAACGGCTGGCACCCTTGCTGGAGACAACGGGGCGCTGGGAGCGCGAGCTCAGCATGGACGAGCAGCTGCGGCTGGGCTTCGCCCGCGTGGTGCTGCAGGCGCCGCCCTGGCTGGTGATGGACGAAGCCTTCAGCGCGTTCGACGACGACACGCTCGAACTCATCATCGACGTGCTTACGACCAAGCTTGCGCGCACGGGCATCGTCCACATCGGCTCCGCCGGAGAGGCGCACGACCGGCTGTTCACGCAGGTGGTGCACCTGGTCAAAGTGCCGGACGCAGTGCCCGAGGAGCTTCAGCCATGAGCGCCGCCCGGCCGCCCGCAGGCGCTCGCACCGCAGTGCGAAGCACGGAGGTTGTCCAATGAACCTTCTTGCGCGTCGTGCCCTCGTGCTGCTGGCGCTATCGCTGCCGGCCTGGGCCTGGGCACTGGATTTCGGCTTCCGGCCCCCGCGCGACCCTGACGATCCTGCTGCAGTGGACCTGATGCGGGATCTCGCGCAGCGCATCGTGCCGGTCTACCAGGAGGCCGACTCCGATGCCTTCCTGGCCAACATGACCGCCCTGCAGATCGTCAGCGGCACCTACCGCGCCGCTTCCGACAGCAACAGGTCCTTGCGCAGCCGCCAGCAAGGCAAGCCCTTCGACGGCCTGGCCGAGCGCGCGATCGTCGACGGCATCTATGCGCGTGCACGCGCGCTCGAAGCGAACGAGCGCCTCGACTTCGCCAAGGCTTTTGCGCGCTCGTTCCAGGAGCTGGTATCGCCGCTCGACAACGTGCAAGCCGCGGCCATCATGGCGCGGCTCGACGCCCCGTTGACGATGTACAGAGAGCCGGTCCGGCAGGCTTTCGACCGCTGGCGCGCGAAGGGCAGCCTTCCGCAGGCCGATGCCGTGGCGCTCGTTCGCACCTGGCATGCGTACGAGTCGCGTCGCAGCTTCAGTGCGCTGTTGCCCGAGCTGATCGCGGCGGAAAACCGCAGCCGCTACCTGGCGGAGGCCGACGTCCGGATTCCCGTGCGTGGGGGTGTCGTCATCCATGCCAATGTGGTGCGGCCCGGCGGCGCGAAGGGCGCCCTGCCGACGCTGCTGCGCTTCACGCTCGATCCCGCCGAGGACGACGCGCAGCGCAGCGCCGTCAAAGGCTACGTCGGCGTCACGGCGTACGTGCGAGGACGCACGCCCGACGGCAAGGGCGCCGTATGGCCGTTCGTTCGCGACGGCGAAGACGCCGCGGCGGTCATTGACTGGATCGCCCGGCAGCCATGGAGCGACGGCCGGGTCGCCATGCTCGGCGACGGCTACTCCGGCTACGCCGCCTGGGCCGCGGCGCGCAGGAAGCCGGCGGCACTCAAGGCCATCGCGACGATCGCGCCGATGGCGCCGGGCATCGACTTCCCGATGGCCGGACAGATCTACCGCAACGCCATGGTCCGCTGGGCGCAGGAGCACGCGACTGACGAGCCCCTGCGAGCCGACGCCGACGCCAGCCCGGACGCGGTCTGGCAGGAACTCGACGCGCTCTGGTATCGCGGCAAGCGCCCTTACTGGGACGTGGACCGCGTCCTGCTGGGCAAGCGCAGCAGGCTGATCCGAACCTGGCTGACGCACCCCAGTCACGATCTCTACTGGCGCAAATTCTTGCCGAGCGCGGAGCAGTTTGCGCAGATCGACATCCCCGTGCTCGGCATCGCCGGCTACTACGGTGCCGAGGCCGGCGCGCTGTACTTCCACAACGAGCATCGCCGCAACAGGCCGCAGGCCGACACGACGCTGCTGCTCGGCCCCTATGACGCGGCGTCGATCCGGCTGGGCACGGCGGCGCAGCTGCGCGGCTACACGGTCGACCCCGTTGCACGCGTCGATCTACCCGAGCTGCGCTACCAATGGCTCGACCATGTCCTTAGGGGCGCGAAGAAGCCTCCGCTGCTGCAGGGCCGCGTCAACTACCAGGTGATGGGTGCCGATGAGTGGCGCCATGAGCCGACGCTGGACTCGCCGGTTCGCACCCGGCTGCGTCTGTACCTCGACACCCGCGAGCGCGACGGCCCGCATCGTCTGTTGCCATCGCCGCCCGAAGGCGGTGGCAACACGCGACTCTCGGTCGATCTCGCCGATCGCCGTGACGCGCGCATCCCGTGGCCGGACGCGCTGCGCAGCAAGCAACTGCCGATGCGCAACAGCATCAGCTTCGTCAGCGATCCGCTGCCGAAGGACACCGAGATCGACGGCAGCCTGCGCGGCGAGTTCGACATCACGCCCTCGCGGCAGGACGTGGACCTCAGCGTCTCGCTGTACGAGCAGACGGCGAACGGCGAATACCAACTCCTGTTCGAGCCCTACGACTTCCGCGCCAGCTATGCCGGCCATCGCGTGTATCGCCGGCTTCTTCGGGCCGGTGAGCGTCAGTTGCTGGCGTTCACCGCCGAGCGCGTGACCGCTCGCAAGCTCGCGGCGGGCAGCCGCATCGTGCTGGTGATCGGCCTCAACAAGCGCCCCGACCGGCAGATCAACTACGGCAGCGGCAAGGACGTGAACTCGGAGTTCATCGCCGACGCGAAACGGCCTGTGCGCGTGCGCTGGCATGCGGGCAGTCACGTCGAGATCCAGAACGGCAAGCCCTGAAAGCAGCGAAACTGGCGCGACGTGCGGCACCAAATGCCTGCCCTTTTAAGTTTTTGCGCGGACTTGGTTGCTATACGTCGTGGGTGCGGCGCTTGCGCAGGTGTGCTCATCGATCACGACTGAGTTCTTCGGCTTTCAGACTGGGGCAAGAGCACGTCGGGAAGCTTAACAAGCTTCATCGAAAACCATGACGATTTGTGTGGAGTGCTGCGCCGGCTATCGCGGCGAACCGGAACCGTTCGCTTTCTGGCTCGGCGAGCGCCGGCTTGCCGTGCGTTGCATCGTTGACCGTTGGTTTGCGCCAACGCAGCGCTGGTTCAAAGTCAACGCAGATGACGGCCATCTTTACGTCCTCCGATGCGACGAGAAGACCGGAGACTGGGAACTTGCCGCCTTTACGCTTGGGACCGGCTAAGACAAGAGGTTGAATCCGCCGGCGGGAGCGGAACCCTGCTGTGTTGCTAACATGGGTCGTTTGAATGGTCAACAAATAGAGAGAGCAGCAGCCGCATGCCGAATGAGTCGAACCGACGAGACGAACTGAAAAAGATGATGCTCTGTGCCTCGTGTGCGGGAATCCAGCGTAACTGGCGCCGCGCGCCCGGGCACGCCGAACTCGTGCAGATGTCCAGCCGCAAAGCGGAGCGCAGCGATGGTGACAGCGGCGGTCACGCGGTCACCATTACCAGCTATCGCTGCGACGCCTGCGGCACGCGGTGGGAGTACGAAAACGACAAGACGAACCAGCAAGCCGGCTGGTCGATCGTAGGACAGTAGGCTCGTTGCGGACAGATCGAAGCTCTGCTGTTGGCGCCGTTACGCGGCGTCATCGAGCGACCCGATCTGCAGTTCGCGACCCGCTGCGCTCGGCTTGCCTACACGTACTCCAAGAGGATCCTCGTGAGAGCTTCGGGCGCCAGCCGCGGAACATCGTGTGCGCAGTCGAGGCGATGCGTCGCCCATTCAGGGTCCAGTCGCAGACGTTCGTACAGTTCGATGAACGGACTTCCTTCCCAGCCGCATGCGGCGATGAAGGCTTTGCCGCGGACGTTGCGCCAATTACCGGTCAACTTGATCGCCTGCAGGAAAGTGGCCATTGGATGGGGACGGCATCGGCTGTCGAGATGGGCCGACGGCGCGCAAGTCAGACCATCCGCAACCGCGCCCGCTATGAAACGCTCCCGATAGTTCTGGGTGGCGAGCGACCAAACCGATGCACCGTTGTCCGGCACGTAGGCATCGGCGTAAACGATCGCGTCGACGTGCGATGGCTCCGATATGACGTTCGAGATTGGTTCCATTCGCAGGCTCGTCACCCAGCCCCGACAGCGTGAGCGCCTGGACTTCGTGGCCTTCACTCGATAGCGCATTGCTGACGGCTTCGAACGCCCAGGCTCCGTGCCAACCACCTGTCACCAAAATGAATCTTGCCATCCAATTTGTTCTCTCGAATGCGGCAGCGCTCACCAATTGATCGGCCAGGCACCCTTGATCTGGCTGCCGTGCACGCTGCCGTTCGCCTTCACGATCTGCTGGCTGGTTTCGTTCTTCACGAAATCATGTGAAATCACATTGACTGGCACAGACGCGTTGAACAGGTTGGTTCGGCTACCACGCGCCGACAGGTTCATGAGATCGGCCATCAGATCGCCGGTATTCGCGTGAGTGCCGCCTCCTTGGTTCGTCGCCGTCTTGGGAGCGGTGGTGTTTGCATGAATATTGCCGCCCCCAGTGAACTGCTGCTTGAGACTTCTCTGCGTGAGTTGCCAGTACACGAAGCACAGGTGGCCATTGTTGTTGCCGTGACCCAGATGCAGCGTCGCCGCCTGCACAGCCGCGTTCTTCACGACTTGCGTATCCGGACTGTCTGCGAACTGGCCGCAGCAGCACGCATCCGATTTGCTCGCGATGTTCTTGCTGTAGGTAAATAGCCAGGCGCTGTAATTCGTGTCTGCGCAGTACTTCTGAAAACTCTCATCGAAGATCAGCGCGACCTTGCTTCTCAGCGCGGACATCGGTGTGTTTCCCAGCGACGAGGCGACGCCAGGCGAGATGTGCTGAAGGATGTTGCCTCTGTTGGCTTTCGTCTTGTCATCAAGGTAGTGCTTGATCTCCTTCAAGACCTTTTTCGGCTCGGGGCAGTGCGAAAACCGTATCACGAGAAATTCGGTTCGGGTCCCGGGCAGGGTCACGAAACTGATCGCCTGGTCCAGGATCTGTTCGATGCTTGCACCATAGCCGCCGAGCCCGGGCGATTGCAGAATCCCCTTGGAGATGGCGCCTTCCTGAAATGCCGGCACATGCGCAGCACGAAGCTTCATCTTGTGGCCGTCCAGCTTGTTGGGTCTCAGGCTCTTTTCCCACGGCATCCATCGGGTCGGGGTCTTGTACATGCGGATGTCGAACCATCTCGCCCCAGCCTCGGCTTGCGCTCTGATGTCTCCGAGCTGCGCCGCGATGCTTGCGACAGGCATGAATGCATTCGTCACGAGCACGTTTCCGGTACTACCTGGGCTGGCCCAGACGCCTGCGTCGTGGGAACCAGGCATCACGATCTCTTTCAGAAGGGTAGCGTCCTCGATGTTGGACATCCAGTTCTTGATAGCGACCATTTGTCAGACCTCAGTTCATGGACCGACCGCATTGTGGAGCGATGCGCGTGCGTTCGTCCAGCCGGGCCCCCTTTCCGTGAACAGATCGGCGCGCTGATGGCCGCAGCCCGTGATCATGATCGGCTTCAACGACCATGTGGCCTGGAGCCGCACGGTGTCGGCCGGGCGCCGCTTCGGCCTGTTCGAGCCGGCGCTCGATCCCCAGGACCCCGACGCGCTATCGCGTCGACGGCGTCTTCGAGCCCATGGGGGGCCGCTCGCTGGCGATCGAGGCGCGGCGGCCCGACGGCAGCGTCGAGACCGTGCGCCGCACGCTCTACCGCACGCGCTTGCTGCAGTAAGACCGCCAGGGCGTGAAATGCTCCGCCTTGTTGCCGGTCCGGATCGCAGAGTTCGTCGATGCCGAGGGCATACTGTGGCTGCCGGCCGGCCTCGACAACTCCGCTTCTCACGTCTGCGATCCAGTGTCCATTCAAGTGCTTCGTGCAATCGCATTGCAGCCGCTTCCGGTGATGGTCCCGGACGGCGGCAGCGTCGATGCTGTCCGGGTTCTCTTCAAGGCCGGTCTCGTGAAGGCGGTGATTCCCAGACCGCAGCGCACCGTCGATGGCTACGAGCAATTGCCGGCGATGGTCACGGAGATCACCCACCTCGGGCGGATGATGCTCAGGCGCTTTCCCAAGCCGTAGAAGCCAGATTCCGGGCGCTCATTCCGATGTCGCGCAACGCCATGCCGGTGCCGTCCGCTGGGCGTCGCGCATCAATCGCTCTGCCACCAGTTCCAGGAAGAAGAAGCCGAACTTGGGATTCTGGTAGTACATCTGCCGCACCTCGTCGTAGGTCACGGACAGGAGCGAGCCTGCCTCTTCGCAGACGACGGTCTGCGTTCGCTTGTGCTCCCTGGTGATCAGGCCCAGCTCGCCGATGACTTCGCCTTGTCCCAGGGCGACATCGGCTTCCATCGCGCGAAAGCGCCCGCTCAGCACGAACAGCACCTCCGCAGCCGCGTCGCCCCGGCGAAAAAGCGTCTCCCCCGCCTGGACGGTCCTGCGGCGCGAGAAGGGCTTGAGCCACTCCATCGGGAGCTGGCTTCCGGAGATCTCCTCGATCTGCCGGGTCAGCTGCAGCAGCTGCCAGAGCCGCCACACGTTCAAGGGCAGGAGCGCCAGATGGAGCATCAGCACCGGGTAGACGTGACCAAAGGCACCGTAGCTGATGAAGGCCAGGTTGGACACGATGCCCACCATGCGCAGGTGCAGCATCGTCTTCATCGAGAAGGTGGTCAGCGTCATCAGCGCGCCGAGATACCCGAACGTCTCTGTCCATTGCATGGCGGGAGCTCCTTGTTTCAGTCGAGCACTGTCGAGGGACTCGCGCGGCGATTATTCGATTCGATGGATCTCCTTACCCCAGAGAGGTCACTGTGACAGCTGCTCAGCCGAGATCGAAGCGGTCGAGATTCATCACCTTGGTCCATGCGGCCACGAAGTCGTCGACGAACTTCTTCTTCGCATCCGAACTGCCGTAGACCTCCGCGATGGCGCGCAGCTGCGCATTCGAGCCGAAGACCAGATCGACGCGCGTGGCCGTCCACTTCAGTTCGCCCGACTTGCGATCCCGTCCTTCGAACTCCTCCTTGGCATCCGATGCGGCCTTCCACTCCGTGCCCATGTCGAGCAGGTTGGCGAAGAAGTCGTTGCTCAACGTGCCTGGCTTCTGCGTGAAGACGCCGTGGCGGGTCTGGCCCGCGTTGGCGCCGAGCACGCGCAAGCCGCCGATGAGCACCGCCATCTCCGGCGCGGTGAGTGTCAACAGTTGCGCCTTGTCGATCAGCAACGCTTCGGCCGGCACGCTGTAGCGTCCCTTCACGTAGTTGCGGAAGCCGTCCGCCACCGGCTCCAGCGGCGCAAAGGACTCCACGTCAGTCTGATTCTGCGAAGCATCCGTGCGCCCCGGCGAGAAGGGCACGGTGAGCGCCTGGCCGGCGTCCTTCGCGGCCTGTTCCACACCGGCATTGCCGGCCAGCACGATCAGGTCGGCGAGCGAGATCCTCTTGCCGCCGCTCTGTGCGCCATTGAACTTCTCGCGGATGCCTTCCAGCACCTGGAGCACCTTGGCCAGCTGCTCCGGTTCATTGACGGCCCAGTCCTTCTGCGGCGCGAGACGAATGCGCGCGCCGTTCGCGCCGCCGCGCTTGTCGGAGCCCCGGAACGTGGAGGCCGAGGCCCACGCGGTCGACACGAGCTGCGCGACTTTCAAGCCCGACGCCAGCACCTCCTTCTTGAGGGCCGCGACATCCTGCGCATCGACCAGCGGGTGGTCGACCTCGGGAACCGGGTCCTGCCAGATCAACTCTTCGGCCGGCACCTCGGGCCCCAGGTAGCGGGCCCGCGGCCCCATGTCGCGGTGCGTGAGCTTGAACCAGGCTCGCGCGAAGGCGTCGGCGAACTGGTCGGGGTTCTCCATGAAGCGCCGCGAGATCTTCTCGTAGGCCGGGTCGAAGCGCAGCGACAGGTCGGTGGTCAGCATGGTCGGCACCAGCTTCTTCGACGGGTCATGGGCGTGGGGAATGGTCGCGCCGGCGCCCTTGGCGACCCATTGGTGCGCGCCGGCGGGGCTCTTGGTCAGCTCCCACTCGTAGCCGAACAGGTTCCAGAAGAAGTTGCCGCTCCACTTGGTCGGCGTGGTGGTCCATGTGACTTCCAGGCCGCTAGTGATCGTGTCGCCCCCTTTGCCGGTGCCGAAGCCGTTCCTCCAGCCGAAGCCCTGTTCCTCGAGGTCCGCCGCTTCGGGCTCGACCCCGACGTGGGAAGCCGCGGCGGCGCCATGCGTCTTGCCGAAGGTGTGGCCCCCGGCGATCAAGGCCACGGTTTCCTCGTCGTTCATGGCCATGCGGCCGAAGGTGTCGCGGATGTCCCGGGCGGCGGCAATCGGGTCGGGATTGCCGTCCGGGCCTTCGGGGTTGACGTAGATCAGCCCCATCTGGACGGCGGCAAGCGGGTTCTCGAGATTGCGCGAGTGAATGTCGCCGTCCGCGGGCTCGTCGGCCGAGAGCACGCCGCCTTCCTTGTCCACGCCTTCCGAGCCGTGGGCGTAGCGCACGTCACCGCCCAGCCAGGTCGTCTCGCGGCCCCAGTACACGTCCTGGTCCGGCTCCCACACATCCGGGCGGCCGCCCCCGAAGCCGAAGGTCTTGAAGCCCATGGTCTCCAGGGCCACGTTGCCCGCGAGGATCATCAGGTCGGCCCACGAGATGTTCAGTCCGTACTTCTGCTTGATCGGCCAGAGCAGACGACGCGCCTTGTCCAGGCTGACGTTGTCCGGCCAGCTGTTGAGTGGCGCGAAGCGCTGCTGGCCGCGGCCGGCGCCGCCGCGGCCATCGCCGATGCGGTAGGTGCCGGCGCTGTGCCAGGCCATGCGAATGAACAGCGGACCGTAGTGCCCGAAATCGGCCGGCCACCAGTCCTGCGAGTCGGTCATCAGCGCGGCCAGATCCTTCTTCACCGCCGCGAAGTCGAGGCTCTTGAAGGCCTTCGCATAGTCGAAGTCATTGCCCATGGGGTCGGACTTCGAGGAATGCTGATGAAGCAGGTCCAGGCGCAGCTGCTTGGGCCACCAGTCGCGGTTGGCAGTGCCGCCGCCTGCGGCCTGGCTGAACGGGCACTTCGTTACGGTCTTTTCGTTGCTCATTGGAAGCACTCCTAGGCTTGGGATCGAGGTGGGAAGGGCATTCTGTGCCGGAATCCGGGGGGGCACGACCCAAAAAAGCCTATGGCTTCAATAGCGGCCGGGTTGGTTGTGCGCTTGGCCAGCGCCGCGCAAAAGCCGGTGCTGTTGATGGTGGACGAAGTCCAGACCTTGGGAGATGCAGAAGGGGGTGACCGCACCATTCGTGGTCGATGAGCTTGAAGATAGGCGCGACGCAGCAGCGGGGCGTCGGCCAGATCACCCAATTTCTCCGGCACCGGCGAATGGGTGCTTCTACCCAGAAGCCTGCGCAGTAAGATGACTTCGGCGTGCGCGCTGCCGCGCCGCCGTTCACCATGCCGCGCAAAGATCCGAAAGCGGCGGCCCGCTGCGAAGCTGGCGAAATGGAGCCGATGGGCAAGCCGGAAGCTCAGGCTCCCGACGCATTGGGCAGAGGCCGCGAGCACTACCGGCAACGCGCGTGGGCCGATGCTTACCGCACGCTCACGATCGCCGACCAGACGCTGCAGCTGAGCGGCGAGGATCTCGAATGCCTGGCGATGTCGGCGTACCTCATCGGCCGCGATGACGACTACCTGACAGTGCTCGACCGCGCGTACGCCGCGCACCTGGACGCCGGCGCCAGCGCACGCGCCGCGCGCTGTGCGGCGTGGCTGTCCCTTCGCTTGCTGTTCCGGGGCGAGACCGGCCACGCAAGCGGATGGCTGGCGCGTACCAGGCGGCTGCTCGAGGGCGAGAAGCGCGAAGGCGCTGCACACGGCTACGTCCTGCTGCCGCTCGCGCAGCAGCAGATCGTTGCCGGCGACTGGCGGGCCGCCTACGCCACCGCGGCGCGCGCCACCGACATCGGCGAGCGTTTCGGCGAGCGCGATCTGAGCGTATGTGCGAGACACCTGCAGGGTCGTATCCGCATCGAACAGGGGCGGGTTGCAGACGGGCTCGCACTGCTCGACGAGGCGATGCTCGCCGTCGTTGCGGGAGAGCTGTCGCCACTGGTCACGGGCCTGGTCTATTGCAGCGCGATCGAGGGCTGCGAGCAGGTCTACGCGCTGGACCGTACACGCGAGTGGACAGCGGCGCTGGCGCGCTGGTGCGGCGAGCAACCCGACATGGTCGCCTTCAGCGGTGTCTGCATGGTGCATCGGGCCGGCATCCTGCAGTTGCTGGGCGCCTGGCCCGATGCGATCGACGAAGCCCGGCGCGCCGGCGAGCGTTGTCTGCGGGCCTCGAACCGTCAAGCCGCCGCGGCCGCCTTCTACCGGCAGGCCGAGCTGCATCGACTGCGCGGCGACCTTGGCGCGGCCGAGGCCGCCTACCGCAGCGCGAGCAAGGGCGGGTGGGATCCGCAGCCGGGGCTGGCGCTGTTGCGGGTCGCGCAAGGCCGCCTCGCCGCGGCCCTCGCAGCGACCCGCCGCGCGCTCGAGGCCAGCACCGAAGCGCTCGCGCGAACCCGCCTGCTGCCGGCCCACATCGAGATCCTGCTCGACGCGGGCGAGATCCAGGAAGCACGCGAAGCCTGCCGCGAACTGGAACGGATCGCACAGGAGGTCGGTACGCCGGTGCTCGGCGCGCTGTCGGCGCAGGCGCGAGGTGCGATCGACCTGGCCGCAGGCGACGCGGGAGCCGCGCTCGGCGCCCTGCGCCGCGCCTGGCAGGTGTGGGAAGGGATCGACGCGCCGTACCTGCGCGCGCGCGTCGCGGAGTTGACGGCGCGGGCCTGCGCGGCATTGGGCGACAGTGACGGCCACGAGCTCCACCTGGCCACCGCCAGGACGGTGTTCGAGGCACTCGGGGCGGCGCCGGACCTTGCGCGTCTCGACGCGCCTGCGCGGGACGAATCGTCGGGCGCGCACGGGCTGACACGGCGCGAGCTGCAGGTGCTCCGCCTGGTCGCCGCCGGCAAGACCAACAAGGCCATCGCCGCCGAGCTGTTCCTGAGCGGCAAGACCGTCGATCGCCACGTCAGCAACATCCTGACCAAGCTGGACCTGCCGTCGCGGGTCGCGGCCACCGCGTACGCGTACCGGCACCAGATCGTCTGAGGCCATCGCCCCGGGGCGGTCTGCCTTTCGACTGCCTTTCAGCGACGAGGCGGGCAAGTCCCGGTCCGGAGCCAGGGCGAGCGATGGCACCATGAGGGGCATGAAGCTGGCGGGCCACCTCGCGCCTTCGCGCGGCAGCCTGCGGCTCGACGGGGCTGCCATCGCAGGGCCCGATCCCGACCGCGGGCTCGTGTTCCAGCACCACACGCTCTTCCCTTGGAAGACGGTGCTCGACAACGTCGGCTACGGCCTCAAGATGAAAGGCGTGCCGCACGCCGAACGCGAAGGCCGTGCGCGCGAGCTGCTGCAGCTCGTGGGGCTCGAGGGCTTCGAGCAGCGCTATCCGCGCGAGCTCTCCGGCGGCATGCAGCAGCGGGTGGAGATCGCCCGCGTGCTGATCAACCACCCCGGCGTGCTGCTGATGGACGAGCCCTTCGGCGAGCCGCGCCCGCATGCAGGAGTTGCTGCTGGACCTCTGGACGCACATGCGCACCACCGTCGTCTTCGTCACGCACGACATCGACGAGGCGCTGTTCCTGGCTGACCGCGTGCTGGTGCTCGGCCCGCGGCCGGGCCGCATCGTGGAGGAACTGGCGGTGCGCTTCGCCCGGCCACGCGATGCCGCGCTGCTGACCCATCCCGACTTCGTTGCGCTGAAGCGCCGCAGCCTCTCGCGGCTGCGGCACGAGGGCGATGCGCCGCGGCTCGAGCGGCTCACGCCGCTGGGTCCGCCCGAGGCGCAGGCGCAGTGGCGCTTCTCGATCTGAACCCCATGACAAGCCTGAATTCGCAAGACCCTGCGATGGACGACCTGCTGCGACGCCTGCAAAGCCCCGATGCCGGCGTGCGCCGCGTTGCCGTGCTCGACTTCGCCGACCTGGAGGACGAGGCGGTGCTGCCCGCGCTGGCAGCCCTGCTGCGCGGCGACCCCGAGCCCACGCTGCGTGCCGAGGCCGCGCGCGCTTGCCGGCTGGGACGACGCCGAGGTGGTGGATGCGCTGGCCGCCGCGCTGCGTGACCTGCCCGAGGTCCGCGAGGCCGCCGCCCAATCGCTCACCGAGCTGAAGGACCCGCGCGCCGGTGCGCGCCTGCTGCCGCACGCGGCCGACGCCGACGCCTTCGTCTGTGGTGCGGCGCTGCGCGGCCTGAAGGAACTGCGCGTGCCGGGCGCGGCCGGGCCGGCCATGGCCGCGCTGCGCCGTCCCGAGCCCGCCGTGCGCCGCGAGGCGGTGGGCGTGTTCGGCTGGCTCAAGCATGCGCCCGCATTGCCCTTACGAGCTTTCGCTTGCCGCCAGCACCGCAGGCCTTTCCGATCGGCGCCCGACTCAGGCCGCCAGCCGCTGAGCGGGTTCGTGTAGCCGACGCCCGGGCCGGTGCCGGCGCGCTTCGCGAGCATGAACGTGTTCGCCTGCGTCGCGTTGTCCATCAATACCCCTGTACCACGCGCTCCGACAAAATTCACGACGTTGACCTGCCTACCAGGCCAGCTGCAGCCGCCCCGGCAGCCCGATGCCGGGCCGCTCGGCCGGCGGTGCGACGGCGGGCGACGCATCGGCGCCGACGTCGAGGAAGTCGCCCAGCACGTCGTCGCGCAGTGCGATGAAGGCCGGGTCGCTGCGGTTGCGCGGGTGCGGCAGGTCCACCTCCACGATGCGCCGGATGCGCCCCGGCGAGGGCTGCATGACCACCACGCGATCGCCGAGGAAGACGGCTTCCTCCACATCGTGCGTGACCAGCAGCATCGTGATGCGCTCCTTCTGCCAGATGCGCTGCAGCTCGTTCTGCAGCCGCGAGCGGGTGAGCGCGTCCAGTGCGCCGAAGGGCTCGTCCAGCAGCAGCACGCGCGGCCGGTTGACCAGCCCGCGCGCGATCGCCACGCGTTGCGCCATGCCGCCGGAGATCTGGTGGGGAAAGGACTTCTCGAAGCCTTCGAGGCCGACCAGCGCCACATGCTCGGCCACGAGTTCTCGCTTCTGCGTGGCACTGAAGGGGGCATTGCGCAGGCCGACCGCGATGTTCTGTTCCACCGTGAGCCAGGGAAAGAGGCGGTGGTCCTGGAACACGATGCCGCGCTCGCGGCCGGTGCCCGAGACCGGCTGGCCGTCCAGCAGGATCTGGCCTTCGTACTGCGCGTCGAGGCCGAGGATCAGCCGCAGCAGGGTGGACTTGCCGCAGCCGCTGGCGCCGACGATGCTGACGAAGCGCCCGGCCGGCACGTGCAGGTCGATGCCTTCGAGCACCTGCAGTTCGCCGCCGCTCGCCTGCGTGCTGGCGTAGCGCTTGCCGAGGCCGCGGATGTGGAGTTCGTGGGTGGGATTCGCAAGGGTGGAGGTCATGGGAGGTGAGTTCTTTCTGCGCCTTCAGGTGCGCCCGGTCCAGCGGGCCAAACGACGTTCGACGGCGCGGGCCGCGGCGTTCATCGACCAGCCGACGAGGCCGATCACGAACATGCCGAAGATCACCAGGTCCATCTGGAAATGCTCGCTGCCTTCGATCAGCGTGTTGCCGATGCCGCGGCCGGCCACGAGCAGGTACTCGGCGCCGATGGTGGCGAGCCACGAATAGATGAGCGCCAGGTAGACGCCGGTGAAGATCGACGGCAGCGCCGCCGGCAGCACCACCTGCGTGACGGTCTGCCACCGCGTGTAGCCGTAGACCCGCGCCACCTCCAGCAGGGCTGGGGGCGTGGTGCGGATGCCGTCGCAGGTGTTGACCACCACCGGCACCAGCGCGGCCAGCGAGAGGAACACCACCTTGGCGACGTCGCCGAGCCCGAACCAGACCGAGATCAGCGGAATCCAGGCGAACAGCGAGACCTGCTTGAAGGTGTTGAAGCTCGGGCCGACGATGCGGTTGGCGAGCGTCGAGAGGCCGAGCAGCGCGCCGAGCAGAAGCCCCAGCATGGCGCCGATGACGAAGCCCGTCGCCTCGCGCGCCAGGCTCGCGCCGAGGGCGCGCCAGAGCCGGCCGCTCGCCACCTGGTCGACTGCGGTGGCGAGCACCTTGCCGGGCGACACCAGCAGCGCCGAGTTGACCAGGTCGGCCGAAGACAGCGCCCACCACAGCGCGACGGCGGCCACCGGCAGCACCAGGCCGCGCCAGCGGGTGCGCTCGGCCGGCTGCAGGGGCTGTACCGCGGCGAGTTCGGCCGCGTCGCGTGCCGGGCCGCTCATCGCGCCGCTCCCGGCCGCCGGCGGTGCGCGAAGGATTCGAGCGCATCGAGCAGCCGGTCGATCGCATAGCCGATCGCGCCGACCACCACCACGGCCGCCATCACGAGGTCGAGCTGGAACAGCTGGCGGCCGTAGACGATGAGGTAGCCCAGCCCCTCGCTCGAGGCCACGAGCTCGACCACCACCAGCGACAGCCAGGCCTTGGTGAAGCCCAGCCGCAGGCCGGTGAAGAGCGTGGGCACGGCATGCGGCAGCACGATCTCCAGCACCTGCTGGCGCCGGCTGTAGCCATAGACCTGGCCCACCTCGCGCAGCGCTGCCGGCGTCTGCCTGAAGCCCTGCAAGGTGTTGAGGGCCACAGGCACCAGCGCCGCCTTGGCGATGAGGATGTACTTGAGCGGCTCGCCGATGCCGACGATCAGCAGCACGAAGGGCAGCCACGCGAGCACCGGGATCTGCACCAGCGCGTTGAAGCTGGGCAGCACATAGGCCTCTATGCGTTTCGAAAGGCCCATGGCCGAACCCAGCAGCAGGCCCAGCGCACTGCCGGCGGCAAAGCCGACCAGCACCCGCGCCAGGCTGGCGCTCACGTGGAGCTGGAGTTCGCCACCGCTCGCGAGATCGCGCAGCGTCTCCCAGACGAACTGCGGCGAAGGCAGGACCTGATGTGAGATCCAGCCTTGCGCAGCGCCGATGGCCCAGAGCGCGAGCAGTGCGAAGGGCAGAAGCCATGGCAGCAGCGCGTCGCCGATCCGCCGCCAGGGCAGCGGCGCAGCGCGAGTTGCATCGGGTTGCTCGATGTCGAGGCCGGCGACTTGCACCGGCGCCGTGACCACGCGCTCAGCGCTCATTGACCGCTACCGACTGCTTGGCCCTGGGCTGGCCCTTGGCGTCGTACGCCGTCCAGTAGTTCTCCAGGCCTTGCTTCTTCAGCGCGTTCTGCAGGTAGCGCGTCTCGAACCACCCGTCGACGGCCACCTCGCGGCGGATCAGCTTGAGCTTGAGCGCATCCGCGACCACGGCCTTGTAGCGCCCGACGATGAAGTCGTCGAACAGCGGCGAGTTGCGGTCGGCCAGCGACTGCTTGTCGAACTCGGCCGTCCAGGACGCGACCGGGGTGCCGCTCTTGGCCCAGATCCGAAACAGCTCGTCGCGGTTCTTCTCTTCCGAAGACCAGTGCGCGGCGCGCACGAACACGTCGACCACGCGCTGTACTTCGGCCTGGTTGGCTTCCTCGAACTCGCTGCGCACCAGCAGCGACGCCTGCCGCGTGAGCGCCGGGTCCTGGCCCTGCGTCGAATAGATGACCTTCGCCAGCCCCTGGTCGCGCACCTTGAACCACTCGTAGCCGCCGAAGGCTGCATCCACGCCGTTGGACACCAGCGCGGCCTGGGCGCTCCCGGTGTCGAGGTTGACGCCCTTGATGTCACGCTCGGCCAGCCCGTTGGCGGCCAGCACGTTGATGGCGACGAGATGGCCGTTGGTGCCGCGGAAGATCGAGACCTTGCGGTCCCTCAGGTCCTTGACCGAACGAATGTCGGAGGCGGTCGGTGCAACCACATAGAGGTTGTTGCGTGCACCACTCACCAGCAGCAGCCTGGTTTTCAGGCCGTTGGAGCGGCCGACGATCGACGGCAGGTCACCCTGATAGGCAAAGTCGATCTGCTTGTTCGACAGGGCTTCGTTCACGGCCGGGCCAGCGCCCTTGAAGAACAGCCACTCGACCTTGATGCCCGAGGCCTTGAACTCTTCTTCGAGCCAGTGGTTGACGCGCACCACGCCGCCGGGCGAGCCGCCCCAGGTGACGGGTTCGCCGCCACCGGCGGTGGCGACGCCGATGCGGATCACCTCGGGTGCGGCCTGCACCGGCGCGGCGGCGAGTGCGGACAAGGCCAGCACGAACAATGCCGAGGCCGATCGGTGCAGAAGGGACAGGGTCTGCCGCATGTTTCTTCTCCTCTGGTGTCGTGTTCAGGGCGCGGCGGTCGCCAGCTTGCGCCCGACCTCCGTGCCTTCGAAGAAGCGCGGGTTGGCCTCGGTGTAGAAGCGGTGCGGGTTGTCGAACACCAGGGCCTTGAAGTCGCCCCCGGCGATCACGCCCTGCTCGACCAGGTCCCAGCTCTCGGCCAGCGGCTCGGTGAACTCGGGCACGTCCCAATGGCCGACGTCGGAGGACCAGATCGCATTGATCTTCGCGCCCAGCGGATTCACGCGGGTGTTGAAGGCCGCGGCCACGGTGCGGTCGTCGGCCTCGGAGCCGAAGTAGAAGTTGCTGACCCAGCGGTCGCGGATGTCCTCCACCTTCTCGATGCCGGCCAGCGCGAAGTCGTCGATCTCCGACGCATCGGGCTCGCGGCTGTGGGGCAGGGCGGAGATGCCGAGGCTGTCGCGCAGCAGCGTGGACTCGTAACCCGGCCGGCCCTTGATGTAGTCGGCACCGTAGCGCTCGAACAGCGAGGCCAGCAGCGCCACATCGGCCTCGGCGGGATCGTAGTTGCGCACCGCCACCCGGTTGCGCTTCTCCCAGCGGTCGACCAGGTGCGTGTAGACATGCGCGCCCCAGTCGGCACCGCCTTCGAGCAGGCCCACCCGCAGGCCGGGGAAGCGCCGTGTCACGCCGCCGAAGAACAGCGCCTTGGCGAAGGCCTGCGAACCATCGGCGAAATGGCCGATGTGGTTGTTCATGTAGTTGCTGATCGATTGGCGGCCGGTCCAGCCCTGGCTGCCGTAGTGCGTGGTGACCGGCACGCCGAGCTCGACCACCTTGGCCCAGAAGGGGTCGTAGTCGTGCTCGCTGTCGATGCCGTAGAAGTCGATGTAGCCGGCTTGCCTGGCGATCTCCGGATGCTCCTTGGCCGGGTACTTGTCGGCGATGGCGCGGATCGGCCGGCGCACGCCGCCGGCGATGTTGATGACCTTGAGCCCGAGCGTCTTGACCGCAAACTCGAGTTCCTCGATGCCCTCCTGCGGCGTGTGCAGCGGGATGCCGGCCACCGGCGTCAGGCGGTCCGCATAGGCGCGGTACTGGTCGGCATGGAAGTGGTTGATGGCGCGGTGCAGCGGCTGCCGGTACTCGCTGCCGGCCGCGGCCGGCGAGAGCACGTCGTTGGGGAACAGCACCGAGTAGTCCGAGCCCTGCTCGGCCAGGCGCTCGTACAGCAGCGCGGGCAGCGTGTAGGTCGCGAGGTCGTAGGTGTTGCGCGTCACGCGTGCCCACCACGGGGCGCGCAGGGTACGGTGGTATTGGCGCTCCTCGGGCGTTTGCTGGTACCAGTCCTTGCCGCCGCCGGTGCGGGTGACGAAGCGGCCGCCGAGGGCCTTGCGCAGGGCGTCGACCAAAGCGTTGCCGCCGTAGTGCTGGATGTAGTCCTCGAGCACCGGCGCATAGTCGTTGACGTGCACGTCGGTGTCGATCACCGGATGCTGGAGGCGGGCCTTGACGGCGGCGGAACGCGATGCCTGCACGCGGCTCAAGCGGTCATTCATGGGGAAAACTCCTCGTAGGGGGACGGACGCTGCAGGCTACGTGCGGCAGCGCCTGTTCCCAACGAAGGCTTTTGCGCATGCTTAGCCGGTGCGCGCATATGGCTGCGCGACCGGCGAATGCGCCCGTCAGGCCGCCTGCTTGCGACCCTCGAAGTAAGCAGCCAGACGCGCCCGTTCCTGCTCGAAGCCCGGCATGCCGGCGAGCACCGCCTTCCAGTCGCCGTTGCGGCTGGCGCGCTCGATGGTCTCGCAGGCGGCCGCGAACGCGAGCGCGCCCACCATCTTGCTGGCGCCCGCCATGCGGTGGGCGAACTGGGTGACCTGGGCGACGTCGTCCGTGGCCACCGCCTGCCGGAGTCCGCCCGAGTCGTCCTCGCAGGTCCGCCGGAAGGCGGCGAGGACCTCGCCCACCATCGACGCGTCGCCGCCGCAGGTGGCCGTGAGGAGCGCCTGGTCGATCGGGCCGGCGGAGGCGCCCGCCGGGCCCGATCCGGCGGGCGCGGCGAGCGGCGACGTGGCCTGAGGCAGCGGCAGCCATCGGTCGAGCTTGTCGATCAGCTGCGCCAGCTCCACCGGCTTGACCAGGAAGGCGTCCATGCCGGCGGCCAGGCAGGCCTCGGCCTCCCCCTGCAGCGCGTTGGCGGTGCAGGCGATGATCGGCACGCGCTCGCGCTTCTCTTCGGACTCCACCCGGCGGATGCTGCGCGCCAGTTCGTAGCCGTCCATGTGCGGCATGTGGCAGTCGGTGATGACCAGCCCGAAGCGGCCCGACTTCCACATCTGCAGGGCCTGGACGCCGTCGTCGGCGGTCTGCGCGGCATAGCCCAGCGTTCGCACCTGGCGCAGCAGCAGCATGCGGTTGACGGGGTGGTCGTCCACCAGCAACACCAGCGTGCCTTCGGTCTCGGCTTGCGCGGTGCCGGGCGCCATGCGGCGCATCGCCGAGCCCGCCGGGAGCGCGCGCGCGCCGTCGGCGCCGCTGCCCGGCAGGGGCTCGGCGACGGGCAGCGACAGTTCCAGGCTGATCGTCGAGCCCTTCCCCGGCGCGCTCTCGAGGTTGATCGAGCCGCCCATCATCTGCGCCAGCTGCCGGGAGATGACCAGCCCCAGGCCGGTGCCGCTCGGGCGTTTGCGCGCCTCGTCGCCCTCCGCCTGGCTGAAGGGCTGGAACAGGCGCTGCTGGTCCTCGGGCGAGATGCCGATGCCGGTGTCCTTCACCTCGAAGCGCAGGCTCTCCTGTCCGCCCGAGCGCCCCAGCCATTGCACGTTGATGTCGATCCAGCCCTCGGAGGTGAACTTGATCGCGTTGCTGACGAAGTTGTTGAGGATCTGGCGCAGGCGCACCGGATCGACCCGCAGCGCCGGACTGACGCGGGGGTCGACCATCCGCCGCACGATCAGGCCCTTGCTGCTGGCATTGCCCAGGTAGATGCTTTGCACCTCCTCGATCAGGCGCTTGATCGACACGACCTCGGGACGCACCTCCAGCTTGCCGGCCTCGATTTTCGAGAAGTCGAGGATGTCGTCGATGATGCGCAGCAGCGAGCGGCTCGATTCCCGCACCAGCCCGAGCGTCTCGCGCTGCTCGGCGTCCAGCTCGGTCAGGCTCAGGAGCTCCAGCATGCCGAGCATGCCGTTCATGGGGGTCCGGATCTCGTGGCTCATGGTGGCCAGGAAGGTGCTCTTGGCGCGATTGGCGGCTTCCACCTCGGCGCTGCGCTGCGCCAGGGTCACGTTCAGCCGCTCGATCTCGCGCTCCTTCTTCTTTCTTTCGGTGACGTCTTCCGACATGGTCAGCACGTAGCGCGGCTGACCGGCCTCGTCGAGGATCGGGATTTTCTTGGCGTGGAGGACGTGCACGCTGCCATCGCGGGTATGCAGTTCCTCCTCGGGGATGTCCACTTCCCGGCCCAGCGCCAGCGCTTCCCTGTCCTTGGCCGTGAAGAAGTCGGCCTCCTCCTTGGAGCTGACGAATTCGTAGGCCGTCTTGCCCAGCAACTCCTGCTGGGTGCGCCCCGTCAGCGTCTCCATGGCACGGTTGACGCGGATGACCTTGAGGTCCTTGGCGTCCTTGACGATGACCTGGTAGGGGATGTGATGGATCACCGAGTTCAGGAACGCGTTGGCCGTCTCCAGTTCGGCGGTGCGCAGGTGAACGCGCGCCTCCAGGTCGGCGTTCAGGGCGCGCAAGTCGTCTTCCACCTCGCGCAGCGCCGCCATATGCTGCCGTTCGGCGATCGCTCGCCGCACCGAGTAACCCAGCCGGCGCAGGCGTCGCTTGATGACATAGTCCGTGGCGCCGGCCTCCAGGCACTCCACGCCCTCCTCCTCGGACATCAACTCGGTGGTCACCACGATCAGGAGAATGCCCGGGTGCTGCTGCAACACCTGCCGCAGCAGCGCCATGCCGCCGACTTCGTAGTCGCACAGCACCAGGTCGAAGGCTTGCCGCTGCAAGGCCGCGATGAAGTCCTCCCGGGTTTGCACCCACGTGATGTCGCAGGCCAGGTCCTCGGCCCGCAGCCCGGCCCCGATGCGCTGCGCATCGGCCGCGTCGTCCTCGAGATGCAGCACGCGGATGGCGGTGGTCATTGGGCGAACCCCTTGGGACGGGCGGCGGGGCTCATCTCGGCCCGTCCTGCTCGCCGCGCAGCGACTCGACGACGTCCTTGAACTCCTCGCGGTTGCGTTCGCTCAGCGCGGACAGGGCCTCGTGCGCCTTGAGGATGCGCTTCTGCACCACGGCCTGCTCGCCCCCCGCGCCCAGCGCGTAGAGCTCGGGCGCGGCCGGGACGTCATCGCGGATCGCGGCCAGCACCTGCTCCATGCTCAGTTCCTCGAACAGGGCCCGCACGGCAGGCGTCACCCCGGCGAGCACCACGCCGCCGCGGGCGACCAGCTCGTGCACCGTGCCGAGACAGGTGCTGTCCATGTACTCGCAGGCGGACAGCTCCAGCACCAGGGGGCGGCCCCCGTTCAGCACCGCCAGGGCCGTCTCGTGGAAGGCATCGCAGTGCATCCAGCTGGCCCGGCCGCGCAGCGCCAGATAGGCGGCAGCCACGGTTTCGCCATAGAACACCGCCTCGCCCTCGGGCCGCGGCGCGCCGGATGCGGCCGCCGCGGGGAGCGAGGCACCGTTGTCGAACCAGGAGGCGCCCGCGTGCGCGTCGATGAGCAGGATGGTCACGTCGTCCCGGTCCGCGCCCGCCGGAGCATCGCCGTGAAGCAGGGTCATCGCCTCCTGCGCACTGGAGAGCGGCTTGGCGAGCACCTGCTGCAGCAGCTCCAGCTCGTGCTCCGAGCCGGAGGGCAGCAGCCCATCGGTGTAGAGGAGGATGCGGTCGCCCGCCAGGAGCTGGAGGCGCTCCTGTGCGAAGTGCGCGTCCGGCGCCAGCCCGAGCGCGGGCCCGGTGCGGCGGATCAGGCGCGTGTCGCGGCCTTCGCGTGCGTGCAGCACGGGCGGATGGCCCGCGGAGGCCAGCGTGAGGCTCGCGTCCGAGGTGTCCAGCAGGCCGAAGACGGCCGTGAGGAACAGCCCGGGCGCGGCGTGCGTCTCGCAGATCGAGCGGTTCACGGCGGCCAGGACCTCTGCCGGCGGCAGCGCGAGGCCCGTCGCCGGGTCCACCAGGACCAGCCGCTGCTTGAACAGCACCGAGAGCATCGCCGAGGTCACGCCGTGGCCGGTGGCGTCGGCCAGGTAGAAGGCGAGGTGATGCTCGCCCAGCCGGATCACGTCGTAGAGGTCGCCGCCCACATGCTGCCCGGGGCGGTAGACCGCCTGGATGCAATAGCCCTCCATGGGGGGCGGGCTGCGCGGCAGCAAGGCGCGCTGGATCACTTCCGCCCGCTCGAGGTCGCGGCGCAGCACTTCGGAGGTCTCCTCGAGTTCGCGGACCTTGCGCTGCAGCTCCCGGTGCAGCCGCTCGCGTTCGGCCAGCAGTTGCCGCCGCTCGAGCGCATTGCGCACCGCGACCGCCATTTCTTCCGAGCGCGGCGACTTGGGCAGGAAGTCGAAGGCGCCCAGCCGGATCGCGGCCACCGCCGAGTCGAAGGTCTCCAGCCCCGAAAGCACGATCCACATGGCGTCCGGCACGGCCTGGCGTCCCCAGCGCAGCAGCTCCAGGCCGTCCATGCGCGGCATCATGATGTCGGTCAGCACCAGGGCGACCTCCGGGTGCTCGCGCAGGACCTCCTGCGCCGCGATGCCGTCGGCAGCCTCCAGCACCGGCGCGCAGCCCAGGCTTTGCAGCGCCACCTTCACCATCAGGCGGGCCACTGGCTCGTCGTCCACCACCAGCGCAACGGGAGGGACAGGGTCGAGGTTCAAGAGAGTCCTCTGACGTGCAAAAAGGAATTCTCGGAGCCGGCGGGCGCGATGGCAAGCGGCTTGGGCAGTCCCGCAACGGACGGCGCCTCCCCCTCCAATGTGAGGACGTCAGCCGGGAAAACGACGAACACGCCGCGTGGGGACTTCGCTAACATGTGCTGTCACATTGGCTGACAACCAGATTCACCAGATTCAATGGTGGCCAATGGCCAGCGGAGGAACGTCTTGCGGCTCACCAAGAAATCGTTCGGGTCTTTCGTGCTGTGCGTCGCGAGCCTGTTCGCGTCGTCGCCGGCCTGGGCGCAGGCTGCCAGCATCGTCGGCATCGTCGAAGGCAGTGCCACGCTGATTCGCCAGACCACGCGCCACACGCTCGCCGAGGGCGTATTGCTGAAAGAACAGGACATCATCGAGACGGCACCCGGTGCCTTCGTCCAGATCGAGCTCCCCGGGGACGTTCTCGTCGGCATCGGCGAATCGACCAGGCTGATGCTGCGGCCCCGCGTCGGCAAGGGGCTCACGGCGCCGCCGCTGTACCTGCTCCAGGGCTGGCTCAAGGCCAGCACCGGCGGGGCCTTCGCGTTTGCCAGCCCGGCATTCGAGCTCGCGACGCAGGCCGCCAGCACCGTGGTCTACACGACGGGCACGGCGTACGAGGTGTTCGTCGAAAGCGGCACCGCCAAGCTGACGCTGCGCGAAGGCGGCCAGACGGTATCGCAGCTGGCCAGCGGCGACTTCGCACAGCGGCGCGAGGGCGCCACGCCGACGGTCGCGCGGCGTGCCGCGCCCGAGTTCCTGGCCAAGGTGCCGCGCCAGTTCCGCGACCGGCTGCCCGCGCGCGGCGAGCAGTTCGCCAAGCGCCCCGTCGCGCCCAAGGCGCTCGGCGAGATCAACTACACCGACGTGGCCGCCTGGCTGCGCACCGAGCCGGGCCTGCGTCTGCCGCTGCTGCCGCTGTGGAAGCCGCGAGCAGCCGCCGACCCGGGCTTCCGCGCCGCTGCCAAGGCCGAACTGGCGCGGCACCCCGAATGGGAACCCTATGCGGACCCCGAGGGTTACGCGCGCCGCATGGCCGAAGAGGCCGAGCGCCGGCGCGCCCGGGAGGCCGCGCGCCGGGCCGCCGCGGCGGCGGCGGCCGCTGCCGCCCAGGGCACCAGCGCGGGCTCGGGTAAACCATAGTGAACCGTCGCGAGTCTTGCCGCAACTCAGCGACCACAGACAGCAGGACTGGAGTACCTCATGCGCCTTCTTTTCAAGTTCAACCTGATCTTCCTGGTTGTCTTCGTCGCGGGTGTGCTCGGCGCCGGCAAGGTTTCCTATGACCTGCTGCAAAGCAACGCCAAGGAGGAAGTGCTCAACCACGCGCGCCTGACGATGGAAAAGGCGGTGGCGGTACGCACCTACACCAACGACCAGATCCGCCCGCTGCTCGAGACGCAGATGAAGTACACCTTCCTGCCGCAGACGGTCCCGGCCTATTCCGCCACCGAAGTGCTGGCGACGCTGGCCAAGAACTTCCCCGACTACACCTACAAGGAAGCGACCCTGAACCCGACCAACCCGCGGGATCGGGCGGTCGACTGGGAAGCCGACATCGTGAATCGCTTCCGCACCCAGGCCGACAAGAAGGAGTTCGTCGGCGAGCGCGAGTCGGGCACCGGGCGCTCGCTCTACATCGCGCGCCCGCTGCGCATCACCAACGCCGCCTGCCTGGCATGCCACAGCACCGTCGAGGCGGCGCCGCGCACGCTGATCGACAAATACGGCCCGGCCAACGGCTTCGGCTGGCAGCTGAACGAAGTGATCGGCGCGCAGGTGGTGTCGGTCCCCATGGCGGTGCCGCTGGCGCGCGCCGAGCAGGTGTTCAAGGTGTTCATGGGGTCGCTCATCGGCATCTTCGTGGCGATCGGCATCGTGCTGAACCTGCTGCTCTACCTGCTGGTCATCCGGCCGGTGACGACGCTGTCGAAGCTGGCCAACCGCGTCAGCCTGGGCGAGCCCGATGTCCCGGAATTCAAGACGCATGGGCATGACGAGATCGGGACGCTGGCCCAATCGTTCGCGCGCATGCGCCACAGCCTCGACCAGGCCATCAAAATGCTGGAGACCTGAGGTCCTCCCCCACGTATGTCCGCCACCATCCCCCAATATGTCGGTCCATACCCGATCCGCGGCGTGGTCGGCTCGGGCGCGATGGGCATGGTGTACCTGGCGCACGACCCGGCCATCGACCGGCCGGTGGCCATCAAGACGATCCACCGCCGCCTGATCGAATCGAGCGAGGACGACCCGAGCGTGGCGGCGCGCTTTCGGGTCGAAGCCAAGGCGGCGGGGCGCTTGACGCACCGCAACATCGTCTCGGTCTACCAGTTCGGCGAGGACAACGACTGCGCCTACATCGTGATGGAGTACGTCGCCGGGCGGAACCTGCGCGACTACATCCACGCGCCGCGCAAGCTCGAGGTGTCGCAGGTGCTGTGCCTGATGGGGCAGCTGCTCGACGGCCTGCACTACGCCCACGAGCGCGGCATCGTGCACCGCGACATCAAGCCGGCGAACCTGCTCATCGCCGACGACGGGCGCCTCAAGATCACCGACTTCGGCATTGCGCGCACCGAATCGTCGAACCTGACCCGCGGCACTTCCGTCATCGGGTCGCCCGGCTACATCGCGCCCGAGCAGTACACCAACAGCGACGTCGACCGGCGCGTCGACGTGTTCTCGGCAGGCGTGCTGCTCTACCAGATGCTGAGCGGGACGACGCCCTTTTCCGGCACCGACGACGCGATCATGTACAAGATCGTCTACGAGCCGCACAAGCCGCTGAGCGAGGTCACCAAGGACCCCGCGCTCGAGCCCTTCGACGTGGTGCTCGACCGGGCGCTGGCCAAGGACCCGGCGCAGCGCTATGCAAGCGCCATGGAGATGCGGACCGCGCTGCTGGCGCTGGCGACGGAAACGGTGCCGGACGTGCTCCCGGCCGGCATCGTGCTCGCGCCCCGGCTCAAGAGCCCCGAGGTGAAGCCGGCCGCCGCAAAGGAGCGCGATCCCTCCGCGCCTTCCCGGCCGGGCGCGGCATCGGTGCCGTCGATCAACGACCCGCCGACGACACCCCTGAGCCCCTCGAAGCCGCTGCCCGTCACCAGCCCGCCTTCGGTCCCGGTGCCCACCGGATGGGACACCGCCGCGCTGGCGGGGGTCGAGCGCGAGCTGGCCGAGCATGTCGGCCCGGTGGCGCGCGTGCTGGTGCGCCGCGCCGCGCGCGGCTTGACCTCGCTGGCGGCGGTGCGCCAGGCCGTCGCCGGCTCGATCGTCGATTTCGAGGCGCGCGAGCGCTTCCTGGCCAAGGGCGGCGCGCCGTCCACCCGCACCGGCACCGGCACCATGGTCCCGACGGCGACCACCCAATTCCGGCCCACGCAGGGCGCGGGCGAAGCGGCGGCCGGCATGCCGATGCGCGAGGGCGATGTCGACAAGGCGGCCGCTGCACTGCTTTCCTCGATGGGTCCGATTGCGCGGGTCGTCGCCAAGCGCTGCGCGGCGAAGTCGCAGACCCGCGAGCAGTTCGTCGCCTACGTGGTCGAACAGCTCACGCCGAACATGGACGCTCGCCGCGTGCAGGCCGACCTGTGGCGTGCCCTCGGCTGAATGCGGAGGCGCCTTGATCGCGCTGCGTGTCACGCGCCGGCCCGGCGGCACCGAACCCGATGCGACGGCGCTTCCGATGCCGCCCGAAGGCCTCACGATCGGCCGCTCCGTCGATTGCGCCCTGGTGCTGACGGACCCGCTGCGCCTGGTGTCGCGCCAGCACGCGCAGATCATCGCCGCCGGTCAGGCCGCACGGGTGCGCTGCATCAGCAACAAGACCCCCTTGTGGGTGAACGGCGTGCAGGTCGACCCAGGCGGAGAACGGGCCCTGTCGGTGGGCGATCGCCTGCGCATCGGCGGCTTCGAGCTCGCCGTCGAGCCTGTGGCGACGGCTGCGCAGCGCTCGCGCCTGGACCGCTGGTTCGACCTGGAAGGCGCGCCCGATCCGCTCGCCGCCGAATCGCCGCTGCCCGGCCTGGCACGTTCGCCCGAGGAGGCGGCGACCAGCGCCGTGGTGTCGTGGCAGACCAGCCGACATGTGGTGCGCACCGGCACGCCGATGCTGCCCCCGGCGGCCTCGATGCCGCCGCCGGCGGCGTCGTCGACAGCGTCCGCCGAGGCAGCCGATTCGACAGCGCCTGCGCCGCTTTCGGAGGCTGTGGCGCCAGCGGCCACAAGAAGAGTCGATCGCCGTCCGGGAAACGTGCCACCCGAACTGCACGAGCTCGCAGCGGCTTTCAGCCGAGGCGCCGGCCTCGACGCCGAGGTTGCGCCGCTCACGCCGGAATGGATGGAACACCTCGGCGCGCTGCTGCGGGCCACGGCCGAGGGCACGCTGGCGCTGCTGCAAAGCCGCGCCGTCACGAAGCGCCAGATGCGCGCCGAGGGCACGCACATCACGCCGCGCCAGAACAACCCGCTGAAGTTCTCGCCGGATGCGACCGAGGCGCTGACGCGCATGCTCCAGCGCGAGGCCAGCCCGGGCTTCCTCGACCCCGTGGCCGCCTTGCACGATGCGCACCACGACCTGCTGGTGCATCAGGTGGCGATGGTGGCCGGCATGCGCGCGGCGGTGTTCGAGCTCTTCTCCCGGCTGGGCCCCGAGGCGGCCGAGAGCGGGGAGGGGCCGGCGCACGGTCTTTCGCACGTGCCCGTGCTGCGCGCCGCCGCCCTCTGGCAGCGCCACCGCATGCAGCACGCCCAGTTGCTGGAACACCTGGACGACGACTTCCAGACCATCTTCGGACGCGAATTCCTGCGCGCCTACGAAGCCCAGTCGCGCGGCAACGCCGGCCCCGACGCCGGCCCCCCATCGCCGGAGGCGCCATGGCCGGGCGCGCGTTGACCGTCTCGCTCGCCGCGCTGTCGCAGACCGGGCGGCGCGAGTGCAACGAAGATGCCTTCGGCTACTGGGAGGGCGCGGGTTCCCTGGTCGCCGTGCTGTGCGACGGCGCCGGCGGGCATGGCGGCGGCCAGACGGCCTCGCGCGCCGCCGTGACGCATGTGCTGGAAGCCTTCGCGCTCCATCCCGAGGTCAGCCTGGATGCGCTGCAGTGGCTGCTCCAGGGGGCCAACGAAGCCGTCGTTGCACAACAGGTGGCCGGCACCCTGACGGCCGACATGCGCACCACCATCGTGGTGCTGCTGCTCGATCTGTTCAGCGGCGCGGCGCTGTGGGCCCATGCCGGTGATTCGCGCCTGTACCGCTGGCATGACGCCCGCCTGCTCGGGCGCACCCGCGACCAGAGCCTCGAAGAGCGCCTGCGTGACGCCGGCCTGAGCGCAAGCGCCGCCCCCTCGGGGCAGCTGACCTCGGCGCTCGGCTCGCCCGAGGGCTTCGACTTCGAGGCCTTGGAAACGCCGCAGATGCTCGCCTCCGGCGATGCGCTGCTGCTGTGCAGCGATGGCCTCTGGTCGGCCTTCGACGACGTGGCAATGGCGCACAGCGTCGCTGGCTGCGGCGGCGCCCAGGCCTGGCTCGATCGCCTCGAAGCGGGTGTGCAGCAAGCCGGGCGCAGCGATCAGGACAACTATTCGGCGCTTGCGGTCTGGTGCACGGCGGGTTGAAGTCCGCCGCCAAGGCAAGCACCCAGACCCCGAACTCAGTTGAATTCCTAGATGAGGTCGATGCAGGAGATGCACGACAAGATGATGGCGGCCAAGACGCCCGATGAGTCAGGGCATCTGGATTGCGGCGGCCGCGCTTTCGATGCGTCAGTAAGGGCACTTCTGCCCCCTTGACCTTCCCACGCTGGCAAGGTTGAGACTGGCAAACAAGAACAGGAGAACGCCTTGCCGCCATCCAGCACGGAACACCACCACCCGGATCACAACCATTCAGGACGCTCCTCACATCAGGCGCCTTCGGAAGCCAGGTCCACGGTGACGGTGCCCTCTGGCGAGCAGGGGGAGTACACCTGCCCGATGCATCCGCAGATCCGGCAGATGGGTCCCGGCCATTGCCCGATCTGCGGCATGGCTCTGGAGCCGGTCGTGGCGACCGAGGCAGCTGGCGAGAGTCCCGAGCTGCGCGATATGACTCGCCGCTTCTGGATTGGTACCGCGCTCACGGCCCCGGTGTTCGCGTTGGAAATGGGTGGCCACCTGACCAATCTGAATCACCTGCTCGGCCTGCAGCTGTCGAACTGGATTCAACTGCTCCTGGGCACGCCAGTGGTGCTCTGGGCCGGTTGGCCGTTCTTCGTACGCGCAGCAGCGTCGGTGCAGAACCGCAGCCTCAACATGTTCTCACTCATCGCGCTCGGTACGGGCGCGGCGTGGCTTTACAGCGTGGTGGGCACGGTGGCGCCGCAACTGTTCCCGGAGGAACTGCGTCTGACTGACGGTGCCGTGCAGATCTACTTCGAGGCGGCCGCGGTCATTACCGTGCTGGTGCTGCTCGGCCAAGTGCTCGAGCTGCGAGCGCGCGAGAAGACGTCGGGCGCCATCAAGGCGCTGCTGGGTCTAGCCCCTAAGACCGCTCTCAAAGTTCGCCAAGATGGGACGGACGAGACGGTCCAGGTCGACGCCATTCAAGTCGGAGACCTGCTGCGTGTGCGCCCGGGCGAGAAGGTGCCGGTGGACGGTGAGCTTGCCGAGGGCAAAGGCAACGTCGACGAGTCGATGGTCACGGGAGAGCCAATTCCGGTTTCGAAGGCCGTGGGTTCCAAGGTCACTGCAGGCACGATGAACCAAACCGGCGGCTTCGTGATGCGTGCCGAAAAGGTCGGCGCCGACACGCTGCTCTCGCAGATCGTCCACATGGTGGCGGCCGCGCAGCGCAGCCGCGCCCCGATTCAGCGGATGGCCGACCAGGTGGCCGGCTGGTTCGTGCCGGTCGTTATTCTCGTGGCCCTGCTGACCTTCGTCGCTTGGCTGGTCTGGGGGCCATCGCCTGCCTTCAGCTACGCACTCATCACTGCGGTGGCTGTCCTGATCATCGCTTGTCCCTGTGCGCTCGGCCTGGCGACGCCCATGTCCATCATGGTGGGTGTCGGCCGTGGCGCCCAGCACGGGGTGCTCATCCGGGACGCCGAGGCACTGGAGCGCATGGAGAAGGTCGACACGCTGGTGGTCGACAAGACCGGCACGCTCACGGAAGGCCACCCAAAGGTGGTCCATATCGAGCCGGCGCCTGGATTCACCGCCGAGGACGTGCTCCAAAAGCTCGCCAGCGTCGAGCGTGCCAGCGAACACCCCCTGGCCATGGCCATCGTGATGGACGCCCAGGAGCGCAAGCTGCCCTTGTCGCCCGTGACCGACTTCGACTCGCCGGTCGGCAAGGGCGTCATCGGCACGGTCGGCGGCGAGTCCATTGTCTCGGGCAGCGCCAAGTTCCTGGCCGAGCATTCCATCGACATCGGCGGACTCGAAGCGTCGGCAGAAGGCCAGCGCCAGAAGGCAGCCACGGTGATCGTGGGCGCGGGCGGCAAGCTGGCCGGCTTCGTCGCCATCGCCGACCCGATCAAGGCGACGACCCCGTCCGCCCTGCAGGCGCTGAAGGCCGCCGGCGTTCGGATCGTGATGCTCACCGGCGACGGAAAGACGACAGCCGAGGCCGTCGGACGCCAGCTCGGCATCGACGAGGTGGTCGCGGAAGTGTTTCCCGAAGACAAGGCCTCGGTCGTTCAGCGACTGAAGTCCGAAGGCCGCGTGGTGGCCATGGCCGGCGATGGGGTGAATGACGCCCCCGCCCTGGCCGCGGCCGAGGTCGGCATCGCGATGGGAACCGGCACCGACGTCGCCATGGAGAGCTCTGGCGTCACCCTGCTCAAGGGCGACTTGATGGGTATCGTGCGCGCCCGAACGCTGTCGCATGCGACCATGCGCAATATCCGCCAAAACCTGTTCCTGTCATTCGCGTACAACGTGGCTGGGATTCCCTTGGCAGCCGGTGTGCTCTACCCCTTCTTTGGGTTGTTGCTGTCGCCGGTCGTCGCGGCCGCGGCGATGGCGCTGTCGTCGGTGAGCGTCATCGGCAATGCGCTGCGCCTGCGCACTGTGCAGGTAGAGTAGGCGGGTATACCTGCTTTTGGACTTCTCATGAAGAGTCGCCTTTATCTACTGGCAGTCACAGCGATCTCCTTTTTTCGGTCTGGGCCGTGCCATGCAACTGCTTCCCGAATTCTGGCGGTCGGTCTCGTCCTCGCGACCGCCAGCGTCCACGCCCAGACATCCACGAGTGCCCCATCAGGTCCCAAGAAGCCCGCAAGAGCCGCTCAAGTGACCACTCTGCCCCTGGCCGACGCGACGGTCGAGCGCGTCCTTCGTGAGTCCGGTGAGCTCATCCTGGATCATGGGGACCTACCCAATCTCGCGATGCCCGCCATGACGATGGCTTTCGACGTGGGAAACAAGAAGATGCTCGATGCGGTCAAGCCTGGCGACAAGATCCGGTTTCAAGCGGAAGTCGTCAAAGGCAGGCCAACGATCACCCACCTGGAGCTTGCTCGCTAGCGGTCGCCGGCGTGATCGCTGCCAGCCTCTGATGCAGGTGAATAGCCAAGGCCAGACAACCCCTCTACAATTTCGGCAATGCTCCATCTCCGCGCAATCCTGCTGTGGCTCATGATGCTGGCGGTGCCCTTTCAGGGCTACGCGGCCGCGGCCATGACGTTTTGCGCACCTGAGCCGGCGCCTTCGAGCTCGGGCGTCGTCCACGACCACAGCCGGCACGACCACGGCACGCAAGGCGCGGAGCACCATCATGCAACTGTGAGCAGCGATGACAGCGCGGACCACCATCATGCTTTAACCGCGCATGATGATTCGTCGGACGCGTCTCACAAATGCGGCAATTGCGCCGCGTGTCATTCGGTCGGCATGACGTCGACGCTCGACACACCCATCCTTCACGGTCTGCCCCAGGCCGATCTCGCAGAGCCTCTGCGCGCGATGGCGACTGTGTCGCCTAGCGTTCCCCACAAACCACCTCGCGCGTAACTGCGTCCAGCGCCCGGCAGTTCTACTGCCGGCGATGGGGCGCGCATGCACCGTTCGTGTCGTCACGCCCTTCGCGGGCTCGCTGACGGCATGCCGTTCATGAACATCGCGAGGATCCCATGTTCACTTTCTTGCCGGCCCGTTGGCTGGCTGCTTTGCCCGCCCTGGCTGCCTTGGCAGCGGGCGCTCAGACCGGCCCTGGCCCGGTCCCCCCTACCGCCGCCGAACCTGCGGCAGCGCTTTCCTTCCGATCGGCGATGGACGGCTACAAGCCATTTGCCGACGAAAAGCCCGTTCCATGGAAAGAGGCCAACGAGGCCGTCCACCAGCGCGGCGGCTGGCGCGCCTATGCCAAGGAGAGCGCGGGCGAGGCCGACGAAAAGTCATCCGGCCTCGCTGATCCGCACGCCGGACACTCAATGTCCATGCCCAAGTCGACGGCGCCGAAGGACAAGCCATGAGGCGGCCGCTGCAGATCGCATCGATCGTGCTCGCCGCTGCATTCCTTGCCGGCTGTGCTTCCGTTGGAATCGACGATGCGCTGAAGGAGACGAACTCCTCTGCCTCGCAGTTCACGGGGGGCCAGCTCCAGCTGAGCCGGACCAAAGAGCAGCGAGAAGCCCGCACGGCGCTTTCAGAGGAGCTGCTCGGCAAGCCGCTGTCGCAGGATGACGCGGTGCGCCTGGCACTTGCGAACAGCCCTGCGCTGCAGGCGCTGATCTCCCAAAGCTGGGCCGACATTGCCTCGGCCAACCAAGCGAGCCGGCTACCCAACCCCGTCTTCACCTTCGAGCGCGTGCGCCTGGGCCACGAGCTCGAGATCGGGCGCTTGCTGTCCTTCGGCCTGGTCGACCTGATTCTGCTGCCGCAGCGGCTCTCGATCTCCCGAAGCCAGGCCGCTCAGGCGCAGGTGCAGCTGAGCGGCGCGGTGGTGGACCAGGTGACGCAGGTACGCCAAGCCTGGGTACGTGCCGTCGCGGCCCGGCAGTCGGTGCAGTACGCCGAGCAGGTCAAGGAATCGGCGGAGGCCAGCGCCGAACTCGCCCGCCGCATGCATCTCGTCGGCAACTTTAGCAAGCTGCAGCGCGCACGCCAGCAGGTGTTCTATGCCGATGCCACCACGCAGCTTGCCTCGGCGCGCCATGCGGACACCGCCGCCCGCGAGGAACTGGTCCGCGCCCTCGGCCTTGACGATGCGCAAGCCGTCAGGCTGAAGCTGCCGGAGCGCCTGCCGGATCTGCCCAAGGCACCTCGCGAGGCAAGCGAGGTGGCAGCGACCGCCACTGAGCAACGCCTGGATGTGCAGCAAGCCCGGGCTCAGCTTGACCTCGCCGGAAAGTCGCAGGGCATCAATCTCCTGTCGACTTTCATCGATGTGGAGGCCGGCATCCGGAGGGATACGGTCTTCGACAACGCCGAGGGAACCCGCGGGACGCGGCGCGGTTTCGAGCTCGACATCCGCCTGCCGCTCTTCGATTGGGGATCTGCCCAGCGCGATGCGCTGAATGCCCAGGCGCTCGCAGCGGCCAACCGCTACGACGCCACCGTGCGCGGCGCGACTTCGCAGCTGCGCGAGGGCTATTCCGCCTATCGCACGGCCTACGACATCGCGCGCCACTACCGCGACGAGATCGTGCCGCTGCGCCAGACCATGGCGGACGAGAACGTGCTTCGCTACAACGGGATGCTGATCGGCGTGTTCGAACTGCTGGCCGAAGCCCGCGACCAGATCACGAGCGTGAACAACGCCATCAATGCCCAGCAGCAGTTCTGGCTTGCAGACGCAGCGCTCGCGGCGTCGGTAATCGGCAAGCCCTCGGCCATGACGGCACCGACGGCCAGCGCAGGCGCACCGCCGGCGGCCGCTGCCGCTCACTGAGCGACTTCCTTCCACAGACCAATATGACAAACAGACGCAACTTCCTGAGCGGCGCGAGCGCTATCACCGGCGCCATCGCAGCTGCTTCGGTCAGCAAGGTGGCCATGGCCGCCTTGCCCGAAGCGGTGCTGCAGACCAAGCCGGACACCATGCCGCCGCTCTCGCCTTCGACAGGGCGTCCCTACAACCCTGTCGTCACGCTCAACGGCTGGACGCTTCCCTGGCGCATGAACAACGGTGTCAAGGAGTTTCATCTCGTGGCCGAGCCCGTGGTGCGCGAGATGGCCCCTGGCTTCAAGGCTCACCTATGGGGCTACAACGGTCAGTCGCCGGGCCCAACCATCGAGGTGGTGGAGGGCGACCGCGTGCGCATCTTCGTCACCAACAAGCTGCCCGAGCACACCAGCATCCACTGGCACGGCCAGCGCATACCCAACGGCATGGACGGCGTCACCGGTCTCACTCAACCGGCGATCAAACCCGGCAAGACCTTCGTCTACGAGTTCGTGGCACGCCGCCCCGGCACCTTCATGTACCACCCGCATGCGGACGAGATGACGCAGATGGCGATGGGAATGATGGGCTTCTGGGTCACCCACCCGAAGGCGAAGCACCCGTTGATCGACGAGGTCGACCGCGACTTCGTGTTCCTGCTCAATGCCTACGACATCGAGCCCGGCAGCGCGACGCCGAAGATCATGACGATGCTGGACTTCAACCTGTGGTCCTGGAACAGCCGGATTTTTCCGGGCATCGATTCGCTCAACGTCAGGCTCAACGACAAGGTGCGCATCCGCTTCGGCAACCTGACGATGACCAACCACCCCATGCACCTGCACGGGCACGAGTTCCTGGTCACCGGGACCGACGGCGGCCCGACACCGAAGAGCACCCGCTGGCACGAGGTCACGACCGACGTGGCGGTCGGCCAGATGCGCCAGATCGAGTTCCTCGCCAACGAGGAAGGCGACTGGGCCTTTCATTGCCACAAGAGCCACCACACGATGAACGCGATGGGCCACGACGTGCCCACCATGATCGGTGTCGACCACAAGGACATGGTCAGGAAGATCACCAAGCTCGTGCCCGACTACATGGTGATGGGCGAACGCGGCATGGCCGACATGACCGAGATGGAGATGCCCATCCCCGACAACACGGCGCCGATGATGGGCGGCGAAGGCCCTTTCGGCTCGGTCGAGATGGGCGGCATGTTCAGCGTCGTCAAGGTGCGCAGGGGCCAGAAGCCGGGCGACTACTCGAATCCGGGCTGGTTCAAGCACCCGCAAGGCACGGTGGCCTACGAATTCGATGGGCAGTTGCCCGAGCCGCCTCGATCCCGCAGCGCCGGCGCGGCCGCCATGCCCGCGCGGAACATGCCGGCCAGGAGCGTCGAGGTCCAAGTCCGTAAGCCCGCCAGCGGCCATTCAGGCCACTGATGACCTTCCCCTCTCCCTCATCTCAACAGAAGGAAACCCCATGAACAAATCAATCAGCATCGCCGCAGTCGCAGCGATGATCACCCTCACCTCGACGGCTGCATTTGCCGCTGGCAAGCATGCCGGTGACCATGGCCACGATGACGCGATCGGCAAGCCCGGTATCGCTTCGAAGGCGACGCGCACCGTCAACGTCGAAATGTCAGATGGCATGCGCTTCAGCCCTTCCAGCATCGACGTGAAGCAAGGCGAAACCGTGCGCTTCGTCGTCACCAACTCCGGCAAGCTCAAGCACGAGTTGGTGCTCGGCACCGAGAAGGAGCTGAAGGCGCACTACGAGGTCATG
This sequence comes from Variovorax sp. Soil_C_12, assembly GCF_057657375.1. Classification (NCBI taxonomy): domain Bacteria; kingdom Pseudomonadati; phylum Pseudomonadota; class Betaproteobacteria; order Burkholderiales; family Comamonadaceae; genus Variovorax; species Variovorax sp. Soil_C_12. The sequence goes on along the minus strand of NZ_JBDGIO010000002.1, from coordinate 169,921 downwards.
AAGAAGAACCCGGAGATGGAACACGCCGATCCGAACATGGTGAGCCTCGCTGGCGGCAAGACCGGCGAGATCGTCTGGCAGTTCACCAAGGCCGGCAAGGTGGACTTCGCGTGCCTGCAACCAGGTCACTACGACGCCGGCATGAAAGGCGCCGTGAACGTGTCCAAGGCCGCAGGAAAGTAGGCGACCGCCGGCGCTACATCCTGTCCCAGCAGGTCCTATCGCAAGCCTCTTCTCCTTCATTCATTCAAGGAACTCACATGATCAATTTTCGATACGCACTCCTCGTTTCAATCGCTGCACTCGGTATCTCCACTGCCGCGCACGCGCAGCCCAGCAGCGGCGCCCCGGCCGCAACCGCTGCCGAACTCGCCGAGGGCGAGGTCCGCAAGGTGGACAAGGACGGCAAGAAGCTCACGCTCAAGCATGGCCCGCTGAAGAACCTCGACATGCCCGCCATGACGATGGTTTTCCAGGTGAAGGAGGACGCCATCCTGGACAGGGTCCAGGCTGGGGACAAGGTACGGTTCCAGGCCCAAAAGATCGACGGCAAGTTCACCGTCACCAGGCTCGAAGCGGCACGTTAGCCGGGCACCGGCGCAAAACCGCTAAGGAGGGTCCCATGCCGGCACATGCGAACGTTGCGCAGATCATGCGCGAACTCCTGGAAGGGCCCGTCACGCGATCCGCGTTGATGCGATGGCGGCGACAGCAGTTTCTTGCCAAGGAGGGATTCGGCTTCTACTTCGGGTTGTTCGACAGCTTTGCGGCAGCCCGCGCATGGCTGCCTCCGAATCCGGAATTCAACAACGAAGCGCTGGCCACCGAGTACGTCGAGGTTCGGACCCAGCAGGTATTCGCCTATGACTATCCGGTGATGTGGTGGCTTGATCGCGCGTTTCGTGATCGCGCCAGGAGCGTGCTGGACATCGGCGGCTCTGTCGGTGTTCACTACTACGCCTATCGGCTCTACATGGACATGCCTCCTGAGGTGACTTGGCGCGTCGTCGAAGTTCCGGCAATCGTCTCCATCGGCCGCAAGCTCACGACCGAACGCGCAGCGGCCGAACTGACATTTACCGACAACCTGGAAGAAGCTCTGGCCAGCGCTGGCGCTGACGTATGGATCTCCGCAGGCGCTCTTCAATATATGGAGGATGCGCGACCAAGCGATTTGCTCAAGCGGAGCAAGGAGATGCCCATGCACCTGTTGCTCAACAAGTTGCCTCTCTACGAAGGCGATGACTTCGTGACCACCCAGAACATCGGTGAAGGCTCCTTCGCGCCCATGCATGTGTTCAACCGTGATCGGTTGGTGCGCGCTATTGAAGAGCTGGGCTACACCTTGCGGGATCGATGGGCAGTTCACGAAAGGTCCATGTACCTGCCGGGATACCCGGAGCGCTCTTTCCCGTCCTTCACCGGACTGTATTTTGCCGCCGAACCGTGATCAGCATGGCGCTGTCTGAAAGATCACGGCCAACTTGCTTGAGGCACGGCGCCGTGTTTCAGCGGGCGCCTTTCACCGGCACGGGCGCTCTCAGATCTGACAAGCGAATAGCTAACCAACCCGCCGGAGTTCTGGCCTATCCCAAGGAGATCGTAATGCCCCATGAAAGGTACGCCGACTGCATCGAGGCTTGCAACAACTGCGCGGTTGCGTGCAGCCACTGTGCGGCCTCCTGTCTGAAGGACAGGGACGTACGGATGATGGCCCGTTGCGTCGCACTGGACATGGATTGTGCGGCGATGTGCCAGGTCGCCGCGGCCGCAATGGCCAGGGGCAGTGAATACGCGACTGCAATCTGCAGACTCTGCGCGGACATCTGTCAAGCATGCGGCGACGAGTGCGCAACGCACAAGGCGTTGCACTGCCAGGAGTGCGCAGAGGCGTGCCACAGGTGCGCTGAAGCGTGCTTGAGATTGTCCATTAAATAAATGTGTGCGACGCACGTAGCCGGATGAGGGATCCGAATGACAGCAACAGACCAACGAGTCCGCGACCTCTTGGGTCACGAACCTCGAAGCAGCGTGAGCTCGGCACCTTCTCTCGATGAGCACCATCGATCGACAAAGATCCTGCTGGTAGGCAACTATGGTCCGGACAACCAGGCCAGCATGCGAGCGTTCCAGCGCGCTCTCGAGCGCGAGTTGCCCCACCTTGGTTGCGAACTGCGTGTCATCACTCCGCCGCAACGGGTCCAGCGCTTGCCGCGCACCTCTCGCTTGTGGAAGTGGCTCGGCTACATCGACAAATTCATCTTGTTCATTCCCAGCCTTGCTGTGCAAGCACGTTGGGCGGACGTGGTGCATATCTGCGATCACTCCAACAGCATGTACGTGCGCTGGGTCAACAGAAGGCCGACGATCATCACCTGCCACGACGTCATAGCGGTGCAGGCCGCGAGAGGCATGGTCGAGGGGTGGAATGTCGGATGGAGCGGTCGCATATTCCAGCGCCTCATCGCGTCGGGGCTTGCGAAGGCCGATCTGATCGCCTGTGTTTCGCACACAACTGCACGCCATCTGGCCGATCTGCAATTGGTGGATGAGCGCCGGGTGACGACCGTGCTGAACGGTCTGAACGACAGCTTCTCACTTGTACACCCACAAGAAGCCCAAGAGCTGATCGGACGATTCGGAGTGGGTGCTCAAGACACGTACCTGATCCACGTCGGCTTGGATTTGCCTCGCAAGAATCGCAGGGCGGTCGTCGAAACGTTCATCGCGCTTCAACGGCGCGCTGCCAAAACTGGTTTCCCCGCTCTCGTGCGACACTTGATTCTGGTAGGGCCAACGCTGGATCCGGATCTAACCGCCCTGGCATTCCAACATGGCTTTGCTGATCGGATCAGAACTTTGCAGGATGTCTCACACGAGCAGCTGCGCGCGCTCTACGCCAGGGCCACGGCCCTGCTGTTTCCTTCTCTGCAGGAAGGGTTTGGCTGGCCGGTGATCGAGGCCCAGGCCTGCGGCTGCCCGGTATTTACGTCCGACCTGGCGCCAATGAATGAGATCGGCGGCCCCGGCGCATGCTACTTGGATCCCCGCAACCCTGAAGCCATGGCTGAAACCATCGAGCAGGCCGCTGGGCGACTCGGGGAGATGCGCACCCTGGGCTTGGAAAACGCACTGAAGTACTCGGCAGCACGGATGATGGCGAACTACCTCGCCGCATATCGCCGGGTGCTAGAGGCACGGCAGCGCAGCCATTAATTAGTGACGCCAGGCGCAACTGAATGCTTGTTCTTTGGAGTTCGTTTGCCCCACAGATCCGAGGATTGGCCCGTATCCTGAAGCGGCGAAGGACCAGTGCGGCGCGTACACTGCAGGCGTACATGGCCCGCCCTTGTTTTGCCCACCGCTGTATCACGGCTGTTTTGCTCGTGATTTCGCTGCTGTTCTCGCAGCTGGCGTTGGCCAGCTATGTCTGCCCCGGCATGTCCGATGTCGCAGCGATGGCCGAGGCTATGGCGGCGGGTGAGCCCTGCGAAGGCATGGACGCCGCGCAACCGGTGCTGTGCCATCAGCATTCGGCCGACATGTCGCTGTCGTTCGAGCCGGTCAAGGTGGGGGCTCCAACGCTTCCCGCCGTACTGCATGTCTTGGTGGTGCCGTCGGTCCTTGCTTCCGAAGGCAAGCTCCTGCGCCCGCGGGTGCATCCCGACGAGCGGCCCCCGCCCGATCCCGTTTATCTCGAAACGCGCAGACTTCGAGTCTGAAATCTCCGTCGACCACTGACCGGCGCTGGCGCGGCTTGGCCGCTTGCCGGCGAACGCTTCGTTCGTCTTCGGAGAATCCATGTCCATCCCCCTGCTGCGCGCGGCCGCGTTCGCCGCCGCCATGCTGCCCTACCTGGTAGAAGCCGCCCCCCTGTCCCTTGAGTCTGCCCTGCAGCTCGCTGTCCAGCGCTCCGAAGCCGCTCGCGCGGGCCGCTCCGGTGTGCTGAGTGCCACCGAGGCATCCCGAGCGGCCGGCCAGCTCCCGGATCCGGTGCTGCGGGTCGGCGTCGACAACCTGCCGGTCACCGGCGCCGACCGCTTCAGCACCACGCGCGACTCGATGACCATGAAGCGCATCGGCATCAGCCAGGAGTGGGTGTCGCCAGCCAAACGCGCTGCGCGACAGGCTGCGGCAGAAGCGGCGATCGAACGGGAAGCGGCGCAAGCACGGGTGGCCATCGCTGACACCCGCCTGCAGACCGCGCTGGCCTACCTCGATGCCCTCTACGCCGGCGAGATGCTCAAGCTCACCACCCTGATGGAGCACCACGCCCATGAGGAGCTCGAAGCCGCACGCGCTCGGCTCGCATCCGCAGCCGGCAGCAGCCGGGAAGTGCTTTCCCTCACCGGCGCCAGGGGCAGTTCGGAGGACGAATCTGCCGAGGTTCGGCAACAGCAAATCGCCGCCAGGCTCTGGCTCCAGCGCTGGGTCGGCGTGATGCCCGACGATCTGGCGCCGGTGCCGGACGCGCCGCTTCCGACTGAGGAGGCCTACGTTGCGGGCCATCCTTCCGTGGCAGCGATGCGGCGAGACCTCGAGCTGGCGAAGCGGGCAGCGGCGGTAACCGGCACCGAGCGCGCACCGAACTGGACTTGGGAGCTCGCCTACGGCCAGCGCACCGGTTATTCGGACATGGTCTCCTTCGGTGTGAGCATCCCTCTGCCCATCGCGGCAGGCGAGCGTCAGGACCGGGAAACCGCCGCGAAACTGGCCTTGGTCGACAAGGCGGAAGCCGACTTGGCCGAGGCGATGCGCGCCGCCGCAGCCGAGTACCGGACCCTCGACAGCGATGCCCAACGCTTGCAGCAACGCATCGAGCGCTTTCGCGCCGGCGTGCTCGTTCCGGCCGGTCAAAGAACGATGGCCGCCACAGCGGCCTACCGCTCCAACCAGGCAAGCCTGTTGACCCTCTTCGAGGCAAGACACGCCGAAGTCGAAGTACAGCGCAAGCTTCTGACGCTCCAGCGCGACCTGGCCAAGGCCCAGGCGCGACTTGCCTTCCGGCCGCTTTCCGCAGAGGTGACACCATGAAGACAGGTCATCTGACAGCACTTTCGGTGCTCGCTGCGCTGCTGATCGCGGGCGGTGCCTTCTACGTCGGCCGCACGACGGGCCGGGTGTCCGGGAGTCCCATGGCGCCTTCGTCGGCGCCGGCCAGCACGGACGGCCGCAAGGTCCTCTACTGGCACGACCCGATGGTCCCGGGCCCTCGCTTCGACAAGCCCGGCAAGTCCCCCTTCATGGACATGCAGCTGGTTCCCGTGTACGCCGACAGCGATCCCAGCGCTGGCGCCAGCGGCGTGAAAATCAGTCCCGGTGTGCAGCAGAACCTCGGTATTCGATACGCGACAGTGCGGCGCGCCGAGATCTCTTCGTCGTTCGACGCCATCGGCGCGGTGCAGTTCGACGAGCGCCTCAACGTGGCGGTTCAGACCCGTGTCGCAGGCTATGTCGAACGGCTCTCGGTGCGCGCGCCGATGGAGCGGGTGCGCAAAGGCCAAGCCCTGGCCACGATCTTCGCGCCGGAGTGGCTGGGTCCCCAGAACGAGTGGCTTGCACTCCAACGCGCGGGGGCCCAGCCGGACCTCATCGCAGCCGCGCGCGAGCGCATGCGGGCCATGTCCATCCCAGCCGAGCTCATCCGCCAGAGCGAGAAATCCGGTAGCGCGCAAGCGCGCTTCGTGCTGAGCGCGCCAGCCAGCGGGGTGATCGCCGAACTGGGCGCGCGCGAAGGCGTCGCCATTACGCCCGGCATGACGCTCTTCCGTATCGCCGGCCTCGAGAAGGTCTGGGCCGTGGCCGAGGTCCCCGAGGCGCAGGCGGTGCACCTCACGCGTGGCCAGAAGGTCAAGGTCGTCCTGCAGGCCGATGCTTCCCAGTCATTCGAAGGCGAACTGAAGGAAATCCTGCCGGAGGTCAGCACGTCCACCCGCACCCTCAAGGCCCGTTTCGAGGTCGACAACGTGCAGAGCAAGCTCACCCCCGGCATGCTGTTGCGCTTGCAGGTCGCCGGCCCAAAGAGCACGCGCCTGGTGGTGGCCTCCGAGGCCGTCATCCGCACGGGGAAGCGCGCCGTCGTCATCGTGCGCAAGGACAACGGCACTTTCGAGCCACGAGACGTGACGCTGGGCGCGGACCTGGGGGATGAGCTCGAGATCCTCCAGGGACTGACCGAGGGCGAGCAGGTTGTCGCGAGCGGCCAGTTCCTGATCGACTCGGAAGCTCGACTGCGATCGGTGCTGGGCAGCATGGCTCCTGCCGCGGTGGCCGCCTCGACCGGGCCGGGGCCGGCAGGGGCGCCGACACCAGCCTCATCGCATCGCGCGGAAGGCAAGGTGGAAAGGGTCGAGCGCGACGGCCTCACGATCTCCCACGGGCCGGTTGCGTCCCTCAGGTGGCCGGCCATGACGATGGGGTTTTCCAAGCCGACGCCGGACGCCTTCCCCGACATCAGGCCGGGGGACCCGATCCGCTTCGAGTTCAAGGAAGGCGGCCCCATGGGCTACGAGCTGCTCTCTGTGCAGCGCGTGCAACAGGCAGCCAAAAAATGATCGCCGCCCTCATCCGCTGGTCGATCGGCAACCGCTTCCTGGTTCTGCTCGCGACCTCGCTGCTGATCGCTGGCGGCATCTGGTCGGTCCTGCGGACGCCGCTCGATGCGCTGCCGGACCTGTCGGACACGCAGGTCATCATCCGCACGCCGTTCCCCGGCAAGGCGCCCCAGGTGGTCGAGGACCTGGTCACCTACCCATTGACCACGACGATGCTCAGCGTGCCGGGCGCGAAGACCGTTCGTGGTTACTCCTTCTTCGGCGACTCGTTCGTCTACGTGCTGTTCGACGACAAGGCAGATGCCTACTGGGCGCGCTCGCGCGTCGTCGAATATCTCAACCAGGTGCAGAGCCGGCTTCCCGCCGGTGCGAGCGCCTCGCTGGGACCGGATGCCACCGGCGTCGGCTGGGTCTACGAGTACGCGCTGGTCGACCGCACGGGCGGGCGGGATCTCGGTCAACTGCGCGCGCTGAACGACTGGTTCCTCAGGTTCGAGCTGAAGACTGTTCCTGACGTTGCCGAGGTCGCCAGCGTCGGCGGGATGGTGCGCCAGTATCAGGTCGTGCTCGATCCTGATCGCATGCGTGCGCTGGGCGTTTCCCAGGCTGTCGTGGTCGAGGCGTTGAACAAGGCCAACCAGGCCGCCGGCGGGTCCGTGGTGGCCCTTGCCGAAGCCGAATACATGGTCCGCTCGCGCGGCTACCTGCAGTCGCTGGAGGACTTCCGCATCATCCCTCTTTCGGTGTCGGGCGCGACGCCGGTGTTGCTGCGCGATGTGGCAACCATCCAGATCGGTCCCGAGATGCGTCGCGGCATTGCAGAGCTCGACGGCGAAGGGGAAGTGGCCGGCGGCGTGGTGGTCATGCGCTCCGGCAAGAACGCCCACGCGACCATCGAGGCGGTCAAGACCAAGCTCGAAACACTGAAAGCCAGCTTGCCCGCCGGCGTCGAGATCGTGTCGACCTACGACCGCTCGCTCCTGATCGATCGGGCGGTCGACAACCTGCGTTTCAAGCTCGTGGAGGAATTTCTGGTCGTGGCGCTGGTGTGCGCAGTCTTCCTGTTTCACCTGCGCTCGGCGCTCGTGGCCGTCGTGGCGCTGCCGATCGGGGTCCTGGCCGCATTCGTCGTCATGCACTGGCAGGGCGTCAACGCGAACATCATGTCGCTCGGCGGCATCGCCATCGCGATCGGCGCCATGGTCGACGGCGCGATCGTGATGGTCGAAAACGCGCACAAGCACATCGAGGCCTTCGAGACGCAGCAAGGCCGCCAGCCGAGCATTCCGGAGCGATGGCAGCTTGTCACCGAGGCCTCGTCCGAGGTCGGTCCGGCGTTGTTCTTCTCGCTCTTGGTGATCACCTTGTCCTTCGTGCCGGTGTTCTCGCTGGAGGCCCAGGAAGGCCGGCTGTTCTCGCCCCTGGCGTTCACCAAGACCTACGCCATGGCGGCGGCGGCAGGCCTCTCGGTGACGCTGATCCCCGTGCTGATGGGCTACCTGATCCGCGGCCGCATTCCGCACGAAGCAGCCAATCCGGTGAATCGTTTCCTGATGGCCCTCTACCGGCCTGCGCTGGAGCTGGTCCTGCGCTTTCCCAAGGAAACACTGGTCGTTGCGGGCCTGCTGCTGGCGCTGACCGTGGTGCCGCTGATGAGGCTGGGCGGCGAGTTCATGCCGCCGCTGGACGAAGGTGACCTGCTCTACATGCCCTCGGCCCTTCCAGGCCTGTCGGTGTCGAAGGCCTCCGAGCTCCTGCAGCAGACCGATCGCATGATCAAGACGGTGCCGGAGGTGGCGCGCGTTTTCGGCAAGGCCGGCCGGGCGGACACGGCGACAGACCCGGCGCCGTTGGAGATGTTCGAGACCACCATCCAGTTCAAGCCACGCGATCAATGGCGCACCGGCATGACGCCGGACAAGCTTGTGGAGGAGCTGGACCGTGCCGTGAAGGTGCCGGGCTTGAACAACGTGTGGGTGCCACCGATCCGCAATCGCATCGACATGCTGGCCACGGGCATCAAGAGCCCGGTGGGCATCAAGGTGGCCGGCGCGGAACTCGCCACCATCGATGCACTGACCACACAGATCGAAGCGGCCGTCAGGAACGTGCCCGGCGTGTCGTCGGCGCTTGCGGAGAGGCTGACCGGCGGGCGCTACATCGATGTCGATGTCGACCGCCTGGCAGCAGCACGCTACGGGCTCTCGGTAGCGGATGTGCAGGCGGTGGTGTCCACGGCGATCGGAGGGGACAACGTCGGCGAAGTCATTCAGGGGCGTGAGCGCTACCCGATCAACGTGCGCTACCCGCGCGAGTTCCGGGACTCGCTGCAGCGCCTGCGAGAGTTGCCCTTCGTGACCGACAAGGGCGCCACGCTGCTCCTTCAGGATGTCGCGAAGATCAGCATCGAGGACGGTCCGCCGATGCTGCGCAGCGAGAACGCGCGCCTATCAGGCTGGGTGTATGTCGACGTGCGCGGCCGTGACCTTCGCTCCGCAGTCAATGATATGCAGGCCGCGGTGGCGAAGTCCGTGAAGACGCCGGCCGGCTACGCGGTGTCATGGTCTGGCCAGTTCGAGTACCTGGAGCGCGCCTCCGAACGGTTGAAGCTGGTGGTGCCTGGCACCCTGGCTGTCATCATCGTGCTGCTCTACTTGCTCTTCAGGTCTTCCAGCGACGCAGCCCTCGTGATGGCAGCCGTGCCGTTCTCGCTCATTGGCGGCTTCTGGCTCGTATGGGCGCTCGGCCACTCGATCTCGGTGGCAACCGCGGTGGGCTTCATCGCGCTGGCGGGTGTCGCAGCCGAATTCGGCGTGGTGATGCTGGTCTATCTGAAGAACGCGCTCGCTCGGCGCCTCAAGGCCGGCGAGCCGATGAACGACGAGACCCTGCTCGCCGCGATCCGCGAGGGCGCCGTGCTGCGCGTGCGACCCAAGGCCATGACGGTCGCCGTTGTGATGGCGGGCCTGCTGCCCATCATGTGGGGCAGTGGCACCGGCTCAGAAGTCATGACCCGAATCGCCGCCCCGATGGTGGGTGGCATGGTGACCGCACCGCTGCTCAGCATGCTCGTGGTGCCGGCCGCCTGGTATCTGCTGCGTCGGCGTGGGGATTCAAGGCGATCGGTCACCCAACCGCTTTGACCAGCGGGGATCGTATGAGCACCGGCCGAGCAACCCTCCTCCGCGCCGGTCAGGGGCGCAAGAAGTAAGGTCCTCAGGTCAGGTCTCAGGCGGGAGTTCGAGGCCTGCGCGCGCCGAGACCGTGCGCGCGCGATGACCCGGCGCACGCCTAGCCGGGTGCCGCGCCTTGCGTGGCCGTGTACACGGCGTAGAGCGACTGGCTCGCGGCCATGAAGAGCCGGTTGCGCTTCGGTCCGCCGAAGCAGACGTTGCCGCAGACCTCCGGCAGGCGGATGCGCCCGATGAGCTTGCCGCCGGGTGTCCATACCGTCACGCCGCTGTAGCCGACGCGGCGCCCCGCATTGCTGGAGCACCAGAGGTTGCCGTCGACGTCCGAGCGCACGCCGTCGGGGCCGCACTTCACGCCGTCGATCATGAAGTTGTTGAACAGCTTGCCATTGCTCAGCGTGTTGTTCGGCCCGACGTCAAACACGTACATGTCGCCCTTGCCGCCCGCGATCGTGTCGCCCGGGCCCTGGCCGGTGCTGACGATGTAGAGCTTCTTGAAGTCGGGCGAGAAGCACAGGCCGTTGGGGTCGGGCACGAGGTCTTCGCCGGCCACTTGGGTGAGCGCGCCGCTCTTGTCGAGGCGGTACACCGCCGTCGGCAACTCGCGCTGGTAGCTGCCGATCTCGGGCGGCTGTCCCAGCTTGGGATTCAATCGCCCTGCCGTTCGCGGGACCGCCGGGCACGTCGACCGTGCCTTCGTAGAGCTGCGCGCCATAGGGCGGGTCGGTGAACCAGTAGCTGCCGTCCGGATGCGGCACCACGTCGTTCGGTGAGTTGAGCCGCTTGCCGTTGAAGTTCGACGCCAGCACGGTTGTCGAGCCGTCGAGCTCGTAGCGTACGACGCGCCGCGTGAGGTGCTCGCACGAGAGCTGCCGGCCCTGGTAGTCGAAAGTATTGCCATTGCTGTTGTTCGAAGGCACGCGGAACTCGCTCACGTGCCCGTCGTCCTCGCTCCAGCGAAGTTGCCGGTTGTTCGGAATGTCGCTCCACACGAGGAAGCGGCCGACCGAGCTCCACGCGGGCCCTTCGGACCACAGCGCGCCCGTCCACAGCCGCTGGATCGGCGCGTTAGGCTGGCGCAGGCCGTCGAAGGCCGGGTCGACCGTGAGCACGTCAGGGTCGGTGAAGTAGGTGGTGGGCGCGCCGCGGCGACTGAAGTCGCGGGGAGGCTGCGTGACGGTGCTGGGCGGGCCGATGGGCGCGCTGGCCGAGGCCGAGCCCGATTGCGCGCTCGCCCATCGCGGTATCACGACGGCACTCGCGACGGCGGCGCCCGCGCCGCGCAGGAATTGGCGACGCATCGCGGCGCGATTCGACACCGGCTGGAAATCCGTTGGCAGCATGACTCACCCCCATCAGATGGAAAGCGGCTCGCATCCTATGCGCTTCTTGCGCAGAACGCGACCCCGGGCCAGTGGCCCACCGGGTCGCGCCTCGAGGTGCGGCACCTTCGCCATCAGTTCAGTGGCATGCCTGCGGTTCATTCCAGGACGCGTTGTGATAGTCCCGCCAAAGCCCATGCTCCAAGTCGCGTTCCGATCTCATACTCGCCGAGGTCAACGAGAAGCTGGTGGGGTACGCGCGCGGCTGGTGGAAGGAGGAAGTCGATGGAACGGTGCTCCACATCCAGATGGGCGTCGTCGGGCCGTCCTGGCGGCGCCGCCCATTCACAGCAGTCAACTGCCGCAAGTAGGTTGAATATCCAGCAGCTCCAGCAACAACACCGGCTCCGGCGGCCAGGCCGCCAGCCGAGGCACCACATCCTGCGCAGCGGCTAGCCTCCACCAGAGGCTCGCCGGCTGCGGCGGCCAGGCCTCGGCGGGCTGGAAGTCCTGCGCGGAATGCGGCGGCAGGGCGGCGATCGCCGCCTCCAGCGCTTCGGGTCCTTCGGCTGCCGCGCCCAGCAGCGATGCGAGCCGTTCAGCGCTCTCGCCCGGTAAGGCCGGCACCGCCAAGCGTTCAGCCAGCGTCAGCGGAAAGGCACGCCCCACGCGGTCGTGCGAGGCCACCATGATCCCGCACCAGATCTCGCCGGGCGCCGGCAGCGCCACATAGCGCCACGGCGCGAATTCGCGAAGCCGTTCGCGCAGCGCGGCGCCGTCCAGCGTGGCGGCGGCGAGGGCGAGGCCGCGCTGCAGCCAGCCATCCCAGTCGCTGCGCCAGCGCGGCGGCAGGCCTTTACCGACGAAGTCTCCGCGCGCAGGGAGCTTGCCGTACCAGCACACGCGACGCGACGGCAGCTTCACCATGTTCCTTGCGGGCAACGGAAGCTGGCCAGCTCCCGCAGGGTCCAGATGTCGGCCTCGGGCGCGCCGGCTGCGCTCGCCTCGACCTCGAGGGTGCGCGAGTCGACGGCGAAGGCCAGCCGCGCGGGCGCGCCGCGCTCGCCCTTCCAGTCGCCGCGCAACAGCACGCGCAGCCAGGCGAACGCGCCCTCATGCACTTCGGCGCCGACCCCCGCGGGGCCGGGCGGCAGGATGCGCATCAGCACTTTCTGCGTCGAAGCCGGTCCCGGCCAGACCAGTTCCTTGGGGCGCGGCGGACCGTTTTCGAAGCGCAGCAGCTGGCCATCGACATCGATGCTGAACTGCAGCAGCGCGGCATCCATGCGCTGCGGCGTGAGGCGCAGCTTGAGCTCGGGCATCGGTGCCCCCGCCGGGAAGAACAGGGCGCCGATCGCGGCCGCCCGCTCGAAGGCGCCCGGCATGCCCGCATCGGCGGGCGCGCTGCGCGCCTTCCACGGCCGGCCCGAGGTGTCGACGCGTTCGCTCAGCTGGTTGCGCCGGAACTCGTCGAACAGCCCGCCGGGCCCGAACAGGCGCGCGAAATCGGAGGGCGCCATGTCGCGCGATGCGGCGGCGCCGAAGGGGAAGCGATCGCGCGTCAAGGTGCCGCAGGTCTGCGCGAGCTCGGCCAGCGCGGCATCGAAACCGGGCTTGGCGCCGCCGCGCGCGCGAATCAGGGTCCCGAGGCCGGTGTAGACCTTGCGCAGCGCGGCCGGCGCGCGGGCCGCCTCGGCGCGCAAGGTTGCGTCGAGCTCGGCATTGGCGGCAGCGCCGCGCCGGGCCGTGGCCAGGGCGTGAAGGCGGTCGAGCGCCTGCGGCCCAGCGCCTGCCGCGTAGTCGCCGAGCTCGCCGAAGCGGGCGCGCAGCGCGGTGTCGAAGGCGGCCTCGGCCGTGCTGCCGCCCTGGGCAGTCGCGCTGAACTCGTCGGCCAGGCGTGTCAGCAAGCGGCGCAGCGGCGAATCGGGCGCGGTGAGTTCCGTGGCCTGGCGCGAGGCGCCCTCCGCATCGCTGCCGGGCGCCAGCGCCAGGGCATCGAGCTGGCGCGACCAGGCGGCGATCACGCGCTGGGCATGGCGCTTGCCGACCTGCGTGCCGATCTCGTCGCGCCAGGTGCGGTCGCTCTTCAGGCGCCGCACTTCGCCGCCGGTGTCGCCGAGCACCCAGTCGGCCTCGTTCGCGAGCTCGTCGAGCGTCGCCTCGAGCGCCGGCGAGAGCTTGCGCCGCCAGTCGGCCGCGCTGGAATGCGCCGGCATCGGCCCGGCGCCGGTCGCTGCGAACATCAGCGGGCCGGCTGCACCGAGGCGCGTGGGCAGGTCCTGCGGCGGCTCGGGGTCGGCCACGCGCCGCAGCAGGCGCTCGTGCACGCGTTGCGCCAGCGGCAACGCCGCGAGGGCGCTGCGCGCCGCGCGCACCCCGGCATCGTCGGAGCGCATCGCCTCGGGCAGCCCGCTGCGCTCCAGCAGGGCATCGACATGGCGCGCCCATTCGGCGCGTTCGCCGGCGCCGCCCGCCTGCACCAGCGTCTGCTCGGCCCAGGGCCGCAATTCGCCGCGGACCAGCCGCTCCGGGCTGGCGAGCATCAATGAAGCGCGCAGTGCCTCGTAGCGCGTGGCGCTGTCCTCGGCCTCGCGCAGGTCGCGGCGCAGGCGCTCGACAAGCAGCGGCGCCAGACTGCGATCGAGCATCTCGCGGTAGGCCTGCTCCGCCGAGCGCGCCAGCCGCGGCCCCTGGAACAGCCCGAAGCCGAAGCCGGCGGGCGGCTCGTTCGGATCGATGCCGTCGTTCGCGGCCAGGCGCTCCAGCAGCGCATAGAGCGGCAGCACCTGCTCGAGCTTGGCCGATTCCAGCGAGCCGATGCGCTGGGTCAGCTGCTCGACGCGCGTGCGCACGGTGTCGACATAGTCGAGGTTGCGGCGGTAGCTCTGCCACCACAGCGCGGAGGCGGCGAGCAGCGCGGCCCCGGCCAGGCCGGCGCCGGCCATCACGGCGCGCCGGCGCACGCGCAGCCGCTGCAGCCGCTGCCCCGCCAGCGGCGCTTCGGCGATCACCAACTGCTTGAGCAGCGAACTCAGGAAGAAGGACTTGCCGCCGGCATCGGGCCGCGCCAGCGGCTTCAGCGCCAGGCCGTGGCTGCGCGCGAGCTCGCCGATCACGCGGTCGATCGGATTGCCCTCCTGCGTGCCGCTGGTCAGCGCGATCGAGCGCAGGCGCTGCGCCGGTTCGGCGGCAATGCCGGCGAAGGCCTTGCGCACGAAGCCTTCGAGCGGCGCGAGCAGGGCTTCGAACTGGGCCGCGAAGGTGTAGAGCGGCAGGCGGCGCTGCGGCGTGTGCTCGCGCTGCAGCAGCTCGGGGCTGCGCTGCGCGAGGCGCTGCGCGAGCTCGGCCAGGCGCGGCCCGAGGTCGGCCGGGATGCCGGCGGCATCGGGGTCGAACACCAGGCCCCAGAGCTGCTCGCGCTGCGCAGCGTCGAGGTCGCCGAAGGTTTCGACGAAGCCGGCCAGCAGGTCGGCCTTGGTCACCAGCAGATAGACCGGAAAGGCGAGATCGAGCTCGCCGCGCAGTTCGTCCAGCCGCGCCGCGACCGCAGCCGCCTGCCGCGCGAGCTCCGCGCCGCCCTGCAGCAGGTCGGGCACGCTGACGCTGACGAGCACGCCGTTGATCGGCTGCACCGGCCGGTGCCGGCGCAGCAGCGCGAGGAACTGCTGCCATTCCCGGGCGTCGGCCGATGCGTCGCTGTCCTGCGTGGTGTAGCGGCCCGCCGTGTCGATGAACACGGCGTCCTGGCTGAACCACCAGTCGCAGTGGCGCGTGCCGCCGGCGCCCGCGAGCGGGTCGCGCCCGAGTTTCTCGGCGAGCGGAAAGCGCAGGCCCGAATGCAGCAGCGCCGTGGTCTTGCCGCCCCCGGGCGCACCGATGATCAGGTACCAGGGCAGCTGCTGCAGCTGCCGCCGGCCCTGCCACCAGCGCCGCGCGCCCTTGGCCTCGATGCCCTGCCGCAGCATCGCGAGCGCCTGGCGGAAACGCTGGCTCAGCTCGGGGCCGGCATCGCCGGACTCGAGGCTCTTCAGCAGGCGCTCGTTGCGCCGCCGGGCCAGCAGCAGGCGCAGCCCGCGCAGGCCGAGCAGCAGCAGCGCGACCAGCACCAGCAAGGCGACGCGGGCGCGCACGTCGTCGAAGGGATGCCAGGAGCCGACGGCGAGGAGCGGCGCCGCGAACCACAGCAGGGCGCCTGCCGCGCCGAGGTTCACGGCACCTTGCGCGACGCGGGTGGGCGCCTTCATTCCGGGAACAGGACGATCTCGACCCGGCGCAGCGGCTTGCCGCCCGTGGCGTCGACGCGGGCCTCGACCGCGAGGCGCGCATCGCCGAGCTGGGGCCGCAGGAGGTCGGCGGTGCCGCGCGCCCATTCCATCGCCTGGTGCCAGGCCGAGGGCGTTCGGGCCGTCGGGGGATCGCTGCCGTCGGTGTAGCCGACGACGAGCACCTTGCCCGGCTGCCTGGCCAGCGCGGCGCCGACGCGCTTCAGGGGGGCGGCGGCGTCGCCCAGCGCGTCGGCGCCGATGACGACCACGCTGCGCAGCGCCTCGTCGCGCACCGACAGGCGGCCGGCGTCGATGTCCTCGCGCAGGTTCGAGGCGAGCCGCGGCGGCGCCGGCGTGCCCGCCGCGGGCACGGCGGTGGCAGTGCCGGCCGGCACGAGCTTCTGCAAGGAGGCCAGCACGCCGTCGACGCGTGCCGCCAGTTGCAGCTGGCTGGCGCTGTAGATGCCCAGGGCCAGCACGCCCAGCAGCAGGACCGCGGGCAACGCGACGCGCGGCGCCCGCGGCGGGCTGGCGGCCGCCGCTGCGCAGTGCCAGGGGGCCACCAATGCCGGCGCCGGCGCCGCCTGCTGCAGCGCGAGATGCACGCGCGAGCGCAGGTTCTCGTGGTCGCGGTTGTCGAGCACCCTGCGCGCGCGCAGCCCGAGGCTCAGGCAGGTGTGGAAGAGCTCGAGCAGCGCGCGGTGCTCGCGCGGCTTCTCGGCCAGCCGCGCCAGCAGGCGCAGCAGCTTGTCGCCGCCGTTGGCCTCGCCGTGAAAGCGCTGCAGCAGTCCGGCGCCCTCCGCCCCCCAGGGCGCCGCCTCGAACTGCTCGTCGCCCCAGGCACACAGCACGTAGCTCGCGGCGGCGACGGTGGGCTCGTCGACGCCTGCCGCGCGTGCATCCGCTTCGAAGCGATTCACCGCCGCAGCCAGCGTGCGGCGCAGCGCGGCGGGGTCGGCGGGCGTCGCGTCCCGCAAGCCGGCCATCAAGGCGACCAGGGGAAGCGCCTGGGCGCGCAGCGCCCGTGCGGCGGCTGGCTCGTCGACGCTCTCCGCCTGGCCGGAAGCCGGCGCTGCGGGGGCGGCGACGGGCCGCTTCACTTGGCCCACCCCAGCTGCAGCTGGCGCGCCTGCGCGTCGACGCGCACGCGCGCCAGCGCCCCGACGGGCAAGGGCAGGATGGCACGCCACTGCGAGCGCTCGATCTCCCGGAACGCACCGAACACGGCGAGGGCGCGCGCATCGCCGCTCAGCTCCAGGGCCAGCTCGCGCGCCTCGCCCGGGCGCAGGTGCAGGCTCTCGCGCACGAGCACGTTCGAGCCGAGGGTCGCCTCGTCGTCGTCGTAGAGGCTGTCGAAGCTCGCCTTCTCGAATCCGCTCGCATCGCGCAGCACATAGACCCGCAGCGCCAGCGAGGCCGAGGCGTTGCGGGCATCGGTGTTCAGGCTGCGCTGCGCCTGCACGAGCAGATGCAGATTGCGCTTGGGGCCGGCCAGTGCCGGCGCTGCCCCGGGGTTGAACATGAAGTTCACGACCATCGAGGTGTTGACCCAGGGGATCTGGCGCTGGGCGGTGTCGCGCAGCACCTTGACGCGCACCGCCTTCATCATGTCCTCGACTTCGACGCCCATGGAGCGCAGCTCGGTGGCGAGGTGACGCGTGTAGATGCTGTTGCCGCCGATCGGGCCGTCCTCGGCGACCCCGCCCGGGGCCGCGGAGAAGGCAATGAGCGCACCCGGCGCCGCCATCTCGGCCAGGCCGTTGGCGTTGCGCGAGCGCCCGCGCGCCGCGAAGGGGTCGTTGCGGCAGGCGTCGATGATGAAGATGCGGGCGCGTGGACGCACCCGGTCGACGTGCGCGAGCAGCGCCTCCTGCAGGTCGATGGCCTCGTCGCGCACCTCGGCCTCGTCGCGCAGCGCGATGTCGACCGGCAGCAGGTAGTTGCGCCCGCCGATCTGGACGCCGTGGCCGGCGTAGTAGAAGACCGAGGCGACCTGGTCGTCGTCCATGCGGCGCGCGAATTCCCGCAGCACGCGCTTGAAGTCGCGGGCATTGAGATTGAGGTATTCGCCCACCTCGAAGCCGAGGGAACGCAAGGTCTGCGCGACCAGGCGGGCGTCGTGCTCGGGGTTGTTCAGCGGAATCTCGGGGTATCGGCCGTTGCCGATCACGAGTGCGATCCGGCGTTGCCGGGTGGCCTCGACCTTGGCCTGCGGCTGGGCCTGGGCCTGGCAGAGCCCGCTCCACAGAACAGGCATGAGGCCGAGGAAGGGGAGCAGGCGGCGGCGACTCACCTCACCGAATGCCTGGACTTCGAGAAGTCTCATGCTGGTCTTGCCCCCTCGGGTATTGCTCCTTCTCCCCCTGGGAGAGGGAGCCTGTCGCGTCCCATTCTCGGCGCTGCGCAGCGGCGGCACAAGAGGAGGGCGCGGCACGCGCGGCAGGGCGATGGCACAGCCCCGGCAACGCCCGTTCAGCTGCCGCGGAACTGCACGCGGCGGTTCACGGCGGCGGTGGGATCGGCGGGCTCGACCAGTCGGGCTTCGCCGTAGCCGACCGTCTTCAGGCGCGCGGCGTCGATGCCGTGGCGCTGCACCAGGTAGTCGCGCACGGCGCGGGCGCGGTTGCGCGACAGCTCGAGGTTGTAGGCATCGCTGCCGGTCGCATCGGTGTGGCCTTCGACCGTGACGATGCTGTTCGGCGCCAGCAGCTTGATGCCTTCGGCCAGTGCGTCGAGCTGGGTCCGTGCGGCCGGAACGATTTCGGCGGAGTCGAAGGCGAAGCGCACCGGCAGGGACAGCGCGGAGGCGTCGCCGTTCGCGTCGTCGGGCGCGGCAGGCGCGCGGGCCGGGGGACGCGCCGAGGTCTTCGCCAGGGCGACCGCCGCTGCCGCGACGTACTTGGTCGGGGTTGCCGCTGCGGGCGCATCGTCGAGCAGGCGGATCGAACGTGTGCCGTTGCCGAGCACGGCGGCCACGTCGTGCGGGCTCACGAGCTGGCCTTCGCGATACATGACCACCTTCTCGGCCTTCACCTGGGGGGTGAGGAAGGCGGCGGCGAGGGCGAGGGCGAGGGTGCTGAGGTAGCGGGTCATGTCGGGCTCCTTGGGCGTGGCGTTGAATTTCTCGATGCCCATGGGTTGCGCGCGCCGCCTGCGCGGTTCAATCTTTCTCGATCGTGCCGATGCCGCGGATGGAGCGCGTCACGGCCGGGTCGCCGTGGTAGCGCACGTGGCCCACGCCGCCGATGCGCACGGCCAGCGTGCTGCTGGCGGCCAGGCGCACCTCGCCGTTGCCGTCGATCGCGACCTCGGCGCGTTCGCTGGCGAGCTTGGGCGCGGTGTAGCTGCCCATGCCGGTGATGGCCAGTTGCTGGGCCGTGACCTTGCCGCCTCCGACGGTGACATCGCCGGCGCCGGTGATGCGCACGTCGAGGCTGCGCGCGTTGTCCAGGCGATCGAGGCGGATCGAGCCGCCGCCCGCCAGCACCAGTGCGAGCGCGTCACTGCGCAGCGGGCCGATGCTGATCGCGCCGGCCGTGCGCGACTCGAAGGCGCGCAGCGTCCGCACGCCGAGCTTCATCCGGATCGGCTGCTGGGTCTCGATCCGGCCGGGCGACAGGCCGATGAGCAGGCGCCGGTCGCGGATCTCGGTCGTGATCTTGCGCAGCACTGCGGGCTCGGCTTCGAGCGTCAGCGTCTCGCTGGGGCCCTGTTCGATGCTGACTTCGCCGGCGACGGCGAACACGACCTGGTCGAAGTCGGCGACGCTGCGGGTCTCGGTGGCTGCCTGGGCCGGCCCGGCCAGGGCCGCGGCAAGTACCGCGGCCGATCCGGCGGCCAGGGCGGCGGCCCGGAACGAGCCCCGTGCCGGGAACACACGGGTGAACCAGTTCATGGTGCAGCTCCCTGGGTGCCGCGGGCGCTGGCCTCAGCGCGGCAGCGCGAGGTTGGGCTCCGGGGGGAAGGGGCGCGCCTGGCAGGTGGTCCAGCCGGAGTCGGTGACGATCATCGAGCCGCCGTTGCGGTCGGTCGCCACCAGCTTCGCGCCTTGCCGTGCCTCGGGGCCCAGGGTGACCGGCCCCTCGTCGAACAGCAGGCGGCCGTACTGCCAGCAGCGCAGCCGATAGGTGCCCTGTCCCTTGTGCTTCGATACCGGCGTCGAGGCCGGGGGCGGGGGCGCTGGCGGGAGCCCGCTCCCGACGCGGTCCTCGGTGGCAGCGGCGGCGGTGGCGACGCCTGCAGTCGCGCCGAAGGGCAGTTGCAGCAGACCGACCACGGCGGCCAGGGCGACCCCGCTCACGGCGGCCAGGCGGATGCCGAGCCACTTCGCACGGCCAGGAAGGGATTCATTTGGCTTGGACACGGAAGTTCTCCTGGGCGAGCGTGCCGCCGCTGGCTTTGAGGAAGGCGCCGCGAATCAGTTCGAGCGTGGCGCCGGGCAAGGGCTCGAAGTCGGTGCCGACCAGGGCCTGCGGCAGCGAAGCCATCACGTCGCGCTGCGTTGCGAAGCAGGAGATGGTCTCGGGCACGCCCTTCGTGTTCATCGTGAGCTGGAAGCGCATGGCGCCGGGCAGCGTGAGCGGCTGGGCCGCAGCGATGCGCGAGTCGCGGGCGAATCGGTTCGGGAAGAAGCGGATGACCTTGGACT
Organism: Variovorax sp. Soil_C_12; assembly: GCF_057657375.1. Classification (NCBI taxonomy): domain Bacteria; kingdom Pseudomonadati; phylum Pseudomonadota; class Betaproteobacteria; order Burkholderiales; family Comamonadaceae; genus Variovorax; species Variovorax sp. Soil_C_12. The sequence continues at coordinate 149,941 of NZ_JBDGIO010000002.1, read as the reverse complement.
CCTCGTCCTGCAGGTAGCAATAGACATGCGCGTCCTGCGAGGGTGCCAGGGAGAGGCTGATCGACTCCCCGCGGGCGAATCGGGTCTGCTGCCTGGGTGCCGTCACCGACAGCTTCAGCGGCGCCGCGGCTGATGCGGCCGCCGCTGCCGCCGCGGGCGAGGCGGATGCTGCGCTTGCCACCACCGGAATCGATGCGGGGGCCCCGGCCACCGTGTTCGGCGCAACGTAGCGTGCCGGCTGGTCCGGGCGCTTGATCTTGGTGTGGTCGGCGGCGAGGAAGGCGTAGAAGAACTCCTCGTTGAGCACGGCCTCGCGGCTCAGGCCCAGCGCGGCGCGGTAGTTCGCGATCGCCTCGTCGATGGCCGGGTTGAATTCGCCGTCGATCGGGCCGTCGTAGAACGCGCGCCGGCGCAGCTGGTTCTGGAAGTAGGCGATCAACTCGATGCGGGTCGAGGCCATCGCGTGGTACCAGTCGAACATCTCGAGGCGCGTTTCGTCGTTCTTTTTGGGGTCGGTCACGCCCAGGCAGCTCCAGTAGGGCGTCTTGGTGAGCTTGCCGATGAGTTCGACCGCCGCCAGCTCGACCAGTCCGCGCAGCGCCTGCGTCTGGCCTTCGGCCTTCGCCAGGTTCATGCTGTAGTTGATGCCGAACTTGTGGTACGCGGCGTCGCCATCGATGCCGCTGCCCTGCTTCAGGATCATCACGGAGTTGCGCGAGGTGACGCCGGCGAGCACCGCCATGTCGCTGGTGGTCAGCACGCTCAGGTCGAGCGCCAGCATGCTGGAGCCCGCATCCTTGGCGGCGCCGAGGTTGATGAAGGGTGCGAAGCCGATGCCGAGGTCCTTCTGGTTCTTGACCAGGTTCTCGTCGAACTGCGAGACGGAGCCCTTGATGTCGTAGAGCGGGATCGCCTGGTAGGCCGCCGCGTTCTGCGCCGAAGCGAGATAGCTGATGACGTTCGCCGTGTCCTTGCCGAAGGCGACCAGGCGCACCGCACGGCTGCGACGCGACATGTCCGACACCGACGAGATCAGCATGTCGCGCGTGCCGGCGTTCAGCTTCTTCGTTTCGTCGGTGATTTCCTCGGTCAGCATCGTGATGTCACGCACGCCGTAGTCGAGCAGCAGCGTGTCCATGCAGCGCAGCGCATGCGAGAAGCCGGTGATCGAGCGCTGGGGCCGATCCTCGGGCCCCTTGCGGATCTCGTTGGTCTGGTCGATGGTGGGCTGCTTGACCTCGAGCGTCTGGCAACCGGCCAGGGCGGCGAGGGTGGCGGAAAGCGCGAGAAGGCGCGCGGCTTTGGGCGGTTTCATGTCATCTCCCTTGGGCGGGACGTTGTGCTCAGCGGCACCCGCCGCGGCCGACGATGTTGATCGCGTTGGGTGCGAATACGAAAACCTCGCGCGGCCCGGCGCCGATGCGCCCGCCGGTGTCGATGTTGCCGATGTTCTGACTGCCGCAGGTGCTGGAGTCCGAGGAGTTTCCCTGTGACCTTCCCTGCTCGTCGGCCTTGCGCTCCTGGGCGGCAATGCGGATCTTTTCCTTTGCGATCTTGGCGCGGAAGCGCGTATCGACGCCCATCAGCTCCTGCCCCGCGAATGCGTGGGCGCCGGCACCCAGCGTGACGGCGGCGAGGACGATGCGGGCGGTGAGGGCGAGGCTTGCATTCATGGTGGTCTCCTGGGTGGGGAAGCGCCGGCGGGGGGAGACGCCGGCGCAGGGAAAGAAGAAGGACGAGGTCTTACTTCGCGACGCCGACGCTCTGGTCGGCGGTGGACAGGAAGCCCGCGGCGGTGTTGACCTGGGCCGTGGCGAGCACGGTCGAGTTCGTCAGCTTGCCGCTGCCTTGCGCGCCGCCGATCTGCTGGCGCGCCGTGGACAGGAAGCCGCCGGCCACGTTGCTCACGCCGGTGGCGCCGACGAAGCTGCCCTGGACCTTGCCGTCGTCCTTCGCGAAGCCCACTTCCTGGTTTGCGGTGCTCAGGAAGCCGGCGGCGGTGTTGTTCACGCCCTGGGCGACGATGGCGGTCTGGCTGATCTGGCCGTTCTGGGTGGCGCGGGCGATGCTCTGGTTGGCCGTCGACAGGAAGCCGGCCGAGGTGTTCACGGCGCCGTTGACGATCACCGCCGTGTTGCGGATCTTGCCGTTCTGCTCGGCCACGCCGACGTTCTGGCGCGCGGTGGACAGGAAACCGGCCGAGGTGTTGACGGCGCCGGTCGAGAAGACGCCGGAGTCGGTGATCTCGCCGGCCATGGCGGCACCGAAGACGAGGCCGAGCGCGGCGAGGACGGAAAGTTTGGAAGCGGCTTTCATGGTGATTCTCCTGAAGGGTTGGCGAGGTTGGGGTGGTGGCTTGCTGTTGCTTGCCTTCCGCTCCATGGGTTGCAGCGGCTTCGCAAACGGTTCAAGCGAATTTGCGTTCGCAGCACGAGTACGGCGCCTGGGTTGGCGGAAAGAAAAGACCCGCCGGCGCGGGTGCGCGGGCGGGTCGGATCGAGCGGGGAAACCGGGCCTTGCCCGGCGGCGGCTTACTTGGCAACGCCGATGCTTTGGTCGGCGGTGGACAGGAAGCCGGCGGCGGTGTTGACCGAGCCCGTGGCGATGACCGTCGAGTTCGTCAGCTTGCCGTTGCCTTGCGCGCCGCCGATCTGCTGGCGAGCCGTGGACAGGAAGCCGGCGGCCGTGTTGCTGGCGCCGTTGGCGATGACCGTCGAGTTCACGACCTCGCCGTTGTCCTTGGCGAAGCCCACTTCCTGCGTGGCGGTGCTGAGGAAGCCGGCAGCCACGTTGTTCAGGCCGTTGCCGATGATCGTGCTGTTGGTGATCTTGCCGTTTTGCGTGGCGCGGCCGACGTTCTGCGTTGCCGTCGACAGGAAGCCTGCGGCGGTGTTGTTGGCGCCGTTGACGATCACGGTGCTGTTGGTGATCTTGCCGTTTTGCTCGGCCACGCCGATGTTCTGGCGCGCCGTGGACAGGAAGCCGGCCGAGGTGTTGACGGCGCCGGTGGACAGCACTGTGGAACCCGTGATTTCGCCGGCCATCGCGCCACCGAAAACGAGACCGAGGGCGACAAGGACGGAAGCTTTGCGAACGACTTGCATGATGATCTCCTGAGAGTGAGGGACTAGGGTTTGTGGTGGGGCTTGCCGATTTGCCTGCCTTCCCGCTGCATGGGTTGCGGCCGTTTCGGAAACGGTTCAAAGGATTTGCAGCAACTTTTCCCAGAAGGGTTCGAGCCGATTTCGGGCCGGCTGCACGCCAGCGTAGGATTGCCGGCCATGCTCGACGGCGCCCCGCCTGAACCGCCTCCACACGCGCCACGCCTGACGGGCCTGCGCGGCACCTGGAATGCGCTGCGCAATCTCGGGCTGGTGAGCCTCGGCACGCCCGCCGCCGGCGACTACGACAGCTTCACCGCCGGCGATGGCCAGGTCGTTCCCGTGTACGTGCTCGGCAAGGGCCCGCCCCTGGTGCTGGTGCATGGGGTCGGGTGCTCGCATCGCGACTGGATGCCGGTGGCGCGGCGGATGGCGCGGCACCATTGCGTGCTCGCCTGGGACGCGCGTGGCCATGGCAGCTGCCGGCCGGTGCGCGGCAGCATCACGCTGGCGCGGCTGGCGACCGACCTGGCCGAGATGCTCGATCACTTCGGGCTGCAGCGCTCGGTGCTGGTCGGGCATTCCATGGGTGCGCTGGCGCTGATGCAGTACCTGCATGCGTACGGCACCCAGCGCGTCGCGGCGGTGGCGCTGGTCGACCAGTCGCCGCGCATCGTGACGGACGACGGCTGGCGTCTGGGGCTGTTCGGCGGCTGCAGCGCGACGATGCTGTCGGGGCTGATTGCCGGGGCGCGCCAGGATCTGGCCGAGACGCTGCTGAACGAGGTCGGTGCGATCGGAGGCGCCTGGCTCCGGCGCCAGCTGGGTGTGGAGGCGCCGCTCGGGCGCATGCTGCGCCGGCGCCTGGGGAGCATCGACATCCGGCCGCTGCTCGACCTTGCCGAGTCGATGGCGCAGGCCGACTTCCGCGCTTCGCTGTCGCGCCTCGACGCGCCGCTGCTGGTCGTGCTGGGGGCGCGCAGTCCGCACTACGCCGGCGTGCCGCTCGACGCCTGGTATCGGGACACGGTCAAGCATGCGCAGATCTCGGTGTATCCGCGGGCCGGCCATTCGCCGCATGTGAGCGAGCCGCTGCGCTTCGCGCGCGACCTGGAGCGCTTCCTGGACGATCACGCGTAGCGGGTTTACCCGCAGCGGCCCTTGTCGTCCGATTTGAAGCAGAAGTCGGACGTCAGGCTCGAGGACTCCCAGGGCACCTGCGCGCGGCCGGTGTCCTCGGCCACGCCGATGCGCACCCGCTTGAAGAGCTGCTCGATCTGCAGCCCCGGCGTCGGCAGGTTGGCCAGCAGGTGACGGGCATAGACGCTGTGCTTGCCGCTGGCGCCGTCGAGCGCCACGCCGTTGGGCGCGGTCGAAAAGGCCACCAGGGTGCCCACGGGCGCATCGAGCGTCGCCAGGCCGCCCGGTGTCGCGCCGCGGAACTTCAGGCGTCGTCCGTCGGGGCCGACGATGACGCCGCCGGCGAAGGGGTTCACCCTGCAGGCATCGAGCACCACGATGTTGATGCCGGTGCGGATGGCGCTGAGCCGGTCGACGAACTCGCCGACGTCCGCGCTCTGGCGCTGGATTTCCTCTTCCGTCTGCGGGTCGGCGTCGACCGGCACCAGGTAGTTGCGGCCCTTCACCTGGACGCCGTGGCCGGCGTAGAACAGCATGCGAACCGAGGCCTTCGGAGCGCGCAGAGAAAACTCGCGCAACGACTCGATCAGTTCCGGAAGCCGGGTGTTCTGGCGCAAGGTCACGTCGTAGCCGAGGCCGCGCAGCGCCCCCGCGACGGCGGTGGCGTCGCCGGTCGGATTCTTCAGCGGGGCGGCGCGGTACGCGCCGTTGCCGATCACCAGCGCGATGCGCGACTCGGCGTTGTTGGCGCTGGCAGAGCGGTCCGTCGGAGTACCTTCGCCTCCGGCTGCGGTGCGAGCGCCTTCGGGCGGCCGGGCGGCGCTCATGGCGGGCGCCAAAGGCAGTGCCGCGGCGCCCAATGCGCAGCGCAGCAGCATACGGCGGGTGGGTAGCAGGGCCATGGCGGCTACTCCCGAGGCGGCACGCCGGGTGACAGGGAGGCGGTCTGGACGATCGGGGCGGCCTGCACCTTGGCGAGCGCCGCCGATTCGGTGCCGGCCGGCACGCGCAGGTAGTAGTCGCCGAGCTGCCCCGGGCCGCCGGCCAGCTCGCCCTGGATCTGGACCATCAGCAGGCGGATGTCGGCCTCCTTGGCGTCGGGTGCGAAGCTGATCTTCAGCATCGGCGCTTCGGTGACGCGGACGGCGTTCAGGGCGCGGATCTCGTTCTCGCTCTCCCGGACGTTGCCCAGCAGGTTCAGGATCACGCCGCCCTGCACGGCCACGAGCGCCAGCCCGGCCATCGCAAAGCTCGGGCGCATGCCGAAGTTGCCGAAGAAGGCGCCGATGCGCTCGGCCAAGGTCGGACGGTCGCCCTGGATCAGGCGCATGGCGCGCGCCAGGCCGATCGTCGCCGGCACGGCCGGGGCGCTTTCCCGTACGCGCATCTGCAGGGAGCGGTACCAGTCCAGCTCGCTGCGGGCCTCGGGGTTCTGTGCCAGGTAGGCGTCGACCCAGGCCCGGTCTTCGGCCCCCAGCGAGCCGTTGGCGTACCAGGGGAGCAGTTCTTCGAAGCGTTTGTTGTTCATGATGCCTGTGCTCCCGCGGCAAAGGTCGCAGCCTTGCGGTGCGGCAACGATGAAAAGATCTCGACCATGGTGACCACCAAGAATCCTTCGGCTCCCAGGAGCCCGTGACTGACCCGATCGTTGTCCATCCTAGCGGCGACTGTGGCGAGAGCACGCAATATAGTGCTCAACCCACCGCAGCGAGACCCCGATCTACCTGCACGGGACTTTCCCGTGTGGCCTCTGGGTTGCACGGGCTCGGCGGATGGTTCAGATTATTTTTGCGCGCATGTCAGGGGTACCGCAAGTTTCAGGAGGCGAGCGCGCCCTTGGCGCTGGCGGCGCTCCCCTCGCTGCGCAGCAGGGATTCCAGGCATTTCTTGATCTTCTGGCGGGCGTGGAAGAGGCGTGTCTTGACGGTGCCTTCGGGGCAGTTCTGGATCTCGGCCACTTCGGCCAGGCCCATGCCCTCGTAGAACACCAGGTGCATGCATTCGCGGTGCTCGTCCGAGAGCTTGCCCATGCAGTGCTGCACCCCTTCGCGCCGTTGCTTGCCTGCCAGTTCGGCGTAGCCGTCGGGCGTGTCCGAGGCGGTGGTTTCGGCGATGTCGTCGAGATCCGCATGCACCTCGTCGGGCCGGCGCGCCCGGTAGACCATCAGCGCCTTTCGGCGCGCGATCCCGATGAGCCAGGTGGAAAACTGCGAATCCCCGCGAAAGCGCTCGGGGTGCCGCCAGACCTCGTAGAGCGTGTCGACCAGGACCTCCTCGGCCCGCGCATGGTCGTTCAGCATGTTGAGGACGTAGGCGTAAACCCTTTGGCTGAACGCCTTGTACAGCTGGCGAAACGCCGCCTGGTCTTCGCGGCCGATGCGTACGAGCAGCTGATTGACCTCGTCGTTGTCCATGCGGGCAGTGGCGATGCGGTGGCAGTGACGGTAACGCAATATAACGTTTCTGTCCTGCGCGCAGCGCGTCGGCGATGGACGCGCTATTTCTCGACGAAGGCGCGCTCGATCACGTAGTCGCCCAGCTCGCCCCTGGCGCGGGCTGATGGGGCAGCCACGCGCAGTGCCAGCGGTGGACAATGCAGCACGCGTTCTGTAGCGAGTTGGGACATGGGAGGATCAGGAAGGCTTGGTAGACTTGATGGACATGGTTGACATGGTTGACGACCACGATCGAACCGGCGTATGCTTTCCCCATGTCAACTTCATCCGTCCAAGTAGCCGCCGCGAGATCTCCGGCGGCGGCGCTCAAGGAACTGCGCAGGACCGCCAGCTCGCTGCAGCAGTTGACGGATGAATTGGCGGCAACCCCTCGCGCCAAGCTGAAGAAGGCGATTCTTGAATCAGCAGCGTCTTCATCGCTGCTGGAGACGCTGCAGGAGGCCGAAGCTCGCTTCGCAGATATTCGCCGGATCGCCTTTGGTGACGAGAGACCCCCCCTGCAGAAAGCGGCGGGAGGTGGAACGACCATGGCGAAGCTGCGCGAACAGGCCAATCAAGGCCTCAGGAAGCTTGTCGACGAGGGAGTCCTGATGGGCCGCAGTGCCTTTCAGAACGAGCGCACGATCAGCCGCCAGGCACTCAGCAAGGCGCAGCAGGAACGGCGCCTTTTCCACGTCGAGGTCGACGGCGAGAAATACTTTCCGTCGTTCTTCGTGGACAGCCGCTACGACCGGGCCAAGCTCGAGACGGTGAGCAAGGCCCTGGGAGATCTGCCGGGTGCTACCAAGCTGCACTTTTTCTTGCGCAAGCGAGGGTCACTCGCTGGCGCAACACCGCTGGAGGCCATTGCCAGTGGCAGCTATCAGCAGGTGCTGAATGCAGCCGAGGCTCTCCGAATCGGATGAGCGGGCCCCTGAAGCCGCCGCCATCGGACCTGCACGAGATCGGTCTCGAGACCGTCCAAGTCCAAGTCGAGAGCCTCTATCGCATCTCGAGACATAGTTCTGGCGAGCCTTACTTCGGCAGGTCCGCCGGCAATCGATTCGACGACAACTCTCGCCCGCCATCGAAGAGGTTTGGCACCTGTTATCTTGGCCTCACTCTGCAGGTCGCCATCGCCGAGACCGTGCTGCACGACTTGATGCCGGATAGTGGTCACTTCGTCGTGCCTCCCGACGAACTCGAATCTAAGCAGGTCGTTCGCTTCGAGGGGAGGACCCTCAAGCTCGCGAAACTCACTGGCACCGCGCTCAAACGGATCGTCGGCTCGAGCGAGATCTCGACCAGCTTCCCCTACGACCTGCCGCAAGCTTGGGCAATGGCCTTCCATGCTCACCCTGCGAAGGTCGATGGACTCCTCTACATGTCCAAGCAGGTCAACGATGCGCAAGCCGTGGTCGTCTTCAGCCGTGCCAAGCGCAAGCTCAGGTCAGCCTCCTATACACCGCTTCCGAACGAGCCCGGTTTCGACGCCGCCATCAGAGAATTGGGCATCCGCGGCTAGCGCGACAAGCCCATTGCCCACCGCGAATACAAACGAAGCAGGATGGCCTTCATGGCCGTCGTCCGCTCGCGCAGATCGCTCAGGGTCTGCTCGCGAGACGTGACCGCGGGGTTGCCTGCATGAAGCTCTCTGTCCAACTGGGAGCCGTTGCGTGCGACCGAGAGTTCCACCAGCTCCGGCGTCATCTCCAGGTGGGATTGCATCGCCAGGTGGCGCCCATTCATCACGAAGGCCTGGTTCTCGCAGTGCGCACTGGTGGCGATGCGCTCGGCGCCCGGTGGAAGTTCGAAGGTGTCCCCGTGCCACTGGAATGCCAGCAGGTGCGTCCCCGGGGCCTCGCCAAGCCATTCCTGCGCGGTCGGCGTGTCGGCCACCGTGATGGGGTTCCATCCGATCTCCGGCCTGGCATTGCGCCGGACGCTCCCGCCGAGCGCCGTCGCCAGGATCTGGCTGCCCAGGCAGTGGCCGCAGACCGGAACGCCCAGCGAAGCCGCTTCGCGGATCAGCGCGATCTCTCGGGCGATCCAGGCAAGCGGATCGTGGACGCTCATGAAGCCGCCCATGAACACCAGACCGGAGAAGGCATCGGCGCTCGCGGGCACGGGCTCGCCATCGACGATGCGCACGATGCGCCAGGGCAGTTGCAGTGCATCCAGGATCGAGGGCACCGTGCCGGGCGCCCCGACTTCGGTGTGCTGGAAGATCGCGATGGGCTTCATGCGGCGGCCACTTCCAGGTCTTCCTCGATGCCGACCCCGAGCAGGCGATGCAGAAGCGCCGTGTCGTCCGCCAGGCCGGCACTGTCGCCCGAGTGCACCAGGGTGCCGCGCTCCAGCACGATGGCCCGGTCCGTCATCGACAGCGCCAGCACCGGATGCTGTTCCACCACGATGCAGGCCAGGCCTTCGCGCTCGCCCAGGGCCCGGATGGCACGGGCAAGCTCCTCGACGATGATGGGCGCGAGACCTTCCATGGGTTCGTCGAGCAGCAGCAGCCGGGGATTGGTCATCAAGGCGCGGCCGATCGCGAGCATCTGCTGTTCGCCGCCGGACAGTTGATTGCCGTAGTTGCCGCGCCGCTCCTGCAGCCGCGGGAACAGCGCGTAGACGCGCCGCAGGCTCCACGGGCCGCGCCGGGCCACGACGAGGAGGTTCTCCTCGACCGTCAATGACGGGAACACCTCGCGTTCCTGGGGCACCCATCCGAGTCCCGCCCGCACACGCTGGTGGGGCGCAAGCCGCGTGATGGACTGGCCCCGCCAGCGGATCTCGCCGCTCATCACACGGGTGTGGCCCATCAGCGTTTCGAGCAGGGTCGTCTTGCCCACGCCGTTGCGTCCGAGCACCGCCAGGCTCTGGCCCTCGTTCAAAGAGAAGGACAGCCGGTCCAGCACGAGGGCGTTGCCGTAGCCTGCGCTGAGCGCATCGAAGGCCAGCATCTCAGCCATGCGCCACTCCTGCAGTTCCCAGGTAGACCTCGCGGACACGCGGGTTGGCCGCGATGTCCCTCGGCGTGCCTTCGGTCAGCACGCTGCCGGACACCAGGACCGAGATGCGCCTGGAAAATCGGAAGACGAGATTCATGTCGTGCTCGATGAAGAGGATGCTGATGTCCTGCGGCAATTCGGAGATCACTTCGAACAGCTCGCCGCTCTCGTCCTCCGGCACACCGGCCGCAGGCTCGTCCAGCAGCAGGATGCGGGGCTTGGCGGCCATGGCCAGCGCGATCTCGAGCAGGCGCTGCTTGCCGTAGGCGAGGGCGGAGACCGGGGTGTCGGCCAGCGCGTCGAGCTTCAGGCGCCCCAGCAGCGCATGCGCCTCGTCGTAGACCGGCGTCATGCGGCGCAGCGGGCGCCACCACGTGGACGCCAGTCCATCGCGCTCGCAGATCGCGAGCACGATCGAGCTGAGCGGGGTCAGGCTCGGGAACAGCGTGTTGATCTGGAAAGTGCGCGCCAGCCCGATGCGGGCCCTTCGGTCGCACGACAACGGCGTGATGTCCCGGTCGCCGAGGTGGATGGATCCGCTCGTGGGCCGCAGGACGCCGGTCAGCAGGTTGATCAGCGTGGTCTTGCCGGCGCCATTGGGGCCGATGAGCGCCTGGCGCGCGCCGGGCTCCAGCGTCAGATCGACGTCCGTGACGGCGGCGAAGGCGCCGAAGCGAACGCCGAGGCCCCGCGTGCGCAGGGAGGGGGTCCTGGAACCGATCATTTCGCTCCCCTGGTGCCGACCAGACGCGACAGCATGCCCATGATGCCGCCGCGCCCGAGCATCACCGCGGCGATCAGGAAGACCCCGAGCCAGAACATCCAGAACTGGGGATCGATGTCGGCGAAGACGTCGTGCACGAGCATGTACACGATCGCCCCGGCCATGCCGCCATACAGTCGCCCGGTCCCGCCCAGCACGAGGATGATGAGGATCTCCGCTGAGCGGTTGAAGCCGATGGACTCGATGCCGACGAACTGGGTCGTCTGCGCCAGCAGCGCGCCCGCAACGCCTGCGACTGCCGCCGAGAAGCAGTAGGCCAGCCGCAGCCGCGCCTCCACGGGCGAGCCGATCGCCAGCATGCGCTTGCGGCTGTCGTGAATGCCGCGCAGCGCCAGGCCGAAAGGCGAATGCAGCACGCGCCGGACCACGAGGAACATGGCGAGAACGACACCGAAGCTGTAGAAGAAAGCGGTTCTGCCCCAGAGATCGAACGCGAAGCGGCCGAACACGGGCCGCATCTCGATGCCCTGCAGCCCGTCGGTGCCGCCGGTGATGCCGCCGAGGCGATTGGCCAGTTCGGCCAGCAGCACGCAGACGCCGATGGTGATCATGAGCCGGGTCAGGTCTGCCCCGCGAACGACCAGGTAGCTCAGCAGGTAGCCGAGGAGGGCGCAGACGACCAGGGCCAGCAGGAGTCCCGAGAACGGCTCCGCCCAGCCATGCCTGGCCAGCAACCCGGCCGCGTAGGCGCCCATGCCGAAGAAGGCCGCGTGCCCCACGGTGAGGATGCCGGCATAGCCCAGGGCCATGTCCAGCGAGACCGCGAAGAGCCCGAAGATCAGGATCTGGCTGAGCAGCGTGAGCTTGTCGGGCATCAGGAAGAAGCTGCAGGCCAGCGCCAGCCAGAACAGGGCCTCGACCCAGGGGAGCCGATCACGGGGAATGGTCAGCGCTTTCATGCCAGGCCTTTCCGAGGGATGAGGCCGTGAGGGCGCACGAGCAACGTCAGCACCATCACGACATAGACCAGGAAGGCGCCGGCGCCGGGCAGGTAGTACTTGCCCGCCACGTCCACGATGCCGACCAGCAGGGCGGCAAGAAAGGGACCGCTGATGGTGCCCGCGCCGCCGACGCACACCACGATGAGAAAGTAGATCAGGTACTTCAAGGCGAAGGAGGGTTCGAGTCCGAGCAGGCCCAGGCTCAGCGCGCCGCCCAGGCCCGCCAGGCCGCAGCCGAAGGAAAAGGTGAGGAAGAAGAGCCGCTGCACGTGGATGCCCGTGCCCGCGGCCACGCGCTGGTTGTCCACCGCCGCGCGCACCATCGCGCCGTAGCGCGTCTTGTTGAGCGCGAGCAGCAGCGCTGCCAGCACCACCAGCCCGCTGGCGATGAGGAAGAGGCGGTAGCGCCCGACCTCGAGCCCGAGCAGGTTCACGCGTCCGTCCAGGGAGGGCGGCAGCGAGAAGGCCTGCATCGACGGTCCGAAGAGGTAGGTCGTCACCGAGATGGCGACGAAGACCACGCCGATGGACAGCAGCACCTGGTCCAGCGGGTGCGAGCGGTACAGGCGCCGGAAGAAGAGGAACTCCAGGCCGGCGCCGATGGCGGCCGCGGCGATGAAGGCCATGGCCAGCGCCGGGAAGAAGCCCAGGCCCCAGTGCTGCATCGCCAGGCTGGCGGCATAGCCGCCCGCCATCGCGAAGGCGCCGTGGGCCAGGTTGACGAAGTTCATCAGGCCCATCGTGATCGACAGGCCGACGCCGATGAGGAACAGGAGCATGCCGTAGGCCACTCCATCGAAGAGCACGATTGCCATGGGACTGTGCCTCGCCGTGCCTCAGCTGCCTTCCTTGGCCGGGTCCTTCACGCGGTCGAACTTGTCGAACTCCGCGTTGACCAGCTTGCCGCCCGCCTTCTCCGTCTTGCGGATGTAGACCGTCTGCACGATGTCGCGCGTGGCGGAGTCGATCTCGACCGGGCCGCGGGGGCTCTCGAACGCGAGTCCCTTGAGCGCTTCCATGATCTTGTCGCCGGAGACATCGCCCTGGGTCTTTGCCAGCGCCAGGTCGATGGCAGCCATGGCATCGTAGGCCGTCACTGCGAAGTAGTTCGGGCGCATGGCGGTGCCGAACTGGGCTTCGAAGTCCTTCACGAACTTCCGGTTCTTGGCGCTCGGATGCGCATAGGAGTAGTGATGGCTCGTGACGAGGCCGAGCGCCACCTCGCCGGTGGCCTCCAGGAAGCTGTCGTCGGTGGCTTCGCCGGTCGCGAAGAGCTTGATGCCGGCTTCGTCCATGCCGCGCTCCTTCCAGACCTTGAGGAAGGCCGGCGGCATCACCCCCGATGGAAAGAAGAAGAACACGGCCTGCGGCTTGCTGTCCTTGATGCGCTGGACGTAGGCCGAGAAGTCCGGGTTGCTCATCGGCGTGCGCACCTCGCCGACCACCTTGCCGCCGCCGGCAGTGAAGGCCTTCTTGAACGCCGTCTCCGCATCCTGGCCCGAAGCGTAGTCCGCCACGACCGAGTAGGCCTCTTTCACGCCCTGCTTGAGCATCCACCGCGCCATCGGGTCGGCGACCTGCTGGACCGTGAAGGACAGGCGGGCGACATAGGGAGAGCTGGTCGTGATGGCCGAGGACGCCGCGTTCATCACGATCGTCGGCACCTTGGCCTGGGTGGCGATCGCGCCGACGGCGTAGGCGTTCGGGCTGAAGTCCAGGCCGGTCAGCACCTTCACCTTGTCCCGGACGACCAGCTCCTGGGCGATGCGCTTGGCGGCATCGGGTGCGGGGCCAGCGGTGTCCTTCTTGACGATCTCGACCTTGCGCCCGGCGATCTTGCCGCCGTGCTCCTTGAGGTAGAGCGCGACGCCGGCGTCGAACTGGCGGCCATAGTCGGCGTAGGGTCCGGAATAGGTGGCGATCAGGCCGATGCGCAGCGCATCCTCGGCATGGGCCGGGGCGAAGGCGCCGGCGCAGGCCAGCATGGCTGCGCTCACAAAGCTTGTCTTGGTCATCTTCATGGGGAACTCCTGGGGTTGGCCGGCGAACCGGCGTTGAGACCTGGGGAAAGGCAACCGGTGAGGGGCCGGCTCACTGGAGTACCTTCGCCTTCGGCTACGGTGCTATTCGCCTTCGGAACGGCCGTGCGGCTCACTGCCTCTGCGTGGACGGACTTGAGATCGACGGACTCGTCTTGCAGCTGCTGCGGATCGATGCGCGCCCCCGCGGCGATGAGCTTGCGGCTGAGCATGTGTTCGGCGGGCCGGTTCACCGAATGCGCAGCGACCAGCACCCCGCCGCGCAGGTAGAAGAGGCTGAAGCGATCGCTTTGCATCTCGCCGCGCACGACGGCCTGGTCTCCGGGCATGGGCAGTCCGGCCATCTGCAGCTTGAGCTTGTGCTGGTCGCTCCAGAACCACGGAACACCCTCGAAGGGCTGCGGCGTGCCCGCCAGCGCGCTGGCCGCGGCGCGCGCGCCGTCGTTGGCTGCCTGGATGGACTCGAGGCGCAAGCGCAGCGGGCAGCCAGGCACGGCAGGAAGCAGGGTGTTGGCCACGTCGCCCACGGCAATGACCTGCGGTGCGCTGGTGCGGCCCAGTGCGTCGGTGAGGATGCCGTTGTCGCAGGCAATGCCCGCTTCCAGCGCCAGTTCGATGTTCGGCTGCACGCCGATGCCCAGGACGACCATGTCGCAGGCGATGCGGCTGCCGTCGTCCAGCTCGACGTGCCGGATTCGGCCTGCATCGCCGGACAGGGCCCGCACGCCGCGTCCGAGGACCACTTCCACGCCGCGCTGACGGTGGGCGCCGGCCAGGTAATCCGACATCCGCGGCGGGAAGCTGCGCGCGAGCAGCCGCGGCTGGCTTTCGACGACGGTCACCGAAGCGCCGCGAGCGGCCAGCGCCGATGCGACCTCCAGCCCGATGAAGCCGCCGCCGATGACGCAGGCGCGCGTGGCCTGGGCGAGCGCATCCGAGATCCGCAGCGCGTCGTCGAGGGTGCGCAGGTTGTAGATGCCGTCGAGGTCGGCACCCGGCACCGGCAGTGCCCTGCAGCGCGCGCCGGTGGCCAGCGCCAGCCAGCCGTAGCCGAGGGTGCTGCCGTCGTCCAGCGTCAGCGTGCGCGCTGCGGCGTCCAGGGCCTTGGCACGCCGCCCCAGCTGCAGGTCGATGGCCTGGTCGGCGAAGAAGCCGGGCCCCCTGAGGGCCAGCGCGTCGACCGAGGTCTGGCCCGTCAGCAGTCCCTTCGACAGAGGAGGGCGCTGGTAGGGTGCGTGGCCTTCCTCGCCCAGCAGGATGATCGGTGCGTCGAAGCCGAGCTCGCGCGCGGTGGCCGCAAGCTGCGTGCCGGCGTAGGACGCGCCGACGATGACCAGGGGGGCGCGAGCGCTCATCATCAGGCCTGGCTCTCGGGGATGCGAACGGTCAGCCCGTCGAGCTCGGGCCCGACGACGAGCTGGCAGCTCAGCCGGCTGCCGGGCAGGCGGTCGGCGGCCACGCCGTCCAGCAGTTCGTTCTCCATGTCGTCGGGCGGCGGCAAGCGGTCCATGAAATCGTCCGCCACGTAGACGTGGCACGTGGCACAGGAGCAGCTGCCCCCGCATTCGGCATCGATGCCGCGCACGTTGTGATGGACGGCGGTCTCCATCACGCTGGCGCCCGTCCTGGCGTCGATGCGGCGCGCGCTGCCGTCCTTGAGGATGTAGGTGATCGTGGGCATGCGAAGGCTCAGAACATGTCGAAGTACTCGCGGTGTTCCCACTCGCTGACTTCGAGGTTGAAACGGGCGATCTCGGCTTCCTTGATGTGGCAGTAGTAGTCCACGAAGCGCGGGCCGAGCTGTTCGGTGAGCACGCTGTCGGCGCGCAGTGCCGCCAGGGCGTCGGACAGCGTGCGCGGCAGCTGGTCAGCGGCGGTCTCGTAGGGCGCGTCGGCCGAAGGCCCGGGGTCGAGTCGGCGGCGCATGCCGTCGAGTCCGGCGAAGATCTGGGAGGCCAGGTACAGGTAGGGGTTGGCCGTCGGCTCGCCCACGCGGTTCTCGATGCGCGTCGCGTTCTGGCCGGGGCCGCCCAGCACCCGCAGCATGGCGCCGCGGTTATCGCGCGCCCAGATGGCGCGATCGGGCGCCAGCGAGAAGGGGCGGTAGCGGCGGTAGCCGTTGATGGTCGGGCTGGCCAGGGGGGCGGCGCCGCAGGCGTGGGCCTTGAGTCCTGCCAGGTAATGCAGGCCCGTCTCGCTCAGCGCCTGGCCCTCCCGTTCCGGCATGAAGGCATTGCGGCCGTCGGCCTTGCGGCGCAGGGACTGGTGCAGGTGCCAGCCGCTGGACATCACGTTCGGGATCCGGGGACGGCACATGAAGGTGGCGTGATAGCCGTGGCGCTGGCAGATCTGCTTGATCGCGCTTCGCAGCAGCACCATGGTGTCCGCCGGCACCAGGCCTGCCGTGGGACCGAACACCAGCTCGAACTGGCTGGGGCCGAACTCGATTTCCAGGGAGAGCAGGGGAAGGCCCAGCGCGGCGAGCTGCGTTCGCAGCAGGTCCATGAGCGCGTCGACGCGGTCGTAGCGCAGCTCGGTCAGGTACTGGTGGCCCTGGGTCAGGAGCGACACGCGCGGCGGCTCGCCCGGCTGGCCGGCGTGCGCGAGTTGCAGGCTGGGATCGTCGAGCTTGAACACATGGAACTCGACCTCGAGGCCCGCCACGAACTCCAGGCCGAGGGCGTCGAGTTCGGCGAGCGCGCGCTGCAAGATCAGCCGCGTGCCGAAAGGGCAAGGGCTTCCGTCCGAGGTGTAGGCATCGCACAGCACCCACCCCGTGCGGGGCGCCCACGGCAGAACGCGGAAGGTCGCCGGATCGGCGACGACGGTGAAGTCTGCGCCGCCCTGCATGCCGGGGCTGTCGAAGCCCCCGCCGGCCGAGAACACGGGGAACACCGTCCGGTGCGAGGTGTCCTTGGCCAGCAGGGTGGAGGTGAGGTTCACCCCGTCGCGCAAGGCGCCTTGCGCGGCTTCGGCCACCAGTGTCTTTCCGCGCAGCAGGCCGTGCTGGTCGGGCCAGGCGAAGCGGACCACGTCCACCTCTCCCGCCTGGAGGCGTCCGACGACGGCGTCGGCCTGCGCTTGTTGTTCGGCTGACCACAGGCCGAAGCGTTCGACAAAGCTTTCCATGGCAAGTCCTCAGGCCGCCAGGCGTGCGGATGCCCAATCGGAGCCGCGCCGCCGGGCGAGGTCCGCATCGCGGCAGTAGTTGTCGGCTTCGGCGGCGGCGGCGACGCCGTCGATGGAGGGCGGGCCGGTCAATGCGCTGGCCTGCCCGGCATCGGGACGCATCGGCGCCGCTTCGCCGGCCAGCGTGCCGTCGATGGCCTCCAGCAGCATGCGCCGGTAGGCGACGATGCCCTTGTCCGTCGTGCCAAGGTGTTCGCGTGTGCGGTTCTGGATGGGGCCCATGGACTCGCAGGCCCATTGATCGTGGACGTTGATGTCCGCGCCCATGCCGGTGTAGGTCTCGGTCAGCTGTTCATCGACGCTGTAGCCATAGCTGTTGCGCTTGTTCTTGCGCGAGGTGTAGTCGGGCAGCTCGATCGTGCCGAGGCGCTGCTCGCGCATCTGCTGCTTGTCCACCGGGCCTGCGAAGCTGGTGAAGATGGCATACCAGTAGCAGTGCGTATCGTCCACGGGCACATGCCATTGCGAGATCGTCATCTCGGTGCTCATCGGGATCACGAAGGCCTGCGGAAAGACGAGGTTCGTCACGCGCACGTGGGTCTCGTCGTCCGACAGCTTGCGCAGCGTGGTCAGCTGCATGCCGTAGGGTGCGGGCGCGACGCGGATCTCGGGGCTGTCGTATTCGCGCAGCACCTGGGTGATCGCCATCTTCGAATCGGCCGATGCGCCGCGGAACTGCTTGCCGTAGCTTTCTGAAGTGTCCTCGTCCTCGAAGAAGCGGTGCAGGAAGGAGGCGTGCGCCGGGTCGATGCCGACCTCCAGCGCCTGCAGCCAGTTGCATTCCCACAGCCCCTTGAATGCAAAGGTGTGGCTGTCCGGCGCGACGAAGCAGTCGAAGTCGGGGAAGGCGGGGGGCTCGCCTTCGCCGATGTAGGCAAAGACGACGCCGCTCTTCTCGACGACGGGATAGGCCGACTGCTGGATGCGCGTGCATAGCTTGCTGCCGGCCGGCTCGGCCGGCGTTTCCAGGCACTTGCCGTTGGCGTCGAACAGCCAGCCGTGGAAGGCGCAACGCAGGCCGCCGCCTTCGAGGCGGCCGAAGGCCAGATCGGCACCACGGTGAGGGCAGTCGCGGTCCAGCATGCCGAGCCGGCCTTGCAGGTCGCGAAACAGCACGAAGTCCTGGCCCATCAACTTGACGGGCTTGAGCGGGCGCGGCCCTTTCAGCTCTTCCGCCAGCGCGACAGGCTGCCAGTAGCGCCGCAGCAGCTGGCCCGCCGGCTTGTCCGGACCCACCCGGGTCATGTGGTCGTTCTTTTCGGCACTGATCATGGGGAACTCCTGAAGGTCATGGGATACGACTGCATGCAATGGGATGCATTCTGGAGGTTGGCTTTGCAATTGGTCAAGATGGCATGCGCATGTTGGCTGAAAGTAAAGATAAAATAGTCGAACGTTATGTTTATAGGACAATCCAGCAGATCCTGATTGTCAGCTACGCGCTGAACCGTGATCTTCTGTATGCAGAAACATGCCAAAACTGCATTCGATGTGTGCAAACTGCTGATTCGGCTACACTGCCCCCACGCTGATTGCATGCAACCGAAATGGACTCTCAACAATCCCGGGTACTGGTACAGCTGCGGGACATGATCCTCAAAGGGGAATTCGTCCCCGGCGAGCGTCTGGCGGAGATCCCGCTGGCGGAGAAGCTGGGCGCCTCCCGAACGCCCGTTCGCCTGGCGCTGGGAAGCCTGGAGCACGAAGGCCTGATCGAACCGTCGCCTGCCGGCGGCTACCAGATGCGGCGCTTCACGTCGCGCGAGATCGCCGACGCGATCCGGGTGCGCGGCGTGGTCGAGGGCTTCGCGGCCCGCCTATTGGCGGAGGAGGGCGCCCCGCGCCAGCTGCTGCGCGAGCTGCACGAGTGTCTCGAAGCCGGCGACAAGGCGGTCAACAAGCCCCAGATGGAACTGGACGACTATGCCGCCTACGTCGAGATGAATGACAACTTCCATCGCCTGATCATCGAAGGCTGCAACAACTCGACGCTCAAGCGAATCATGGAACTGCTGTTGGGGCAGCCCTTTGCGTCGCCCAGCGCCATGCTGCCGATGCAGTCCTCGATGCAGGAGGGGCAGCAGTGGATGCAGCAGGCCCACCGCCAGCATCACGCCCTCGTGCAGGCCATCGAGCGCGGGCAGGGCTCCCGTGCCCAGGCGCTGGGCGAGGAGCACGTGGAGATCGCCCGCATGAACCTGGACTACGCCCTCGATCGACCGGAACTCGCCGCCGAACTCCTGCCGGGAATGCGGCTCGTGGCGGTCAAGGGCCGCGGCTAAAGCGCAGGCCGCACCGACCGACACGCGAAGCACGTCGAGCCCGCCACGGCGTGGTGGGCGCAAGCGCGCGCGTCGGCTACCTTGCGTCTGCTCGGAGAGAGCGCCTTTCGCGACAGAAAGGCTCTCATACAGATGGTGGATGCGGTTCTGCCCCCTCAAGCCTATGTTTCGGTTCCCCCCTTCCGCTCGAGGACGGGACAACGAAGCAACCATGGCAGGAGGTCCTATGTCCGGTTCCAATGGTGGTGACTACGCGCGCAGCTTTCAACCGATGCGCATCCAGGCGCGCCCCGGGTCTACGGCGGAAAAGCGCTACTACCGCAAAGCGACGCTCCCCCGCCCATGGCCGATGCCGAAGGCCATTGCGCCGGGCATCAGCCCTTCACCCATCGACGACCTGATGTTCCACGGTGGAAAGGTCGTGCCGCAGATGGAGTTCCAGAACATCTACCTCGGCGGGCCGGCGTCGTGGACGGATGAAGACATCGTGTCCATCGACACGGCGATCCTGATGGCGATGCGCGACAAGCGGCTGAACAACGTGATGAAGCAGTACTTCCCCGGCGCTGCGCTCGATTGCAGCATGCGCGAATCCTTCATCTTCGACGAGGCCAAGCCGTCATCGATCAACGAAGACGAGGTGCAGGATATCGTCGTGCGCTGCTTCGACGCCGACCTGGTCGACAAGTCCGACCTCGAGTCGTGCATCTTCAACTTGGTGCTGCCGTCCGCCACCGTGCTGCGGCTCGACGGCTCGTCCTCCCTCAACGGTCTCGGCGGCTACCACGGTTCGGTGCACATCCAGCGCGCCGGCAAGCGCATCACGCTGTACTACTCGGCGAACGTGTTTTCCGAGATCCGTCCGAACGGCAGGGAAAACGGCATCGCAGTGTTCGATCGGCCGTGGAAGAACGTCGTTGGAACGCTCTACCACGAGCTCAACGAATTCCGAACCGACGCCGACGTCAACGATGCGATCAACCTGCGCGACAACGACTTCCTGGGGTGGACCTCGCGCGACGGCAAGGAAGTCGGCGACCAGCCGATCTTCAAGGCAGGCAATGCAGGCGACCTGCGACTGGTCTTCAAGGAGGTTCAGAACACGGCGAAGAACCGCCGCATCCCTGTGCAGTTCATGTACTCCAACGTCGTCCACGGCGCCGAAGGCCCGGTCACGGCAACGCGCACCTGAAACGCGCGCCGCAACCCAACTGGAGCTGCCATGACACCGGAACAACTCGCCAACACCGCACCGATCGATCCGCACGATCCGCAACACCAGCGATGGTTGAAGAACCTGCAGGGCAACATCCTGTCCGGCCACGGCCGGGACCACACGGTCCACATCTTCCTGCGCCTGCCCGCAGCGCCCGCAAAAGCGAAAAAGCTCGTCGCAGAGCTCGCGCGCCAGGTCACCTCGGCGCACAAACAGGAGATCGAGCGGCAGCAGTACCGCGACTACAAGATTCCCGGCGCGATGTTCCGCAGCCTGCTGTTGTCGGCCAATGGCTACCGAAAGCTCGGCGTCGACGATGCGGACTTGAACGCGGGATTCGCAGAAGCCGGAGGCCAGCCCAAGGAGACGCATTCCAACTTCCTCGATGGGATGGCGCGGCATGCGACCTTCGACCTCGGCGATCCACCCAATTCGCAGTGGGATCCGGGTTTCGACACTGCGGATATCGACGCCATGCTGCTGCTTGCCGACGACGATGAGGGCTTCCTCCTGCGCAGTGCCAGGCAAACGATCGACACGCTCGATGGCCGTTGCGAGATCGCGCGCGTCGAACGCGGCACTGCTTTGCGCAGCAACGATGGGGAGGGTATCGAGCACTTCGGCTACGTCGATGGCCGCAGCCAGCCGTTGTTCCTGGCCACGGATTTCGTCAATCTCGAAGGCGGTGGGTTCGGTCCGGCCACGCGCGAAGCGAAGGGCGGTCGCATCGACGTTTGGAATCCGTTCGAGCCGGTGAAACTCGTCCTCCTGCCCGATCCGCTCGCGAAGGAGGCGGACTGCTTTGGCAGCTATTTCGTCTTCCGCAAACTTGAACAGAACGTTCGCGCCTTCAGCATCGCCGAGCAGCAACTGGCCGACAGCCTGGGCCTGAAGGAGGAGGATCGAGAGCGGGCGGGCGCCATGGTGGTTGGCCGCTTTCGCGACGGCACGCCCCTTGGGTTGTCACAGACCGACGGCTTCGTGCCGGCGAAGGAGAACAACTTCCGCTTCGACGGACAGGGAACCGGAGACGAGCGGGGCGCCAAGTGCCCGTTCCACGCCCACATCCGAAAGACCAATCCTCGCGGCGACATCGGTGTTCAGTTCGATCTCCCGCCGGAGCAAGCCGAGCCCGCCGAGCGCGCCCACCGCATCGTTCGGCGTGGCATCACCTTTGGCGAGCGCAACCGCCATCCCAACGCCTTCCAGGCCCTGGACGATCTGCCGTCGAAGGGCGTCGGCCTGCTGTTCATGTGCTACCAGGCCAGCATCCGCAACCAGTTCGCCTTCATGCAGCGGGGATGGGCCAACAACCAGGACTTCATCAAGAACGGCACGAATGCGGACCGCAACGGCGTCGTTCATCCACGCGCAGGGCTCGATCCGATCATCGGCCAATTGGACAGCGATACGCCCGATGGGCCACCGCACGATCGCGTGCCCCAGACCTGGCGCACCGAGTACGACAGGACGACGCCGCAGACAGAGGCGTCCTTCGATGGCTTCGTCACGATGAAGGGCGGCGAGTTCTTCTTCGCGCCGAGCATTCCCTTCCTGCAAGGCCTCGCCTGAAAACCGTCCGGCGCACTGCGCCGCGCACGCAAAGGAGTTCGCATGACAGTGATGGACGACGTCAAGGGCGCCTGTGACCGCCTGGCCCCCCTTGGCTGGCGCGACCTGCTGCTGCGTGTCAGCGATGGCGCATTGGACATCCGGCAGCCGAGCGCGGTGGATCTGCAAGACGTGCTCACACGCACGCTCCCACGCGTGGACCGGGGCATGCCCGGTTTCGGCGATTTTCATCCGGATGGCGACAGTGGCCTCGCACCCGGCCGGCCTGCATGCAGCCTGCTGTACCACGCCATGGCAAGCTCTCATGTCCTTCGCGGCGCGGGCGGGGCGCTGCTCCAGGCCTTCGCGACAATCCGGGAGCTGGAGGCGATCGAGAACGCCATCTTCGCGCTGCGAGGTTCCTCGCTCGACGCGCTGAGCGATTCGGTGGGCGGGGGCCCGCTGGCTGTGGTTGTGTACGCCGCCGAGTACCGCCCTGCGGCGGACTGCATCGATGGGCGCCACGCCGACCTGACCTTTTCGCGCACCGGCCTGGCGCGCATCGGCACCGCTCGCGCACGCTACCTGCCCGAACGACGAGGCTACTGGCCGGAGGACGCAAACGACATGCATGCGTTCCGCGTCGTCCCTGTTCGACTCGGCGCGTGGCTTGCCACGCGGGTGGCCGGCACCGACGCACGCGTGATGCGCTTGCACAAGGCCGGCGCGTCGGAAGCCGGACGGTCCTACTGGATTCCGGTCCACAAGCTGTTCGATGGAACCGAGTGCCTTCGCGGGCTCGATCTTGCCCTCGACTTCGACGCGCGCTTCTTCAACCTGAAGCTGCAGCGCGTCATGCAGTCGCTCGATCCGAACGACAAGCGCACGAGCTTTCCGTTCGTGGTCGAGCAGGACCTCGCCACACTGATCCAAAGCGGCGAGCATGGCCGCGTAGCGGTCGTGCCGAAGGTTCACAAACGCCTGGTCGAACCGGCAGTCTTCGATGGTCGTGCGTTGAGCTTCCGCGTGCCGGCTCGGCCCGCAGAGGCCTTCGCGACCTACACAACGCCCTTCGAGAACACGGGTCAGGGGGAGATCCACCCATACCCCGCCTACGTGCATGCGCGCACGCAGGTCCGCGATGGGAACCTGGTCGATCTGAACGAACAAGCAGACGTGGGCGCACGCGTGGCGGCCGGCGGCTACGACGCGCTGCTGTACCGCGACATGACCGGGGAAGGCTGGGTGAACGTGTCGGTGCCCGCCTTGAGCGGCCAGCCCAAAGTCGACGCTTCGACCCGAGCCGCCTACCTTCTGCTGAGTGCGCCCGACTTCTTTCCGTCCGCGGGACAGCGCGAACTCAGCCGCTGGGCCGGGTCGGAGGCAATTCCCGCCAGTTTCAGGGGAAAACAGATCTGGGGCGTCGCGCCGGAACCCTTGAGCGAGGTGCGCCTGCCCGCCAACCTTCAGCTGCCAGATCATCCTTTCGATGCCCATGACGACACGCTGACGGCAGTGGTCGCCATGGGCCGCAGCGCCGAGGGACCGCCGCCCGCCACGCTGCCTGTCGACACGATGCGTGCGTCAACGCTGCCCGACGACGGCGCCGGCGTCTTCGCGCCAGGATGGGATGTTTCGGTCGACGTGTTGAAGGTCGGCGGCCGGAAGCTGCCCCATCTGGCGGGCTATGGCTTGGGCAGCCCATTCCCCGAGGACGCGAAACTGTGCGCGGCGCTGAGCACGTTCTGGCCTGCGGTCGCGCCCGATGTCTATCGCAGCATGTCACCCCATACGGGCAATCCCGGCTTGCGCGGTTCGGTTGCGCCGCTGACGGACGACGAGATCGGTCGGGGCAGGGCCCTGCCATGGGACGGCGTGGCGGGTCCGCGGCTGATCGAGGTGGATGGCAAGGAATTCCTGGAGATGGCGAGCTTCCTGCACGTGGACTACGTCGCGCAGGCGCTCGAGAACCGCTTCAGCCAGCGCTTGACCGCGCGCATCTCGGTGGAGGAATACCAGCGCCGCGTGCTCGCCGCCGCGCGCATCCACTGGGTCCTGTCGGGCGGGGTGAACGTACGGCCGACCCGCACCCGGTGGCTGATCGTGTCGTTCCGCCGCACGAGTCCAGGCGACGCCGAGCTCCAGCAAGCCCAGCAGGAGGCGACCCACGTGCTGCGCGGGCCCGTGTATTACGCGCTTGCAAGCTTCGTGGGCGACGGTGACCCCAGCGTGGCGGTTGCGGGCAATCCGCGGCTGCGCCGGATCGAGTTGAAGCAGCGCAACGAGTTCTTTGTCGCCGCCGACGAACCGGTCGCGCTTCGCCGCACCGAGGCGGCCGCGCAGTGGGCGATTGTCAACGCGGAATGACCCCCGCCTCGGGCCGCTGGGACTTGGTGGTCGTGGGGGCCGGCCCGTCGGGTTGCGCCGCAGCACTGCATGCGCGTCGCATGGGCCTGAGCGTTGCATTGCTCGAAGGGCGCACGCAGCCATGTCGCATGCCGGGCGAAACGCTGCATCCCGGCATCGAGCCCGTGCTGGCGCGCCTGGGCGTGCGCGAGGCGGTGGTGGCGGCGGGATTTCATCGCCACCAGGGCATCTGGGTCCAGTGGGATGGGCCACGCCGCTTCGCACCGTACGGCCAGGACAGCGCGGGACCTTGGCGCGGGTTTCAGGCACCGAGGGCACGGTTGCAGGCAGTGCTGCAGCATGCCGCCGAGTCCGCAGGCGTGCTGCTGTCGCGGTCGACGCGCTTCCAGGCGATCTGCGGCCTCGGTTCGAGCGATCAGGTCGTCTGGGCCGGCGACCGATGCTGGCCTACCCACTGGGTGGCGGATGCGACTGGACGACGTGCCGAGATCGCCACCTTTCTGGGTGTGGCCGCGCAGAGTGCCTCGCCCGCGTTGCGCGGTCGGTTCTGGTGGGAGGCCTCGGCCGAAGTCGCCAGCGAGGACCGCCTCGATCCGAGCCTCAGCGCCACCCCGAGCGGCTGGACGTGGCGCGCGCCCCTGGGCAATGGCGATGTGGCATGCGTAGACGTCGGTGTGCATGCGACAACGACGCCGCCAGGGGCGGGCATCGATCTTGGTTGGTCGCTGCGCCGGGCCTGCGCGGGACCGGGCTATTGGCTTCTTGGCGATGCCGCCGCACAGTTGGACCCCAGTTCCTCGCACGGGGTGCTGCGCGCCATGATGAGCGGCATGCTGGCTGCCCATGCGACTGCCGATTGCCTGGCCGGGCGCGTCGGCGCGCGAGCGGCGACGGACGCGTACCGGCGCTGGATGCGGGACTTCTTCTGTCATGACGCTTCTCGCATGCGGGCGCTCTACAAGCGCCATCCCGCTCTGGATGTGGCAAACCTGTTTGCCGATGACGCTGATGCCGGCATGGGTCGAGCGGAGGATGGTCTGTCACGGCGTGGGTGAGGGCCGGGGCAGGTACTCGGCCGCGTGGTCTTGCAGACCCACCAGCCAGAAGCGCGCGTCCGTTGCATCCCCGTGATAGGCGGCGGGCAGCCATGCGCCCCATCGGCCGTACTCGGCCTGCAGTTCATCGAGCGGCGGACATGTCATATCACCGGCTCGCTCCTCGAGCGCCCGTGCCAGCACTGGCCGCCAGGTCGTGGGCAGCTCGATGCTGGGCAGATAGGTCGCCGCCATCCTTGCCGCTGCGCGCGGCAGGTGCTCGGCCTCGGCGCGAAGCACACGCAGGACGGCGAATTCGTGCAGGGTGGGGGGTCTGGGCGAAGTCATGGGCGTTGTCAATGGAACCTCCGGACTGTACGCAAGGGGAGGAGGTAGCACCATCTTGGCGCCAAAGGGTTGCGAAATTATCAAGCGAGCGCGGCGGAAATCTCGTTTGATCGGCGGCGCGGTGGTGGGAACACTGTGCCCACTGAATACAACCGGAGACGCGCTTGCCGACCCCTGCCCGCAATGACTTGACCGCCCATCGCTACCGCTTCACGGGGCATGAACGCATCCTGCACAACGTGCGCGCCGACGAGGTGTTGCCCGGCCTGATGGAGCTGTTCGGCTATCGCCGCGTGTTCGTCGTGTGCTCCCGCTCGCTGAACACCCGCACGGAGGTGATCGCCCGAATCCGCGCCTGCCTGGGCGAACGGCTGGTCGGGCTGACCGACGACGTGGGCGAGCATTCGCCGTTGTCCAACGTGCTGCGGGCGGCGCAGCAGGTCCGCGATGCCGGCGCCGACGTGCTGCTGTCCGTGGGCGGCGGATCGGTCATGGACATGTGCAAGGCGATTCAGCTGTGCCTTTCGGAGAACGCGTACAGCCGCGAGGCGCTGCTCAAGCTCCAGTTCGTGCTGTCCGACGACGGCACGGAGATGCTGACCACCTCGCGCGCCGCACCGGCGATCCGCCAGATCGCGATTCCCACCACACTCGCGACCTCGGAATGGACGCCGGTCAGCACACCGATCGACGAACTGACCCACCTGAAGGCCCGTTTCGTGGTGCCCGAAGGCTCGCCCCGGGCGGTGATCTACGACCCCGACATCCTGGCGCAGACACCCCTGCCGCTGCTGCTTTCCACCGGCATCCGCGGACTGGACCATGCGATCAATACGGCCTGTTCTTCGTCCCCGCATCCCTTCGCCAGTCTGCTGGCGGAGCAAGCCATCGCGCTGTACATGCAGAACCTGCCGCTCCTGAAGGAGCCGTCGAACCGGCAGGCGCATGCCAATTGCCAGCTCGCGACCTGGTACACGGGCATGGGCCAGATGTCGGTGCCGCATGGCTTCAGCCACTGGATGGTGCACATCGTCGGCCCCTACGGTTCTGTCGCGCACAGCGACGCGGCCTGCGTGCTGATGCTGGCACAGGCGAAGTGGCTGGAGGGCTGGGCCACCGAGCAGCACGACCGGCTGCGGCTGGCGCTGGGCGCCACCGGGGAGCCGTTCCACGAAATTCTTCAGCGCCTGCTGGAGCAACTGGGCCTGCCGACGGCGCTGCAAGACCTGGGACTGAACCGCCAACAGGTCGAGGCCATGATCGAGCCGGCCTTGCAGCACCCGATGGTGACGCGCAACAACATCCGGCCCATACGCAGCGCCGATGATCTGCGCGCCGTGATGGCGCTGGCCTGGCGCAGCGATGGCGCGCAGGCGAAGGAGCTGCCATGAAGCCGCTGGCCATGGGACCGGCCCGCCTCCTGGCGCTGGCCCTCTCGCTGCTTTGCGCGGGCACGGCCGCAGCCGATGCCTACCCGGCCAAGCCGGTGACCCTGATCGTGCCGCAGGCCCCCGGAGGGGCCAACGACACCATCGCGCGCATCTACGCCGCGAAGATGAGCACGCTGCTGGGGCAGCCCTTCATCGTGGACAACCGGCCCGGCGCGGGCGGCAACATCGGCACCGTGGCCGCCGCCCGTGCGCGGCCGGACGGCTACACCCTGATCCTGAACCTGAGCACCACGCAGGTGGTGAACCCTGCGCTGTATGCCCATGCCGGCTTCGACCCGATCAAGAATTTCCAGCCCGTGACGATGCTCGCCAGCGCGGCCTACCTGCTGGTCGCCAACGCGGGCTTTGCGCCCAGCTCGGTCACGGCGCTGATCGCGCAGGCCAAGGCGCAACCGGGCCAGCTGGCGTATGCCTCGGCCGGCAACGGCACGCTCAACCACCTGCTGGGCGAGATGCTCAAGGCCCGGGCCGGGATCGACATGGTGCACGTGCCCTACAAGGGCGCTGCGGCCGCGGTGACGGACGTGGTCGGCGGGCGGGTGCCGGTGTCGTTTCAGAGTGCGCCCTCGGCGATGCCCTTCGTGAAGTCGGGCAAGCTCAAGGTGCTGGGCGTGGCCAACGAAAAGCGCATGGGTAGCCAGCCGCACATTCCCACCATTGGCGAGAGTCTGCCCGGCTTCGGAGCCACGCCGTGGTACGGCGTGTTCGCGCCGGCCGCGACGCCGCCCGAGGTGGTGGCCACGCTGCACGCGGCCAGCGCCAAGGCGCTGGCCAGCCCCGACGTGCAGGCGCAACTGGCCCAGCAGGGCGCCGAGCCGATCGGCATGGGCCCGGCACCCTTTGCCGCGGCGCTCAAGAATGACGTGGCGCGCTGGTCCGCGGTGGTCCGGGAAACCGGCTCGAAGATCGACTGAGCGCCCGCGTGGGTTCTTGGGGAGAATGGGCGCCCTCGATACCGAAAGGATGCGAATGTCAGCAGACGACTGGTGGCGGCACGGAATCTTCTATCAGGTTTATCCGAGGTCGTTCCAGGACAGCAACGGCGATGGCATCGGCGACCTCGACGGCATCCGCGCGCGGCTCGACCACCTGGTCGCGCTCGGCATCGACGCCGTCTGGATCTCGCCGATCTATCCCTCACCGATGGCGGATTTCGGGTACGACGTTTCCGACTATTGCGACATCGATCCGCGCTTCGGCACGCTGGCCGGCTTCGACGCCCTGGTCAGCGAGGCCCATGCGCGGGGGCTCAAGCTCGTCCTGGACTTCGTGCCCAACCATACGTCCGACCAACACCCTTGGTTCATGCAGAGCCGGAGCAGGCGCGGAGATCCACGGCGCGACTGGTACCTGTGGCGCGACCCGGCGCCCGACGGCGGTCCGCCCAACAATTGGCAGAGCAACTTCGGCGGCCCGGCCTGGACGCTCGATGCTGCCACCGGGCAGTACTACTGCCATTCCTTCCTGAAGGAACAGCCCGACCTCAACTGGCGCCATCCCGAGGTGCGCGCCGCGATGTATGAAGTGCTGCGCTTCTGGTTGCGGCGTGGCGTGGACGGGTTTCGCGTCGACGTGCTCTCCGACCTGATCAAGGACGCGGAATTCCGCGACAACCCGCTCAACCCGGACTTCGTCGTTGGCCAATTCCCGGCGCTGCGCTGGATCCCGCTCTACTCCACGGATCGCCCGGAGATGCAGCAGATCGTGGCGGAGATGCGGCGCGTGGTCGACGCCTTCGGCGATGCGACGTCGTCGCGCGTGTTGATCGGCGAGCTCTACTTGCCGCTCTCGCGCCTGGTCGCCTTTTACGGGCTCAACGCCGAGGGCGTGCTCGAAGGCGTGCAACTGCCCTTCAACTTCCAACTGATCGGGGCGCAGTGGCAGGCCCAGCGCATCGACCGCCTGGTGCGCGACTACGAAGCCGCCTTGCCCGCCGGCGCCGCGCCGAACTGGGTATTGGGCAACCATGACAAGCCCCGCATCGCGAGCCGCGTCGGTCCGCAGATGGCGCGGCTGGCGGCCATGCTGCTGCTCACGCTGCGCGGTACCCCCACGCTCTACTATGGGGACGAGATCGGCATGACCGACGTCGCGATCCCTCCAGAGGAAGTGCAGGACCCGTTCGAGAAGAACGCGCCGGGCAAGGGCCTGGGCCGCGATCCGCGGCGCACGCCGATGCAGTGGAGCAGCGCACCGCAGGCCGGCTTCACCACCGGTACCCCGTGGCTGCGCCTGGCGGACGACTGGCCCAAGCGCAACGTCGAATCGCAGGCGCGTGACGCCGCATCCATGCTGACGCTCTATCGGCAACTCATCGCGTTGCGCCGCGCGCAGCCGGCGCTGAATCGGGGCGACTATGAGGCTCTGGAAAGCGAAGAGGACGTGCTGGCGTACGCACGCGAGTTCAAGGGGCAGCGGGTGGTGGTGCTGTTGAACTTCGGCGCCAGCGCAGCAGCCCTGTCGCCCGCGCTGTTGCCGGCACACTCGATCGTGCTGGCGTCGACTGTTCCCACGCGCCCCCAGCGGATAGAAAAAGAAGGGCTGGTGCTGGCGCCTTGCGAAGGCGTCGTTATCGGCCCCAGATCGACACCTTGAGCCGTATCGCCGTGCGGCCCAGGATGCGCTCGGGCGGCAGTCCGAAGTGCCGGCAATGCGCCTGGTTGCCTCGATGTTCCGGCAGGGGGCGCTCACGGCGCTGACCAACCCGAAAGTGCTGTTGTTCTTTGCCGCCTTCCTTCCGCACTTCATCGACCCGGCCGGAAACCTCGTGACGCAGTTCGTCGTGATGGCCTGTACCTTTGCGGTGTTTGAGTTCGCCACGGAGCTGTTGATCGTCGCCATGGCACAGCGCATCAACGCACGGCTTGCGCGCACGGGCAAACGGTTCAACCAGATTTGCTGCGGCCTGTTCGTGACGATCGGCGCGGCTGACTGATCCGCGGACGTGCCGCTGCTCGCCGGCGCGCTTCTTGCGCATCGCGTCATCGCTCGACACACACATTCGCTTTGCAGATAAGTGAAAAGATCACAAAAGCGAGACCTGTTGCCCATTCTTCAGTACTACAAATGGCTACACTTTCCGCAACTCACAACCATCCCACCTCCAAAGCCATGGCAAAGAGATTCAGCGATCACAACCGTTTTGCGGCAGCCCTAGACACCGGCCCCACCCAGCTTCAGGAGCTGTCGGATCTTCATCAAGAGCAGCGTGAACCAGATGCTGGGCGGTGGCGCCGCCATCTGTCCTTGATCGCCCTGGCCATCGTGGTGGCGGTGGTGGCCGTGGTCGTCATGAGGTGAGGGGCGTCCCAGGCATCGCCTCGGGCTCCTGCTTCGCGCGATGCCGGACGTGGCGCGAACCGATGCGCTGGCAAGCGCCGCCAGCGCCGCGCGCCCGCATAGCCTGACGCACCGTGAGTTGCAGGTGCTGCGCCTGGTCGCCGCCTGGCGGTGCACGGCAACCAGGAGGCGATGGACGGCTTCGCTCGCGATGCTGTAGCCGGCGATCACTTCAATCCGGGTGCCTTGGTAGGTGCAGCACGTCGCCCGGCGCCACGGCCAGGCGTTCGCGGAACAGCGCGATCACCTTGCGCGTCGCCCAGGCGCAGGCCGAGCTGCGTCTCGGAGCCCCGGGGTTCCACGAGCGTCACCCGCGCCGCCACGCCCTGGCCGGCAGCGCAGGGCTCGAAGTGCTCGTGCCGGATGCCGTAAGTGGCATCGCGCCCTGCGTGCGCTTTGCCGGCACCCGCGGGAATGGGCAGCATGACGCCGGCGGCCGCGAAGCCTTCGGGCGTGCAGCGGCCGGGGATGAAGTTCATCGCCGGCGAGCCGATGAAGCCGGCCACGAACTTTCCCAGCCTCCTGGCTTCGGGGATCTGGCGCGTGTTCCCTCGCGACGCGCTCCCGCGGGTAGCTCGTCACACGATCGGGGACTATCATCATCGCGCACATGACCACCGTGCCAACGCCGTCCCAGATCGCCAGCCTCGATGACGAGCGCCTCGAGGAGCTCGCCGTCAGTTGGCGCGCGCAGGCGCTGCGCGGCGACCGGCGGGCCTTCGGCGTGGCCCACGCCTTCGAAGTCGAACGGCGAAGGCGCCTGAGCGAGAGTCAGCTACAGCAACTCGAGGCCCTGGCGCCGGTCGCGCCGCGCAAGCCGTGGTGGAAGTTCTGGTAACACTGCCTCACGGCCGCCTGCAAGACCTAGATCCGTGCGCCATGGCATTGGATCGGACATCGTTGGTCCCCCATGGGTTCGTTGCGCCGACACTCAACCGCCGCTAATGGTTGTCCCGGGGAATGCCGAAGGTCGCATGGATCTTCTGGTACTTGACCGCGGGCTTGAGCACCATGCCTTCGGAGAGTTCGTCGACGACGGCGCGCTGGATCTCCTGCCACGGCGTCTGGCTCGGCGGGTACGGATAGCCGCCGGCCGCCGCGAGCTTTGCCCGGCGCCTGGCGAGCTCCTCCTCCGAGACCAGCATGTTCGCCGTGCGCTTCTTCAGGTCGATGCGGACGCGATCGCCGGTCTCGAGCAGTGCGAGCCCGCCGCCGGTCGCGGCCTCCGGCGAGGCGTTGAGGATCGACGGCGAGCCCGAGGTGCCGGACTGCCGGCCGTCGCCGATGCAGGGCAGCGCGGTGATGCCTTTCTTCAGCAGGTAGTCGGGCGCGCGCATGTTGACCACCTCGGCCGCACCGGGATAGCCGACCGGCCCCACGCCGCGCATGCAGAGAATGCTGTTCGCATCGAGCTTCATCCTCGGGTCGTCGATGCGGCGGTGATAGTCCTCCGGGCCGTCGAAGACGATGGCCGTGCCTTCGAAGGCCATCGGGTCCTTCGGATTCTCGAGGTAGCGCGCATGGAACTCCGACGTGATCACGCTGGTCTTCATGATCGCGGAGTCGAACAGGTTGCCCCGGAGATTGAGGAAGCCGGCGTTCTTCTTCATCGGCTTGGCGTACGGAAAGATCACCTTGCGGTCGCTGGTGAACTTGCCTGCGCAGTTCTCGATGAGCGTCTTGCCGTTGGCGGTGAGCGCCGGCTGGATCTTGCCCTGGGCGATCAACTCGGCGACCACTGCCGGCACGCCGCCGGCGCGGTAGTACTCCTCGGCCAGGTACTCGCCGGCCGGCTGCAGGTTCACGATCAGCGGGATCTTGTAGCCGTGCTTCTCCCAGTCGGCCGTCGTCAGCGCGACGCCGATGTGGCGCGCGATGGCATTCAGATGGATCGGCGCATTGGTCGAGCCGCCGAGGGCCGAGTTCACGACGATTGCGTTCTCGAACGCCGCGCGCGTGAGGATGTCCGAAGGCTTGAGGTCTTCTCGCACCATCTCGACGATGCGCTTGCCCGTCAGGTACGCCATCTCCTGGCGGTCGCGATAGGGCGCCGGAATCGCGGCGCTGCCCGGTAGCGTCATGCCCAGGACTTCGGCCAGCGAGTTCATGGTCGATGCTGTGCCCATGGTGTTGCAATGGCCGGTCGACGGGGCCGAGGAGGCCACGAGCTTCAGGAATTCCTGGTAGCCGATCTCGCCGGCGGCCATCATTTCGCGCGCCCTCCACACGATGGTGCCCGAGCCGGTGCGCTCGCCCTGGAACCAGCCATTGAGCATCGGCCCCGCATTGAGCGCAATCGCGGGAATGTCCACGGTTGCCGCGGCCATGATCTGGGCCGGCGTGGTCTTGTCGCAGCCGGTCGTCAGCACCACGCCGTCGAGCGGGTAGCCGTAGAGGACCTCGACCAGCGACAGGTATTGCAGGTTGCGGTCGAGCGCCGCCGTCGGGCGCTTGCAGGTTTCCTGGATGGGATGGATCGGGAACTCGAAGGCGATGCCACCGGCATCGCGGATGCCTTCGCGCACGCGCTCGGCCAGCACCAGGTGATGGCGGTTGCACGGCGCGATGTCCGAGCCGGTCTGCGCGATGCCGACGATCGGGCGCCCCGACTGCAGCTCGTCGAAGCCGAGGCCGAAGTTCATCGTGCGCTCGATGTAGAGCGCCGTCATGTCGGCGTTGGCCGGGTTGTCGAACCAGGCCTGGGAGCGCAGCGCCGCAGGCTTGCTTCTCTTGTTGTTGTTCTTCGGCTTCATCAGCGCATTCCCTTCAGGGTTTGGTCGGCGTCGGGCCGGGCCCGGCAGTCGTCGATGTACTGCCGCACGATGTCGGCGAAGTTGTCGTGCGGCAGGAGCCCGAGCCGCGCGGCGCGCGCCGCAGAGGCGCCGGTGGGCCAGTTCGCCACGATGCCGGCGATGCGCTCGTCGCGCTCGAAGCGTACGCGCGCCCGCACGGCGGATCCGGCGACCTGCTCGAGCGCGTCGAGCATCTCGCTCACGCGCACGTTGAGGGCCGGCAGGTTGAGCGCGGTGCGGCCGCCGAAGGCCTCGCGGCTGGCCTCGAAGACGGCGATGAGGCCCTCGACCGTGCGTTGCGGCGACGACACAGGATGCGATACGTCGGGCGACACCGGGCAGACCGCTTCCATGCCGGCCAGCGGCTCGCGGATGATTCCGCTGAAGAAGGACGAGGCCGCGCCGTTGGGCCTGCCGGGCCGTACCGTCACGGTCATCAGCCGTGCGGCCCGACCGTCGATGTAGCCCTTGCGCGTGTAGTCGGCGACCAGGTGCTCGCAGATGAGCTTGTGCGTGCCGTACGAGGTCTGGGGCGTGGGCAGCGTGGCGTCGGCCACCACGCTGGGCATCGGCACGGCCGCATCGGGGCCGAAGACCGCGACCGAGCTGGAGAAGACCAGGCGCGGCACCTTGCCGCCCGCGTCGACCTGCGCGCGCAACGCGTCGAGGAGCGCCCGCGTGCTGTCGAGGTTGGAGCGCAGGCCGAGCTCGAAATCGGCCTCGCACTCGCCGGACACGGCAGAGGCCAGGTGGAAGACGCCATCGAAGGGCTCCTTGCGCAAGGCGTCGGTCTGCGAGAGCAGCGGGCCGGTCCGTGCCTCGACGCGCGCATCCGCGAGCAGATCCGCCGGCGGCGGCGCGATGTCGGTCAGCACGAGCCTGTCGATGCGCTCGCCGGCCAAGGTGCCGCGTGCGAGCAGCGCTCGCGCGAGGCGCGAACCCACGAAGCCGCCGCCGCCGGTGATCATCAGTTTCATACGCTGTCCTTCGTTGTCATTGCTTGTCCTTCGGGCGGCGCAGCGTCGCTGCGGCGCGCACGGCCTTCGCAGCGGCGCGCCGGCGCCGGCCGTCGATGACCCCCCCTTCGACGAGCCGCTGCTCGCCGCGGATCAGGTGATCGATGGCGTGATGTCTCGCCGCGACGGCATCGCGCGCGGCGATGGCTTCGAAGATGGCGCGATGCTCGCGCTGCACCGCCGCCATGAAGTCCATCCGCCGGGCCTCGTTGCCGCGCGTGATGCGCATGCCCTCGCGCAGGTACTGTTCGAGAAAGCCGAGCAGCAGGCGAAACTGCGGGTTGCCGGTCGATTCGCCGATCACGCGGTGGAAGGCGAGGTCTTCCGCCACGCCGTCGCGCCCGTCGGCGACGGCAGCGTCGATGGCCTTCAGGCTGCGCCGCAGGGCGGCGATCTGCGCGCGGGTGGCGCGCTCGGCGGCCAGCGCAGCGATCTCGCCCTCGAGCACGCGGCGCACCTCGACCACGTGCACCACCGCCTGCACCGAGCCCAGCACGGCGGGGTCGAAGGCCAGCGCCTGATGCGGCGGCGGCGGCGCGACGAACACGCCCAGGCCCTGACGCGACTGCACCATGCCCTTGGACTTGAGCTGGTGCACCGCCTCGCGCACGACGGTGCGCGAGACTCCGTGCGAAGCCGCGAGCTGCTGCTCGGTGGGCAGCCGGTCGCCGGCTTTCAGCGCGCCGGATTCGATCTGCGCGCACAGGCGCGCCGCCAGCCGGTCCGACAACCGATCGACCATCAACTGCTGGGGCTGGGGGAGGGTGGACGCCCGCACGGCGGTGGTGAAATGAAGCGCTTATCGGGTCATCATACAAGTGGCCGACGCAGGGCGCATCCCCCGGTTTGCCCTGATGCGCGGGCCCATCGCATTGCCAATACTGCGCGCTGCGACGGCGCGCGTCCGCTTGCGAACTCTCAGGACTCAGTGCATGGCCAGTGTCACGATCCAGGCAGTCAAGAAGAACTTCGGCGACGTCTCCATCCTGCATGGGGTCGACATCGACATCCAGGACGGTTCGTTCACCGTGCTGGTGGGCCCGTCGGGCTGCGGCAAGTCGACGCTGCTGCGCATGATCGCAGGCCTGGAGGAGATCAACGGCGGCGAAATCCGCATCGGCGATCGGCGCGTAAACGACCTGCCGCCCAAGGAGCGCGACATCGCGATGGTGTTCCAGAACTACGCGCTCTATCCGCACATGACGGTGCGCGACAACATGGCGTTCGCGCTCGCACTGGCCAAGCTGGACAAGCCCACGATCGAATCCAAGGTGAAGCGCGCCGCCGAGATCCTCGGCCTCATCCCGCTGCTCGAGCGCTTTCCGCGCCAGCTCTCGGGCGGCCAGCGGCAGCGCGTGGCGATGGGCCGCGCCATCGTGCGCGACCCGCAGGTGTTCCTGTTCGACGAGCCGCTGTCCAACCTCGATGCCAAGCTGCGCGTGGCGATGCGCGGCGAGATCAAGGAGCTGCACCAGCGCCTGAAGACCACGTCGATCTATGTCACCCACGACCAGATCGAGGCCATGACCATGGGCGACAAGATCGTGGTCATGCGCGACGGCCGCATCGAGCAGACCGGCAGCCCGCTCGACCTCTACGACAACCCGGCCAACCAGTTCGTCGCCGGCTTCATCGGCTCGCCGGCCATGAACTTCCTGCCGGGCACGCTGCGGCGCAGGGACGGCGCCGCGCACGTGGAACTGAAGGACGGCACCCGGCTCGCGGCGCCGCTGCGCTGCGGCGGCGTCGACGGCCAGCCGGTGGTCTACGGCACCCGGCCCGAGCACCTGACGCTCGCCGATTCGAACGGCATCCCCGCGCGCGTGGCCGTGATGGAGCCGACGGGCATGGACACCTTCGTCGCGTGCCGTCACGAGGGCGCGGAACTCTCCGCCGTGTTTCGCGAGCGCCACGACTTCGCGCCCGGGACCACGATCCATCTGCAACCCGATCTGCAGCGCGCGCACCTCTTCGACGCAGGCACCGGCGAACGGCTGGTGTCCTGAATTCCACCGGCAGTCCGTTCAAAACACGAAGGAGACAACAATGACTGGGTTCAATCGCCGCCAATTTCTGGAAGGCTCGGCCGGCGTCGCCGCCGCCGCCACGCTCGGCACCGGCACCGCGGTCTTCCCCAGCGCCGCGCACGCGCAGTCGATGACCTTCAAGCCTGAGAAGGGCGCCACGCTGCGCGTGCTGCGCTGGAGCCGCTTCGTGCAGGGCGACATCGATGCCTACATGGCCAACGTGAAGAAGTTCACCGAGGCCACGGGCGTGCAGGTGCGCGTCGACAACGAGACCTGGGAGGACGTGCGGCCGAAGGCGGCGGTGGCGGCCAACACGGGCGCGGGGCCCGACATCATTCTGTCGACCAACGACGACGCCAATCTCTATCCCGACAAGCTGCTCGACGTCACCGACCTGGCCGAGTACCTGGGCAAGAAGTACGGTGGCTGGTACCCGGCCGCGCAGGCCTTCATGCGACCCGATGGCAAGAAGTGGATCGGCCTGCCGCTGGGTGCCTCGG
This sequence comes from Variovorax sp. Soil_C_12, assembly GCF_057657375.1. Lineage (NCBI taxonomy): Bacteria > Pseudomonadati > Pseudomonadota > Betaproteobacteria > Burkholderiales > Comamonadaceae > Variovorax > Variovorax sp. Soil_C_12. The sequence continues at coordinate 113,378 of NZ_JBDGIO010000002.1, read as the reverse complement.
GCTCGCTGATCGTCTATCGCCAGAGCATGGTGAAGGCGGCCGGCTTCGATGCCTTCCCGAAGACCACCGACGACTTCCTCAAGCTCTACAAGGCGCTCAAGGAAAAGGGCACGCCCGGTGGCATGGCGCTGGGCAATGCGACCGGCGACAGCACCTGGACCAACTGGCTGGTGTGGGCCTTCGGCGGCAAGCTGGTCGACAAGAGCAACAAGGTGGTGATCGACAGCCCGGAGACGCTGAAGGCGCTGGAGTACGCGAAGGAGCTCTACGCCAACTTCATCCCGGGCACGCTCTCGTGGCTGGACCCGAACAACAACAAGGCCTTCCTCGACGGCCAGATCAGCGTGACCAACAACGGCATCTCGATCTATTACGCGGCCAAGAACTCGCAGGACCCGAAGATCAAGGAGATGGCGGCCGACATCAGCCATGCGGTGTTCCCGATCGGGCCGGTGGGGGTGCCGACCGAGTCGCACCTGTTCTTCAACCAGATGATCATGAAGTACACCAAGTACCCGCAGGCGGCGAAGGAGTTCCTGCGCTTCATGATGGAGCGGCCGCAGTTCGACGACTGGCTGCAGGGCGGCGGCGGCTACGTGGCGCAGCCGCTGGCCGACTACGAGAAGAACCCGATCTGGTCCGTGGACCCGAAGAACACGCCCTACCGCGACTCGGTGAAGAACCTGCGCCCGGCCGGCTACGACGGCAAGCTGGGCTACGCCTCGGCGGGCGCGGCGGCCGACTTCATCATTCCGAACATGGTGGCCGAGGCGGCCAGCGGCTCGAAGTCGCCGAAGGAAGCCGCCGAACGGGCGCAAAAGCGTGCCGAGCGCTACTACAAGGTCTGAGGCCGCCACGGACGCGCCGGTGGCGACGCGTCCGTGGACGGCGCGGCTGGCCGACAGTCGCAACTTCCTCGGCTTGCTCTTCATGCTGCCGGCAGCGGGGCTGCTGCTGCTGTTTCTCACCTATCCGCTCGGCCTGGGCATCTGGCTCGGCTTCACCGACACCAAGGTCGGCCGCGGCGGCCAGTGGATCGGGCTGGAGAACTACGAGTTCCTCTGGGGCGACGCGGTCACGCGGCTGGCGCTCTTCAACACGCTGCTCTACACGGTGGTGGCAAGCGTGTTCAAGTTCGTGCTCGGGCTGTGGCTGGCGCTGCTGCTCAACAAGAACATCCGTTTCAAGACCCTCTTTCGCGCCATCATCCTGCTGCCCTACATCGTGCCGACGGCCCTCTCGGCCATCGCCTTCTGGTGGATCTACGACTCCCAGTTCTCGATCATCAGCTGGGCACTGCTGAAGATGGGGCTGATCGACAGGTACATCGATTTCCTGGGCGATCCGTGGAATGCGCGCTGGTCCGTGATCGCAGCCAACGTCTGGCGCGGCATCCCCTTTGTCGCCATCACGCTGCTGGCAGGGCTGCAGACCATCTCGCCCTCGTACTACGAGGCCTCGGCCATCGACGGCGCATCGCCCTGGCAGCAATTCCGGCATGTCACGCTGCCGCTGCTGACGCCGATCATCGCCGTGGTCATGACCTTCTCGGTGCTCTTCACCTTCACCGACTTCCAGCTCATCTACGTGATCACGCGCGGAGGGCCGCTCAACGCCACGCATCTGATGGCCACGCTGTCCTTCCAGCGCGCGATCTCGGGCGGGGCGCTCGGCGAAGGCGCGGCCATCGCGATCGCGATGGTGCCGTTCCTGCTCGCCTGCGTGCTTTTCAGCTACTTCGGCCTGCAAAGACGCAAGTGGCAGCAAGGAGGATCCGACAAATGAGGGCCAGCCAAGCCGCAACGACCGACATGGTCGGCATGAGCTATCTCGAATCGTTGCCGCGCAAAGTGGTGACCGTGTACCTGCCGCTGGTGGTCTTCCTGATCGTGCTGCTGTTCCCGTTCTACTGGATGGCGATCACCTCGGTGAAGCCCGACGCCGAACTGCTGACGCGCGCGGGCAATCCCTTCTGGGTGGTGGCGCCGACGTTGGCGCATTTCCACAAACTGCTGTTCGAGACCTCGTACCCGCAATGGATCTGGAACACGCTGCTGGTGTCGGTGGTATCGACCTTCTGTTCGCTCGGCTGCTCGGTGTTCGCGGCCTACGCGATCGAGCGGCTGCGCTTCAACGGCTCGCGCCAAGTGGGGCTGGCGATCTTCCTCGCCTACCTGGTGCCGCCGTCGATCCTCTTCATCCCGCTCGCGAACGTGGTATTCGGCCTCGGCCTCTTCGACACGCGCCTGGCACTGATGCTCACCTACCCGACCTTCCTGATTCCGTTCTGCACCTGGCTGCTGATGGGCTACTTCCGCTCCATTCCCTTCGAGCTGGAGGAGTGCGCGCTGATCGACGGCGCGAGCCGCTGGCAGATCCTGGTGAAGATCGTGCTGCCGCTGGCCGTGCCCGGTCTGATCTCGGCCGGCATCTTCGCCTTCACCTTGTCGTGGAACGAGTTCATCTACGCACTCACCTTCGTCTCCTCGTCGGAGATCAAGACGGTGCCGGTCGGCGTGGTGACCGAGCTGGTGCAGGGCGACGTCTACCAGTGGGGGCCGCTGATGGCCGGCGCGCTCCTGGGCTCGCTGCCGGTGGCGTTCATCTACTCGTTCTTCGTGGAGTACTACGTGTCGGGCTTGACGGGGTCCGTGAAGGAGTGATGGGCAGGGGGCCTGGCGGCCGGAGTGGAGGCGCAGCGAAGGTGGCCCGCAGCAGTGTCCTCGTACGCTTGTTGCCTGAACCAGCCACATGACCGCGGCCGCGCGCCCGCTAAGTCGGTCAGTGCGCTGGGAAGCCGCAGGCGCTTCATGGGAGTTCCGCGACACCGACCCGAAGGGCGATCGCATCCCCGCAAAGTCCGCTCTGCTCGCCGTGCTCGGCGCACCCGTGTTGTCGACCGTGCAGCTGCCCGCCGAAGCGATGGCCTTGCTCGATACGCAAAACGATCCGGTCATCGGTGAGCCGACGCGCGAGGCCATGCGTGAGCGCTATCGTGGCAGCGCGCAGTTCCGACAGACTACCGGCGGGCACTATCCGGCATTGCTCAATCCGAGGGAGTTCACCACTGCCTTACGGCAGCATTTCCGCGCCGATTGAAATGGATCGCGCAGCGAACCTTCGCAGCCCTGAAGCGCGTGGTCAGCGTACCGAGGCAAGCGGCCGGCGGCGATCCCTGCCCGTGATCTCAAGTTCACGACGGCCGCCACGCGCGGCCGTTTTCTTTTTGTTGTCACCCAACGCCGACTCGACACGAGGACCGGTTGGCCCCCCGGCATTCGCCGGCGAAGCCTGTCTGCCTTCCATCTCGGCCCAGCGGCCTCCTTCACTCACGGGATCTCGCACATAAAGCCGTGTGCGTCGCGCACTTTCGGGCTGGTGGCCAGACCGAGTCAAGGCCACGAGATGCTGCGCGCTCTGCTCGGCCTTTGCCGTGCCACGCCCTGTCTCTGCTTGCAACTCATCAATGCGCCGGGAAGCCTCTGCCTTGGTGAGCGTTTCGTCAAAGTCCTGCTTGGCTTCCTCGCACAAGGTCTTGAGGTAAGAGCGCTGGGCGCCCGTCATCGGCTCGTCACCCGTGACCCAGTCGCTCGGGTCCTTCTCCATGTTGCTCTCCGCGGCGTGCGCCTGGGTCGTCTTGTCCGTCATGTAGGGCTCCTTTCGCAGGGGATGGCAGAACTGTATAAAAAACCAGTTATCGCCGTGTCGGACGAATGCTCTAGATTGCGCAAGATCACCCTGCGCTCCATCGGCGGGTGCTGGGGGCCTGCAATGCCTTCCCTAGGGCGCTGCGGCTTCGCGCTCCTGGAGTGAGATCTGCGCCGACGCCAGACCCGACCTCAGCAGCGCGGCAGCTCCGATGCGGCAAGCATGCGTTGCCACAAGCCCCGCCATGGATTCCAGTCATGCCCGCCCGGTGCGGTGAATACCCGGCCGGACGGCAACGCCTGTGCGAGTACGCGGTGACTTGGGGCGAGGCTGTCCGAGAGCCCATAGCCGAGATAGAACGGCGGCCCTGCGGGCAGTTCATCGCGACGCAAGAGGCTTTGGACGCTGCGCCAGGCATGCGCCGCGACCTCATCGGCGGGGAGCGGGTCCGGGGGTGCTTTCCACCGCAGCAGGCCGCCGGCCTCGAGAATCGCCTGACTCGCCGCCGGCTCACCGAGGTAGGGCGCGAGCACGACCATCCCTTGCACGTCTGCGGGATGCACCTCGGCATATCGCAGCGCGCCAAGACCGCCCATCGAAATGCCCGCAAGCCAGATCGAGCGGTAGCCCTGTGCCTGCGCGGGCGCGATGACATCGGCGCGCAGGCGCTCCAGGATGCTGCGGTCCCGGTAGTAACCCAGATGGGCGTCTACGCGCAGGACGTCGACGGCCAGGTCGAGGCTGCGTACTGCTGAGACAAAGCCCTCCTTCTCCAGTTCGCGCAGCGTCATGCCGCGGCCCGGCAGAATGATCAGGAGGGTCCGCGCCTCCACGGTACAAGCGCTCTTGTCCAGTTGCGCCGGCATGGGAACGGTGGCCGGGCGCGGCAGATGGCTGCAGCCGTCGATGCCGAACGCGGCCATGGCTGCGAGGACTGCAGTCCACACACCGAAGTGTCGCCGAATTGGACAAGCCCCATCCATCGCCCTCAGGCTAGCAGAAGGAGGATTGCCCGGTTGCCTGGTGGCGAGTGCTCGAGTGGCGGGTCACTGCGATCTCGTCCAAGCTTGCGCGCGGGCGAAGGCCTGCGCGGTTCGGGCATGCCAGTCCTCGTCATCGCCATCGGCGGCATGTCGGCACGCGCCGGCTAAGTCGGCCAGATCGCGCTGCACCTGGAGCAGCATGGAGCACCGGATCAGTCCGATCCGGTCCACGGCCTCGGCCATGGTGCAACCCAGCTGCGCAAGCCACTCGGGCCGGTTCAGCACCAGAGCGGCCACGATCCTCTCTCCGGTCGAGAGGGCGTTCAACCCTCCATCGCGGGCGTCCCTGTTTGCACCGGCGCCAAAGTTGCATCGTGTGTTGGATGGCCTGCGCTCGTACCGGCTGTCCCGACACGGCGGAATGCCCTGCCTTGGAGCCTGCGCCTCGTCTCCGACGATCCCCATGCATCAGCCATTCTCCAAACGAGGTAGTCCACCGTGATTCGCAGCGCCTGTATGGCTGAGGCGCTACCGACCTATGTCGAAAGTGCAGCGGACAAACGCCATCGCGCCAAAGATACTTTCCACTCCAAGTCCACTGTTACGGCCGGCGAATGGAAACTGGAAAGCTCCTCGTGATCGTGGAGGTCGCACAGGCCAGACGGTTTGCATGTCAGGCCCCCGGCTGTGGCCGCAGTGCGTTTCGGCAACTCTACGTGGTCTCTCACAGCGGAGGAATCGTCGTCCTCGGCGCAAGCTGCTATCGGAAGATGCTGGGCACCGAAGTCCCCGTGCGGCCGCTGTATGGGACGCCTGTTGTCCGTCGTCTCACCGAAAGGCAGTGCAGCTTGCTCGCGGAGAATCCGGCCCAGCTGATCGCCGAGCTCGAAACGGACCCCGCGTTCCCCTTCCATGCGCCCGCGGCGCCTCTGAATTCGGGCGAGCTCGCGCCGCGCGCCCGCATTCCTCGCTTGCCCCTCGGGACGAGACGCCAATTTGGTGCGCAGGCAGAAAGAGAAGTGGAGGCGAAATACGGGCAGCGATCAGACCTCAAGGGCTGGCGTTCGCTGGTCGACCTTCGCATCCGGGAACTCGCGGACGGCGCCAACAGGTCGAGCCGGTAGCGACCCATCCAGGTGCTTGGGCGCAAATGCAACCCCGGGGGGCGGCGCCTCGACAGTCATTCGGGTGCTGGAGAGGGCGTACCGATGAATGGTTCTGGGCTGCATGGCTTTGCGCAGCTGGGATCGCCGAGGCCCGGCGCGCGGGCCCAATTGTGAGGTGACCGCCAGGGCTTCGGCGAACAGGCCGATCTGTGCAGCCCAACGCTGTGACTGTGCACGGACACAGCGGTCCTCAACAGCATGCTGCGATGCGGCCTATCTGGACAGCTGGCTGCAGCTGCTGAAGAACGATCGGACTGCGATCTTCACGGCTGCACGGCACGCGGGCGAAGCGTTCGAGTACATCCTGGCCCGGGAGATGCCGCCGCTGGACTCAGCGCCGCTGCGGTCATCGGATGAATGAGTCCCGATCGGTCGGCAGGCGTTCGACCGGATTTGAATTGTTTGCGGCACAGATCCATTGGGATGCGCAAAACTAATTAGACTCCAGCCTTTCCACTTTCAAGTTCTTCATGACCAAGACCTACGCCCAATTGGCACGCGAGATTGCTGCTCTCCAGGCCTCCGCCCAAAAGCAACTTGCGATCGAAGCCAAAGGCGCCATCGCGAAGATCAACGACATGATCTCGACGTACAGCCTCACGGCTGGCGATCTGAAATTCACTTCGACTGCGGCATCGGCCGTGCGGCCTTCGGCCTCGAAGAAGATCAAAGCGACGAATGGCAAGGGTCGCGCTGCGGCCCAGCGCGCGAAGTTCAGCGATGGGCAAGGCAACCAGTGGGGTGGGCGCGGGCCGAGGCCGGCGTGGCTGCGCGACGCCATCGCGGCCGGTCGGACGCTCGAGAGTTTCGCGGTCGGTGCGGCGACGCCGGCCGCCGTCACACCCGTCACCGAATCACCCGCAAAGAAGGTGACGGCCAAGGTGACCGTGTCCAAACGGATCAAGTCGCGCCCCAGCGCCGCGAAAGGCCAAGCAAGGAAGCCGTCGCCGGCCGCGAAGGTGTCTTCCGGCGCTGCGGTTGAGGCGCCCGCCGAGGCGGCAACGAGTCCGGTGAAGGCCTCGCGCAAGAAAGTGGCTGTGAAGCCTCGTGCCGAATCTGCGGTCGGTTCGACGTCCACCCAACCGGTTCAGCCGCCGGTGAAGAAGTCGCCAGCGAGGAAGGGCCGCGCGGCCACGACAGCGCGCGCTTCGAACGCAGTGAAGACAAGCACCCGTGCAAAGACACCGGTGGCTTCGGAGCCCGGCGTGACGGCGAAGAAAGCGGCGGTGTCCAAGGCCGTGCCGAGCCGCAAGAAGGCGAACGCGAAACCCGTTGCGCGCAAGGCGGCCGCGGTGGACAGCCAGACGCCTTCGGCGCCTGAAGCAGCCACCGCAACGGCGGCTGCGTAAACCTCGTTGCAGCCCTGCCGTCACGAAGGTGACGGCAGCCCTGGGCGGCCTCGGCCGCCTGTTCTCTTGCTGTTGCTGAAGCTGTGCGCAGTTGCTGCGACTGCGCGCCGGACACGCATCAGCCTGATGACTGCGCGCGCAGCACCGTTGCTCGGCGGCCAGACGATGCTCGCCCGATGCAGGACATATTCCACGCTCCAGTCGTTTCGAGATCGGCTGGGGAAGGTCAGGGCAAGCTCTTGCGAAATACTTCCAATCGTTTTGACTCATAACGAGATACAACCCGCCCCATCCACCACGGGAGCAACCATGTCAGGTCGGGGAAGACTCGCGCTCAGCGTCAACGAATTGGAAACCGGCGAATATCACTACGTGCTCCTGGAGGCTGTGACGGAACCCGGCGAACTCCTTTGCTACCGGCCCAAGGAGATCGACGAGAAGGGCCACCCGACCGCGCTGCAGGCGTGGTTTGCCGGCGTGGGCGCCGTGCGCAGGCTTGAAGCCAGCCGAGGACAGCCTAGGTACGAGCGCCGCGCCCCGTGCCCGGACGGCCCATCGCCTTGCTCAACCCCGTAGATTTCTTCCGCCCGATGCCCGGCATTCGGGTCGTCAATAAGAATCCGCGCCGGCGCTCCGCGCCACGACCTGCGCACGCGCCTCCGAATACCGCTCCTGGTTGAAAGCCGTTCCCCTGGACAAGAGCTTTTGCCAGCACGCCCGTGGCCACCATCCCCAGGCTGAAGCGGTGCATGCCTGGAAGGGGATTTGCGCCGGTCTGCAGCCGTGGCGCGTCACCGGAAGTCTCGATACAGGCAGGCTCGTGCAAACCGCACATGCCGTGACGTTCGATTCGCCTGAAGGCCTCTTTCAATCGACCCGGAAAACAATCACTGCTCGCTGACGCCGCGCATCGGCGTCTGCCGGAGCGATGGACAGTTCGAGATCGTGTGGCGCTGCGGCCTGACGCTCGGATTCAACGAGGCTTCAGCGGAATGACCGTCTCCGACGAGGGCAAGATCCCTCCGGCCGAGGACGCCGGCGATTCCGTCTCGAACTGGATCGTCGCAAGACCACGGTCGAGATGCGCGTCCAGCTCGGCCAGCATCTCGTCCAGGCTTTCGCCCAAGGCACATTCAAGGAACCTGTGGTGGTTTTCCTCGAAGTCCACCTTGGGCGCATGCGCGATCTGGCAGATGGCGAAACCCAGCTGTGTCTTCTGGGTCATCTGCTGCCAGAAGGCGGGCATCAGGTGGTTGCCGCAGCGCTCATACACGAGGCCGTGGAAGTGCGCCTCCGCCCGAATCTCCTCGGCCAGATCGTCACCCTTGACCGCTTCGATCATCTGGTCGAAGCGGTGTTGCAGCTCGGTCCTGAAGGACCGATCCCGTTGTGGCCAGATGCGGATGTAGGCCTGGCGCTCCATCACGCGGCGCATTTCGTAGACGTCACGCAGCACGCTGGCATTGACCTCGGCGACAAAGGTGCCTGCATAGGGTCGATTGACGGCCAGCCCGCTCTCGATCAACTCCCGAATGGCTTCGCGCAGGAGGCCGCGGCTCACCGCCAGGTCAGCCGCCAGGCGACTCTCGATCAGCTGCGTTCCCGGCGCCACCTGGCCGGACAGGATGGCGCGGCGCAGGGTCTCCGCGACATGGTCACGCCGCGTGAGGGTCGGGACGGGTGCGAACTTGGGAATGCTGCTCATGGTGGTGCGCCGATTGTCCTTCGGATCTCGGCCGGTGGGCTCACGCGCGAAGCGCGAACCGTTTCTCCAGCCGCGAGGCCAGGTACGAACCCGGATAGATCAGCAGGAAGTAGATGATGCCGACGGCCGTCAGGATTTCCAGCGGCCGGTAGAACGCGGCCGACAGCGCCCGGCCCTGGTACATCAGTTCCTGCACCGCGATGACCGATGCGATGGAAGTGTTCTTGGCCAACTCGATGCCGCGGTTGGTGAAGGCCGGCAGCATCCGCGCAAAAACCTGCGGCACGATGACGCGCCGCATCAGCTGCTGGCGGCTCATCCCCAATGCCCTGGCACCTTCCCACTGACCGTTGGGCACCGAGGCCATGCCGCCGCGGAAAATCTCCGAACAGTAAGCCGAGGCGTTCAGGACCAGGCCGCACAGCGCGGCGACGATGGGCGTCAGCTGCTGGCCGGTGAGGATCGGGAAGGCGTAGAAGAACCAGATCAACTGGATCATGACCGGCGTGTTGCGGAACAGCTCGACATAGGAGCGTCCGACGGCGACGGCAAGCCTGTTGTGCGAGCCGGTGGCCAGCGAGATGAAGAAGCCGATCAGCATCGAGACTGGGAACGCGATGAGCCAGAGCAGCGCCGTCATCCCCACGCCCTTCAGCAAGACGAGGTAGTTCTGCAGAACCGGCGTGAAGTCCCAAGAGAATTCCATGTTGGCTCACCGCGCGGTTTGGTAGCTGGCGCGCGAAAGACGCGATTCGACCAGATGGGCGAGCATGCTCAGGGCCAGCAAGGTGATGAAGAAGATGCCCGCAACGAAGGTGTAGACCTCCAGGGGGCGGAAGGTGATGGAATTGACCTGCATCGCCTGGTAGAGCAGATCCGAGTAGGCCAGCGTCGAGGCGAGCGCCGTCGTCTTGATCAGCTCGAACGAACGCTCCATGAAGGGCGGCAGCATGCGTTGCAGTGCCTGAGGCAGGACGACACGCCGCAAGACCTTGTGAGCTTTCATGCCCAGCGCCCGAGCGCCTTCCCACTGCCCTCGCTCCACCGAGACCACGCCGCCCCGAAACACTTCCGCGTAGAAGGCGCCGGACTGCGTGGACAGCGCGATGATGGCCGCCGCGTAGGGGTCCAGGCTCACGCCCAGGAGCACCGGCAGCGCATAGAACGCCCAGAAGAAATGCACCAGCGGCGGCGTGTTCCGGTAGAACTCGGTGAACCAGAGGGCCGGATACGCCAGCCAGCGCAGCTTCGACAGCCGCATCGTGGCCAGCAGCGCCCCGATGACGACGCCCATGAGGATCGCCACCACGGCGATCCTCAACGTGCCCAGCGCCCCCTCCAGCAGCATCTGGCGATAGGCCCAGACCGCGCCGAAATCCCAGTCGTAGTTCATGTCGACCGCCGTTGTCGCGCTCGATTACCTTTCGAGGGTTTCCTTGGTGACGCCGGGCAGCTTGTCCGGATCGAGTCCCTTGGTCTTGAGGTACTGCGCGTACAGCGCCTGGGTCTGGCCCGACGCGTACATCTTCTTGAACTGCTCGTCGAGCATGTCGCGGAAGGACGGGTCCTGCTCACGGCGCACGCCGGCGCTGGTGGGAATGGCCACCACGGGCTGGGGAATCTGCACGCTGCCCTTCTTGATCTTCGAGTAGGCGATCACCAGCACCGAGTGGTAGAAGCCGATCGCATCCACCCGGCCCGCGTTGAACGCTGCCACGGTCTCGTCGGTGTTGGTGAAGCGTTCGATCTTGGCGCTTGGCAGACGCTTGGTGAGGTCGCGGTCGGTCGCCGTTCCCAGTGCCACGCCCACACGGACGTTGGGCTTGTTCAGGTCTTCCCAGTTCTTGGCGACCAGACCCTCCTTGGCCAGGATGCCCTGCGCGTACCACAGCAGGGGCGTGGTGGGGAAGTCGATGGCCCGCTTGCGTTCCTCGGTCGCGTCCAGAACGAACATGACATCGATCTGGCCGGACTGCAGGCCTGCAACGCTGTTGCCCCACGTGGTCTCGACCGGCACCATCTTCACGCCAAGGTTCTTCGCAATCTGCTCGCCCACGAGCACGCCCACGCCGGACCACTGGCCTGAGACGGGATCCCGGTAGTACCACGGGTCGCCGGACGCCACCCCGATGCGCAGCTCCCCGGTCTGCTTGACCTTCTGCAGCGTCTGCGCGTGGGACGAGGTGCCGGCCAGCAGGCCCATGCAGGCCAGGCCGACAAGGAATCCGCGGCGAAGAGCCGCAAAGCGGGACAGGACTTTCATTCGTAGCTCCTAAAAATGTCGAGATGAAGGGGGAAGCTCAGGTGGCGGCCTTCTGGGGGGCTGCGATGTATTGCCGGTAGAGATCTGCCAGGCGTTGCGTCAACGGGCCCATTCCGGCACCGGGCAACTTGCGCCCGTCGATCACCGACACCGGCGTGATGCCGCCAAGGGTTCCCGTGACGAACGCTTCGTCGGCCGCGTAGACCTCAGCCAGCGTGTAGTCGCCCTCGTGGACAGCGAGGCCGGCTTCGCGCGCCAGACGCAAGACCGTTGCGCGCGTGATCCCGTTGAAGCAGTAGCGACCCGACGAGGTCCACAGCGCCCCGTCGCGCACGACGAAGAAGTTCGTGGAGTTGCAGCTGGAGACAAAGCCATTCGTGTCGAGCATCAGGGCCTCGTCCGCGCCGACGTTGATGGCTTGAATCAGCGCCTGAATGAAGTTCAGCCGGCTGTGGGAGTTCAGCCGCAGGTCGAACACGTCCGGGGTGCTGCATCGGATGGTGGAGGTGTGCAGCGTGAGCCCGCGCTGCTTGGCTTCGGCATCGACCACCTTGTGTTCGGCGACGCAGACGACGGTCGCCTTGCCCAGGATGAAGCGCGGATCCTGATTGGGTGTCTTCTTCACTCCGCGGGTCACCATCAGGCGCGCGTGCGCGCCGTCCTGCATCTTGTTGACCTCGAAGGTCTTCAGGATGACGTCCTTGACCTCCTGCTTGCGCAGGCCGATGTCCATGGCGATGGCATTGGCGCCCTCGAACAGGCGGTCGACGTGCGCATCGAAGGAGACGACCTGGCCGTTCACGAGACGAACGCCCTCCCAGACCCCGTCGCCGCAGACGTACCCGGCATCGAAGACGGACACGCGCGCTTCAGACCGGGGAACGAAATCGCCATTGACGTAGACGAGGACCCTCTCGTTGCGGTCGTCGGCCTGGTACGCCTGCGAACTGGTCTTGGATGCTTGTGGGGAGAGTTGCATGGTGGGCTTCAATGGGATGAGGGGTCGGATCAGAAGCTGAAGGCCGTGAACCGCTCGAGAAAGCGTTGGGTGTGCTCCTTCTTCGGGTGCTTGAGCACCTCGTCGGGCGTCCCGGTCTCGTAGAACTGGCCATCAGCCAGGAACAGAACCTTGTTGGCGTAGTGGTAGGCGAACCCCAGTTCATGGGTGACCAGGAGCATGGTGCGGCCCTCTTGGGCCAGGTCCTTGATGACGTTCAGCACCTCGCCGACCAGTTCGGGATCGAGGGACGAGGTGGGCTCGTCGAACAGCAAGACCTCCGGCTCCATCGCCAAGGCACGGGCGATGGCAACACGCTGCTGCTGGCCACCCGACAGCCGCGCCGGGTAGGCGTTGGCCTTGTCGGCCATGTCGACCTTCTCGAGCTGGGCCATGGACCGCTCTCGCGCCTCCTTGGAACCGACACCGAGCACGGTCACGAGGCCCTCCATCACGTTGCCGACGACCGTCATGTGCGGGAACAGATTGAACTGCTGAAAGACCATGCCCACCTCCTTGCGCAGCTCCGAGAGCTCGCCTTGCGAGTAACTCATGCCTTCGCCCTTCGGGTGCTTACCGGTGGGCTTGCCGATGAGCTTCCCCTTGAGTTCAACGCGACCCGTGGTCGGCAGTTCCATGAAGTTCAGGCAGCGCAGAAAGGTGCTCTTGCCGGAACCGCTGGACCCCAGGATGGCGACGCGATCCCCGGGCTGGACGTCGAAGTCGATTCCCTTGAGGACATGGTGATCGCCAAACCACTTGTGCAAGCCGCTGATGCGAAGGATCGGATGTGTCATGGGGCCTCGGTTCATGATGGGCGGATCTTGTTAGATTGTTCGACAATCGACAATCGGGTATACCCGAGCAGGTTGCGTGCCAGGGAGATGAGGGGGCGACCCCGGATTGGCTGTCAGAAGGCACTGCCGGGGCCAGAACCCTTTTGCTGCCTTCGGCTGGGGCAGGACGAACCCATTCGGAGTCGCTCGCGTGGTACTGCCTCGCTCCATCAGAATGGAGCCTCACGCTCACCTTCGCAAACCGCAGGCGTTGGCGACAGAGGCCGATGATTTCAAGGCCGAGACAAAATCGCTGGAGAAGATGCCTCCGAAGGAGGTTGGGACGGGCGCCGGTATCTTGGCGAAATCAATGCGCGAGGAGGAGATCGAAGTTGCGCGTCCCTACTGTCTCCTGCCGCATTCAGGCACGTTGATCTCCGCCTGCCTCCGACGCGCTTCTATGGCGATCCTGCTCATCATGTTTTCTAAAGGAAATCCACTTTGAACAAAAGCGAACTTATCGCCGCAATCGCTGCGGACACCCATCTCAGCAAGGCCGATGCTGGGCGCGTCCTCGATTCGGCACTCGAAAACCTGGCGCGGACCCTGGCGCGCGGGGAAGCCGTGCAGCTGATCGGGTTTGGCAATTTCACCGTCGCGAGCCGTGCCGAGCGCACCGGCCGAAATCCATCGACCGGCGAGCCAATGACCATCAAAGCGAGCAAGGCGCCGAAATTCACGGCAGGCAAGGCATTGAAGGATGCCGTCAACGCGCCAGCGTAGTCCGAGCGCTCTCCTGCTGCGCGAGCTCAGGCCGGATGTGGGTGCCTACGGTGCCCTCCGGACACCCGGCGGCGGAGTCGCCGTCGCCGACGATGGCTGCCATCTCGACGACCGGCAGGCAGCTCGACCCCGTTGCGGTGGCGCTTATCGCCGGGACAGATCAGGCCGACGTCGACCGCGGCGTGGCTGGACAGTACTGTTGATCGGGCCCGTCCATTGACGCGGGCCCGGGAGTACCCAGCGCTGTCGTGCCCTTGTGCTGAGGGCTCGACGCCGGATCTATTTAGCGAAGTCTTCCAATGACTTTCCGGCTTCCAGTGCGGCCTTCAGCCATCTGGGCTTGGGCCCAAAACCGCTCCAGGAATTGCCCGCGTCATCCTTGTAGCTGGTCTTCGCAGTGCGCTTCGCCTTCTTGCGGGCGCGGAGGACACTTGGCGCAGCAGTTTCGCCGGACTCCGGCCGGGCGGAGGAGGCTTTCTGCTTCTTGGCCGATCCCACTCGGAACTCGTCGATGGACCGACCGGCGGTCAGAGCGTTGCGAAGCCAGAGAGGGCGCGGTCCCCGACCGGACCAGACATTGCCGTTACCATCGCTGAACTTCGCACCGGGCTTGGCTGAGGAGTCCAGTGCTTTCTTGGGCCGCGCAGCCGTTTGGCCTGGGCCAAGTCCCAGTTGTGCAGCCGTCAGGCCGTAGTGCGCAATGGCGACTTTGATACGGTCGACGACCCCTTTGACCTCGCTATTTCGAAGCGCATTGGCCTGACGCTGCAATATCTCGATCTGCTTCTGAATCTGGCTGTAAGTCTGGGCCATTTCAAATTCCATTGAAAATAGAGAACCCAGAGCTTAACTGCCAAATTGGGATCGTTCACTCATCTCCATTCAGTCATCCGAGATTTACCGCTGGCTGCTTCAATGAATGTGGCTGAACCGCCCAGGAAGGATGTACTGAATGAGTGCTAAATCACCTGTTCGGGGCTCGTAACCACCCGCCGATACTTGGCCATCGCTTCGGGTTCGACTCCGAGCCAGCGTGAGACCTGCACTGCATCCGTACCTCTGCGCAGCTGGCGAAGCGCAAAGGTATGGCGCAATCGAAATGAGCCGCCCTCGGTGCCATCGAGGCCAGCTTCCTCGAACACTTGCTTGGCTGCCTTGTACTGGGCTTCCTTGCTCCAGGGCTTGCCCGATCGCGTCGAGGGAAAGAGATAGTCGCCCGCAATCTCCATTTCGGCGCGCACCTGCAGCCAATGCTGCAGCAACTCGCCCGCCCAGGGTGCGATAGGCGTCTCTCGGGCCGGCAAATTGCCATTGCCCGGAACAGCGACTTTCCAGGGGCGCTCACGCGTGCGCCCGCCCTGCGTTGTCGGTGAATGAACGGTGAGCACCCGCACATCACCGGGCGCAAGTCCCGCTCCCAATTGCAATGAAACCGCCACGCGATTGCGGAGTTCCTGCCAGGTGAAGGCCTTGTGATCGTCGCGGCGCGACCCCGCCGCTGCGGGACGAGGGCGCGCGTTCGACAGGAAGGCGATCAGGTGCTTCGCTTCCGATACGGACAGGTGCTCGGGCAGCGGGTCGGCATGCTTGGCCTCGGCATATCGAACCTGCGGCTGCGCTGCGATCCAGTCGGCCGCCGCGGTATTCGCCTGGATGCCGGTGTCCGCGGCGTGATGGCGAGACACCCGGTCGATCAGCCGCAGGAGACGCAGCGCATGACGAGGGGAGAGCGACAGGTCCGCGCTCTTCATGCCGAAGCGTGCCGCCTGGAACGCTTCCAGGTCCCGCACGTTCAGCGACGCCAGCGTCACCACCGGTGACAATCAACGCGCTCGTTGAGTGCGGGGTCAATCCTAGGGCTGCAGACGCTCTTGCGGGCCCGGTCGATGGAGCTCGCGCACAGGGCGGAGTCCCTCGGTGTGAAGCAATGAGGCTCAGGCCGCGCTCCTCGAGGGGATGAGCGCTGAGACTTTCGTCCGGCAGCCTGCGGGCGGCCACCCATCCGCACGTCGGGGCGCAGACAAGATGGGTCTTTCCGAGCAAGCGCCGCGAGATCATCTCCGCACGGAATCATTGGGCAACAGGGACAATGCCTCCCATGAGTTTCAGAACCACCCTATTCAAGGCGCTGGAGACCGCCGACACCATCCATTGCAACGGCCACCGGGTTGTGAGCAAAATGCTCGACGCGAGCCCGGACGCGCTGCTCAAACCTTACGTCGACCTCGCCAGTGGGGCGACACGGTACATCGAGGACATGGAGATCCTGATCGATGACGAAGGCCGCGCTTACAGCACTTCGATGGAAGACGACGCCGAGGCGCTCGTCTGGGTCTTCCAGGTCATCCGCCCATTGGCCGCGGCGGACGTTTCCACCATTGAGCCGCCGCCACTCAATGTGGAGGAGGTGGTCGGCCGCCTCAAGAAGATCAAGCGTGAGGGACGGCTTACAGGCCCCGGATAAAGGGCACCATTGGCCTCGACAGCCAGGAGAAGACCACGAGCCGGGTCTGTGCCGTGCAGGCCGCGGGTGCGGTCGGCGAGGAAGATCTCGTCCTCGCCACAGCGTCTCGCAGGACGAGTCGGAAAACTCGGCGACCGGCCGGCCGTCGGCGCCAGACGGCTGCTGCGCTTTGACGCTCACTGTCCGACGATGATCTGGGCGATGATCCCGGTGGCGATCGCGGCCATAACGTAGTCACCGCCGACGCCGATCCACTGATAGCCGCGCGGCGGCGCGTTCAGGTGGTAGGCGCGGTAGTCGTTCACGACATAGTTGCGGCCGCGATAGTCAGTCGGCACGCGGCCCCCACGCTTCCATTCGGCATGCGGCTGCGGATAACCGCGGCGGTCATACTGACGGCCGTCGCGGTAGTCGTTGCGGTCGTCGTTCCCGCGACTGTTGTCATGACGGCCGTCGTGGCGTTGGTCGCGCTGCTCATATCGGCCGTCGCGTCCATCGCGGCCCGGACCATGGTTGCGGTCTTGCGCAAATGCGCTGCCCACGCTCGAGAGTGCCAGCGTGGCGGCGATCACGGCGATGGTCTTGGAACGGATGGTCATGCTGAATTCCTCATTGTGGATAACGAGTTCAGTATCGACCTGCCGTGTATCGCGCACATGCGGCGCACGTGCTGCAATGTAAAGAGGCACCAATGCTCCTCCAGAAGGAAGTTGACGCCCCCACCTGCGCTTCGCACGATGGGACGTTTTCGTGAGTTCGATGGACGTCCGCGTACAGACTACCGGAAGGAATTGCCATGGGAGCCACGGTCGCGCAGAAGGACGGCCTGATCGACCGCCAGGAAGAAACCGGCCGGCCGTTTGTGTTCGACGGCCGCGACTGACATGGGCAACGTCACGCAAGAACACCTGGGGCCGGACACGCCCATGGGCGCTACCCTCTTGGCGGCGGGGGCAACGTTTCGCGTGTGGGCGCCGAACGCGCACGAAGTGCACGTGCTGAGCGACTTCACAGGGTGGAGTCCTGCGCCCGGGACTCGCCTGCTGGCAGCAGGTGGCTACTGGTGGGGTTTCGTGCGGGGCGCACACGACCGCCAGGCCTACAAGTTCTGGGTGGTCGGTGACGCCGGCGGCGGCTGGAAGCGGGACCCGTATGCGCGCGAGCTCGACTGGGGCTCTGGCAACTGCATCCTGCGGCGGCCCGACTTTCCCTGGCACGACACGGGCTTCGTCACGCCCCGCTTCGAGAACTTCGTCATCTACCAACTGCACGTCGGCGTGTTCTCGACGCCGCGCTGGCCGCCCGGGGGCGGCACCTTTCTCGACGTCGCGGCCCGGCTCCCCTATCTTGCCGACCTCGGGGTCACCGCGCTGCAGCTCCTGCCCATCCAGGAGTTCCCCACCACCTTCAGCCTCGGCTACAACGGGTTGGACTACTTCTCGCCGGAAGCGGACTTCGCAGTGCCGGACGCCGAACTGCCCGCCTATGTCGCATCGATCAATGCGATGCTTGCGTCGAGGGGCTTGTCGCCGTATGGCGAGGCGGACCTGAAGGGCGAGATGAACCAGCTGAAGGCGCTGGTGGATCTGGCGCACGTGCATGGGATCGCCGTGATCTTCGATGTGGTCTACAACCATGCAGGCGGCGACTTCGGCGATCAGAGCCTGTACTTCTTCGACCGGCAGCACGGGCAGCTGCCACCCGAGCGGTTCGAGAATTCCCTCTACTTCGGGCTGGGCGAGCACGCGGGGGGGCGCGTGTTCGATTTCTCCAAGCCCCAAGTGTGCGATTTCCTGATCCGCAATGCCTGCTTCCTGATCCAGGAGTACCGCATCGACGGCCTGCGCTACGACCAGGTCAGCGTGATCGACCGCGATGGCTGGCCGCACGGCCGGCGCTTCTGCCAGGACCTGACCTCGACCGTGCGCTACCTTCGTCCCGGCGCGCTGCAGCTTGCGGAATACTGGGACCTGACCCCGTGGGTCGTACGCCCTGTCAACGAGGATGGTGCCGGCTTCGACACGACGCTGAGCAACACGCTGCGCATCGCCGTGCGGGACGTCTTGCGGGCGGCGAGCTTCTCCGACACCGGTCCGCTGCCCATGCAGCGGGTCGCCGACAGCCTTTGGGCCCCGGGGTTCGGCGAGGCTTGGCGCTTTGTCCAGGGTCCCGAGAACCACGACGTCGTGCTGCGCGATCCGGATGCGTCCAAAGGGCGCGAACCGCGCATCCCGACGCTGGCGGATCCGTCCAATCCCCGCTCGTGGCTTGCCCGTTCGCGCAGCCGCGTGGCCATGGGGCTGACACTGACCTCACCCGGCATCCCGATGATGTTCATGGGCCAGGAATTCCTCGAGGACAAGCAGTGGTCCGATGACCTGAAGCACCACCCCGAGCTGCGTCTGTTCTGGCCCGGACTCGAGGCACCGGACCCCGCCATGCGGGACTTCCTGCGCTGCACCCGCGAGCTGATCCGGCTGCGCTGGCGCCTGCCGGCGCTGCGCGCCAACGGCTTTCGCGTGATCAATGCCCACGACGGCAACCGCTTCCTTGCCTTTCACCGTTGGGTCCCTGGGGCGGGAGAGGATGTCGTGGTGGTCGTCAGCCTGGCCGACCAGCCCCGGTACAACTACCGCGTGGGCTTCCCGTCCGGTGGGCGCTGGCTCGAAGCCTTCAACAGCGACGTCTACGACCACTGGGTCAACCCGCAGGTCGTCGGCAATGCCGGCGCCGTCGAGGCGAGCCCGGAATCGATGCACGAGTTCGACCACTCGGCCGAGCTCACGCTGCCGCCCAACTCCATCCTGGTCTTCTGCCGGCCTTTCGCGTGAGAAACGACGACGGCGTCCCCATGGGCGCCAGGATGTGCGCTGCTCATACCTCTTCGAAGACCGCGCCCGACGCATTTGGGCGATATGGGCGAGGATGTTCGGATAGCCGTCGTCCGCGCCTAGGTGAACGCGTCGTCTGATCCGAACTCCTTGCTATGGGGCCCGGGGCTGGCGCATGCAGGTGGGACGTCCACCAGGCGCGGGCGGGCGATCAACTGGCGCGCCTCCACCTACACAAGGAGTGTCCAGCCGCCGATCCACGCCTGGGAAGCGCGGCGCGACAGTGTCCACGCTGGGCTTTGTCTCAAGGCCGGCGCCACCAGCAGTGCCGGTCGATCACGGAGTTTTCTCATGGCAACCACCTCCACAAGCGCCGTCATTTCTTCCGATCGCGTCGAAGGAACAGCCGTCTACAACCCTGCGGGCGACAAGCTCGGCTCGATCGATGACTTGATGATCGACAAGGTATCGGGGCAGGTCCGCTATGCCGTCATGGAGTTCGGCGGCTTCCTGGGAATGGGGACCGACCGTTATCCAATCCCCTGGAACATGCTGAAGTACGACACCTCGCAGGATGGTTATGTTGTCCCCTTGGAAAAGTCCCAACTCGAGGGGGCGCCGCGATATGGCAGCGATGACGTGCCGGACTACGATGACACGTATCGGTCCACCGTGGACAAGTACTACGGCCTCTGATTGAGCACCCCCTTTCCCGTTGCGATGCACAACTGTAGCGACGGAACCTTGGCCCAGCGCGCACGTGTTGGGCCTTCTCTCCGTCCAACCTGTGGACCTGAAGGTTCTGCCGAAACGGTGGCACCGGACGGGCATGCGAACGGGCAGAGCGGATTGCTCAAGTGACAGACACGCGTCGGGCAGGAACCGACGCTGACATTCGCAAAAGACTCACCGCAGCCTGTTGACCTGCTCGTAGGCTATTCGTCATGCAGCACCAGCGCCAAGGCTCCACCTCTACGCCTGGACCGCGGGGCGAACCCGCGGCGCCGGACCGAGAAGGCTTGCGCCGTGTCGTCGAGGCGGGTGCCAGGCACGGCTTCGGGCCGGAAGCCAGCGCGGTCATGTGGGACGCCGTCGCCGCCGGCTACGGCCGCATGGCCCAGTTCCAGCACCCCGAGTTCGGCGGTCCTGGCCAATGGATGCAAGGCGGCATGGTCATGGTCGGCGACATGTTCGACCACACACTGAAGGCGCGGGTCAGCTCTTTGTGCACCGAGCTGACCGAGCTGCTGGCGGAGCAGCCAGACGCCATCAAGGACACCCACCCGGCGGCAAGCATCGTCTCGGCGCGCGGTTCGTGGTGGCCGGCCGAGCTTAAAGGACCCGCCAGCAGCGGCGCGCAGAATGATCTGCGCTATGCGTGGTTCCCCAGTCAGCGGCGCCTGGCCATCGAACGCGGAGGCCGCGTGGAGATCTACGACACAGGCGATCATGTCATCGGGAGCGTTGCCCAGCAGCAGGGCGATCTGCATTCGCTGAGCTTCACCAGCCAGCACGGCACAGTGGACCTCGCAAGACTGAAGCGTGTGCCGCTTGAAGGCGAAACGCCGCAGGGCCTTTCCGGGGATGCGCGCCCCGACGCGCCTGCAGAGCCTGCCGCAGCCTCCTCTTCCACCGCGCAGGGGCGCGCTACGGACGCGGCGCAGATTCTCGACGCCATCGACCGCATGGCCTCCCTACGCGATCGTGGCATCCTGTCCGACCCAGAGTTCCAGGCAAAAAAGCGCGAGCTGCTGTCACGGCTTTGACCGATGGCTCGCTCTCGTCAAACGTGTGTGTCGGCGACAACCGGGACCACCGGCTTGCCGCCGGTCGTGGCCTGGGCCTGTGCGGAAGCGCAGCACCGCCTAGGGCAGATTGGGGAAATCCGTCGCCTCGTAGACGAAGCGCCTGACTTCGCCGTCATCGTTCATCGCTTCTTCCTCGGTTCAGGTCTTCAGAGGCTGCATCGAACCCACGCGAAAGCGTACGCTTTCGCGTGGAGACACCCTCCGGGCCGACCGCGCCGGCCGGAGGGTCAAGCTGGCTTCAGCCCACCTCGACGTTGATGCGCCGCGGCTGTGCCTGCGCCACCTTCGGGATGCGCAATGTCAGCACGCCCTGTGCCAGCTCGGCCGAGACCTTCTCGGTGTCGAGCTCCTTGCTCAAGGTGAAGACGCGATGGAAGTGCGCGAGGCCGACCTCCGTGTGGCTCGACTGCAGCCCCTCGGGCACCTGCAGGTTCGAGTCGGCATCGATGGTGAGTGTGTCGGACTCCACCTGGAGGTGAAGCTGGTCCTTCGAAACGCCGGGAAGGTCGGCATACAGCGTGATGCCGGTGCCATCCTCCACCACGTCGACGGGCGGCGTCAGCGCCGCCTCGCCGTAGCCCGCCCTGTCCTTGCGGGCAACGGTGGAGGGAGAAGTCGAGCGGACAGTGTCAACGTCGTTCATGTCGCTGCTCCTTTCATTGGATCGTGATACGGCGGGGCTGGGCCGACGCGCGCCGCTGGACCGTGATGTGCAGGATGCCGTCGCGGTAGTCGGCCGCGATCGCATCCGGGTCGGCGTCGTCGGGCAGCGTCAGCATGCGGCGAAAGCTGCCTGCGAAGCGCTCGTTGATGTGGACGGCGGACTTCGAGTCCTCCTGTGACGGCAGCTTCGAGGCGCGCTCGCCGGCCACGGTCAGCAGGCCGCGGTCGAGCTGGACGTCGATCGTGGCTGGATCGAGGCCAGGGGCGAAGGCGTAGATCTCGACCGTCTGCGGCGTGCCCCCGACGTTCAGGGCGGGAAAACCGCCGCGGCCGAGACCCCGGATGCTTGGAGACAGATCGAAGGCCTGCTGCATTTCGCGTTGCAGGCGATCCATCTCGGCGAACAGATCGCGCGGGAACAAGGATCGATACATGGCGAAAACCTCCATACGGTTGGACCAGACGGAGCGTCGGAGACGCCTCCGGCGCTTCCGTGAGAGGAATTAGGAGCAGATTCGGAGGATTCAAGAGGGGCGCGTACTCTGTCGCCTGCACGGCCAGCAGCTGGACGAGTTTGGCCCCAGCCGCGGCCTCAAGGCGATGCAGGCCGACCTGCCAACGCTGGCATCTCGGCCTTGCATTGGCCTGGCACGACGCGCACCATCGAGCCGGACAACAAAGGGGCGTTGCGCTGCGCAGGCGCCCCTAAATGCGAAGGGGACGGACATGGCACTCGAAGGCATGCACCACGAACTGCTGAGCCATCTGAGGGCGAAACGCGTTCCGCCGGCGGTGATCAGTGATTGGGAGACTGCTTGGTCCAGCGCGGTGAAGCGATCCGGCAGCCTGCTGCCTTGTCCTGAATGCATTCTTGCGGGAAAGGTGTCCTGCCTTGAGCCACGGGCTGGCTTCGGCCAGTTCGGCCTTGTTCAATGCAGGGTCTGCCACTCGAAATTCATGTTTCCCGAGAAATGACGCCATGCGGGCAACGGTTGGCGTTCATGCGATCGCCACCCAGACATCGCCCGAGTCCGGGAAACCGACCTGGACCGGGCAGAGGTCCGTTCACTTGTCCGTTGTCAGAACAAGCCGGCCGCCTGCGCGGAGTCGAGCATTGAGCGAGAAAGGCTGTTCACTTGGGATTCAAGGTCCGGCGAAGGTGTTGCGACCAGGGTGGCGGTCCAAACCAGGCGTTGGCTGCTAACGTCCATCACCCGACCGTTGCAGGCGAAACCCGTCTCGGGGCGACTGCCACCGATCGGGAGTCCCAGTCCAACGCCGCCACCGCCTCCTCCACCGAAGCTGAAGGCGCCGATGCCCAACGATGCCCCGGACCCGGCGCTGGTGGTCGCTGGCGTCAACGACAGGATGAAGATGGCTTTCGCACCGACCGCGGCCGCCGCCGGGACCAGTTGGCCGTCGAGTTCCCGGTCGTTGAGCAGGATGGTCCCCGCAGGCGCCGTGACTGGACTGGCCCCCATTGACAAGATGTCGCGGTACAGCCGGTCCTGGCAGATCTGTCGAAGGGCTGGGTCGTAGGCGTCACAAGCAACGAGGATCTTTTCACCACGCAGAAACCGGGACTGCGTTCCGATGCCTGGATCGATCCACTGAGCCTCACGCTGCGGAACCGATGCGCAGCCCGCCAGGGATATCAAGCCTGCAAGCGCTGCGCGGCACACAAGGGAAATGGACGGCTTCATGATGTCCCTTCTGTTGCAGTTCCAAATGAGATGGTCGGCAAGCGAGGTGTGCGCCATGAAGGAAAACGCGTGGATCTTAGGTAGGAAAGCCGGCGACTCTCTGTGCCACCAGGCATGGGCGCGCCGTTCCGAAATGCCGACGGGATGCTGCCCCGATGCTGCAATGAACAACGAGACGCTGTGAGCTACTCCATCGGCAGTCACCCGCAAGTGAGGTCGGCGCCCCAAGCTGTACGGGAGATGGTGCGATGCGGGCATGAGGGATACCCGAAGTCCGTCTTGGGTCCGCGACCTACTTGCCCAAGCGGACCCGTTCGACAAGGCGCCATTTCGGCTTTGGCCCCGCCTGGCAAAATCACGAGGACACTACCCATCCGAGCCGGCGCGCGCCGACGCGGAGGGCGTGCGCTTTAAACCTGCGCCGCCCAGGGTCACGCCTTTCTAGTGAGGGTCTTGACCGCATCCTTGACGTCGCCAACCTTCTTTTGTACAGCGCCGGCTGTCTTGTCGGCTGCGCCTTCTGCCTGCAACTTCTCGTTGCCGACGGCCTTGCCGACCGTTTCCTTCACGCTTCCCTTGGCCTTTTCTAGGCCGCCTTTGACTTGATCCTTGTTCATTTCAGTTTCCCTTTGGTTAAGGCGCCACGCGGCGGGGTGTCGCACACAGCAGCGACTGCCACGGCCGGCAGCGAACAAAGGATCAAATAGTGAGTGAATAGAGCGGGAACTATTTCGCCGCGTCGTCTCGTAGTACTTCGCGCTGCGGGTGAAAGAAATCGGCAAGCCTTTCTCCACGCGAAGCAACGACGCTGGCATTCCACCGGGATCCCCCGCCTTTGACGAGGCCACGCTCCCTGCCACGGCGCGCCATCTGGTCGAACAGCCAGCGGTGGGTTGCACTCGCACGGCATGTCCCCTGGGCAGGCCGAGTGCCGCCTCCCTGCAGGGCAT
The DNA here is from genome assembly GCF_057657375.1 of Variovorax sp. Soil_C_12. NCBI lineage: Bacteria > Pseudomonadati > Pseudomonadota > Betaproteobacteria > Burkholderiales > Comamonadaceae > Variovorax > Variovorax sp. Soil_C_12. Next base: position 89,289 of record NZ_JBDGIO010000002.1, on the reverse strand, counting down.
GTAAAAAGCCAAGCCGGGTGCGTGCGCCTCTTTCTGGGATGCCCGACGGACTACCTTCTCACCGCGCCTTGGAAGCTGTGCGAGGCAGGCACACCGTCTTTGCGTATTCCTCACGAGGGTCCGTGCTCCGCGGGAATGCAGCATCGGAGGAACTGCGTGCGCTGCACGATGGCATACGGCTTGCATGGCAAATGCATTCAAGCGTGCTCGCTCGCACAGCGCACCAATCTGAACCGGTTGTCTCCTCCACCCCTCTTGGTGGATTTACTCCCGGGGCGCGAGCCTCGGGAGCTTTCTCGCATTGCCAGTTCTCCTTCCGACATGCTGTTGGAGCTGGTCGGAACGCAGCTCTGCGACTGCCACGCGCCATGTCAGCATGTGCATAGCCATCCAGTGGCGCTACGCAGCCGTGGATAGGCTTGACGCAGTTCTCATCAGCGTGCGAGCTGGTCGAATCGTGGCAGCCGACCCCTCTCGGTGCGTCGCCGTCCCATGCCGTGCACCACGTCCTTGATCACGCCGCGAGGCATGTACTTCCGGCGTTTCGACGCATCCGCGAGCGATCACGCGAGGCGGTAAACCGCGCTTCGGAAGTGGCATCCGCGCGTGAATCCACCGGAGCGGGATGGCATACGAAGGTCACACGCCGCGTTGCGCCCCTTCGTGACGCACGACGCTATGTGCGATGTCGCACAGACGGAAGCGCTGGGCTTCGATATGCGAGCCAGATTCGCAGCGGTCCGCAACAACTTATTTCAATGAGTTGTTCGTTGGGGTGACCCGGTCTTTGAGTGCGCTCCTCTAATGCGGTTCGACGCAGCGCATTCTGCTTGTGTGTCCCACCCACTCTCCCTCACACTTGGCCATGCTGCAGTGCAACACGCATCGTGGCTTGCATACCTAACCTCACAGAAAGCCATCATGACCACACTCGCCCCCAGCACCAACGCTTCCTTTGACACGCTGTTCGGCATGGCCGGCAAGGCTTTCGAAGGCGCGGAAACACTCGCCGCGCTCAACCTGCAAACACTCAAGACCTTGATGGCCGAAGGCCACGAGAACAGCCGGATCGCCAGTTCTACACGAAGCCCGGCTCAGTTGATCGAGCTCCAGGCTGCGATGCTGCAAGCCGCGCCGTTCAAGGCATTGGCGTACGGCCGCCAAGTGCAGGAGGTCTTCACCACATTCAGCGCCGCGCGGCGGGCCGCCTACGAAGATGGCGTTGCCAATGCGCAAGCCAAGCTCCTCGAGTCCGTGAGCGGCTTTTTCAAGAACGCACCTGGCTCCGAGAAGATCGTGGCGCTGGTGCAATCCGCCGTTGATGCTTCGAACAAGGCTTACCAAGGCATGAGCATGGCGTCGAGGCAACTGTCCGATACCTTGACCGTCAACGCCACGAAAGTCGGCGAGACAGTCACGCAAAGCCCGACCAGTGCACTTGCAAAGATTGAAGTTTGATCTGGCGAACCCGCCGATGACTTGCGCTAGGAAGATCTGCCGCCGCAGTCGGAGGCTGCCATGAAAGCATCTGACCTCTTCGTCAAAGCGCTGGAGAACGAGGGCGTCACGCGCATCTTCGCCGTGCCCGGCGAGGAAAACCTCGATCTCGTCGAGTCCTTGCGACGGTCCAGCATCGAACTTGTGCTCACGCGGCATGAGCAATCTGCCGCCTTCATGGCTGCGACGCATGGGCGCCTGACCGGACAGCCCGGCGTGTGCATGGCCACACTCGGGCCGGGTGCGCTCAACCTGGTCACGGGCGCGGCCTATGCGCATCTCGGCGCCATGCCGATGGTGTTGATCACCGGCCAGAAGGCCATCATGACGGCGCGGCAGGCGCGCTTCCAGATCGTCGACATCGTCGCCACGATGAAGCCGCTGACGAAGGCATCGCGGCAGATCGTGAGTGCCGCAAGTATCCCCAGTGTCGTGCGCGACGCGTTCAGGGTCGCCGCCGAGGAGCGGCCTGGGCCGGTGCATCTCGAATTGCCGGAAGATGTGGCCGCCGAGCAGGTAGCCGACGCGGTCGACGTCGTTCCCGTCCATCCGATCGATCTGCCGGTGGCGCACGAAGCGGCCATTTCGCGGGCTGCCGCGATGCTCATGGGGGCTCAGCGGCCCCTCGTCATGTTCGGCGCTGCGAGCAATCGGCCTCGGCTGCGAGGCCAACTGGCCGATTTCGTACGCCGCGTCGGCATTCCTTTCTTTAACACGCAGATGGGCAAGGGTACGGTGGCCGGCGGCGGCATCGCCGAAGGCAGGACCGGGTACTGGATGGGTACCGCCGCGCTGACGGAGCGCGACTACGTGCACGAAGCCATCGACAGGGCCGATGTGATTCTCGCCATCGGCCACGACACCATCGAAAAGCCACCGTTCATCATGGGCCCCGACGGCCCACTGGTGATCCACGTCGGCTACATGCCGGCCGCTGTCGAGCAGGTGTACTTCCCGCATGCCGAGGTGGTGGGCGACGTCGGACCGAGCCTGACCCTGCTGGCTGATCGCGTCGAAGGCCGCCTTCCGAACGCCGGGGCCTTGCTGGCGCAGCGAGAGGGAATCCTGGCACGCACCATGAGCCGTTCCACCGAGTCGCGCTTTCCGTTAACGCCGCAACGCATCGTCCACGACGTGCGCCAGGTCATGCCCGACGACGGCATCGTTGCGCTCGACAACGGCATGTACAAGATCTGGTTCGCTCGCTGCTACCCCACGCGCACAGCCAACGCTCTGTTGCTCGACAACGCGCTGGCGACCATGGGGGCCGGCCTGCCATCAGCCATGGTGGCAGCGCTGCTGGAGCCTGGCCGCCGGGTATTGGCAGTGTGCGGCGATGGCGGCTTCATGATGAACTCGCAGGAGCTCGAGACAGCCATTCGACTCGAGCTCGATCTCGTGGTGCTGATCATCGAGGACAACGCCTATGGAATGATCCGCTGGAAGCAGTCGGTCGACCAATTCACCGACTGGGGCATGACCTTCGGGAATCCCGATTTCGTGAAGTATGCAGAGGCGTACGGTGCGAAAGGGCGCCGCGTGAAGACTGCCGATGGACTCGCGCCGGCACTCGAAGGGGCCTTCTCCGAAGGGGGTGTGCAGATCATCGCAGTACCGATCGACTATTCCGAGAACACCCGGGTGCTGGTCGACGAACTGCGCAATCGCGTCGCGGCGACAACCGCGCAAGCCGGAGCATCCTCATGAAGATCAAGGCCGCCGTACTACGGCAGATGGGCGCCGCGCCACCCTATGAAACGTCCAGGCCGCTCTCGATCGAGACGGTCGATCTGGCGCCACCGGGGCCTGGTGAAGTGCTGATCAAGGTGCGCGCCGCGGGCCTGTGCCATTCGGACCTCTCGGTCATCAATGGCGATCGTCCGCGGCCAATGCCGATGGCGCTGGGCCACGAAGCCGCCGGCGTCGTCGAAAGCCTGGGCGACGGCGTCACCGATCTGAAGGCTGGCGACCACGTGGTCGTGGTCTTCGTGCCCAGTTGCGGCCATTGCGCGCCATGTGCTGAAGGCCGGCCGGCCTTGTGCGAACCCGGGGCCGCCGCCAACGGTGCGGGCACGCTGCTTTCGGGCGCACGGCGCATCTCGCAGGTTGGACAGGCCCTGAACCATCATCTCGGCTGCTCGGTGTTTGCCGAATACGCCACCGTCTCTCGTCATTCGCTCGTGAAGATCGACAGCGTGGTTCCGCTGGACGAGGCGGCGCTGTTCGGCTGCGCCGTCTTGACGGGTGTCGGCGCGGTCGTCAACACGGCGAAGGTGCCGTTGGGCGCATCGGTCGCGGTGGTCGGCCTGGGCGGCGTCGGCCTTGCCGCGTTGATCGGCGCGCAGGCCGCCGGCGCGCGGCAGATCATCGCCATCGACCTGTCGGACGACAAGCTGGTGCAGGCAAGCGAACTGGGCGCCACGCACACGGTGAATGCCGGGCAACCCGACGCGCTCGAGCAGATTCGAGCGCTGAGCGCGGGTGGCGTCGAGTACGCCTTCGAATTCGCCGGTTCGATCCCGGCACTCGATCTGGCTTACCGGATCACGCGTCGCGGAGGCACCACCGTCACGGCCGGCCTGCCGCCATCGACTGCGACCTTGCCGTTGGCTGCTGTCAATCTCGTTGCGGAAGAGCGCACGCTCAAGGGCAGCTATATCGGAACGTGCGTACCTTCGCGTGACGTGCCTCGCTACATCAGCTTGTACCGGCAGGGGCGCCTGCCGGTCGACAAGCTCCTCACCGGCCGGATCGCGCTCGATGACATCAACACTGGCTTCGACCTTCTGCACGAAGGAAAGGCCATACGGCAGGTCGTCGTCTTCGATTGAACACAGGGATGAACCGCGACAAAGTCGTCACCGCCGATGAGGCCATCGCGCTCATCCGCGATGGGGATAACGTGAGCTGCTCCGGCTTCGTCGGTATTGGAACACCGGAGGAACTGATCGTCGCCTTGGAAAGACGCTTCGTGACGACGCAGAGCCCACGCGACCTGACACTGGTCTTCGCGGCCGCACCGGGAGATGGCAAGGCGCGCGGCGTCAACCACCTGGCCTACGAGGGCCTCATCAGGCGCGCGATCGGTGGCCACTGGGCGCTGGTGCCGCAATTGGCCAAGCTGGCCACCGACAACCTGATCGAGGCGTACAACCTGCCCCTGGGCACCATCTCGCATCTCTATCGCGACGCCGCTGCGCACCGCGCCGGCACTCTCAGCAAGGTCGGGCTCGGCACCTTTGTGGATCCGCGGCAAAGCGGCGGGCGCATCAACCAGCGCACGCAGGAAGAGCTCGTGCGCGTCATGGAGATCGACGGTGAGGAATGGCTTTTCTACAAGGCGTTTCCGGTCAATGTCGCGTTGATCCGCGGTACGACTGCAGACCCGGCCGGCAACATCACGATGGAGCACGAAGCACTGCTGCTCGACGCGCAGGCAGCCGCCATGGCGGCGCACAACGCCAACGGGCTGGTCATCGCCCAGGTCGAGCGCATCGCTGCTGCAGGTACGCTCGACCCGCGCAGCGTGGTAGTGCCGGGCGTCATGGTCGACTGCGTGGTCGTCGCGTCGCCGGAGCTCCACCAGCAGACCTACGGCACCTCCTACAACGCGGCCTTCTCCGGCGAAATGCGCGTCCCTGCTAACAGGATTGCTGTGGCGGCGCTGGACGAACGCAAGCTCATCGCGCGCCGTTGTGCCTTCGAATTGCCGCTGGGCGGTGTCATCAACCTCGGCATCGGCATGCCGGAGATTCTGGGCGCCGTCGCCGCCGAGGAACGCGTGCTCGACCACTTGACACTGACGGCGGAGCCCGGAGTCATCGGCGGAATGCCCAAAGGCGGCCTGGATTTCGGCGCTGCAGTCAATACGCAGGCGCTGCTGCACCAGAACCAACAGTTCGATTTCTACGACGGCGGCGGTCTCGACCTGGCCTGTCTCGGCATGGCCCAGATCGATCGCGCCGGCAATGTCAACGTCAGCCGCTTCGGAACGCGGCTGGCGGGCGCCGGCGGCTTCATCAACATCAGCCAGAACGCGCGCCGTGTGGTGTTCGCGGGCACCTTCACGGCGGGCGGCCTCGAAGTTGTCATTGAAGGTGGAAAGCTGCGCATCGTGACCGAAGGCCATGCTCCGAAGTTCGTCGCGGCGGTGGAACAGATCACGTTCAGCGGGCCTCAGGCCGTGAGCAAGAGGCAGTCAGTACACTACGTGACCGAACGCTGCGTCTTCACGCTGCAGCCAGGCGGACTTCAATTGACCGAGGTGGCTCCAGGCATCGACATCGAACGGGATATCCTGGCGCACATGGATTTCCGGCCGTTGATCGCGCAAGTCAAATGCATGGATGCGCGGCTGTACCGCGCCGGCCCGATGGGGCTGTCGGCGGCCTTGATCGACCTCCAGTTGACCGATCGCCTTAGCTACGACGGCGAGCGAAACATTCTCTTCGTCAACTTTCAGGGTCACGTCATCCAGGACCAGGACGGTGTGGATAGCGCGCGCCGGGTGCTTGCCGCGCTGTACCAGAAAGCTGGTCGCAAGATGGCACTCGTCGCCAACTACGACGGATTTCTGATCGACGAATCCCTGAGCGATTCGTACTTCGCGATGGTCGAAGAACTGCATGAGCAGTATTACAGTACCGCGACACGCTATACGACCAGTGCCTTCATGCGAATGAAACTTGGCTCGTCGTTGTCCTCTCGTCAGGGAGCCGCGCATCTGTTTGAGACGCAGTCCGAAGCAATCGAGTTTTTGCGCCGCCGGGCACACGTTTTGGCAGCCGAAGGCTGACTGCAATCAACCTTCAGATGGCTATATCCGGCGTTAGAAGCGTCGATAGCTTTTCAGCGACATTGCGGTCGCGTGGGGCGCGGCAGCCGTGACATTTTGAACCGGGGTAATCGTACTTTCGCTGCTAAATGACACGGTGGCGCGCGAAAGCGCCTTTCAAATCAACAGGTTGCATGCCGCAATGTCTTGCGCGACGGGCCGATGGCCCAAGTCTTTAATTCATAACGGCTTTTCGACCTTGACCGTGTCAATCGCACCGAAAGTACGATTACCTCGCGGCCCTGGCGGGCTGGGCCGTGGCGGAAACCTCGCTCGCAAAAATCGAAGGCTGACCCTTCGAGCCTCGCGTTCCCGATGAGGGGGGCCGATCGAATGACCGGCCCCCCTTTTTCTCGTCGGCGCTCAGGCGATCAGCTTCAGGCCTGGCGGCAAGGCCTCGCCGAACACGCCGCGTTCGCCGGCTTCGTCGAGCGTAACGACCTCGCGCACGCGGGCGATCCAGGCCGGCGCAGCCCGATGGGCCTCAAGCCGGGTGATGACACGCTCACGCACGTCGAGCGTCAGGTCGCGCGCGCGATCACCGCTCAGGCGGGCCAGGTTCGCGGCGGCGGCCGCAGCCCCTTCGACGCGTTTCCAGTCCAGCGCGAGCAGCGCGTCGAGCCAGGCGGCGGCGGCGTCGGCCGGCACCACGCCGTGGGCGCTGCCGTAAAGGGGCGCGCGCGAACCGATGCGGCCGATGGCCCACAGCGTCCAGGTGTCGCGTGCCTGCGGATCGGCTGTTGCACCCGGTCTCTGCAGGCGCTCGACCAGCCAGTCGCCGATCTCCACCTTGTGATCGACCGGAATGCGTTCGAGCGAAGCGCCCATGCGCACCATGTCGTCCCAGCTCCCCTTGACGAGCCGCGGCGGAGGTACGTGGATGCCCGCCTCTTCGCCGCGCAGGTTGATCGCGAAATCGTCGAGCAGCCGCTGCTGGGCCGCTTCGTCCAACCCGCCGGCGACACGGCGCCACAGTGTCCACCATTCGGCATTGACCTGGCGCTCGCGGCCGTGCTGCACGCCCAGCTCAAAAATCGTCCACAACTGTTCGATACGCCAGCCGTCGAGCGGGTCGCCAAATCCCGGCCGCAGGCACCAGCCGGCCAGGCTCAGCCACAGACGTTCGTGGTCGGCCGACCGGTGGCGGCCACGCGCGCGCTGCCACAGCGCGTCGAACATCGGGCGCAGCAACGCGGTCGGCCATCGCTCGCGGCTGCCGAGCAGGGCTTCGAGCTGCGTGCGCAACTGCTTGACGGCTTTGGGTCCGACCTCGCGGTCACGCGCACCGAACACGCGCTCGATGCATTCGACCGCCTCGCCAAAGCGCGGCGGCAGTCCGGCGCCTGCGGATGCCGGAGCGGTTGAATCGGCGCGCAACTGGAACTCGAGCTTCCAGCGCTGCGTCGGGTCACTGACGGAGATGCAGTGCATTTCGAGCGTGCCAACCTCGGTCAGCATCGTGGCGAGCTCCACGGGGATGTTGCGTCGCGCGGTGCCGCCATCGGGCCGCACGACGGTGGCGACCGGCGGCAGCGGCTGCACATCGCGCTCGCCGAGATCGACCAGCTGGCCGGCCAGCGGCGTGGGCTGGCCCGCGGCACCGGCCGTGGTCGAAACGAGGTGGAAGCGCACTGGTTCGCCGACGCGCAACTCGAAGCTGCGGCCTTCGAGGCGGATCTCGCGGCCTTCTTCGCTGCCGTGCGGCAGCACGCAGACACCTCGCCCCTTGCCGTCGTCGAGCGGCAGAAAGTAGCTGCGCGCCGAACCGCCGCCGATCTTCGGCGCCAAGCCGCGCCGCGCCAGCGCGTAGGCAACCGCGCCGCGCGCGACCGCGACGTCCGGGTCGGCGTTGTGCAGCGTTTGCAGCGGCGCGCCGCGCCACCCGCCGAGCGTCGCGTGTAGGCGCGCGGCGATCGCCTCGGCGCGGAACACGCCGCCGTTGAGCAGCAGCGCGTCGGGCCAGCCGGCCGACGCGTGCTGCTGCAGAAAGCCGGCGATGTGGCGCGTCACCGCCGGGTCGCTGGCATAGGGCAGGCCGAACGCGACCAAGCCGCTGGCGCGCTCGCGCCGCGGCAGTTCGGCGGCCGTCACCTGCGGAAAGAAGCCATCGACCACGATGCGCTCGACCTCATCGCGGCCCAGCATCACCGAGCGTGCGCCGCCGATCAGGCGCGCGCCCGCGCCGAGCAGCGTGACCTGCGCGCTGGCCGGCGCGTCGGCGGCAAGGAGCCGTTCCTTGGCGGCGCGACAGCGTTCGACCAGTTGGGACAGCTGGCCGGCCGACAGGCGCGCTGCAGCCCCGTCCGCCGCTGCATCGAGCCTGGCTTCGGCCAAGTGCGCGAGCGCCAGGTCCATGTTGTCGCCACCGAGCATCAGGTGGCGGCCGACCGCGATGCGTTCGAGCCGTGGCTCGGCGCCATCCCTGTCGACGCGCACCAAACTCAGGTCGGTGGTGCCGCCGCCGACATCGCACACCAGCACCAGCCGCGTGCTCGCCAGCTCCTTCGCAAGGGCATGCCGGTGGCGAACCAGCCAGTCGTACAGCGCTGCCTGCGGTTCTTCGAGCAGACGCAAGCGGGGCAGGCCAGCGTGGCGTGCGGCTTCAACAGTCAGTGCGCGCGCCGCATCGTCGAACGAGGCGGGCACCGTCAGCACCAGTTCCTGGTGTTCGAGCAGGGCAGCCGGATGGCGGTGGTTCCAGGCCGCGCGCAGATGCGCGAGGTAGCTCGCGCTGGCCTCCACCGGGGAGACCTTCGGCACATCGGCCGCCGCGCCCCAGGGCAGGATGGGCGCCAGCCGGTCGACTGCGGCATGCGACAGCCAGCTCTTCGCGCTGGCCACCACCCGCCCGGGCACCTGGGCACCGAGTCGGCGCGCCAGGCTGCCGATCACGGCTGCGTTGCCAGCGCCGGCCGGCGCCCAAGGCAGCGCCAGGTCATCCGGCGCCAGTTCGCCCGGCGCCGGGTGGTAGCGCACCGACGGCAGCAGCGGCCGCGCCGCCACTTCGCCGGGCGCGACCAACTGCTCGATGTCGAACAAGCGGATGGCGTCGTCCGCCATGCGGCCTTGCGCCGACGCGTAGGCGACGACGGTGTGCGTGGTACCGAGGTCGATGCCGACCGTCCAGGCAGCGTTCATGCTGCCGCCGGCAACCGGCTCAGGCGCGCTACGCGTCCTGCTGGCGCTCGCCGCGCACATCGAATTCGATCTTCCAGCGCTCGCCGCCACTGCGCGGCACCGCTTCGAGTTCGAGCGTGCCGGCTTCCGTCACGCGGGCGTGCAGGCGCACCGGCACCACCTCGCCGGGGCTGCGGCCTTCAGGTGGCAAGGTGGCGGAGATCGGGGCAAGTTCCTGCAGCTCGTCGGGCGCCCAGGCGCCGAGCAGTGTGCCAACGCCGTCCTGGCGCCGCACCGACGAGGCGAAGAAGCGGAAGTGCACGGGCTCACCGACCACCAGCCCGAGTTCGAGTGCCGGCAGTTCGGCTTCGGTACCTTCTTCCATGCCGAAGGGCGCCACGCACAGCGCCTCCACCGGCGGCTCGATGCCGGGCACCGCAGGCATCGACGATTCGACCCCTACGTAGTAAGCGAACGCGGTGCCCCCGCGGATGCGCACGCCGTGGCCGTGCCGCACATAGCCGTAGTAGGCCGCGCCGCGCGCCACCGCCAGGTCGAGGTCGGCGCCGGCCAGCAGCCGTGCCGGCGCGGCGCCCTCGGCGGCGAGCCACCCGTTGACGGTCGCCAGCGTGCGATCGGCCAGCAGCGCCGACTTGAAGACGCCGCCGTTGAACAGCACCGCGGTCGGATGCAGGAAGCTGGCGCCTTCCGCGCCGTTGCCGAAGCGGGCGCCGAAGCCCTCCAGTTCGGCCACCGCACCGAGCTGCCGGCCGAGGAACGCCGCCAGGTGGCGCGTGACGGCCGCATCCTGCGCATACGGAAGACCGAGCTGCGCCAGCCCGGCGCGCACGCGACTCATCGGCCGCGCCGAGGCCTCGACCTGCGGGAAGAAACCGTCGACGATCGTCGCGCCGACTTCGTCGGCTGTCAGATCGGTGCGGATCGAGCCGCCGATCAACTTGCTGCCGCGGCTGGGCACGACGATTGGTTGCGCGGTGGTGCCGCCCGGTCCATCGGCATCGCCGAGCAAGCTTTCCTTCGCGCTGCGGCAGGCGTAGGTCAGCGCGCGCAGCTGCCACGCATCGAGCGTGGTGCCGGCAGCGGCCAGCTTGCGGGCGACCCCGTGCGCCAGCGCAAGGTCCATGTTGTCGCCGCCGAGCAGGATGTGCTCGCCCACCGCGACCCGGTGCAATTCGAGGTTGCCGTCGCGTTCGAGCACGGCGATCAGCGAGAAGTCGCTGGTGCCGCCGCCCACGTCGATCACCAGGATGATGTCGCCCGGCTGCACCTGCTTGCGCCAGCCACCGCCGCTGGCTTCGATCCAGCTGTACAGCGCGGATTGCGGCTCTTCGAGCAGCGTCAGCGAACTGCAGCCGGCGACCTTGGCGGCTTCGACCGTCAGCTCGCGCGCGGCGGGGTCGAACGACGCCGGGATCGTCACCGTCACATCCTGCTGCGCGAACGGCGCCTCGGGGTGCGCGTGGTCCCAGGCGTTGCGCACGTGTTCCAGGTAGTGCGTCGAGGCGTCGAGCGGCGACACCCGAGCCACCTCAGGCGGCGCGTCGTGCGGCAGGATCGAGGCGCGGCGGTCGACGCCGGGGTGGCAAAGCCAGCTCTTGGCGCTCGACACCAGCCGGATCGGCGTCGTCGCGCCGCGGCTGCGCGCCAGCTCGCCGACGGCATGCTGGCCGTCGGCCGGCCAAGGCAGCACCAGGTCGCCATCCGCCATTTCGTCGGCATGCGGCAGGTACAGGAACGACGGCAGCAGCGGCATCGATTCGATCGTGCCGGGCGCGGTGAGCTGCGGGATCGGCAGTGTGCCGTGAACGGTGGTCTCGCCGTCGCTGCCTGCGATGTCGACGTAGGCCAGCGCACTGTGCGTAGTACCGAGATCGATGCCGATCGCAAAGCGCGGCCCGCTCACAGCTCGACCTCCGCGGGCGCCACCACCCGCGCGTCGTGCTGCTCGGCCAGCTTGGGCAAGCGCACCTCGGTGACGCGCCAGCCGCGGTGCCTCAGGCTGCCGGCGAAGGGCGGCTGGCCGACCACGTTGCCCGTCAGGCGGACCGCCGCGGCGTCGAAGCCCGCCTGCAGCGTGACGCGGCCGCCTTCGGCCTCGTCGCGCACCGGCACGAGACTGAAATGCTCGCGCAGCACCTTGGCGCAGCCGTCGTGCACCAGGCGTGCCGCCGCGCCGATCTGGGCGTCTGCATAGCCGCTGAGATCCTCGCCGACAAAATCGATCAACCGCGCGTCACGCTGCAGCAGCGCAAGCAGTTGCAGCGCGGCGTCGGGGCTCGGTTCCTTCAGCACCGACGGTGCCGGAGCCGGGGCAGCCGTTGTCGGAGCCGGTGGCGGTACATCGCCATCGCGCAGCACGGCATACCGCGCAGCCAGATCTGCATTCGCCAACAAACCGAACAAGGCGCCGAACGCCAGTGGAATGCGGCGCAACAGGGAGGGCTTGACACCGTCGGACGATGGGGGTTCTGGGCGGTTCATTGATTGCTCCAAATCGGCTAGTCGGGCGGCTGCAGCCGCGATCGCCGGATGTCAAGGCCCGGACTTGCTGACGAGGCCAGGGCCGGGGAATCGGATGTCGCCATGGAAACATGGTGCAGTGCAACATTGTAAATGGGCACCGGGCGGGATCGGGCGCTGCTGCGCAGGGTACGCTCAATCCTCCATGCTTCACGTTCGCGAGAACGCTGATTGGCCACCGAACTTCTCGTCGAGATCGAGGAGAAGGTTGAGCGACTGCGGGAGCGGCCGAAGCTGTATCGGCAAGGCCGTGTTCCTGGGACACGGAAAGGAAACGCGGGCGCGCGCGCCCGCGATCGCCGCGGCCGGCCAGCACAGCCTGCTTAGGATCACATGCATGTCAACGGCTTGACACGACACATGGCCACGATCGCGCGCATTCCAATCACTCGACCGAGGAATGACATGCGTTCGATCCAGTCCGCTGTGCGGCACGCCCTCACGCCGCTCGCCGCGTCCTTGCTTCTGGCCGCCGGTGCCGCTCAGGCGCAGATGCTGATCGGCTGGGCCCAGATGCCGGCCGCCACCTTCGCCGACGGCCCGACGTCCGGGCAGTTCACCGCGCCCAACGCCTACGGCTCGAACGTGCCGCCGTACGTCGGCAAGCAGCCCGTTCAGGGCTTTTCGGGCGTGCTCGACGGGCCGCGCAAGGACGTGTTCCAGTTCCTGGTCGACAATGGCTTCGGCTCGCAGGCGAGCTCGGCCGACGCACTGCTGCGCAGTTATGCGCTGCACATCCTCTGGCGCACGCCCAAGGGCGGCCGCGGCACGACCGAGCCGGCCGACCTGGGCAGCGGCAAGGTCCGTCCATGGTTCGACGCGCACACGCGACTGCAGTTGAACGATGCGCAGCGCAAGCTGACGATCCCGATCCAGGCCGACTACGCCAACTACTACAACAATCCGGCCAACGCGCCGGTCGACCCCAGTATCCGCGCTGGCCGCCTGCTCACCGGCGCTGACTTCGACGTCGAGTCGTTCCGCCGCGACCGCCAGGGCAACTACTGGTTCGGCGACGAGTTCGGCCCTTACCTGATCAAGACCGACACGAACGGCACCGTGCTGCGCAGCGAGATCCCGCTGCCGGGCGTCTACGCGCCGCAGCACAAGGACGTGATCGCAGGCAAGGTGACGGCAAACCTGCCGAGCTCGGGCGGCTTCGAAGGCATGGCGATCAACAAGAGCGAGACCAAGCTCTACACGCTGCTCGAAGGCCTGGTGGCCGGCGACCCCGTCAAGACGCGCCGCATCAACGAGTTCGATCTCGCGAAAGAACAGTACACCGGTCGCAGCTACGTCTATCCGCTCGATCCGAACGGCACCAACATCGGCGACATGGTCGCGGTCGACGATCGCCGCTTCATCGTGCTCGAGCGCAACGGCAGCACGGCCACCTCGCCGAATCCGGCCCCATTCAAGAAGGTGTTCCTGATCGATCTGCAGGGCGTGCCCGATGGCGGCACGATGCGCAAGACCGAGCTCGTGGACCTGATGAACCTCGCCGATCCGTTCGACCTGAACGCCGACGGCCAGCGGGTCTTCACGTTCCCGTACACGACGATCGAGGACGTGCTGGTGCTTGACGCCCGCACGCTACTTGTCGTCAACGACAACAACTTCCCGTATGGCGGCGGACGCGCGCTGGCGTCCGACAACACCGAGTTCCTGAAGATTCGTCTGCCGTTCTCGCTGGCGAACGACGACGATGAGCACGATCACCACGGCCAAAACGACCATGATCAGGGTCACGCCCACGGCCGCGATCGCGACCATCGCGGAGGAAGCTACGACTGGGACGACGACTGAGCACAGCCGCGCGCGGCGCGCCGTCAGTGCGTCGCGACCACGAGGCTGCGCCGAGGGAAGCGATCTCCGCTCCTGGCGACAAAGTGGATGGAAACCGCCTGCATGGAAAGATGGCCGCAGTCTGAACTCAGCGCCCATCGTCCTCCCAGTCCACCCAATCCACCGGATGCGTCTCGAGATATCGGCTGACGGTGGCACCGATGGTTGGAAAGAACGCCGCTTTCCCAAGCCGCGCAAAGAGCCCGAACCGCTTCAGCTTGTCCTTGACGGGGTCCTTCATCTCGGCAACGCACAACTGAATGCCAGCCGCGTGCAAGGTTTCGATCAACTCGGCCAGCATGTCGGCTGAGGTCACGTCCACGCTGGTGATGGGTTCCGCCGCAACGACCAGCCAGCGCACTGGCGTAGGCGATGAAGCCACGGCGTCGAGCACCCGGTCGTGGAACAGCTCGGCGTTCGCGAAGAACAGCGGCGCATCCCAGCGAAACAGGACCAGGCCCGGGATGAGGCGCGCGTCGGGATAGCGCGTGATGTCGTGGTAGCCCTTGACGCCGTCGGCGCGTCCCAGAACCGCGGAATACGGGCGCCAGGCATCCCACAGGAATTCGATGATCGCAATCACGATGGCCAGGCCGATGCCCTCGATCGCGCCCAGTACGGACACGCCGACGGTACAGGCGATCGATAGCCAGAACTCCCAGCGCTGCATACGATAGATTCGCCGCAGGTCGGTGACCTCGATCAGGCCGATAGCCGATGCGATCACGACCGCGGCCAATGCGCTGGTGGGCAAGTTTTTCAGCAGGTCCTGCGCCACCACCAGCAGCAGGGCGACAGCCAGCGCGCCGACGACTCCGGTCAGCTGGGTCTTGGCGCCTGCGGCCTCGGCCACGGGGGTGCGTGACGAGCTGCTGCTGACGGGAAAGCCCTGAAAAAATCCGGCCGCCAGGTTGGAGGCGCCGAGCGCCACCATCTCCTGGTTCGGGTCGACATAGGTACGCGTGCGCGCCGCATAGACACGAGAGAGCACGCTGGTGTCTGCAAACGAGACGAGAGCGACGGCGCAACCGCCGATCAGGACGGGGACGATGTCGGCGGTCGTGATCCACGGGATGGTGAACGCAGGCAGGCCTTGTGGGAGGGCGCCGAGGACCGGCACCCCAGCGCGTGCCGCAAGGTCCCACACGCCAACGACGACAGTCGCTCCCACCACGGCGATCAGGATGCCCGGCAAGCGCTTGTGGCCCTTGAGCAGCAGGATGACCGCCAGGGTGCCTGCGCCGACCATGAACGTGGTCCAGTTGGTCTTTCCATCCATCACCGCCGTAGCGATCGCCCATACGTTGCTCAACGGTCCGTCGCCCTCGATCGAAAAGCCGAAAAGCTTGGGCAGTTGGCTGATCAACACCGTCAGCGCGATGCCGTTCATGTAGCCGTAGCGAATCGGCTTGGAAAGAAGCTCGGTGACGAAGCCCAGGCGCGCGACGCCGGCGAGGATGCACACGGTCCCCGACACGATCGCCATCATGCCCGCAAGGGCGACCGCGCGATGCGGCTCGCCGCCAGACAGTGGAAGGACGACGGCGAGAATGACGGCAGCCAGGGAGGAATCCGGGCCCAGCACCAGGATCCGACTGGGTCCGAACACAGCGTACGCGAGCAGCGGAACGATGGTCGCATAGAGGCCATAGATGCCGGGTACGCCCGACGCCTGCGCGTAGGCGATGCCGACGGGCACCAGCATCGTGGTCAGCACCAGTCCGGCCACGATGTCGTGCCGCAACCAGGCCACTTGGTAGCCGCGCAGCGTGCGCAGTCCCGGCAGCCAGCGGTCCCACCCGGGCTGATCGGCGGCCTTTACCCGCCGCGCAATCCGGCCGGGTTCCGGGAGTGGGGACGAAGGATCCGAATTGCTCATGAGTCGCTGGCCGATTGGGGTGGACAGTGCAGATGCGCGTCAAGAAAGGCAAGGGGAAAGGTACGGATGCTGACGTTGGCCGCTTCGACAGGTCGCGCAAGATGTTCGCTGAACCCACGGGCGCGCCATCCATCGCGGGCTTCGACTGACTTCAACTTGACCAACAACGAAATGACGTCCCAGCCCAGCGACGCAACCGACCCGGCAGTGATCGCTCCCGCGGTCCAGCCACCGGCAGAGTCGACCACTTCCGCCGCAACGGCGCTGCCATCGAACCCGCCAACCGCGGTGCCGGTGGCTCCTGACACGTCGACAGCCGAAAAGGCGCCGGTGCGCAGTCCCAAAGTAGCCACGTCCAAGAAGCCGGCCGCCAAGAAGGTCGCGCCCCTGAAGGCCAAGCCGGCAAAGCCCGTGGCCACGAAGCCCTCGGCAAAAAGGACACCGGTGGCCAAGAAGGCAGTGTCGGCCAAAGTCGCCGTCAAGGCCGCCGCGCCCAAAAAGGTGACATCCATCCGAAAGGCATCGGCGAAGAAGACAGCTGCAAAGAAGACGGGGCCACTGAAGGCCAAGACGGTGAAGGCCGTGGTGGCGCCACCCCAGGTCACGCGGCCTGCTGCTCCCCGCACGGCACTGGCGACGTCGGTCCAGGCCACTTCCCCCGAGTCCGTGCGGGACGCAGCCAAGACCAAAGCCAAGCTCGTGCGAGACAGCTTCACGATGCCCCAGCAGGACTTCGGCCTGATTGCCGTCCTCAAGGACCGCGCGCTGGGTTTCAAACGCCCCGCCAAGAAGAGCGAGCTGCTGCGCGCCGGGCTGCACGCGCTTCAACGGCTCACCGATGCCCAACTGCGCGGCGCGCTTGATTCGCTGGCCCCGCTGAAGGCTGGACGTCCAAAGAAGAAGCTGACCTGAAGCCGGCGCCGCAGCCTCAGGTCATCGGGAATGCCAGCGCCAGAGGGCCTAGCCCAGAGGGGGCGGGCGCTGGGTTGAGTGCAAGAGGCTTGAGTAGCCTTCCCAACTGTGCCTGCCGCTGCGGCGCAGCCTCCTTCAATGCCTTGCTCGCCGGTCGATGGATTGCGGCCGGTGCGCTCGGCACGGCTCGCCACGGCGAAATTGCCAAACCCGATCAGCTGCACAGGTTCCCCCCGTGCCAGGACCCGTCAGGTTTTCAAGCGCTGAATCGGACTTGCGGATTCAGCGCGAAAAGGGCTACTGCTGCTGCTCACGCCCAACGAACAGTGATCCTCGCTTGGGTGACACCTCAGGAGATTGCCGCATGCAGACGACCTTCGACCCGATGCCACCAGATGTGGAAAAGCGGATGCATGGGTAGACAATGCTTCCGTGGCGCACAAAGGACCTCCCGCTTTCCAGCCCTTGACCGGCATCTATGAGCCGTCGGCGATCCAGCAGTTGCCGGACGGGCGCTTTCTTGTGGTGGAGGACGAAAAGAGCCATCCCTTCAGTCTGGTCGTGATCGGCGCCGATGGAAGCGTCGACAGTACCGAACTCACTGCCGGACTGTTTCAGATCTTCAGTGACTTCTGGAAACTGGAGGATCTCGAAGGACTTGCCCTGGACCGAGCAGGCTTCGTCTACGCCATCACATCGCATTCTCGAGACGACGAAGGCGACGAAAAGAAATCCCGTGATCGACTGGTCCGGTTCCGGATCGAGGGGAGTCGGGTGGAGGGCCCCAAGGTCGTCGACGGATTGAAGCGCGCCCTGACGGCGAAGCATCCCGAACTGGCCTCGGCCGCCAAGATCCGGGATGTCAAAGCGAGCGGCGGGCTCAATATCGAGGCGTTGGAGATCAGCCCGGACCAGCAACGACTGCTGATCGGCTTTCGCAGCCCGTTACACGAGGGCCGCGCGATCATCGCCAGCATCGAGAATCCGTCCGGCATCTTCGAGGCGGATGAGGTACCCCGGGTGGCGGCTGATCTCGACGAGCTGGATCTGGGCGGCCACGGAATTCGTGGGTTGTCTTACGTCCCCTCCATCGGCGAGTACCTGGTCATCAGTGGGCCGGTATCGCGCGAGCCAGGCCAGTTCGCCCTCTGGCGCTGGGATGGTCAGCAAGGTGGCGCAGCGCGCCGTGTCACGGTTCCAGGTCTTCAGGGCCTGGAGCGCGCCGAAGGGGTGAGCCCGGCCCTCATCGACGGGGTGGTCCGAATCATCATCGTCAGCGACGACGGGGATCGGACGGCAGGACGATCTGCGAGTTATCTTCTGTTGGACCTCGATCAACTGCAAACTACGCCTTGAAGCGGCCGGCCAAGGGGGCTTCTCGCCAAGTTGGTCGAAGGCCAACCGGGCTGAAGCGCAAGCTCCTTTTCATGACTGACTCTCTCAAAACGATTGCCGTGACCGTGGAGGAATCGGCGCGCGGCCTCTTCCACTGGCTCCTGATCGAGAGCATCGACGATCCCACCGGCTTTACGGTGCTCTTTGGCAGCGCCGAGGTATTTGGCACTTGGGAGGACGCGCTCGACGGTGGGGTCGCAACCCTGAAGAGCCTGGTCGCCGATCGCACCATCGGGCCTAGGCTGGTAGGCGAGGACGAAGATCCAGAGCTGATCGCACGCAGAGTGCGTCGGGCGATGGGAGTTGGTTAGCAATCGTTCTCCTCCGGGCGCAGCAAGCGCGGCGGCGGCCCGGGCAACGCTCTTGGTGCTGCCTTTACAGTCGGTTGCCGATGCCGCTTTGTCTCCTTCCAAATTCATCTAGGCTAACGGCATCGAGGAGGGCGCACGCATGAGCCGCTATTCGCAAAGCCTTGAAGTCCTTGCCGCGAAGCTGCAGGTCAAGTACGGCCGGGACGATGATCTGTGCAGGGAAGTCGTCAGCCAGCTTCGGGACCTGGAGGACGTAGACCGGACCAAGCGATCGAACCCGTCGATCCTCGCGAGGCCGATCGGACAGCAACTTTCCTGGCATGTGCAAGAGCAGGCCACCCGCGGCGCGCCGCTCTAGTCCTTTCACACTCGCGTCACTCCGAAGCCTCACGCTTGAGGCTGACAGTCGATCGGCGCTGGTAGAGGATGAAGATCGCGCGCGTCGAGACCATTCCGATCGCCATTCCGCTGCGGCGCAGCATGGCGATCGCCTCCGGCGCGGTGGCGGCCGGCAATCATGTCATCGTGCGCATCCACACGGACGAAGGCACCACGGGCATCGGCGAAGCGTCGCCGGTGGCCTCGACCGATGCGGACACGCAGCGCTCGATCGTGCATGTGATCGCCGACCGGCTGGCACCGGTGCTGCAAGGTCCTACTACGCCGATCTTTGATTGGCAGCGGGAGGGACCGCTGTCATGGGTCACCTTGCACGAGTGAGCATCCGTGCGTAGTCACTGGCTTCGGCGGGACGCGGATTGGTCATGTGCGAATGGTCCTGCAGCGCGCCTTCAACAATGCGTGGGAACATGGCTTCACTGACGCTCATTTCGCGCAACCTCGTTGGCAGACCCAGACGACTGTTCATCGCAGTGATGGCATCGCCGACGGAAGACGAATCGGCCAAGCCCATGGCGTGAGCCAGGCGGGCGAGCTTGTTCTCGTTCCTGACCGTGGTCGCTGCCTCGTTGAACTCGATGACGGCGGGCAGGAACACGGCATTCAGCATGCCGTGATGTAGGCTCGGATCGAGGCCGCCGAGCGAATGGCTGAGGCTGTGCACGCACCCGAGGCCTTTCTGGAACGCCATCGCGCCCTGCATCGACGCCGACATCATTTGCAGGCGCGCTTCGCGATCGTGCGGCTCGCGTGTCGCGCGCTCGATGTGCGCCCACGCGCGCCATAGTCCGTCCAGCGCAATGCCGTCGGCGGGCGGGTTGAAGGCCGGGGCCATGAAGGTCTCGATGCAGTGCGCGATCGCGTCCATGCCGGTGGCAGCAGTGAGCCTTGCCGGCAAGTCGAGCGTCAGGTCGGGGTCGCAGATGGCCACTTTCGGCACCACATGCGCCGAGATCACGGCCACCTTTCGACCGTCGTCGAGGATCAGCACTGCACCGCGGCCCACCTCGCTGCCGGTGCCGGCCGTGGTCGGAATCGCGATGACAGGCGCCGTTGCGGCGGTGATCCTTGCGAGGCCGCCTTCGATCATCGCAAAGCTCTTCAGCGGCCCTTCATGCGTGCCGCAAACGGCAACGCCCTTGGCCAGATCGATCGAAGAGCCGCCACCTACCGCGATCACGCCGTCGCAGCGCTGCGCGAGGAACAGCGCGACGGCGGCGCGTACCGCCGCTTCGTTCGGGTTGGAAGGCGTTTGATCGAACACCGCGACGGCGCTGGCGTCGGCCAGGCGTGCAAGCACGCGATCGACCAGGCCTGCCGCGCGCACGCCGGCGTCCGTGACGACCAGGGGACGCCGGATGCCGATGCGCTCGCACTCCTGCGGCAGCATGTCGATGGCACCGAAGCCGAATTGGACCGACGTGATGTAGTTGATCGGGGAGACCATGGTTCGAACCTCTTGTGGAAGGGGGTATGGACGCCTACTGGCCGAGCACGTACTTGGGCAGCCAGGTGATGACCTGCGGCGCAAAGGCGCAGATCAGCAAGCCGAGCCCCTGCAGCGCGATGAAGGGCGGCGACGACTTGTAGATGTCCTTCATCGTGATGCCCTTGGGAGCCACCGAATTCAGGTAGAACAGGTTGTAGCCGAACGGCGGCGTGAGATAGGACATCTCAAGATTGATGATCAGCATGCCGCCGTACCACAGGGGATCGAATCCGAGCGCCACCACGATGGGCAGGAAGATCGGCGTGGTCAGGAAGATGATGCCGATCGGGTCCATCACCATCCCGAGCAGGAATAGGATGACCATCATGATCGTCATCACCACCCAGGGCGAAAGGTCCGTACCGATGAGCAGGCCGCGCACCAGCTTGTCGCCGCCGATGCCGGCGTAGACCGATACGAAGACGAGCGACGCAATGGCGATCCAGATCACCATCGAGGTCGACTTCAGGGTTTCGCGTGCCGCGTCTGCGATGTCGCCCCAGCGCAGACTGCGGCGCGCGAAGCCGATCACCATGCTGCCGACCGCGCCGACCGCCGCTGCTTCCGTGGGGCCTGCGATGCCCGTGAACATGGCACCCAGCACCGCCAGGACCAGCAGCGCCACGGGCACGATGCCCAGCAGGCTTGCGATTCGCTCGCGACCGGTGATGCGGGCGCGTTCCTCGGCCGGCATTGCAGGGCCTGCCGCCGGGTTGATCCAGCACTTGAGCAGCACGTAGGCGATGAAAAGCGAGGCGAGCAACAGGCCCGGCATCAGCCCGGAAAGGAAGACCTGGCCGACCGAGAGGTTGGCTAGGCCGCTGTAGACGATGCCCAGCACCGACGGCGGAATGAGCTGGCCGAGCGCGCCGCCCGCGAGGATGGTACCCATCGACATGTGCTTGTCGTAACCGCGCGCGAGCATCGCCGGCAGCGCGAGCGAACCCATGGCGAGCACGCCCACCGCGCTCACGCCGCTCATCGCCGCGATGATCGTGCAAGCCAGCACGGTGCCGACCGCAAGGCCGCCGCGTAGCGGGCCGAACAGCACATGAATCGCGTGATACAGGTCGTTGGCAACGCCGGCCTTGTTGAGGATGCCGGCCATGAACATGAAGAACGGAATCGAGACCAGTGTGTAGTTGAAGGTGGCGCTCTTCACATGGCCCGCCAGCAGGTGCAGCGCCATCGGCCCCCATTCGAAATAGCCCACCACCACGGCCACGCTGCCGAGCGCGAAGGCCAGCGGAACGCCCAGGAAGATGAGCGCGAATAGCGACCCGAACAGGACGACCGTGAGGAGTTCGACACCCATTGATTGATACCCAGTGGAAGAGAAAGTCAGCCGGCGACGCCGCTGTCAGGCTTGACCGCGTGTGCCGGATCCACATAGGCGCGCACGATCAGCGATACCGCCTGCAACAGCATGAGTGCGGCGGCCACCGGCGCGGCGGTGAGGACGGGGAAGATGTAGGGCGCCCACGGACTCTCCGCGCGCTCGCGGCTGGCGATGGCGTCGAGCGCCTGTTCGCCGGTAAACCACAGCAGCACTGCGAGATAGAAGATCGTGACCACCAGGCCGATCACATCGGCCCGGCGGCGGGCGCGCGGCTTTAAGCCGAGCAGCAGCAGGTCGACCCGCACGTGCCCGCCGTGCAGCAGCGTGTAGCCGCCGCCGAGCAGGAAGGAGAAGCCGAACAGGATCTGCACCGATTCGTTGACCCAGACCGTCGGGCTGTTGAACGCGTAGCGTGCAACCACCTCGATCATGGTGATGAGCAGGCTGGGCAGGATCAAGAGGGCCGCCAGGCGGCCCACCCATTCGTTGAGGCGATCGATCGCGTCGCAGAGTTGCCGCATGGGGGAGTCTGGCCAACGTCAGTTCGCGCGGTATCCGAGCTTCCCCAGGAACTTCAGCTGCGAGTCGAGCTTCTCAGCGTAGTCCTTCGATTCGACAGCATACTTGTCCTTCATGACGGCCAGGCGCGCGTTTTCCATCTTGCGCATCTCGCTATCGGGCCATTTGACGAGCGTGACGCCGCTCTTCTCGAGCTTGACCATCAGCTCTTTCTCCTCGGCCACCGCCGAAGTGTTGTAGTCCATGCTGGCGACCTTCAGCGCCTCTTCGATCTTGGGCTTCAGGTCGGCCGGCACCTTGTTCCACGCGGCCTGGCTCACGATCCAGTCGGACGTGCCCCCACCCGAGTACGACGGCACCGAGATGAACTTCGCCACCTCTTGCAAGCCGAGGCCGAAGTTCACCGGCATGGTCGTGAACTCGACGGCGTCGACCACGCCGCGCTGCAGCGCGGTGTAGACCTCCTCGCCGGGCAAGGCGACGACAGAAGCGCCGAGCTTGGCAAAGCCGTCGGCGGCAAGGCCCGCCGCGCGCACCTTGAGGCCCTTCAGATCGTCGGTGCCCTTGATCGGCTTCTTCGACCAGATCTGCTCGCCCAGCAGGGGCGAAACGCCGAGGAAGTGCATGTTGTGCCGCGCCACGATCTTGCGCATCAGCTCCGAGCCGCCGCCCTCGTAGAACCAGTTGTAGCCCTGAAGCGCATTGACTTCGGCCGGCCATTCGTTCACCGCCTTGAGTGCCGGCTCCTTGCCGCTGAAATAGACAAGGTAAGTGTGGCCGATATCGAGCGTGCCCTTGCTCACCGCATCGACGACAGTGGCGCTGCTCATCAGCATGCCGGCCGGAAAAGTCTTGACTTCGACGCGACCGCCGGTGCGTTGATTCACTTCCTTCGCAAAGCGTTCGACGAGATTTTTGTATTCGGTCGTTCCGGCGCCGGCGACGCTTTGCAAGCGCCAGGTGATTTCGGCGGCATGTGCGCTGAATTGCGGCAGCGTGAAGCACGCAGCTGCAAGGCAGGAGGAGACGAGGGCGCGGGTGTTCTTGAACCGGTTCATGGGTACCTCATATATTCCAGGTTGATGGCGGGCGAGGACAGAAAGCGCAGGGCTCACGCTGCGACGCAGAGCTGCTCGAGACGCACCATCGCTTCGACGAGGTCGCCTTCCGAAAGCCGGCGTTCGAAGTTGCGGATGTGCGGTGCGGTAAGGGTGAGCGCGGCAATCGTGGACAACTGCCGCGCAGAAGGCGCGGCAAGGCCGAGCTCGGGCAAGCCTGTGGGCAGACCCACGGCGCGGTAAAAGTCGAACTGCTCGGCCATGAAGGCATCGGAGCGCTTCTCAAGCACGAACTGGACGAGCAACGCGTAGGCCACCTGGCGACCATGCAAGGCGCCTGCAGTTTCCGGCACGGCCGTCAGGCCACGCGTCATGGAATGCGCGACCGACAAGCCGGTGCCCTCGAAGCCGATGCCGGCCAGCAGGATGCAAGCTTCGATGAGCGCCTCGAAGGCCGCGTTGGGCGCGCGGGCACGCGCTGAGGCCAGGCCGGCGACCGCATGACGACGCACGATCTCGTCGCACGTCTCTGCAAGCTTTGCCGCGAGCAGCGTCGCCTGGCCGCCGAACAGGTTGAGCCCGGCAGCGCCAATGCACTGCGCCGCCTCGTAGCGCTTGACGATCGCGTCGCCGATGCCCGAGACCAGCAAGTCGACCGGCGCCGCAGCGAGGATCGCGGTGTCGACCACGACCGCGTCCGGGTTG
Source organism: Variovorax sp. Soil_C_12 (assembly GCF_057657375.1). Lineage (NCBI taxonomy): Bacteria > Pseudomonadati > Pseudomonadota > Betaproteobacteria > Burkholderiales > Comamonadaceae > Variovorax > Variovorax sp. Soil_C_12. The sequence continues at coordinate 65,449 of NZ_JBDGIO010000002.1, read as the reverse complement.
CGCGGCAGCTTTTCGACGCTCAGCAGACGGTGATGCTCGTCGTAGAGCAAAAAGACGCGGCTGGTGGGGCCGTCATTCGAGGGCGACGTCGGCAAGGTGATGAGCGGCGTGCCGAGGGCGCACGCCACGGCCTTGCCCGCGTCCACACCCTTGCCGCCACCCGCGGCGATCACCACCTCCGGCTGCCACGCCTGCTGGGCGCTGGCCATGCGTTCCACACTGGCGGGCGTGAGGTCGCCGGTGAACGAGACGGACGAGAACGCGAGCCCACTGGCTTCGACGCTTTGCCGCACGCGCGGCGCGAACAGGCGCTCGACGGCGGCGTCTGAGACGAACAGCACGTTCCGGCCCAGTCCTGCAGCGATGTCGCCGATACGCAAGGACGCGTCCGGCCCTTGGACGTACAGCGCCGGCGCGCCGAGGATGCGAAGGGTGTCACCCATCGTTCAGGCCTCGACCGGAACGGCCACACCGGCCATCTCGCATGAGTTGGCGGGCTCCGAGACGGTGGCGCGCTGCATGTCGCGCTTCCAGCGCAGGTCGTCGAACTCCGTGCCGCGGTGCATGGTGCAGCGGTTGTCCCAGATCAGCAGGTCGTGCTGGCGCCAGCGGTGGGTGTAGACAAACTGCCGCTGCGTGGCATGCGCTGTCAGCGTCTCCAGCAGTTCGGCGGCCTCGGCGTCGGGCAGGCCGAACACGCGGCCGGCGTGCGACGCCAAGTAGAGCGACTTTCGGTCGTTCTCGGGAATCGTGCGCACCATGACCTGGGGCACCGGCGGCAGCGCGGCGAACTCTTCGTCCGAGAACGCGGTGAAGCCCAGCTTGGCGCGCGAGGTGAAGATCGAATGCTCCACGATCAGGCCGTCGATGCGCTTCTTCATCGTCTCCGGCAGTGCATCGTAGGCCGCGCGCATATCGGCGAACTCGGTGTGGCCCCCGATGGGCGCTACCGTGCGGCCGTACAGCAGCGACGCCTTGGCAGGGATCTTGCGGAAGGTGCTGTCTGTGTGCCACAGGCGGTTGCCCAGCTGGAACATGCGCTGGCGGCTGGTTTCGCCCCAGACCTTGTTGTCGGCGTCAAGGTTGGAGACATCGGCGATGTCTTCGCGAATGCGCAATGCCTCGTCGGTGCGGTGCTTCTGGATGGTGGTTTCCAGTGGGCCGAAGATCGTCGCGAAGTCGACGTGTTGCTGTTGCGTCATCGTCTGCTCCGGAAAGATCAGCACGGCGTACTTCCAGAACGCCTCCTTGATCGCTTCCCGGTCTTCGAGCGACAGCGGCCGCGACAGGTCAACGTCGCCGATTTCGGCCACAAAGTTGGATGCAACGGGGTAGATGCTCAGCGCCATGGTCCTTGTCTCACTTCGTGTTTGCGATGCGATTTATCTCGTGGAACATTATTGGAACACTACTGGCATGCCACAAATGTCAGGACAAACCCTTGGTCGCTCATCTCGTTCAGACGAGAGCGTTTGCGAAATGAGGAGAGGCCGGTGCCTCGAACTAAGGCCCCGGGTTCGACGCGCCCGGAAGCGTGGCCTTGGCGAACGCAAGCATGTAGTCGATCAACTCGTCGGAGGCCTTGCCGGCAGCCTCCGCATCGCCCAGCACGACGGCCTTGGCCACCGTCAGATGCAAGCGCGCCGTATCGAGTAACTGTCGATCCTCATGCAGATGACAGAACCAGAATCGGCGCGAGACCGAATGAAGTGTCGTGGCGATGCCTGCAGCGACCGAGTTGCGTGCACTGTAGGCCACGCAGCGGCTGCGCTGCGCATCGAGCCGCAGGAAGGCCCGCACATCTGAGTGCGCCACGGTTTCCTCGATGGCTTTCGCCAGGGCTGCGATGGCCTCTCGCTCGGCTGCGGTTGCACGTTGGGCCGCAGACCGTGCGATCAGGCGGTCGACTTCGCGCCGGGTCTCGAGCACCTGAAACTGCAGGCCCACATCGACAGGCGTCACCACCACGCCGCGCCTTGGCATGATCTGCACCAGATACTCCCGCGAAAGGCGATGCAATGCCTCGCGGATCGGCGTGGTGCCGATCCCGATGCGGCGGCTCAGGATCGCTTCTGACACCACCTCGCCCGGCGCGAGCTCCGCTGTGACGATCATCTCCTCCAGCTGCCGATACGCGTCTTGCATGAGCGTTGTCGCGGCCGCGCCGTCCTGCTCCGTCACTCGCCTCTGCACGGCCACCGCTGACTTCATGACTTCAGTGCCGGCTGTCGCCGTCGCCGCCTTCTTCATACCTGCCACGCCTCCTCTGGTGAGCCGGCTCCGAAGGGTGCCGGACAGGCGGCGATTTTGCCCCGGTGCGCGCGGGGGCGGGCGGACGCGAGCTTGCCATCGCTATAGTCGCCGGCTTGGTCGGCCGCACGATGCTGCCGATATCCTGGGCATAAGCAAAAGGCGGAAATGAAGATGGCGAGCGCTGCGGACAGCGTGATCAATCCAGGCGGCACGGCGGTCAGCCCCTCCAGCGACGGATCGCAGAACACCTTGACAAGCGAAGCGTATCGACGACTGGAGGAGATGATCGTCACGCTGGAACTGGCACCCGGTTCCGTTGTATCGGAGGCCATCCTGAGCCGGCAGATCGACATCGGCACCACGCCGATCCGCGAGGCATTGCATCGCCTTTCGCGCGAGTATCTGGTGCAGATCATGCCACGGCGCGGCGTGGTGGTGACGCCTGTCGATGTGCGCCTGCAGTTCGAGATTCTCGAAACGCGACGCGAGCTGGATCGTCTTCTAGCCGCAGCGGCGGCAAGCCGCGGCAGCAGCGCAGATAAGGCGGCGATCCAGTCACTGGTGGCGCCGACCGAACAAGCGGCAGAGGCTCTCGATATCAAGGAGTTCCTGCGCCTCGACGCTCAACTCAACCTGCTGCTCGCGCGCGCCGCGCGCAACACCGTCGCGGCCGAAACCGTCGCGAGGCTCCATTCGATCTCCAGGCGCTTCTGGTTCTTCCACGTCGATGCGCCGCGCCATCTACCGGTCACCGCCCGATTCCACGTCGAAGTCGTTCGGGCTGTTGCTGCGGGCGACGCCGCCAGCGCGGCCCAGGCTTCCAATCGCCTGATCGACCACCTCGTGGAATTCGCGAGGCAGACGCTGCCACACGCCTGAATTTCGGACGGGTGCCTTGCGCGCCGCCGGCTTCGGCGCCGGACTCGGGTTTACGAGCTTGCCAACTGGGCATTGTGGGCAATTGCACTGGAATATAGTTGGCATGCCAGTGATATGCCAGAATTCTCCGACCCCTGCGATGGCTTGATCTTCAAGGCAGCAGGCGGGCGCTCCGTCCACCGTCCACCCTGAGGAAATATGGAACAAGCTGAAATCGTCGCGCGACCCGTGGTCACGAAGCTCAACCCGGCGCTGGGCGCCGAACTCACCGGAATCGACCTTTCCCTGCCCATGGATCCTGAGCAGATCCAGGAATTTCGCGATGCACTGGATACCTACGGCGTGCTGTGCTTTCGGGACCAGAAGCTGAGCGAGCAGCAGCAGATTGCCTTCACCGAGCAGTGGGGTTCGCTGGAAGATTTTCCGGAGGAGAACAAGACCGTCGCCGCGTCGACCGTCTACAACGTGGCCAATGTGTCGGCACAGGGCGAGCACCTTCCCGAGACCGACCATCGCGTGATCTTCCAGAAGGTCAATGCGCTGTGGCATACCGACAGCTCCTATCGCTATGTGCCCGCATACGCCTCGCTGCTGTATGGCATCGAAGTGATGCCCGACGACGCCGTGGGAGGACGCACCGGCTTCTCCAATATGGCGCTGGCCTATGAAGCGCTCCCGGACGACTTGAAGACCAGGATCGAGCCGCTGCACATGGTCCATTCGTATGAGCACGGCCGCCGGATGTTCGCTTCGCTGCCGCCGCTCTCCAACTTCGAGAAGAACGCCGTGCCCCCGGTCAGCCACCCGCTGGTGCGCGTTCATCCGGATGGTCGTCGCTCGCTCTTCATGACCGCCAACGCGGGCAACGAGATCAGCGGCATGCCACTGGAGGAAGGCCAGGCCCTGCATCGCCAACTGGTCGAGCATGTCTCGCGACCCGAGTTCTGCTACTTCCACAAGTGGAAGAAGGGCGACCTGGTCGTGTGGGACAACAGGACCACGCTCCACAAGGCCGAGGTCTACGACATGGCCCGTTACCGCCGCGTTTTCCGGCGCACCACGCTGGCGGGCGACGGGCCGGTCCTTGGCCCGTACTCGCATGCGGTGCTGGCGCGCGCCAAGGCCTCAGCCGCCAAATAGGAAGCCCGCACGATGCTGTTCGATTTCAGTGGGAAGGCCGCGCTGGTCGCCGGTGGCACGAGCGGCATCGGCCTCGCGATTGCCGAGGCGCTGCGCGAGGCAGGCTGTGCCGTCACCGGCGCCGGCCTGATCGGCAAGGAGCCGCCCGGTGCGTCCGGGATCGCGTTCGAGGCCATGGACGTGACCGACGCCAGCTCGATAGACCGCGTGGTCGCGAAGTGCCCGACGCTGGACATCGTGGTCAACGCCGCCGGTGTCATCCGCCGCGGCGAGGAGCATGACCCCGAGGTGTTCCGGCAAGTGATCGACATCAACCTGAACGGCGCGATGCGAGTGGCCGCCGCGACGCGGCAGCGTTTGGCCGCGAGTGGTGGCAGCCTGGTCAACATCGCCTCGATGCTCAGCTTCTTCGGCGGCGGGCTGGTGCCGGCGTACAGCGCCAGTAAGGGCGGCATTGCGCAACTGACCAAGAGCTTGGCGATCGCCTGGGCAGCCGATGGCGTCCGCGTCAACGCGGTGGCGCCGGGATGGATTGCCACGCCGCTGACCCAGGGGCTGCAGGACGACGCTGCGCGCAGTGCCGCGGTGATATCTCGCACCCCCATGGGCCGATGGGGCCGGCCCGAGGACATCGCGGGCCCGGTGATGTTCCTTTGCTCGAGCTCTGCTGCCTTCGTCACCGGCATCGTGCTGCCCGTCGACGGCGGCTATCTCGTCGCCTGATTTCCAACAACGAGAACCTCAACGATGAACACTTCGACCCTTCCTGCGGCACCGCTTCCGGATGACGCCGCCCCCTCGCGCGCCGGCGGGCTCGACATGTCTCGCATGCCCTACCAGCTCCCGTTTCCGCAAGGCGTCGCGAACGAGATCGTCGTCGCCGCAGTCGTCCCGGAGGATGAGCGCGTGTGGGTGCCGCAGATGGAGAACGTCTGGTTCCGTCCGCTGTGCCTCAATACCGTGCAGGGCTATTGGGTCAACCTCTTGCGTGTGCGCAAATCCGGCGTGTTGAGCCGGCATCGCCATCCGGCGCCGGTGCATGGCGTGGTGTTGCGCGGTGCATGGCACTACCTGGAGCACGACTGGAAGGCGAAGGAAGGCTCGTATGTCTTCGAGCCGCCCGGCGAGACGCATACGCTGGTCGTGCCCGAGGACGTGCCCGAGATGATCACGCTCTTCCACATCACGGGCGCCATGATCTATGTCGATCCCTTCGGCCGCCAGACCGGCTACGAAGACGTCTTCACCAAGATCGACATGTGCCGTGCCCACTACACGGCCTGCGGCCTGGGCGCCGAGTACGTCGACCAGTTCGTTCGCTGAACGCGATCCGAGATCTTCAAGCTTCGAATCACCACCGAGACAAACCCATGATTCAATTTCACCGCCGCACCCTCGTCGCCTCCATGGCGCTCGCCGCCGCCTCGCTCGCCCCAGGGCTCGCGCTCGCAGCCGACTACCCGAGCCGCCCGATCGAGCTGGTCGTTCCCTTCCAGCCCGGCGGCGGAACCGACGCGGTGACGCGTGCATTCGGCGTCGCGGCGCAGAAGCACTTTCCGAAAGGTGTTGTCGTCGTCAACAAATCCGGTGCCAGCGGAGGCATCGGATGGACCTACATGATGAACGCCAAGCCGGATGGCTACACGCTGGGTGTCGTCACGGTGGAGATGGTGATCCTGCCGCACCTCAACCTCTTCAATCGCACCTACGCCGACGTCACGCCGATCGCACAGCTCAATGCCGATCCGGCGTCGATCGTCGTGCGCGCCGACTCGCCCTACAAGACCATCGAGGAGTTCATCGCCGCGGCGCGCAAGGAGCCCGGCAGGATGGCGATGGGCACCTCCGGCAACGGGTCGATCTACGACATCGCCGCCGCTGCCTTCGAAGAGAAGACCCAGCTGCAGTTCAACCGCATCCCGTACCAGGGCGCCGCGCCGTCGATCCTCTCGCTGCTCAGCAGTCAGATCGATGCGGTGACTGCCAGCCCCGGAGAGGTGGCCGCCCACGTGGCCGCCGGCAAGCTGCGCATCCTGGCGGTGATGGCGGACAAGCGCCTCGACGAGTTCAAGGACGTTCCCACGATGAAGGAGAAGAACGTTGACCTGTCGATCGGAACCTGGCGCGGCATCATGGGGCCGAAGGGCCTGCCGCCGGAGGTCGTGAAGATGCTCAGGACCTCGGTTGCGGAGATTGCGAAGGAACCGGAACTCCAGAACGCCCTGAAGAAGCTGAACCTCGGGTACGTCTATGCCGACGACGAGGGCTTCAAGGCCGTCATGGCACGCGACAACAAGGTCTTCAAGGACATGATCCCTCGTCTCAAGATTGTGACCAACTGATTCCGCGGGGCCGCGGCCTGGCGCACCTTCCCACTGTGTTCCCGGCAGGAAAAGGGGAAGCGTCTTCGCGTGAACCTGTCGGGCTCCTTGAGCTACTCCTGCGGTGCCGAAGTTTAGAGAATCTTCGCCAGTCCAACGTCCTAGTCGAAAATGTCCGCAGCCTTGGTAATCTTGCGCACACGGTTCGGCGATCGCTGTTTTCCATGTACCAGTCGACGCGACCAGATGAAGCGCGGCGCGTCAATCCGAGGAGGGTAGTGCTGTATTGACGTCAAGCGGGCCGTGCTGCGGCGAGGTCCGTAGTAAGGCCCATCTTGCCCTCGGCGACGGAATTTCCTGCGTGGCAATGAGTGCTGCTGCGGCCAGTTTGGCAAGAGGACGTTGAACGGCTTCTTTGCGAAAACTCGGTGCCCATGGGAGCGAGGCAACGTCGCACGCTTTAGCGGGTCCGGAAGCAAAAACCACGATCATCGTGGAGCGGCGGTTGGAGCCTGGCCAGTGGCCTGTGCCTTGCCGTGCTCCACTGCTTCTTGATCGCGTCGTCTTTCTTCTGGGCCTCGGAATCCCGATGCCGGTTGGAAACCAAGCCGGCGGTTCCCGTCCCTCAGCCTCGGCTTCGCGATGCCGCGGAATTGACTTGGCCACTGGAGCCGCCGCTTCGAGTCGGATCCGGCACACCAGTGGATGCGGGATCTCTTTGTTGGCCTCTTCAAGGACAAAGGACGCTGATGGCGCATTGATGCGCACTTGTCGAGGTGCACTGCAGCGGTTGTAGGAAGTTCCGGCGAACACGGCTGAAACCCGTTGCGTGCCGGTTTCGCACGCAGCCGAGGGCACCGGCCCGTCACGCCCGTACCGGCACGACAGCAAGCGACGAGGTCGCGCTCGCGACCAGGCGGGAGCGCTCTGCGTCATACAGCTTCGCGTGTGCGAAAGCGATCTGCCGCCCGACCCGATCCACCCCCGCCACCGCAATGAAATGACCCTCCTGGCCAGCGCTTTGCATGTTGACGGTCAAGCTGATGGTGGCGCATGTATAGCCAGGCTTCAGCTGCGACAGGACACCCATCGCCATGGCGAGGTCCAGCATGTTCGCCAGCGTGCCTCCGCCCACCACGCCGTTGCCCTGCGTGGCATGTCGTGGTGCGGTGAACCTGATCACCAGTTCGTTCTCCCCACTCTCCACCAACAGGGCCGACAGGCTGGCCAGGGCAGGATTGACCTCCAGGGGGACGTACCGGCGCCTGGAAGCCACTGCGCCTGCCACGTACGCTCGGGTGGGGTTGTCCTCCTCCAACAGGGTTTCCGACATCTCGCGCTGCTCCACGGGTCACCCCAGCAGGGTGGTTCGCGCGTGGTCGGGCGTGGCGACTTCGTACCCGAGGTCCCCGATGATCCTGGCCGCTTTGGCAACGAGCTCCGCGTTGTCGCGCGCCAGCTTGCCCGGCGAGACATACAGGTTGTCCTCGAGGCCGACCCGCACGTGCCCTCCCAGGATGGCGGCGATGGCGACCATCGGAAACTGGTCTTGGCCGACGCCGAAGGCGCTCCAACGGGCGCCCGGCGGCAGCAGGCGCTGCATCTCGGCCAGGACGGTCGGTGTGGCAGGTGCGCCCCAGGGCACTGACATGCACAGCTGGAAGTAGGCGCTCTTCGGGATGGCGCCAGTCGCGATCAGGTGACTCGCCAGGCGGGCGTGCCCGAAGTCGAAGACCTCCAGCTCCATGGTGACGCCGCACGCCTGGATCTCCGAGGCCATTTCGCGCAGGTGGTTCGCGGGATTGACGAAGACCGCGTCGCCGAAGCTCATGGTGGCGACGTCCAGGCTGCAGATGTCGGGCTTGAGCCTGATCACGTGCGCAACCCGCTCGCGCGGTGTCATGAGTTCGGCATCGGGGATCGATTCGACCCGGAACGGCGCATCGGTCGGCACCGTCAGCATCGTGCCCGGACCCGTCGTGAGATTGATCAGCACGTCGCAGCGGGAGGCGCGGATGCGCTGCACGACCTCCTCGTAGTAGGCGAACTTTGTCGAGGACTTGCCGGTCTCCGGTTCGCGCACGTGAATGTGGACGATGGAAGCACCGGCGCGCGAGGCATCGATGGCCTGGTCCGCAATCTCTCGAGGCGAGGCAGGGACGGCGGGATTCTTCGTTCGGGTGTCCCCGGCCCCGGTCAGGGCGCAGGAAATGATGACGGGGAGGCGCTTGCTCATGGAATGGCTGCCGAGGGGTTAAGGAGGAGGGGAGGCCTGGCTGGAATCGCGTTGCGTGATCGCGTCTTGCCGAATCTGTTACGATACGAGCCGTATCGGTCTCTACTATAGGCGCAGGCCTTGGCTGCGTCAATGGGGTGCGAGGACAGTCTCTCCCTTGCAATCCCTAGGGTAAACACCAAAGAGTCGAGTTAGAAACGAGACGTACAGTATCGCAATAATCAACTTGCAGGAGTCACTGTGAAGCTCGGAAGATTTGTCGTGCAGGGACTCGATGGTCCGGTTCAACGCATTTGCATGGTGCTGCCGGACCAGTCCCGTGTCATCGATCTGCGTGCGGCGGAGGTATTGCGGCAGCAGTCGCGCGGCGCCAGCCGCGAGGCGGCGCTGCGCTACGCCTCGGCCGTGTTCCCGGAAAGCATGTCGGCAGCCATCTCGCTCGGTGAGCAGTTCCTCGAGACGGCGCACGAGGCGGCGACCCGTCACGGGGACGATGCCTCGAAGCCCTTCGAAGGGCTGCATTGGGCCGCAGCGTGTGACCCATCCGTCGTGCGCGACGGCCTCACCTTCGTCAAGCACATCCGGCAGTTCCACGAGCGCATGAAGCTCACGCCCGCGCCGGCGTTGCTGCAGGTTCCCGGCTACTTCAAGGGCTCCCCCTGGACCGTGATCGGGCACGAGGCCGAGGTGCCGTGGCCGGCGCGCGCCGAGAAGATGGACTACGAGCTGGAGATCGGCTGGGTCATGGGGCAGACCGCCCACAACATCACGCCCGACACCGCCCGCTCGCATCTGTTCGGCGTGACGATCTTCAATGACTTCTCGGCGCGCGACCTGCAGGCCAACGAGTTCGCGATCGGCATGGGGCCGACCAAGAGCAAGGACTTCGCCTATGGCATCGGACCTTGGATCACGACGATCGACGAGTTCCCGCACCTGGACCGCATCCGCATGGCCGTTCGGGTGAACGGCGAGACCTGGGGGGAGGGCGACACTTCGGAGATGCTGTGGAGCGTCGAGGAGCTGATCGCCTACGTGTCGCTGGGCGACCATGTGCAGCCGGGGGACGTGATCGGCTCTGGCACGATGGGCAACGGCTCGGCGCTCGAACTCGGCCGCAGCCTCAGCCCGGGCGATGTCGTGGAACTGGAGGTGTCGGGCGTGGGCCTCCTGCGCAACCGCATGGGCCAGCGCGAGCAGGGCACCTGGTGGCCGACGCCGCGCGAGCCTTTCATGTGAGAAAGGCGATGACGACCTTTTCCCTGGGAACCTTCTCGCACGATCGAGGCGAACGATTCGCTGCCATGTGCATCGGGGATCGCGTGCTGCCCTTGCATGCGCTGCATGCGCAGGCGCTGCGCTGCGGGGCCGGTTGGTCCGAGCGGGCTTCCGTGCTGGACCTGCTGCAGGATTGGGATCGCAACCTGGCGGTGCTGCGCGCGCTGCGTGAGCGAATCCCCGCGAAGCACGGGCTCGAGCTGCCCATGTCCCGCCTGCGGGTGCATCCCCCCGTGGACCTGCCGCGCCAGGTGCTGTGCACCGGGGCCAACTATCGCAAGCACGTCGTCGACCTCACGCTCGACATGGGTGTGGGGCCGGAAGGTCTCGAGGGGCCGGCGCTGCGCAAGTGGGCCGAAGACATGATGGACCAACGGGCCGCGCACGGCGAGCCGTACGTGTTCCCGAAGTTGCCTTCGGCCATCACGGGGGCCTTCGATCCGGTCCTGCTCCCTGCAACGACCCAGAAGCCGGATTGGGAGCTGGAGCTCGCCGTCGTCATCGGCCGGCCGGCCCGGAACGTGCGTCGCGAAGAGGCGCTCGACCATGTCGCCGGGTATGCGATCGTGAACGACGTTTCGGCACGGGACCTGATCGCCCGCACGGACTACAAGATGCTTGGCACCGACTGGCTGAGATCCAAGTCTGCCCCGAGCTTCATGCCCTTCGGCCCTGTCCTGGTGCCCGCATGCTTCGTGCCGGATGCGCAGAAGCTGCAGATCACCCTGAAGCTGAACGGGCAGACCATGCAGGATGAATCGACGGCCGACATGCTGTTCGATGTGGCGCGGCAGATCGAGTACATCACCGCGCATGTCCAGCTCTGGCCCGGCGACCTCGTCGCGACCGGATCGCCTGCGGGGAACGGCACGCACTACAACCGCTTCCTCCGGGACGGCGATGTGATCGACGCAGAGATCGAAGGTCTGGGCCGCCAGCGCAATGTGTGCGTGCGGCCGCCGACACCGACCCCGGTCTGATCGTGCACCCCGACATACGAACAACTTGAACTATCGCCACCAGAAAGGACCTCGGCGTGAACACTGAAGCAACGATCGAGAAACAACACGAGAAGACCCAGGCGCATTCGCGACCGGTGCGCCGCATCGTCACCGGCGAGAACGCGCAGGGCAGGTCCATCTTCGTGTCGGATGGGCCGGCGCCGAATCACACGACGGATCCAAACACGCCGTTCGCCCAGGTACTGTGGGTGACAGGCGAAGCCTCCGCGCCCGGTCCCGATCCGGCTCCCGCCGGACAGGCGTTCGGTTTTCACTCCAAGGGGGGATCCCTCCTGCGCGTGGTCGACTTCCCGCCCGATGAGACCTACGAGCCGGCTCAGCTGGCGCGCTTCCTCGACGACCATGGGGTGCGGGACAAGGGCAACGCCCGCCACTTCTGGTTCCACAAGACGCAGTCCCTGGACTATGCGATCGTCCTGGAGGGTGAGATCCATGCGCTCATGGACGAGGGCGAGACGCTCATGCGCGCCGGCGACATCCTGATCCAGAGAGCCACCAACCACAGCTGGGCGAACCGTTCCGGCAAGCCTTGCCGCATGGCCTTCGTGCTGCTGGACCTTGAGCCCGGCGCGAAGGTGTGAGTCCGCAGAGACGGTCCCCTGCGGCGGGGTGCCCCGTCCCAGATAATGGGGCCGTCCTAGCAGCCATCGGGAATTCCTTGCCTACCAGAACCTCGTCCCAAGGGGCCGCAGCCAAGGCTCGCGGCCGCTCCCCAGCCTCCTCCTCTGCGAGGCTCGGCACCGCCCCGGGCCCGGCCGCCCCCCGTCCTCCCGGGCGCGCGCGCAGCGATGCATCGCGCATGGCCATCCTCGATGCGACGCTGAAGCTCCTGGAGACGACGCCCGTGCAGCAGATCTCGATCGAGTCGATCGCGCGCGAGGCCGGCGTCGGCAAGGCCACCATCTACCGCTGGTGGAACTCGAAGGCTGCGGTGGTCATCGAGGCGTTCCTGCACACCCACGTGAGCCATACGCCCATGCCGAAGGATGTCAGCCCGCGCGCGGCGCTCACCCGCCATATCCACCGGCTGGTCGAGGAGTACAGCGGCTGGTCGGGTCGGATCGTCTCGCAGATCATGGCCGAGGGCCAGGGCGACCCGGATGTGCTGCGCGAGTTCCGTGAACGCTTCTGGTACGGGCGGCGGGCGGTGGTCCGCGAGGTGGTCGAAGAAGCGCGCCGCCTGGGCGAGTTCCGCACCGACCAGGAAACGGAATTGCAGATGGACATCCTGTATGCGCCGATCTACTTCCGGCTTCTCATGCGGCACCTGCCGCTGGACAAGAAGTTTGCGGACGACCACTGCGCCGCGATCATGCAGATGCTGGCACCGGCGGAGAAGGAGGCCGGCGCGGTGCCCGCCAGGAAGCGCAAGCTCGCCTGAGGTGCCCGCGCGAGGCAGCTTCAGCCCGCGGGCAGGGCCGAGACATCCACCAGCTGCTCGTACGTGGTGTCGGCACCGGGCAGGCTGCAGCGGCGGCGCTGCTCGATGAGAAGCTCGATTCCGGTGCGATCCGGGCGCAGCGAGACGGGCGTGGCACGAAGCATGGCACCCACCACCGAAGCAGAGAAGCCTGCCCGCGCCATTGCTTGTCGCGCCGCCTCCGGGTCGCTGGCCGTTCGCCGGCGCGCATTCTCGAGGCCGCGCAGCCAGGCGGAAAGAGCAGGGCGCAGCCGCTCCAGGGCGCCCGCCCTTACCACGAGGCCTTGCCCCGGGAAAGCGGCGTAGCGCTCCTGCACGGTCGCGATGCGGTTGAGGCCGGCCTCGAGTGCCATGGCATCGAAAGGAGGGCCCAGCAGGGTGGCGTCGCCGCGCCCGGCGACGATCGCATCGTGCCGTTCCTTCACGCCGCCTACTGGCTCCAGCGCATAGGCCTGCGGACCAATTCCCTCTTCGGCCAGCATGGCGCGCAGGGCCACGACAAAGCCGTTGCGGGGCGCGTCGACGAGGATGGTGGCGGCGCGCAGGTCCTCGAGCCTGGCGCGCCCTCGCTGCCCGACAAGGGTCAGCGGGGTCGTGCGCTCCAGCTGCGCGACAACGCAAAGATCCTGCGGTCCCTGGCGCAGGTTCCAGTCCATGACGTTGTCCATGGCCGTGACCACCGCGTCTGCCTGGCCGGACGCCAGCGCCTCGAACTGAGCGTCGGACGACGGATTGCGCTCGACCTGGAGGGCCACGCCTGCCGTGAGCGCCAACGCCTCGGCCACCACGGCCACAGGGGGAGGAACGAACCAGAGAAGTCGAAGTGTGGGAGACATGGGATGGCGTGCTCGGCACTTCCGTCGTCAGGTCAATTCGAGCTTGATGCCGGAACGCTTCACCACCGGAATCCATTTCGCGCGCTCAGCGCGGATGTAGGCCGAGAATTCCGCGGGCGTGCTCCCGACGGGCTCGCCGCCGTACTCGTGGTATCTCTGAACGACCTCCGGCTTGCGTGCCAAGGTGGCGCATGCGGCGGCGACCTTGTCCAGCACGGCCTTGGGCGTGCCTGCGGGGGCCATCAGTCCGAACCATGTCGAAGCGTCGTAGTCCGCGACGCCCAGTTCCTCGTAGGTCGGCACGTTCGGAAGCAGAGGGTGGCGGCTCTTGCCCGTGACCGCCAGCGCCTTCAGCTTGCCCGCCCGGATATTGCTCATGGATGCCGCCAGGGCGTCGAACATCACCTGCGTCTCGCCTGAAAGCAGCGCCGCGTAGGGGCTGGTCGTGTTGTACGGGACGAACTGGTAGCTGCTTCCTGTGATCGCACCGAACCACTCCCCCAGCAGGTGCTGGAAGGTGCCGATGCCGAGGGTTCCCGCGGGAATGGCTCCGGGCCTGGCCTTGGCCAGCGCCACGAGTTCCGACGCCGTCGAGGCCGGCAGGCTCGGGTGGGCGACGAGCACGCTGCGCAAGGTGGTGAGCTGGCTGATGGCGTCGAAGTCGGTGGGCTTGTACGGAAGCCTCGTGTACAGCTCGGACATGTAGCACAGCGAGCTCGGGATGCCGATGAGCAGGGTGTGGCCATCGGCAGGCGACTTGGCAGCCAGCGAGGTGCCGATCGTCGTCGCGCCACCGGGGCGGTTGTCGACGAACACCGGCTGCCCCAGCAAGGACGTGAGCCCCGCGGCCCAGAAGCGTGAATCGGCGTCGAGCCCGGAGGCGGGCGGGTTGGCGACGATGATGCGCACCGGCTTGCTCGGGTAGTCCTCGGCCAGCGACTTGCCAGCAAAAGCAGTCATCAGCATCCCGGCGCCGGCTCCCAGCGCCTGTCGTCTCGAGATCGTCATGGATCGTCTCCGTAGTTGGGGCGCCTGCATCGAGTCGCCTGATCGTTGTTGCAGATAATACAAGACGAGCCGTATTGAAAATACCGGGGAAACCCCGTAGGCGCGGCGCGTGAGACGCTCGCCCTCTGTTTGGCGGGAGGGGTGCCACAGAGGAGCTTTCGAGCGCGGCGGGGCAACAAGGGTTTGTCCTTAACTTATATCGAGACGATGCGTATAGTATCGCTGCAATTCAGACCTGCAGCCGCTGGCCGCGGAGCCTTCCAACTCTCGAAAAGGAAACAAGGATGAACATCCTCGGACCTGATTCCCTGGTCTTCGGCGTCGACGATGTCGGTGCCTGCATTCAGTTCTTCACCGACTACGGTCTGACGCCGGTCGGCGTCAGCGAATCCGGCGGGCGCTTCGAGGCGATCGACGGCACTTCGATCGTCATCGCACGCCGCGACGACCCCTCGCTGCCGGCGCCGATGGAAACCGGAACGATGCTGCGCAAGACGATCTACGGCGTCGCGGATCGTCAGACGCTGGACGCCATCGCCGACGAACTCGGCCGCGATCGCGAGGTGAAGCGCCTGCCCGATGGTTCCATCGAAGCGTCCGACGACCTGGGTTTCGTTCTCGGCTTCCAGGTCACGGTGCGCCGCAAGATCGACGTCCCGGGTGAAGCCGTGAACTCGCCCGGCAGCCCGCCGGGCCGCGGCCCCAACATCCTCGGGGCGAGCGCCGATGCCGAGCACCGGCCCCTGACCCTCTCGCACGTGGTGTACTTCGTGCCGGACCAGGCCAAGGCCGCCAGGTTCTACATGGACCGGCTGGGCTTCCGCTGCACCGACCGGTTCACCGACGCCGGCAGCTTCCTGCAACCCGCGGGAACGCTGGACCACCACACGCTGTTCCTGATCCAGACGCCGGCTTTCATGAAGGGCGTGGAGCACTTCACCTTCCACCTCTCCGGTCCGACCGCGGTGCTTCAATGCGGCTCTCGTCTAGTCGCCAAGGGCTACCAGAGCTTCTGGGGCCCCGGCCGCCACAAGTTCGGGTCCAACTGGTTCTGGTACTTCAACAGCCCTGTGGGCTGCCATGTGGAGTACGACGCGGACATGGACCTGCACGACGACACCTGGGTCGCCCGCGAAGCACCCATGCAGGTTGATGAATCGCAGATCTTCCTGTTCCAGCACCGGGAGAAGTGGGCGCCGGGTGGCCCGCCGCCCGCCGGCCAGGCGCATTGAAGAGCCGGCATGCAAACGTACCTGTGCAGGCTCGATGACCTCGCCGATGGGACGGCGCGCGGCTTCGATGCCGCAGGCACGTCGCGCAAGCCCATGTTCGTGGTCCGGCGCGGCGACCAAGTGAGGGGCTGGTTGGACGCCTGCCCGCATGTGGACGGCGCGCCGCTGGCCTGGCGAAAGGACGCCTACCTGAGCGCCGACGGACGTTCGATCGTCTGCTACGGGCACGGTGCGGTGTTCGACATCGACACCGGGGTCTGCACCCTGGGACCGTGTCTGGGGCAAGCGCTCACGCCTGTGAGGGTGGAGCGCGACGAGGAGGGGGCGCTGTGGATCACTTCACCACGCGCTGCCGAGTGAAATTCTTACGAAGGGGCTTGCCATGAATTCGACAGACAACCTGCGGTCGCGGATCGCTCTGATGGCCGCGCATTGCGCGGGAATGGTGGACATCGTCGCGCTGCCCGTGTGGGTCGGCACGCTCATCGCACGCTTCGGCTTCGACCCGCAGCAGGCAGGCGCGCTCGCGACCTTGTTCCTGGCGGGCGCCGTCACGGCGAGCCTGGTGGTGGCACCGCGTTTCAACCGCTTGCGCGGCCGCTGGATCGTCCCCGTCGCCTACGCCGCTTCGGCCGCTGCATTCCTGGCCTGCATGCGCAGCAACCAGTTCGAAACGCTGGCCCTGCTGCATGCATTGGGCGGCCTGGCCACCGGCGTCGGGTTAAGCATCACGCATGGCACCGTCGCCCTCACGCGCAATCCGCATCGGATGTTCGGCTTCATGCAGGTGGCGGTGGGTGTCTTCGGCGTTGCCTACATGGCAGCCGCGCCCCAGATCGTCGCGGCGGTCGGAGGCCCTGGGCTCTTCGCCATCTTTGGCGGCATCATGCTCGTGGCGTGCGCCATCACGGCCCTGGCCTTTCCGAACGTGCAACCCACCCGCGTCGCGGCAGAGGTGCATGTTCCGAGAGCGGCTGCGCTGCCGAAGGCCGCATGGTGCGCCATGGCCGGCATCAGCCTGATGAACGTGACGCAGGCCATGGTGTTCAGCTTCCTGGAGCGGATGGGCGCCGATCGCGGGTTCACGCCGTCCAATCTGCAGTTCGTGCTCATCGCGGTGGGGATCGTCAACCTCGCGCCGGGTGCCGTCGCTGCCTTCCTCCAGCACAAGCTGGCTGCCCGCAAGGTCGTGCTCGGCGGCGCAGTGGCGCAGGCGGCTCTGGCGGTGGCGCTGGTTTCGAGCACGGCGTTCCCAGCCTATGCAGCGGCAGGCGCCTTCTTCGTCTCTGCGGTGATCTTCACCCACATCTTCACCTTCGGGGTACTGGCCAAACTGGATCCGTCCGGGCGGGCCCTTTCCGCGACGCCTGCGATGCTGATGATCGGTTCGGCCATTGGCCCGGTTCTCGGCGGAACCCTGGTCAAGTTCTTCGGCTACGGAGCCATCGGCTGGGCCGCAGTCGCCATTGATGCCGTTGCCTTCTGCTTCTATCTGCAATTGCGCAGCAGCGCCGCGCAGCCCGATGCGCAGGCGGCAAGAGCGCAGGCATGAATCGAGTCATTGAAAAGGAGACACTCATGAACAAAGCCAAGCGGGTGCTGGTGGTCGGAAGCGGCATCGGCGGCGCGACGGCGGCCTACGCCCTGGCCAAGGCAGGCCTGGAGACGCATTGCATCGACATCCAGCCGGTCAGGTCGACGGTCGGCTCGGGCATCTGCCTGCTTCACAACACGATGCGCGCCCTCGCGGAGATCGGCCTGGCCGAGCCTTGTCTCGACAGCGGCCTGCGCTTCGAAGTGTTCAAGCAACACGACGCTGCCGGGAAGCTGCTCATGTCGAACGCGACACCACCCGGCATCGGCATCCGCCGTCCGGAACTCGCCCGAATCCTCGAGACCGCGGCGAGCGAGGCCGGAGCGAAGATGGAGCGTGGCCTCACCGCCAGGTCCGTGAGCGATCGCGGCGACCGCGTGGAAGTCGTTTTTTCCGATGGGCGCGAGGCGGCGTACGACCTGGTGGTCGCGGCAGACGGCGCCTATTCGAAGCTGCGGGAACAGTTCTTCGGACCCGAGCATCGGGTGTGGTTCGCCGGCCAGAGTGCCTGGCGCTTCAATGCGCCCCGGCCGCCCGAGGTCGATGGCTTCTGTCTTTACCGCTCGCCGGACGGCAAGCGCGCCGTGGGCGCGCTGCCCACGTCCAAAGAGGCGTGCTATCTGTTCTTCCTGGAGAACAGTGCCCAGCACATGCACTGGCCGGACGATCAGTTGGATGTCCTCGTGCGCGAGCGGCTGGCCGGTTTCTCCGCCCCCGTGATCCAGGATGCACTGGCGCAAGTCACCACGCCCCAGCAGGTCCTGGTCCGCCCCTTCGATGTCACCCTGGTGCCTGCACCGTGGCACCGCGGACGGGTCGTGCTGGTGGGCGACTCGGCGCACTCGCCGACGCCGCAGATGACTTCCGGCGGCGGCATGGCCATCGAGGATGCCGTGGTGCTCGCCCAATGCATGAAGGCCCAGCCCGACGTGGAGGAGGCACTGCTCGCCTATACGGCGCGGCGCTTCGAGCGGGTGTCGACGGTGTGGAACGCCTCGCTGCAGCTGTGCAAGTACGAGCAGGATCCCGTGCCGAATCCGCAGCGGTCGGCGGCACTCATGCTGCAGACGTACCAGTACCTGGGCCAGCCCATGTGACCGCGCCCGGGCAGGGTCCACCTGCACACCGGAGCCCGGCCGTCCGCAGTTGGGCGCGGCGAGAATTGCGGGCATGAAGCCCATCATCGACGCCGGCTGGCATCACTTCGTCAAGGTTGCGGAGCTGGGGTCGGTCTCGCGCGCGGCCGTGGCGGCGGATGTTCCGCAATCCGTCGTCAGCCGGCATATCGCTCAGCTCGAGCGCGATGCGGGTTCGCCCCTGTTCCGCCGGACCGGGCGCGGCGTCGTCCTGACGGAACTCGGGCAGCAGCTGTATCCCCGGATCAAGCGGCTGATCGCCGAATCGGAAAGTTTTGCCGACGAGGTTCGCGCCAGCCGGGGCGTGCCGGTCGGCGACGTGCGCCTGGGACTGCTGCCTTCAACCGTGCCGGCGCTCGCCGGCCCGCTGTACCAGCGTGTGCTGAAGCAGTTTCCGCAGGTGCGCTTGCACCTGACGGAAGGCTCGAGCTCGCAACTGCAGGAAATGCTGGACCAGGGTCGATTGGATCTCTCCTTGCTGCTGCGCGATGGTGGCGAGGCGAGCGCGGACGAGCCGGTCCTGATGGAGGGTGCCTTGTGCCTCGTCGTCGCCAGCAGCGATCCGCTCGCCGGCCGTCAGGAAATCCGTTTCGAGGAAGTTGCCAGGCTGCCGCTGGTGCTCCCCGGCGAACCCCATCCCTTGCGCGAGAGGCTGGCCTTGCTGGCGCGCAAGCGGGGCCTGACGCTGCGGATTGCGGCGGAGGCGAACTCGATCCGATTGCAGCACGAGGTGGCGGCGTCCGCTGCCGGCTATGCGATCACCTCCCTTTCCATCGCGCCGCACGACCGGAATCGCCTCGTTGCCTTGAAGATCGTGGAGCCGGTGCTCGCACGTGCCGTGGTGCTCGCGGTGGCACGCCACCGTCCGCACACGCTGGCCACCCGCGAGATCCATGGGCTGCTGCTGTCGATGGCGCCGGACATCCTGGCCAAAGGCGAGGCCGCCTGAGCTTTCGTCCGAGCGCATAGCTGCTATCGCGCGCGCCCCCTCGCCCCTTGCGCACGGCGAACCTACAGTCTTGTTGCGTTCCGTGCCGCGACTCCTGCGGACACGGCGGCTATCCCTGACAAAGCGAGACCACCATGCTTCCTTACAAGCGCGCAGACGCCCGGGCCTGGGCCCGGGAGAACCTGATCGGCTGCTCGGCCGTCACCATTCCGAGTTATTCGGCCGATCTCAAGCAACTCAACGAGCGCGGCATCCGTCACGACGTCGCGCTCGCCAAGGAGCTCGGATTCAAGCACACGCTGCTGTGCACTGAAGTCGCCATCACGCCGGAGGAGAACGCGAAGTTCACGGCCTGGGCGGCGGAGACGGCCGGCCCCGGCTTCGGCCTGTTCTTCCATGCGTCCTTCAACACGCTAGCGGAAAACATCGAGGCCGTGAAGCTGGCGGAAGACGCCGGTGCCACCATGGTGCTGCTCTCGTATCCCGCGCAGTTCTGGCCCACCACGGAGCAGGAGGTCTACGACTACACCAAGCAGTTCTGCGACGCGACCAAGCTGGCCGTGATGCTGTTTCCGCTGCCGGCCTGGGGCTTCGAGCGCATCCATCCGGCGGGCATGTCGGTGGCGTTCGTGCGCCGCCTGCTCAAGGACTGCCCGAACATCGTCGCGATCAAGTCCGAGCAGGGCTTTCCGCTGCCCGCCGGCATCTGCGAGATGTACTACCACTTCCGCGACGAGGTGGTGATCAGCTGCCCGATCGAGGGCGATGCCATCCCGCTCATGGGCGTGATGAAGATGCAGTTCTCCGGCACCAGCAACACGCAGTGGATGAGTCACTACTACCCGCGCGCATTCGAGCTGGCCCGCAAGGGGGAATTCGAGCAGGCGATGGAGATGTACTGGAAGGTCAACCCCGCGCGCGGTGCGAATGCGGCGGCGACCCAGGCCTACATCGGCGGCACCTCCTTC
The DNA here is from genome assembly GCF_057657375.1 of Variovorax sp. Soil_C_12. NCBI lineage: Bacteria > Pseudomonadati > Pseudomonadota > Betaproteobacteria > Burkholderiales > Comamonadaceae > Variovorax > Variovorax sp. Soil_C_12. The sequence goes on along the minus strand of NZ_JBDGIO010000002.1, from coordinate 45,177 downwards.
CTGAACCGGACCATGTGGAAGTACCAGGACTGGCTGGCGGGCTTCAACGGCGGCCCGCTGCGCGCGCCGGCGATGCGCATTCCCGACCGATTCATGAAGGTGCTTCGCCAGGGGCTGGTGGCTTCCGGACTCCCCGTGACCTCCGATCCGGACAGCGCATTCATGGTGGGGCGGCATCCCTGCTGAGCGAAGCGCCAGGACGGCCCTGCACGTCCTGACATCGGCCCAACAGAACTGGAGACGACACCATGACGCACCTTGCACGCCGCGCCTTCCTTGGCGGCGTCGGCTGCTTCCTGCTTTCATCCGCCGGCGCCGCCGAGGTGGTCCGCGTGATCGTGCCCTACGGCGCGGGCGGCATCACGGACATCGGTGCGCGCGTCATCTGCGAGCAGCTGGGCCAGGCCTTGGGCCCGCCCGTGATCGTGGAGAACCGGCCGGGCGGAGGCACGCGGATCGGAACGTCCGCGGTGTTCGCGGCAAAGCCGGATGGCAACACGCTGCTGCTCACCAACATTGCCTACAGCATCCTCCCGCTGGTCGACCCGTCGGTGAAGTACGACGCGGCGACGGCGGCCGCGCCCGTGGGAATCGCCTCGGTGTACCCGATCGCGATGGTCGTCAATGCGGCGCTGCCCGTGAAGACGCTGCAGGAGTTCATCGACTATGCGCGCAAGAACCCCGGCAAGTTGAGCTATGGCAGCGCCGGCCCCGGCAGCGGGGCGCATCTGGGCGGCGAGCTGTTCAAGGCCCTGACGGGCACCTACCTCGTCCACATTCCCTATCGGTCCACCGCGAGTGCACTCACCGAAGTGGCGGCTGGACGCATCGACCTCACCTTCGATGCCACCGCCATCGAGCTCGCCAAGACGGGGCGGGTCAGGATCCTGGCGGTGTCGGGCACCGAGCGCGACCCGCGGATGCCGGACGTGCCCACCGTGGCGGAAGCCGGGCTGAAGGGCATGGAGACGGCCTCCTGGCTCGGCCTCTTCGCCCCGCTCGGCACACCCGCGCCCGTGATCGAGCGCCTGAACCAGGCGCTGAGCGTCGCCGTGCAGAACGAAGGACTGAAAGCGCGCTTTGGCGAACTCGGAATGCTCCCGCGCTCCGGACCTCCGAGCCTGCTGATCGACCAGGTGCGCCACGACACCCAGCTGTACCGGCGCGTCATCCATGAAGCCAAACTGAAATTCGAATGAACACCTCCGACCTGAAATCACCCGTGAGCACCGGGGCCGATGCGCCCCTGTTCGTCTCTTCCGAAACGGCTGCTGCCGTCTTCCAATGGCGGCCCGCCGTGCGCGCCCTGCAGGAAACCTACGCAAGGCCGCTGGGGCCCCAGGCCGTTCCTCGACGCACGATCGCTGCAGGGGCGGCGGAGCGCGCCTCGCTGCGGACCATGACCGCGGTGCCGCCAGGATCGCGCTACTACGGCGCCAAGCTGATGGGCATGGCCTTCGGCCCGGCCGGTCGGCAGCTCGAGTACGTCGTCGTGCTGTTCGACGCGACCACGGGCTCACTGGCCGCGATCGTGGACGGCAACCTGGTCACCGCCTATCGCACCGCCGCCACATCCGCAGCCGCACTGGACCGCCTGGCGCCGCAGGGAGCGGCCCGCCTCGCCGTCCTGGGAAGCGGCCTGGAAGCACGCATGCACACGCTGGCCATCGCCTCGGTGCGCGAGCTGCACGAGATCCGGGTGTTCAGTCCGACGCCGGCCAAGCGCGCAGCCTTCGCGGCCGAGATGAGCGCCGAGCTGGGCATCCCGGCGCGCGCGGTCGAATCGCCTGCCGAGGCCGCAGGCGGCGCCGACATCGTGCTGGCTGCCGCCCGCTCGTATGGCGAGAAACCCATCCTGCGGGGCGCCTGGCTGGAGCCCCATGCGACGGTGGTCTCCATCGGGTCGACGCTCCCCGATCAGCGGGAGGTCGACAGCAGCGTGGTGGCGCGCGCCGGCCTCATCGTCTGCGACAACGTCGAGGAAGTGCTCGAGGAATCCGGGGACATGCTGGCCGCCCGCAAAGACGGCGCCGAACCCGATGCGAAGTGCATCAGCCTCAATGACCTGCTGGCCGGCAAGGCGGACCGTCCCGCAGGCGGAATCGCCATGTACAAGTCCGTCGGTTCGGGCCTGCAGGACGTGGTCGTCGCCGGGATGATCCTCGACCTTGCCCGCGCTGCCGGACTGGCCACGCCCCTGCCTATCCATTTCGAAACCAAGCGCATCGGCTGATGCGGCGAACCATGAAGAACCTGCTGAAAGATCCCGAACTGTTCCGCACCGCCGCTTTCGTCGGCGGCGAGTGGATCGACGCGACGCCGCACGGCACCTACTCCTTGCGCAATCCCGCCACCGACGAGAGGCTCGTCGACCTGCCTCGCTTCAGGCAGCACGAGACGGCGCAGGCCATCGAGGTTGCACACCGCGCCTTCCTCGACTGGCGCCGGACCACGGCCAAGCAGCGATCCGAGGTGCTGCGCCGCTGGTACGACCTGATGGTTCTTCACGGCGACGACCTGGCGACCCTGATCACGCTGGAGGAAGGAAAGCCGCTGGCCGAAGCGAAAACCGAGATCCAGTACGCGGCGTCGTTCCTGCAGTGGTTCTCCGAGGAAGCCAAGCGGGTGCGCGGAGATGTGATCCCGGCGCCGAAGGACACCCAGCGCATCGTGGTGCTGAAGGAGCCGATCGGTGTCTGCGCCGCCATCACGCCCTGGAACTTCCCCGCGGCGATGATCACGCGCAAGGCGGGCCCGGCGCTGGCCGCCGGCTGCAGCATGGTCGTCAAGCCAGCGAGCCAGACGCCGCTCACGGCCCTGGCGTTGGCGGAACTGGCCCGGCGCGCCGGCGTGCCCGCGGGCGTGTTCAACGTGGTGACGGGCAACGACACCCACGACATCGGGGGCCAGCTCAGCACGCATCCTCTGGTGCGCAAGATCACCTTCACCGGTTCGACCGAGGTCGGTCGCGTGCTGCTGGCGCAAGCCGCGGGCACCATCAAGAAATGCTCGATGGAGCTGGGGGGCAACGCACCCTTCATCATCTTCGACGACGCCGACCTCGACGCTGCGGCAGACGGCGTGGTCGCGGCGAAGTTCCGCAACACCGGCCAGGCCTGCATCAGCGCCAACCGGGTGCTCGTTCAGGCCGGCGTGTACGAGGCCTTTGCCGCCAAGCTGGTCGAGCGTGTCGCGAAATTGCGCGTCGGCAATGGCCTGGAAGCTGACGCGCAGCTCGGCCCGCTGATTGACGACGCCGCCGTCCAGAAAGTGGAGGAGCACATCGCAGACGCCGTCGCACAGGGGGCGACGCTGCTGCACGGCGGGCATCGCCATTCGCTCGGCGGCCGCTTCTTCGAGCCGACCGTCGTGGCCGGCGCCACGTCGCAGATGGCACTGGCACGGGAAGAAACCTTCGGGCCCCTCGCGCCGCTCTTTCGCTTCGAGAGGGACGAGGAAGCCTTCGCAATCGCGAACGCGACCGAGTACGGGCTCGCGGCCTATCTCTACAGCCGCGACGCCGCCCGCATCTGGCGCGCCTCGGCGGCGATCGAGTCCGGGATGATCGGTATCAACTGCGGGTTGATCTCGAACGAAGTCGCGCCATTCGGCGGGGTGAAGCAGAGCGGGCTGGGGCGCGAGGGTTCGCACCATGGCATCGAGGAGTTCCTGGAACCGAAGTACTTGTGCTGGGACGGTCTCGCGCCGGTGTTCGGTTGAAATCCAAGGTCTGGCCAAGGTGGTGATCGCTACCAAGCAGCATCTGGCGGCGCTGGTGCCCAGTGGCAAGGCGCTCGTGCTCAACCTGCTGCGCTGGGGCGACGAGGTGAGCGCTGGAAGGCCTGGATCTGCCTGTGGCCGGCGCGAAGGGCGCGAAGATCGGCGCTGCGGAAATGAAGATGCCGTCGGCGGGCGCGGAGCTCATCGATCTGACCGAATTGCTGGCCCGCAGCCTGAAGGGCCGCAAAGTCGCCAAGCCAGTCGCGGCTAAACAGACTGCGACGACCTGGAGCAAGGGCCGCGCGCAGCGGCGGCTGCCGACCCTGCGCCGAACCGCCACGCCGGCTTGTGCACCTACTTCGTCGCGCGACATGGGCTCACTGCAGGTTGTTTTGTCTCGGCCACAGTGCCTTTATGCAAAATAACGCCTTCTTGCCCATCCATCCCTTTTTCGCGTGGCTCCAGTTGGCGTCCGATGTGAGCACGTCTTTCTTCGTCCCGCCGTCACCGAGCCGGGAAGGACCCGCTCCTGCGGTCCGGACGATGCAGCACGATGATGAGCATGGGTTGTACGTCCCAGCGACTGCGCCGCTTCGTGGGGCCCCGTTGGTCGTGATGCTGCACGGTGCCGGTCAGGATCCGGACGACTTCGCGACCGGCACTCAGATGAACCCGGCGGCCGAGAGACACGGCTTCATCGTCCTGTATCCGGCGCAGTCGACGCAGGCCAATGCGCACCGCTGCTGGAACTGGTTTGATCGGGCGCACCAGACGCGCGGCCAAGGCGATCCGGCGCGCATCGCAGAACTGACCCTGCGGATCGCGCGCGAGCACGAGATCGACCCCCATCGCATCTACGTCGCTGGCTTGTCCGCCGGTGGCGCGATGGCTGCCTTGCTCGGCGACCTCTACCCCGACGTGTATGCGGCCGTCGGCGTGCACTCGGGTCTGGCGGCGCGCGCTGGATCGGACCTGCATTCCGCCCTGGCCGCCATGCGGGGGGCCGCCGAGCGCGTTGCCATGGACGCGAGCGGCATGCCGACCATCGTCTTCCACGGCGACAAGGACGCCACGGTCAACCCCATCAATGGCGAGCGCGTCATCGAGGCATCCCTCGGAGTCGATTGCGCCTGCGTGTCTCGTAAGGACAGCGGCCCTGATGGGCGCCGAACTACTCATCGGATCTATTCGCGCGACGGTGCTGGGGTGTGCGGCGAGCACTGGACGCTGCATGACGCGCAGCACGCGTGGTCAGGCGGAAGCAGCGAAGGATCGTTCGCCGACCCTTTCGGTCCGAATGCGAGTGACGAGATGCTGCGCTTCTTCGCGGATCAACCGAGCAAGTGGGCACGTCGACAGGCATCCGTCGTGGGGATCGCGAAGTGAAGCTCGGGATCGGTGCGCATCGCGTCTCGCAATCTGAACTGTGCGATTCGGCTCTGGCATGCCGACGCAGCGAAGAGCCATCGTCGGGATGCAGGGGATGCCGTGGCGCGGTCCACGGACGCGTCGAAGTCTGATGGGCAAGCGCCGTCCTACGTCCACAACCCCGATCCTGAACCTCGCGCTTCAGGGGGGCGGCGCCCATGGTGCGTTCACCTGGGGTGCCCTGGACTGCCTGCTCGACCAGCATGACCTCGAGATCGGGCGCGTGAGCGGGACCAGTGCCGGCGCGTTGAATGCAGCGGCGCTGGTCACGGGGCTGGCGAAAGGCGGACGCGCGGCAGCCAAGGACCACTTGGCGATGCTGTGGCAGAAGATCGTTGAGGCTGGCACACCGCTGACGTTCCTTCTATTACCGCTTCGCAAGCCGGGAATGGGGATCTGGGACGACGCAATGCCGCTGCTGTCGCCTTACCAGACCAATCCCCTGGCGCTCGAACCGCTTCGCTACATCCTCAACTCCGTTGTCGATATGGATGTGATCAGGGCATCGCATGGCAACCCGCTCTTCGTCAACGCCGTCAATGTCCATACTGGCCATTCACGCGTGTTCGGGCCGCAGGACATCTCCGTCGATGCGATCCTGGCGTCGGCCTGCGCGCCGCTGATGTTTCAGGCCGCGCGGATCGACGGGGAGGCCTACTGGGACGGCAGCTATGCCGGCAACCCCATGCTGTGGCCACTCTATGAGCGAACCCTGGACACCGACATCTTCATGGTCGAGCTCACGCCCCTGTACCGGCCGGAAACGCCCACGACCGCCAAGAACATCTTGAATCGCATCAACGAGATCGCGTCCATCAATGGCCTGCTTTCGGAACTGCGCGCGCTCGATCTCATCAATCGCACGGTTCCTCAGGCCGACATCCGGCTGCACGCCCTCAGTCTGCAAGGTGCGGGGACAGCGGCTGAGATAGAGCCATCGATCAAACGCACGGTAGGACCCGTCCTCTTCGAGTCGCTGCGTCGCACTGGCTACAGTGCTTGCGCGAGCTGGCTCCAGGCGAATCGGAACTCGCTCGGCGTGCGGTCCTCGCTGAGTCTTGAAGACCGGTATCTTTCGAAGTACGCACCGTGGGCCGCCGCCGGTGGGAAGCGATAGCGAATCGGCGCAGGTCGCGCTCGATTGCACCTCGGGGCGCGCGAGGGTGAGGCGTGCAAGGACCCCCACGTGGGACAAGACGCCGCAAACGGCCAAGACGATGTACGTTTGGGGGCCTGCCAGTGTGTCTTAAGACATAGGACGGCTGCTCGCCTACCCGGGGGCGTTCCCTTGGCCCACCTCGGCATCCTCCGGTGGCCTGCGCCGCAGGCGCCTTGTGCATCCGACGGTAGGCGCATGAGAAACGACTACACCACGGGCCCTCGACCGCTCCGTGCCACACGCTCCGGAAATGGAAGCTCTGACAAAACGACCTCGGCACGCGCTGAACTTGATGCCTTCATTGCAGACAGGTCCTTCCCATGCGTCGGCGCGAAATCCGCACTCAACAAGGACCGCATGCGCTTCGGAAGCTTCGCACGACTGGGCGACGCCGCCGAAGCTCCCAAGCTGTGCGACGCGCTGTCGGCCTTCTCGGACGAGTTCAGGGTCGCGGGCTGCGCGCCCGTGAGCTTCGTGGCGCTTTTTGAGCCCGCTGATCTGGAAGAACAGGAGTTCGAACGGCGCTTGTGGCAGCAGCTGCAGGCGATGCACGAAGTCGATAGCGCACGCGGCTTTGCCTGGGATCCCACGGTCGGCGAAGATCCGAACCGCGCGGACTTCTCCTTCAGCACCGGTGGCCGGGCCTATTTCGTGGTTGGCCTGCACCCGCGGGCCTCTCGACTGGCGCGCCGCGCTCCCATGCCATGCCTGGTTTTCAACTTCCACGAGCAGTTCGAAGCACTGAAGGCTTCGGGGAAGTACCAAACCATGCAACAGGCCATCCGGGCACGCGACCTGGGACTTCAAGGTTCGGTCAATCCCGTTCTTTCCCGCTTCGGTGAGTCCTCGGAAGCCCGGCAGTACTCGGGCCGGGCAGTCGAGGATGGCTGGAAGTGCCCTTTCCAAACGAAGGGCGCTTGAATGTCTGCCACCCATCCCACCGGATGCTGCCGCATTGCGCCCCAGTCGGGAGTGGCATTTCGCCTGCGGGCGAGCGAGATTCTTCGCATCAACGACCCCTTTGGCGAGCAGGTCGCCGATCTTTTTGCATTTGCCGACAACGACCACGCCTGCAGCCTGTCGTCCGGGCGCACGATCGACTACGCCTCCAGGATCTATCTGACGAAGGGGGACGTGCTCTACGCGAACGACAGCCGCCCCATGTTCCGCATCCTGGAGGATTCCGTCGGGCGACACGACTTCCTGCTCACGCCGTGCAGCCAGGAGATGTTCGAGATCCTGTACCAACACCGTGGCCACCATCCCAGCTGCTTCGAAAACCTGTATCGGGCCTTCGAGCCCTTCGGAATCCGACCGGAGCAGATCGGCACCACCTTCAACGTCTTCATGAATGTCGTCGTCGCGCAGGACGGCGAAGTGGCGGTGAAGCCGCCCTTGTCCCGGGCGGGCGACTTCATCGAGCTGCGGGCTGAGATGAACCTCGTCTGCGGCTTGACCGCCTGCGCTGCCGAGAACTCGAACAACGGGTGGTTCAAGCCAATCGACTACGAAGTCCTGGTGCGTTCCTGCAACGAGTAGGCAGTTCGCGAGGGGTGAGCTGCACCCCCCGTTCGACGCACTGGTGCGCCCGCGTAAAACGTGGCGGGGCTTCTCGTGGCTCGGCACACCTCGGTGCGCAACCCACGATACTGGAGACGAGCCCCTGCGCCGGGTTGGCGAGCGACCATGATGTCTGACGCGGCTGACCTGGCAGGCTCGTGTGCGAAGATGTGCACTGACGCGGCTACCGCGCGGTGGTCTCGATCGAGGGACCCCTGCATGCCCATTCCCACACCCGGCCCATCCTCCCCCGCGATCCGCGCGCTGCTGTTGTGCGACCTGGTCGCCAGCACCCACCTCGTGGAGTGCCTGGGCGACGCCGCTGCGGCCGAGTTGATGGCACGCCACGACCGCATCGCGCGTGACCTGCTCGCTGCCTACGGCGGCCGCGAGATCGACAAGAGCGACGGGTTCCTGCTGCTGTTCGAGCGACCGGTCGAGGCGGTGCGCTTCGCGCTTGCCTACCAGGCGCAGTTGCTCGAACTCGGCGCCCAGTCGAAGACTGCCCTCATCTCGCGCGTGGGTATTCATTTTGGCGAGGTGGTGCTGCGCGAGAACGCGGCCGCCGACATTGCGCGAGGTGCGAAGCCGCTCGAGGTCGAGGGCCTGGCCAAGGCCATCGCCGCGCGCGTCATGTCGCTCGCCGGCCAGGGCCGCATCCTGATGACGCGCACGGCCTACGACTTCGCGCGCCGGGGTGTGGTGGGGCATGCCGACGAGGCCGCGTTGCGCTGGGCCGCGCACGGGCCGTACCGGATGGCCGGCGTCGACGACCCGGTGGAGGTCTGCGAAGTGGCCGCCGCCGGCGCCAACGCGCTGACGCCGCCTCCAAGCGCTGAAAAGGCGCAGCGCGTGGCCCAGGCGCCCACATCGTCCATGCCCGCCGCGCCGGGCGCCGGGCCGCTGCTCGCCGTGCTCGCGTTCGACAACCTGTCCAACGACCCCGAGATGCAGTTCTTCTCCGACGGCGTCAGCGAGGAAATCATTCAGCTCCTGTCGCGTGGCAGCCAGCTCAAGGTGATCGGCCGCACGTCGAGCTTCCAGTTCCGCGGCGATCGCAAGGCCGAAGCGGCGAACGCCTTGCATTGCACCCACGTGCTCGACGGCTCGATCCGTCGCGCAGCAACCCGCGTGCGGGTCAGCGCGCACCTGATGGAGGCCGCCTCCCAGACCACGCTGTGGTCGGAACGCTTCGAGCGCGGGCTGGAAGACATCTTCGCCGTGCAGGACGAGATCTCCGAGAACATCGCCCGCGCACTCGATCAGGCCTTCGCCAGCACGCCGGCCCCGACGGTGGAGCCGGCGGTGTACGACCTCTACCTCCGATCGAGGCCCAAGGGCTACGCGCCTGACGAACTGCGCACCCACGTTGGCGTGCTGGAACTGGTGACCACGCGTGCACCGCAGTTCGCCGCGGCATGGGGCCGGCTGGCCTATCTGCGTGCCTTCTTGCGCTTTTACCAGCCGTTTGTCGAGCGCGCGGCCAGTGCGGCGCAGGTGAACCGCGAAGCCGAGCGCGCGCTGTCGCTCGATGCACAGAACCTCGACGCGATGGCAGGGCAGTACTTCGTGATCGCGCCGTTCGGGCACTTCGTCGAGGCCGATGCCGCACTCACTCGTCTGCGCCGCGCACCCGGCACGGGGGACGGGCAGCGCTACACCGGCTGGGCCCTGCGTCACTTCGGCTGGATGCGCGAGGCGCTGACGGCCACCGAGCAGGCCTACCGGCTCGATGTGCTGGATCCGATGTCGGCCAACCTCCTTGCCCTCGCGCGCATGGCGGCCGGCGATATCGCCGACGCCATTCCCGTGTTCGAGGAACTGGTGGAGCGCATGCCCACGATGAGCTTTCCGGTGTCCAGCCTGTTGCGCGCGCACGCCTTCCAGCAGGACTGGGCCGCGGTGGACCGGCTGCTCGCGCTGGCCGAGCAGCGCCAGTTGCGCGAGTTCCAGGACGGGCTGCCCTTCATCCGCGCCAAGCGCGACCCCTCGCCCGCGCACATCGGCGCGTGGCGCGAGGAGCTCGAAGCGCATGTTCGCAGGACGGGCCGGGTCGACGTGTCACGCCTCGTGTACGCGGCCCACCTGGGCCTGGTGGACGAGGCTTACGCCGCCGCCGACGCCGCACGCCTGGGGCCGGCCGGCCATGCCGACGACATCATGGGGCCCGACGGCTACCGCACCGCGCTGCTGTTCCAGGCCAGCATGCCCGAGCTGCGCAACGATCCGCGCTTCGCGCCGTTGTGCGCACGGCTCGGACTCGTCGAGTTCTGGCTGGCCAGCGGCAAGTGGCCCGACTGCGCGAGCGAAGTGCCCTACGACTTCCAGCGCGCATGCGAGCAGGCACGGGCCGTGCCGAAAGAAGACTTCGGCTTCTGAGCGCCTGCGCCCCGGCGCTTCACACGGTCACGAACGACTCGCCCTTGTGCGCGGCGGTGACCCCGTCGAGCGTGGCGTTCACCGACTTCCAGCTCTTCAGCGCCTTGATGCGCGCCAGCCAGCCCTGCACGTACGGATAGGCCGTGAAATCGCAACCGATCACCTCGCCCAAGGTGAGCAGTCCGGCGCCGAAATGGTCCGCGATGCTGATCGCATCCCCGCACACGTGGTTGTGCCCGGGGCCGAGGATGTGGTCGTTGAGGACTTGCAGCCACACCTTCGAGCGCTCCTGGCCCCACTGCACCGTGCCGGCCTGCGCCTCGTCGCTGCGACGCTTGTGGTGCGGCAGCAACTGGGCGAACACCAGGCCGAAGCAGTAGTCGCGGCTCAGTTGGGTGTTGAACCAGTCCATGCGCTCGTTGACGCGCGCCCGCTGCTGCAGCCCCTTGGGGTACAGCGGCGAGTCGATCTTGTCCGCCAGGTATTTCAGGATCGCCGAACTCTCGGTGAGGCGGAAATCACCGTCCTCCAGCATCGGCACCAGCGCATTCGGGTTGAGCGCACGATAGGCCGGCTGCAGGTGCTCGCCCTTGAAGATGTCGACCAGCTTCAGGTCGAGATCGATACCGCTCTCCGCAGCGAAGAGCAGCACGGGCCGGCTCGCGGTGGAAGCGGGGTGGTAGTAGAGCTTCATCTCAGGTCTCCTGGCTAAATTGGCAACCTCCGTGCTGCGCACTGCGGTGCGAGCCCCTTCGGAGCGGCCGGGCGTGGCTCATTGCGCGCTCTGCACGCGCTCGTTGGGATCGATCACGCCGAGGTTCTCGATGACCTTCATCTGCCCGGCCTGCACCTGGCCGACGTACATGGTAAGCCGCAGGTGATGCTGGCCGGGCACCATTTCGGCGGCCCCGCCCGGCCCTTCGGCGATGCGCGCGTGGTCGAGCGCACGGATCACCGCCGCCTGATCCAGCGTGCCGGCCTCTCGCACGGCCGCCTCCCAGAGCTTCAGCCCGCGATACAGACCCGTGCTGGCGCTGCCGGCGGTGAACTTGGCGCTGCCCGGAAATCGTTCGTTGTAGCGGCGCAGCAGCGCCGTGCTGAACGGGTCGCTGACGGCCTGGTAGTAGTCGAGGCAGCTGTAGAGCCCCTCCACATGCTCGGCCGGCAGCAGGCTGGCAAGGTTCTCCTCGAAGTAGGGGCAAACGATCCGGCCGCCGCGCTTCGTGAAACCGGCCTCGTACAGCTGCTGCAGGAACGGCGCCACGCCGGGCGGCACCGTGGTGTTGAAGACCACCTGCGCGCCGCTGGACATGATCTTGTCGACCGTGCCGCGGTAGTCCGCGTGATCGACGGGGAAATACTCCTCGCCGACGATCGAGCCGCCGTTCGCGGTGACGGCGGCACGCACCCGCTTGTTCATCACCTGCGGCCAGATGTAGTCCGCCGACGGGAGGTAGAACCTGCGAGCTTCGGTGTGCTTCATCAACCAGGGGATCAGCGAATCGACCTGTTGTGCCGGCACCGGACCGGTGCAGAAGATCAGCGGGTCGCTCTCCTCGCCCTCGTACTGCTCCGGGTAGATGTAGAGCTTCTTGCCCTGCACGACGGCCGGGCCCTTGATCGCCTGCCGGGTGGAGCTGTAAATGCCGCCGAAGATCACGTCCACGCGATCGCCCTGAACCAGCTTGGCGGCCTTGGCGGCGGCCACCTTGTCGTCGGTGGCGCTGTCTTCGGTGATCAGCTCGATGCGCCGCCCGAGCAAGCCGCCGCCAGCGTTGATCTCGTCGACCACCAGGCGGGCGAGGTTGGCGTTGGCAATGCCGAGGAAGGACAGTGGGCCGGTCTGGTCGGTGACGAGACCGATCTTGATGGATGCTTGGCTCACGATGGGATCTCCTTGCGGATGGTGGATGGGTACGGCCCTGTCGCGGGGTGTAGGCACTGTGCGCGCCGGGGGACGGCCGCGTCTTTAAGCGATGTGAAACGTTGCTAAAGCCCGCCGCGTGGCCCGACAATCGGGGCCGACAAGCAAGAGAGGCGCTCAGGTCTTGATCTTCAAGGCGAAGGGGTTCGAAGTGCGGCCAGCCGAGCGCCGCCTGTTGGCTCATGGCCAGCCGGTCTCGCTCGGTGGACGCGCGTTCGACTTGCTGCTGGCGCTGATCGAGCTGCGCGACCGCGTGGTCGCCAAGGACGAGCTGCTGGCGCGGGTCTGGCCTGGCACGGTGGTCGAGGAGAACAACCTCACCGTGCAGATCTCGTCGCTTCGCAAGGTTCTCGGGCCGCACGCCATCGCCACCGTGGCGGGGCGCGGCTACCGGTTCACGCTGCCCTTGCTGGACGAGGACGCTCCCGCCTTACCGGCCGAGCCGTCACTCCCGCGCGAGCGCCCCCTCGTCGCCGTGCTCGCCTTCGACAACCTGTCGAACGAGCCCGAGATGCAGTTCTTCTCCGACGGCGTCAGCGAGGAGATCATCCAGCGCCTCGCGCGTGGCACCCAGCTGCGGGTGATCAGCCGCACCACGAGCTTCCAGTTCCGTGGCGAACGAAAGGCCGAGGCGGCGCAACGCCTGAACTGCGCCTACGTGCTCGACGGCTCGATCCGCCGCGCGGCCGGCCAGGTACGCATCAGCGCCCACCTGATGGAGGCCGCGTCCGGCACAACGCTGTGGTCCGACCACTATGACCGTGCGCTGGAAGGCATCTTCGAGGTCCAGGACGACATCGCCGAAAGCATCGCGCGCGCGCTCGACCACGGGTTCTTCGCTGTTGCGACACGCGCAGTCGATCCTGCGGTCTATGACCTCTACCTGCGATCCAGCCCCAAGTCCTATGCCCCGGACGAGCTGCGCACCAGCGTCGGCGTGCTCGAGGTGGTGACGCAGCGCGCACCGCATTTCGTCGAGGCCTGGGGAAGGCTCGCCTACCTGCGCAGCTTCCTGCACATGTACCTGCCATTTGCCGAGCGTGCAGCCAGCGCCGGGCACGTGGTTCGCGAGGCCTCGCACGCGCTGGCGCTCGACCCGCAGAACAACGACGCCCTGGTCGCGCGATGCTTCGTGATGCCGCCCTTCGGCCGGTTCGTCGAGGCGGAGGACTTCCTGGAGCGGCTGCGCCAGGCGCCCGGCTCGGGCGACGGCCGGCGCTACATCAGCTGGCTGCTGCGCCTGACGGGCCGCCTGCGCGCGAGCCTCGACGAGGCCGAACGCATCTACGGCCTGGACATGCTCGATCCGATGTCGGCCAACCTCGTGGCGCTGGCCCGCATGGCCACGGGGCAGGTCGCCGAGGCGGTGCCCGTGTACGAGGACCTCGTGGCGCGCATCCCCGGCATGAGCTTTCCGATCTCGAGCTTGCTGCGGGCCCATGCCTTCCTGCAGGATTGGGCGGCGGTCGATCGCCTGCTCGCGCTCGCGGCCACGCGCCCGCTGCGCGAGTTCCAGGACACCATTCCTTTCGTCCGCGCCAAGCGCGACCCGACGCCTGAGCACATCGGCGCCTGGCGCAGCGAGTTCGAAGCGCACGTGATGATCACCGGCGGTGTGGACGTGGCGCGCCTGGTCTATGCCGCGCACCTGGGTCTGGTCGACGAGGCATTCCGTGCTGCCGAGGGCGCCCGCCTGGGCCCTGTGGGGGCCAGCACCGACATCATGGGCCCCGACGGCTACCGCACCGCGCTGCTGTTCCAGGCCAGCATGCCCGAGCTGCGCAACGACCCTCGCTTCCCGCGGCTGTGCGCGCGACTGGGCCTGGTGGAGTTTTGGCTCGCCAGCGGCCAATGGCCCGATTGCGCGGACGAGGTGCCCTACGATTTTCGGCAGGAGTGTGAGTCGGCGAAGGGTGTGCCTAGGGAGATCTTCGGGTTTTGACGGCGCACCGAGGTGGTCCCGGCGCGCGCTTCCGCTCCATGCGTACTGCACTTGTTCGAAAGGACCGAATCGTTGAAAGATCAGAACGGTCAAGCGCGCTCTGGCGATCTGCGCGTCGATGACGATCTGCAACGGGCGTCACCGGCCCGAGGATGAAGGGGATCTCCTCAAGTCCGAGCCAGCTCGCGTAGCGCGTATATATGCCACCATGCGAATGCCCCAGCCTGACGCGTTGCGATCATTCTTCCTTCTCTACGTTTTGATGTACGCCGCATTTGGCGTGGCATCGCCCTTCTGGCCTCGTTTTCTGGAAACGCGAGGGATGTCACCCGAGCAGATCGGGCTTCTGCTGGGACTGGGGACGATCATCCGTCTGATTGCCGGACCGGTTGCGGCGCGCATAGCAGATCGTTTGCAGCGATTGCGTCACGTACTGGCCGCGGCTGCCGGCCTTGCCGCCTGCCTGGCATTTGGTCTCCCTTGGGTCGGTGGGTTCTGGATTCTTCTGATCGTCCGCCTCTGCCATGAAGCTGCACTGACACCAACCACGTCGCTTGCCGACGCCTTGGCGTTAGATGCTTCGAAATCGCGCGCCTCGCCCGGAATGAGCTTTGAATATGGCTGGGTACGGGGTTCGGCATCGGCTGCCTTCGTGTTCGGAACGCTGGCCGCTGGCCAAGTGATCGGCTGGACGGGACTCACATCGATCGCATGGATGCACGGCGCCCTGCTTCTGCTCGCAGCAGCAAGCACCATGCTGTTGCCAGCGCTTGATAACAAGACCAAAGCCACCCCTGAGCCATCCTCCGTCGGAGCCATCAGGCAACTCGTGGGGATCGTCGTGTTCCGGCGCATGGTACTCATCGCGGCCCTGGTTTACGGCAGTCATGCCATGCATGACGCATTCGCGGTCATCAGATGGAATGCGGCCGGCATCAGTCCGACCATGATCAGTGTCCTGTGGTCGGAGGCCGTCGTTGCGGAGGTCATGGTCTTCATCCTGATCGGACCTCGATTGGTCGATGCACTCGGGCCGAGCGGTGCAGCCGCAATTGCGTCCATAGCGGCTATCCTGCGATGGCTCGTGGTGGCGTTCTCAACCGATCCTGGAGCGCTTGCAATCGTACAGCCCTTGCATGGAATGACGTTTGCGCTTCTGCATCTCGCTTGTATGCGCCTCATCGGCACTGCCGTGCCCCAGCATCTTGCCGCTACCGGCCAGGCCATCTATGCGCTCGGACCGGGACTCGTGTCAGCGCTGCTGACCTTGTCATCCGGAATCCTCTATGCGCGGCTCGGAGCCCACGGCTTCTTGCTGATGGCCCTGTTGTCCGCCCTCGCTTTGCCGCTGTGCTGGGGGCTGAAAATTTCAGCTCGGCGTTCAAGCTAGGGATTGGGCTGACACCGGCCCCAGGGCTGGCCGCCGAGCTTCACGACTCAAGACGATAGCTGAGTCGCGCGCTCGAACCGTAAGGGAATATCGTGCCTCACTCCGAGGCGGCCGTGAGCAAGGCCTCGGTCGCGCCGTCGGTCAGGAGCGCGCACAGCGCGGCGTCTGCTTCCTCAGCGGTCGGTCTCCCGGTACCAGTAGGTTCTCTTGCGAATGTTCTTGACGGGGATGATTGGCTTTTGCGCCCCAAGGCCGGACCTGCCGTCTGCCCCGGAGCCGCCGCCGCCGCCGATCAGGAAGGGCAGCCGGCGTTCCGTGCCGCCTACGTTGACCGTGACGATGCCGAAGACGGGCGACGGCACCAGCCCGCCGCCATCGAGCAGGCTGAAGTTCGAAGCGCCGGTGAGGAAGTTGACCGAATAGCTGCGCGCCGTGCCGAGATTCGCCTGGCAAGTGGTGGTGCTGGGAACGATGGGTTGGTTGGTGCCGAAGTAGACCAGGCCGCCGACGGTGGTCGGGGCGTTCACGCCTTTTTCTCCGGCGCCGGCCAGGGTGACGTAGAAACCGCTCAGCGAGCCGTCGTACGGGATTGTGTTCGTGGCCTTGAACAGCGCCGTCGGCGCGAGGTCGGCGCTGCTGCTGGTGTCGTCACGCACCGGCGTCCAGCCGCTGGCACTCATGCCGACCTTGGTGTCCTTGATCATGTAGAAGCGGTTCACGATGTTTCGGGACTGGTGGGTGAGGAGCGGATGCTCCCGGTCCCCCGTGATGTCCAGCACCACGTCGTAGGTCTTGGTCAGCACCACGTCCGGCGGGAAGAAGAATTTGCGCCGGGTGGTGCCGCTTCCGCCCAGGGCGGCAAGGTGGGTGACCTGCCAGGTGCTCACGTCGCCGCTGCCGGTGGGCTGAAGGTCCACGCGCCAGATATTGCCGCCGGTATCGGCTGCGTAGAGCCGGTCGATGCTGCCGTCGAAGTCGCGATCCACCAGCGTGATGTCGGCCGGGATTGAATAGGTCATCTCGGCCAGCCTGCATGGATTGCCAGTACAGCTGCTGCCGGTGCCGCCCGGGCCGGCCTGCCAGAGCATGTCGCCGGTCACTGCGTCGACGATGAAGATCCCGCGACCCATGGTGTCGGCATTGGGCGGCTCGGCATCCTCATTGGTGTCGTAGCCTGCACCGAAGATCAGCACGGGATTTGCATGGCCCTTGACCATCGCCACCTTGGGCTGCGACCAGGTCTGCCCGAGTTCCGCGAAGCCGCTGTCTGCATTGCTGCGCTTCCACATGAACTTGGGGTTCGTGGGATCGCTCACGTCGAGCGCGTAGAGCAGGCGTCCGCCGCGGCGCGCCGACAGGAAGATATATGCCTTCCCCGTGGTGCTGTTCTGATAGACGCTGGGCGCGCCGTCGAAGAAGTAGGTTTTCGCGCTGCCTGTGGTCAGGGTACCCAGCTTCAGGCTCGGACTGTTCTGATACAGCCGCTGCAGGCCCGGATAAAACTCCGGCGGGACGAAGCTCCACAACTCGCCGCCGGGTGGAACGCTGGTGCTGACGCCGGTTGCGTCGTTGATGGTGAGGGCGCAAGTCGAGGAGACCGTGCAGTTGCCCTTGGGCTTGCTGCTGTCGGTGGGGTTGTTCGGTTGGTTGCCGTTGACGGCTCGCAACAGGCCGTCATTGGCGCCGTAGAACACCACCACGCCGGTGGTGCCGCCATAGTTGATCACCGCGGGGCGGGAATGCAGCACGTCACCATGCACGGAGCCGCGGATCGTGATGCTGGCGTCGGGCGGGCTGCTCGCCTCGCGGCCTGCCACCGCATCGCCGGCCGCGTAGGTGTCTTGCCCGCGGACCCAGTTGATCAGGTTGTCGGCGGTCATGGTGCTGGCGCTGATGCCGAGGGCCGTCGACGTGAGGTTCAAGTTGCCCACCTTGAAGGGCATCGTGCTCAACGCAGCGTTGGCGGTGCAGCCGCTGCCGAGGCACGTGAACACATTGCGCGTGGTGGCGGCTGTCGTGGTGGTCGCGCTGGCCGGGTAGCTGTTGGTCAGGTGCTTGAGGCGGATCTGTTGTGCGACGCCGCCCTTCTCGACGACCTGGCCATCCGCCCAGTCGTAGCCGTCGCTGGCGCCCTGAGCCTTGAAGGCATTGAGCCAGAAGCCGCCCTGGGAGTCGGGCAGGGAGCCGATGGCCTTGGAGGTCCAGAAGCTCACGGCCGAGGGCGAGACGAAGCCGGTGCCTGCTGCGCTCAGCGCACGGTTGGCGTTGGTGCCGATCGAGTACGTGCCCCAGGACGCGTCGGCGAGGAATAGCTGCGGCGCGGATGGGTCGGTGATGTCGACGCCGAACTGATACTGCTTGAGGTTGCCCATCCAGCGCGGGTTAACGTCGCTGTCGGGGCGGAACATACCCATGTAGATCTGGTTTAGGTAGGTGCCCTGCGTGTTGGCGCTCACCGGCAGCACCGGCGCCGCGAACACGCTGTTGACCGCCTGCACATCGGTGAAGACCTTGCCGATGGCGTCGATCAGGCCCTGGACGTCTCCGAGCCGGACCATGAAGTACTGGCCGCCACCCTGGTTGGCCATGCTGACCATGAGCTGTTCGTAGTCCGGATTGCTGCCGTCGCTGAGGATGATGGTGTAAGTGGTAATGCCCGGGTACGTCGTCGCCAGGTTGGGCGAGCTGCCGGTGTACATGAAGTTCGCCCACTCATCCGAGTAGTCGCTTCGGTACTTGCCCGAGGCCGTGCTGTAGGGTGAAAGGGGCGACTTCCAGTTCGGCAATGTCACTTGCGCAGGGAGCGCGCTCAGGCCTTCGGCAGCCTGCAAGGCGTTACCGCCCAGGGTGCCGCCGTCCTGGGGCTTCTGATTGTTGGTCGCGAGCGTGATGTAGAGAACGAAGTTCCTGCCGCACGCCTGCTGGTTCGCAAGGCCCGGGTAGCGGGTGCCGGAGAGGCCGGTCTTCCCCTGGTAGAAGGCCCAGGCTTCCTGCATCGCCTGTGAAATCTGGTTGTTGTTGCCCTTGTCGTTGCTGAGACTGAGCTGCTCGATGCGTCGGAGCATCTTGCCGACGCCCTTGCTGTTGTCGCTGGTGGTGCCGTCCATGAGCAGCAGCGAGCCGGGCGCCGGCGACGCGGCGGGGAGGACGAAGGTGCCTCCGTCGGTGGGGCCGCCCGGGAAGTACATCAGGCCGAGGTTGATGTTGCCGTTGAGGGCTGCGTTGGTCCCGATGGCGGAGACGGCGCTGTGCAGGCCGCATTGCTCGAAGCCCAGGTTCTTGCTGGGATCGTTGACCGTCAACCCTGGGCATGTGAAGCTTGAACTCGCGCTGGCCGCCGCCGCGTTGTCCAGAATGATCAGCATGTTCGGAGCGCCGCCGCTGGTCGTGCCCTGGTAGATGTCGATGTCCTCGGCCTGCGCTGCGGCGCCAGCCAACGACAAAAGGGCCGCGGCGCCCAGTCGGAAAAAGTAGGTGGGGCGCATCTGTCCTGCTCCTGATTGATCAGCACGCGGCGCCAACGGCCACGCGCACGGCGATGCCCTGATGCAGGGTCGGTGTCGGATCGCTTGCGGGCGGCGTGGCGGTGGCATTGACTTCCCAGCTCGAGTTCGAGCACAGCGAGTTGCCGCTCACGCCGGATCCGACGATGCCCGTGTTCTGCGCGGCGCCGCTGGCATAGCAGGGCTGGTCGTCCGTGTTGGTCGCGTCCAGCTCACTCAGCTTGATTGCCTTGATGCCGGTGCAAGCCGGCGCCGGCACGACAACGGTATAGGCCGACACGGCTTGACCGTTGTCTGTCACCCAGGTACTCGCCGTCGGCATCGCAGTGAAGTCGCTGCTGATCGCTTTCTCGATCGCCTGCTGCGCAGCCGCCTCGGCCTCCTCCTGCATCTGCATGTTGCCGACCAGCTTGGTGTTGACATTGACGGCCTTGATGGACGAGGTAACGATCAGCGTGATCACCGCCAGGAAGATCATCGCGACCAGCAAGGTGGCGCCTGCCTGCTTGCGCAGCGCGGCGCTGCGCCTAGAGCGCTTCATGGTGTTTCCCTCTGGCCCGAGCTGTTGTAGAGCCGGGCGACCGTGCTGTAGACGTGGCGCTTGATGTTGTCATTGAAGGGACCCGCGGCCGGCGTGGCCAGGCCCATGGCATAGGTTCTGGCGTCCGTCCAGCCGCCGCTGGCGGCGGTATTGCGCCCCAGCACATGAATGCGCACGGCCATCACATTGGCCCAATTGGTCATGGCCGCGGTCCAGTCGTAGGGCGGCGTGGTTTGCGGGCACACCGCAGCGGCAATCTGCGCGGGTGGCGGGCTGCCCGGGTTGCTCGTGTAGCAGTCCGGGGAGCCGTTGCCGTCCATGTCGATTCCGTAGTCGAGTTGCAGGTTCTCGATGCCCTCGACCAGCGGGGTGATCCGCATTTCGCCGTTCAGGTACTCGGCCATCTTGAGGGTGGGAATGGTGTCGGTCCCGCATGCGTTGCAGGTGCTCACGAAGTACACGCGCTGAACGATCTTGCGCAGCGGCGCGAGGTTGCTCGACAGGCAGTTCTTCTGCATCAGCGGGAAGCTCGCGGCCGACGCGCCCGAGGCGGTCGCAAACGGCAGCGTGTCGTTTTCGCAAGTGGAGACCTGCAGGTAAGCCTCGGACGCGACCGCCGCCGCGGGACTCACGACGTTGGTGTTGACCCGCGTGACGACCAGCATGGCGGTGCCCGCCATGACATTGCTGATGCAGCCCGGCGTGCTGTTCAACCCGTAGATCGGCAAGGGAACGGTGGACGTGCCCGGGCTCGTCATGGCAAAGTAGCCCAGCTCAGCGACGTTCGTGGGACAGGCTACGGGTGCCACGGTCGCAAAGGCAGTGCTCGAAGACGCACCGACGAAGCCGGCCATCTGGATGTCTTCACTGAGCAGCTGGAGAGCGTAGCGGCCGTTTTCGATTTGGCGTCCCGTCTTGTCGAGCTCGGAGCGCGAGTTCACGGTCGAGACCAGCAAGCTGATCAGGCCAATCATCAGGAACATGCTCAGCACGATCGCCACCATTAGCTCGACCAGCGTGAAGCCGAGGCTGTGACGCGGGTGGCCGGGATGCAAGGGCGCTCTCATGACAGGACCCCGATACGAACCTTGCTGGAGACCACCCGGTGCAACTTTTCATCGCCGTAGGCGCCGCTGCCGCAGGGAAAGGCGGTGCTGCCATCTGCCAGCGTGGGCGCAACCGTCTTGTGCAGGCCTTGCCACGACACGGCGATCAGGTAGACATTGTTGGCGGCGTCGTCGAGCGTCACGCAGCCGATGGCACCGATCATGGCGCCCAGCTTGGCGCCCGACTGCGTTTCGGCTTGGCCGTTGATCGAGTCCTTCCAGGCTGCGAGATCGGCCATCGCCTGGGTTTGCTGTTGCACGTTGCCAGTGGTACAGACGGGCAGGCTGGTGCTGCTCGCGCTCAATGTCACGCCGGTGGTGCCATTCGAATAGCAGTTCGCGACCTTGCGGTTCGCGTTCAGCCGATCGGCCATGTCCTGCACCAGTTGCAGAGCCTGAATTCGCTGGTAGGCCTCCATCTCCGCGAGATTGGCGCGGCTGCTAACCCCCGCCAGCCCGAGGAGACCGAAAAGCAGGATCACGAGCGTGATCAGGACTTCAATCAGTGCGATGCCCCGCAGAAGGGCTGCCCCACGACGCACGCGAACCGGAACATGCGGCGCCATCTAGCAAGCCCCCATGCTGCTGCTCGGCAGCCCGCTCAATCCGATAGAAATGCAGCGCGAGCTGACACCTGCGATTGCGGCCGGGGGCGCGATGGTGAACTTGGTGCTCGTGGTCACGGTGCGCCCGTCCTTGCCGTAGGTGATGACGCCGAGGCCGCTCGAGTCGCTGATGGCGAGGTCCTTGTAGGCTTCCTGGCTGTGGAATGTGCGGGTACCTTCTTCCACCGTCCAGCCACCGCCCCACGAAGTACCGGTCCTCTTCAAGTCGACACTGCGGTTGCGGGTCACGGCTTCGCTACGCGCCAGCGTGAGTGCGGCCATCAGGTCGAAGGACACGTTGCGGATGCGTTGGTTCGCAACAAAGGCGCGGAACGAGGGGAGCGCGAGGGTTGCGAGGACGCCGATGACCGTGATCGTGGTGACCAGTTCGATCAGGGTGAAGCCGCGTACACGGCGCCTGGTGTTGCGAGGGCCTACCAGCATCCTGGCGCTCCGCTGGTGCCGGACGCGCTCTTTGCTCCCGCTTCGTCGATGCTCAGCGTCCCGCAGGCGGTGTCCCTGGCAAGTTGATTGCCGATGGGCGTCGCCGTAATCGTGAAGCCCGGCAATGTCGTCCCGGTCTTGAGGGCCGCTGCGATGGTGTAGTTGGACTGCACATTCTCCGGCACGGTCCAATTCAAGGCAGCAAGGTTGGCGGCGTAGGTCCGCGCGTCCAGCAGATGGCGCTGCTGCAAGTTGCTGAGCTCGAGCATGACGCCCTGGGCCGCCGATCGGTTCGAGCGAATGATGTAGTTGGTGTACGAGGGATAAGCGACTGCTGCCAGGATGCCGATGATGGCGACGGTGATCATCAATTCGATCAAGGTGAAGCCACGTGATGGCAGTGGCCTGCCGCAGCCACGCGCATGCGAGCTCGCGCGCGTCATGCCGGGCGACGGCTGGTACGGAAACTGAGACATCAGGGGCCAATCCTTTCGAGTGCGCAGCAATCCAGAGATTGTTGCCAAAGGTGACTATATGTTAGCTGTGAAAAAATCACATTCGACAAGGCCAATCACCGGCATGGGCTTTTCGGCACAAATTCACGGCTGCTCACACCCTTGGGAAACTGGCGCGGCACGAGTGAGGCGGAAAGTATTCGCATGGATCTGGCTCGCGCGAGTCGGGCGCATGCGTTGAATGCAGCGGCGTTCCGCCGCCCAACATCAACATCGTGCACGGCAACGATCTCGCAGACGCGCAAATCGATCGATTCATCGCTGCCGGCGGACGAGCCTTGCCAACATTGACTCGGTGATGGTTGCGGGAAGATGGCGCAAGCGCGGCAGTCGTCTGGTCGGGAGACAGCTCAGTCAGGTGCGTATCATTGAACTTCGGTCGCGTCTCTTGCATCCGATTGCCGCGGAAACTTGGATGATTCCTGGATGACCTCAATCGACTCCGCCGCGGCGCTCCTTCACGCCGCTTCTTGCATCTCAGTCCTCTCGGGCGCGGGGCTTTCGAAGGCGTCGGGAATCCCGACGTACCGTGATACGGACGGCCTCTGGAGGGACAAGAACGCCGTCAAGTTCTCCCACATCGACGCTCTGAAGCGGGATCCCGAAGGCTTTCACAGCTTCTGGGCGTCGCGGATGGCGGCGTTGTCGGCTGCCAAGCCCAACCCAGGTCATCGCGCGCTCGTCGAACTGCAGATGCACCGACCTGGCACGGCACTCATCACACAGAACGTCGACGGGCTGCTCGGCGACGCCGGCGCCCAACAGATCTTCGAGCTCCACGGCAACCTGCGGCGTTGGCGGTGCGACAGCTGCGGAGATCGGGAGGGACCCTGGTTGTCGCAGCGCTGTCCGCGCTGCGGCGCGCAAGCGAGGCCTGACGTGGTGATGTTCGGGGAGATGCTCGACGAGGAACTCCTTACCAGGACGCAAGAGGTCGCAGCGCAAAGCGATGTGTTCCTGGTCGTAGGAACCTCAGCGGCGGTTTACCCCGCGGCTGACCTGCCGACGATCGCAGCGTCGAATGGTGCCAAGATCATCACGCTCAACATGGAGGCGATCGACATTGACGGCGTCGCGGCCGTGGTGCTTCGAGGCCCCGCAGAGGAGCTCCTGCCGGACCTGATTCAGGCCGCCCGCCTCAGACCGTAGGCGGCGTCAAAGCTTCGGCTTCACGATCCCGGCAGCATTCTCGTCCGCGCCGGGCCTCCCTTCGTCCGAGTGAGGGTTGACCGGATCGTCGTCTGTCGGGAACTCGGGCTCGACAGGATGCTGCGCTGGGTCTTCTTCAGACGGCACCTTGGGATTCGTCATTTCGAGTCGCTCCTTGGCATTGGCTCCAGGCTTGCATGCAGGTCAACGCCGATCCGCCGTTGGCACCTCAGTCATTCAGTAAGCCGATGTCCGGCTTGTCGACGACCCCGGCCTCGTGCATCTAGCCCATCACTCCCTGTTGACCTTTGCCCGCCGTGGGCCAGAGGGGCGTACGCTCGAAACCGGCGATCCAGTCCGGGACCTGATCGGCCGGCAGCGGCTTGGCGATGCCGTAGCCCTGGCCCAGCGTGCAGCCCAGAGCCATCAGCGCATCGCCGTGGGCGGTAGACTCCACGCCCTCGGCGATGGCCTGGCGCCCCATGCCACGCGCCATCACGAGAATGCCCTCGACGATGGCCCGATCCTCAGCATCCTCGAGCATGCCGCGCACGAAGGACTGGTCCAGCTTGAGCGCAGTCACAGGCAGTCGGCGCAGGTAGGTGAGCGACGAGTAGCCGGTGCCGAAGTCGTCCATGGTGACGGGCACGCCCAGTTCCTTGCAGGCACCGATGAAATCGGCGACTGCGCCGAAGTCCTTGATCGCTGTGGTTTCCAGGATCTCCAGTTCCAGCACGCCGGTATGCAACTGCGGGAAGCGCCCGAGGTGCAACGTCAATCGCTCGATAAAGTCGGGACGCAGCAGATGGCGCGGGCTGACGTTGACGCTGACCGAGGTCTTGACGCCCAGCGCGAGCCACTGCGCGGCCTGACGAACCGCTTCGCCGATGGCCCAGTCCCCGATCTGTTCCACCAGTTCGTGGTCCTCGATCAGAGGCACGAACGCGGCCGGCTGCAACCAGCCCCGTTCGGGATGCTGCCAGCGGATCAGCGCTTCGAAGCCGATGACCACGCCGCGCTGCATGTCCACCTTGGGCTGGTAGGCGAGGACGAACTCGTTTCGTACCAGCCCTTCCTTGATGCGCTGGCGGATCAGTTGCTCCTGCTGCTCCTCCAGGGCCTGTGCGGCATCGAAGAAGTGCACCTGGCTGCCGCCTACGCGCTTGGCAAAGAAAACCGCGTGCTGGGCATGCTGCAGCATCACCTCCGTGGGCTGCTCGCCGTGTCCCATGAGCGCCACGCCGGCGCTGACGCGAAGGCGCGCCGATCGATCCTGCAGCCGGTAGGGGTGGGCCAGGCGTGCCAGCAGCTGCTGCAGCAGTGCTTCGCATTGCTGCCGGCTGGTGACGGAAACCACGAGCGCGAACTCGTCGCCGCCCACCCGCGCCGCCACGGCGCCGGGCGGCAGTGCCGTCTTGAGACGCCGGGCCACCTCGCGCAGCACCGCGTCGCCTCCCGCGGGGCCGAATCTGTCGTTGACATCCCGAAAGCGGTCGATGTCCAGATAGGAGACTGCCAGCAGGCGGTGTGGATCGCTGTAATGGGCATGGGGTGTCCGGCCCAGTTCTTCGATCGAGGGAATGCGGTTCGGCAGCCGGGTGAGGGCGTCATGGCGCGACAGCGTGTCGAGTCGTTCGCCCCGCACGCCTTGTGCCGTCAGGCCGAACGTCCACAGGATGCAACGATCGTCCATGCGCTCGCCACGCATGTCCACCAGGATGCTGCGTCCATGGTGGGCACGCAGTGCAACGCGGTGGACGTCGATGGCGCCACGCGCGGGGACCTGCATGTCCGCGGATGGACCCGTTTCGGAATCGGCCTTCGTCTGCGGCATCTGCGGCCCGAGCGGCAGCACGTCGCCCAACGGCATGTCGGTCAGCGCGCCAAGCGGGAAGCCGAGCAGGCTGTGCGCATCCTCGTTGGCCCAGAGAATCTGTCCATCGCACGTCTTGAGATGGCCGGCTTGGATGCGACTGGGCATGATGGAAGTTGATGGAAGTGCGCCAACGCGTCACAGGCACGCGGACATTCAGTTACAGCCCCTATTGTTCACTGAAAACGGGGGCGCTCCTTGCTTCATCGCTTGTTGCGGCCCTCGCCGTCGTGCTCGCGGTAGTCGTTGGCCTTGTCTTCGTACATGGCCCGTTCAGGTCGATCGCCAGCACCGAGACCGGCCATGGGCCCTTGCGCGAAAGCCGATTGAGCTCTTCCATGCAGTAGGGGTTGCGCGTCGCAATCATGCACGCGCTGGGGTGCGCCGTCTCTCTGTCTCTCTCTCTCGAGCTGCCCGTGACCCGCTTCTTCGCCCAGACCTACAGCAGCGGCGTGTACGGCGAGCTGAAGGGCTTGAGCGTCGTGCTGCCGGCCGGGACGTTCTGAGATCCGGAACTGCCGAACACGTAGCGCAAGTAGGCGTTGCCGCTGACCTGCCGGTAGTCGCGCGCATTGTTGAAGCCGAGCGCGCCGCCCAGATAGAGCTGCGGCGCGATCTGATATTCGACGATCGCAGCGAAGTTGTACGCAAGCCCCGTGCGTCGCGTGCCGGCAAGCGTGGTGAAAGCCGCCGTGCCGCTTGCGGGAAGTGAAGGAACAGGATCTTCCCTGAAGGACTGCACGCCGATCGATGCGTTCAGCCGCCACGTCATCCGCCCATCGCGTCCGCTCCAATCGAGTGGCAAGGTCAGGCTGGCGTAGCGCTGCGGGCTGAAGTAGCCGCCTTGGCCGTAGGTGAACTGGCTGAGGTTCTTGTCGTAGGAGAGCAGGTCCAGGTTCGCTCCCACAGTGAGCGAGGAGCTCGCGCTGCGCGAGAGGGGTAGGTACACGCCGCCGCCGAGTTCGTAGCGGCTGTTGGTCGTCACATCCCTGCCGGTGATCGAATGGGCCGAGCCGTAGCCGTAGATGCCCCAAGCCCCGAGATCCCGGCCGAGGTCGAGTCGGCCGCCGCTGGCGACCGCGCCGCCCCAACGGACGCCGGTGCGCGGGTCGCGCGTGCCGGCAAAGGACAGCAGGCTGTCGGTCACGGGACGGCGCGACAGATCCGCCTTCAACGAGACGTGGTCGGCGAGCTGAGCCCTGTAGGTGAGATTGCCGATGACGTTGGTTTCGGCAAAGCCCAGCGGCGTGGTCCCGATGCTGGCATCGAGGCTCGGGCTTTCGTAGCCGACGCTGAGCCCGACCCCGCGCGCAGTTTGCGAGCCTGGTGCTGCAACGGCCCCTGTCGACTGGAGCTGCGCCGCCTGCACGCCGCCGCCGAAGCGGCTCGCGGTCGCGAGATCGGGTGCAAGCGTGCCGGCATCGAGCTCGGTTGGTGTCGCGCCCAGGACGAGCCGGCCCGCGCCCAGAGGAAGGCGCGCCTCGATGGCTATCTGCTTGTCCGACAACCGGCCGAGACCGGGCTCGCCGCCGCGGCGGCGATACACGCCGCCGGCAGCGAGCGCAGGGTTGCCCGCCGCCACATCGCCCCCGACGGCCACCCGAGCACCAGCCTGCCGCGCGTCGTAGCCGGTGCGCAGGGCTTCAAAATCCTTGCGCTGTGCGCCCGTCATGTCGGCCGTCCGCAGCTGCTCCAGCACCGCGGCCAGCTCGGCATCCTGATTCGTCTTGAACAGGAGCGAGGCATGCTGCAAGCGGTCGGCGACGGATGATGGCTCCCCGTTCGAAGCCAGTTGGCGGCCCAGGCTCAACGCGCGTGCCGTGTCGCCCGCATCGGCGTAGGCGAGCGCGAGCGGGCCGAACGCGTCGCGCGGAATGTCGCTGCCGAGCGTCGACTCCGTGCGTGCAAGCAGGTCGCGTGCTGCGTCGGCTTGGCCTTGGGACAGCAAGTCCCGAGCGCGCTGCGCCTGTTCCAGTGCCCACAGTCGGCGCTGCAGTTGCATCATCTCCGGCCTGCGCGATGCGGCGGGTATGTGTTCGAGGTATTGCAGGCCTCCAGCTCGGTCGCCCGCATCCGCCGCCAGCAGCGCGCGCGTGTACAGGTCATCCGGCGTGCCGCGCTGCGAGGCGGGAACGCTTTCCATCACCTGGCGCGCCCGCGCCTCCAGACCTTGACGTCGATAGACGAGCGCAAGGTCGTGGCGAATCCAGGAACTGTCCAGGTTGCTGCCGAGCGCGTCTTCGAGCGTGCGCTGGGCCCCGGCGAGATCGCCCGCCTCACCTTGCCGCCGCGCCTGTGCGCGGGCGAGCTCGCCGGCTTCCAGCCGCAGATCGGCCAGCGCGTTCCGGGCGGCGCTTTCCCGCGGCTCGAGCCGCACCGCGCGCTCCAGCAGGCTGCGCGCGGCGCTCGGATCGTTCCTGTCGCGTGCGGCGCCGGCTTGGCTGACCAGGTTCCAGTAGGTGGCGCTCCGCAGCGCCGAAGCCCACTTCCTCGCGCCGGCCTTCGAAGCCTGCTCCAACAGCGCCTGGGCCTGCGCGAAACGCTTCTGGCGTAGCCGCACGAGACCGAGTCCGCCCTGCGCATCGGCGTTGCCGGGTTGCAGCCGCAGCACCTCGCTAAAGCGCCGCTCCGCGCCCGGCACGTCGCCACGGTCGAGGGCAGCGAAGGCGGGGCCCAAGCGGTCGGCGACCGCTGGCCTCGCATCGACGGGACGGGTCGCGGCAAGCGCCTGGAGGCGTTGCGCTACGGCCGGATCGGACTGCGTCGCGAGATAGTCGCGGTAGAGCGCTGCATCGGCGGCGCGCGCGTCGAGCCAAAGCAGCGCTTGGCGCCAACTGGCGCGCGCCGCGGTCGCGGTGGCAGCTTGCTTGGACAGATCGACCAGGCTGCGGATGCCCTCGCGCCGCGTCGGCTCCCGGTAGGTCTGCAACTGCGCCAGCGCGAGCTTGTAGTCGGGATGGTCCGGCTTGTCCTTCACGAGCGACTCGAGGCCCAGGCGGGCCTCGTCCCAGCCTCCGGGACTGGCTCCGACCAATTGGTAGAACTCGAGCGCGAGCGGTTCCGGCGGGGGGCGGTTGTTGAAGATCGTGCGATACATCTGCACCGCCTCGGCCGTGCGCCCCGCGCGTGCGGCCGAACGCGCGAGTTGCAGGTCGGTGGCCTGTGCGCCGGATTGCCGGCTGCGTGCTTCGAACTGGATGGCCCTCGGGTCGCCGGGGTGCGCCGCGACCAAGCGTGCGATCCAGGCGCGCGCCGCTTCGGCGTTGCCGCGCGCCAGTTCGACCTGCGACATGCCGTAGAGGGCATCGGCCGATCGGGGGTCCGCACTGAGCAGCTTGCGCCAGCTCGCCTCGGCGAGTTCGAAGCGGCCGAGGCTTTGCCAATAGATGCCCTGTTCGGCCAAGGCAGTCCGTGCATCGCCCTGGGCTGCCGCCAGCCCTGCTGCGCCGAGGGCGCTGCAGGCGGCGAGGCACGCCAGCCGCGTCAGGCGAGCTGCGCGGCAGGGCACAGAAGTCTCCAATTCGGCAGCAGCTGGCCGCCCTTGCCGAAGGCGTAGCGACCATCAAGCCAGGCTTGCCCGAACAGCAGCAGCATGCGCTCGTAGTAGGGCAGCGGCGCCAAGGCGGGCTGGGCCGGACTGGGCGCCCGGTCCCGAATGCGCGCGATCTGCGCGGCGAGCGGGCGTTGCAAGCCTTGTGCCTTGAGGTAGGGCAGAAGCGCACCCGCAAAGCCGACCGGCGCGGTGCCGCGTGCCGCCCCGGTGGCGGTGTCGACGTATTCGGGGAGCGGCCTTCTCTCCTGGAGCACGGTCCGGGGGCCGTGCAAGGATTTCAGCAGCGGCGCGCGCGCCGGGTCCTGGGCGTGCAGCATGCCGGCCCACAGGTAGACGCGAATGGCGTCATAGCTCCCCACGGTCCCCTGCTCGGGGTCGGCCGTGAAGGCCCTTTCCTTCTCGGCCCAGGCACACCAGTCGGGTGCGAAGCCGCGCGGCGCGACGGCGCCCAGCATGCGCACGGTGTTGTCCGCGATCTCGCGCCAAGGTCCCTGCGCGTCTTCGTGCTGAAACCGGCGCAGCAGCTGCAGGGGCAGGTAGCTCGGATTGAGACGCCATAGCGGCCCGCCCGCGATCGCCCGCGGCCAGGGCAGCAGCATCCCGCCGAGTCCCGGCAGCAGGACGACCTCTTCGCGCGCGGCCGTCGAGAGCACGCTGCGCCCGAGCGCCCTGTAGCTCGTCTCGTCCCAGAGGCGCCCGGCCTCGAGCAGCGCATAGGCGATCCACAGGTCCGAGTCGGACGCCGCATTGTGGTCGAGCACGCCCCAGCTTCCATCGGGCTTGCGGCCCCATCGCCATGCCGGCAGCCGCTCGCCAAGCCGGCCGGCCGCGAGGTTGGCGTCGGTCCATCGGAGGACCCGAGCGAAGGTGGCGCGGTCGTTGTGAACCAGGGCGAGAAACAGGCCATAGGACTGGCCCTCCGAGGTCGAGTGTTGCTGCGGCGTGTCGAAGTCGATGATGCGGCCATCACGCTGGACATGGCGCTCCACGAAGCTGGTCCAATCTGCGGTGGCGAGGCACGCGCTGGAGGATGAATGCACGAGCGACGGCACGCAAACAGCAAGTGGGGACAGCGAGAGCGCCGCGAGAAAGCAACGGCGTTCGCAACGCACGAGGCCCGGGGGTTGAGGGATGGTCATCGGTGAGTCAAGACGGCCACCCGCTAGCGCAGCCTTCGGTGCGCGCGCAGCTGCAGGCTGAGGTAGGCCGCGGCGGCACCGATGAAGGCCAGTGCGACGATCAGGGCGGCCAGCAGCAATGGGCTGCGCGAAAGATTCCACTGCAGCCAGGCCATGAGCGGCAGATGCCCGACGTAGTAGGTCTCGCCCGCGAGCAGGCTGTGCACCTGTGCGTCTCGCACGATCGACGTGCTGCCCTGGATTCCCTTGAGGAGCTCGGGCGACATCAACGCATTCAGGAGCGCCTGGTAGGAGTTCGCGTCCTCGACCACCGCCACCACGCTGCGCCCCGGCCGGAGCGGCGACTGGAAGCCCGACAGCACGGCATCGCTGCCGTCGTACGCGACGGTCATCTGCGTGCTGGACGGCAGGTCTTCCCGCTGGCGCGTGCCGGCGACGAACTTCAGGGTCTCGTCAACCCACGTTCCCAGGCGGAACGCCTGCGCGCCCTCGCTGCGCTTCAGCGGCATGCGCTCGGCCCATTGCGCGAAGAGCGGCTGGTTCTGCAAACTGCCGATGACCAGCAGGTCCTTGTCCGCCCATTGCGATAGCCTCGACGCACCACCGACGGTGACCCGAAGTGCCGGATAGCCGGTTGCGTTGCCGAGTTGCCCCATCAGCGCGAGGTAGGTCTCCGTGTCCGACGTTGTCGGCTGCTCTGGCAGCACCACGGCGGTCTCGGCGAGATCGGCAAGACGTGTGAAAGGGAAGCCGCCGTTGGCGAAGGTCGCCAGCTCCGGCATCGCCAGATAGTGCGGGAGCCCCGAGATGTCAAGGGTCGAGTTGGCCTCGATGCCGGCGCGCACGTTGTCGAGCAGGGGGGTGCACGGGCCTGCCGCGGGTTCGAAGTGGTAGTGCATGCGCAATTGGTTGCGCGAGCCGAGCGCGAGCGGCGGCAGAAAGATCTTCTTGCGCTCGCCGAGCGACCCGTCCGGCAGCAGCCGCTGCGCGAGCGGGTTCCACCAGCGCTCATTGGCGGGATTCGCTGCCTTCAGCGGCAGGGAGCCGACGAAGGTCTCGCCGAGGCTGAGGTTCAGCGTCGACTGGTCCGCGCGCACGCGCGGCGTGTAGCGGTAGCCCAGATCGAGCGGAATGCCGCGGGCGCGCCAGGCGAACAGATCGGGCGGCAAGCGCAGGTTGACTTTGACCACGTCCGGCGTGTAGCCGGCCACCGTGAGATCGTCCGCCGCCGCCAGTTCGCCAAGCTGCACCGGCCGGTCGCTCGCAATCCAGCGCGGGGCGTCGTAGGCGCGGCGTGCGGCGGGCGCCGCGAAGTTGGAGATGACGGCCGCGGCCCCGGCGAGGGCCCGGCTGTTGAGCGCCAGCGCCGAACTCGCAGTGCGCAGCTCTGCAGGGGTTCGGCCCATGACGAGCAGCAGCTTGTGCGTCGCATCGCCAGGGTGGTCGACGACGGCGAGCGTCGGCCCGCCGATCGAAGGGAGCGCGAGACCGGCAATGGTCGTATCGGGCAGGGCGAACACCACCGCATGCGCGCCCGTCGGGAGCGCCCCGCGTGACACCGGAAAGACGGCCCCACGGTAGTCCGCGAGCGCGCCGAACCACGAGGACACGACGCCCGCGGCCTCGAGCGTGGAGAATGGCGCGGCGCTGTCGAAGACGAAGGGCAGGCTGAGCCTGCGAACATCGCGCGTGTCGAAGAAAGGCAGCGGCAGTGTCGCGAGGTCGGCGTTCAATCTGAATGGCTCGACGGTGAGGCGCAGCTTGCTCGACGCATCCACCTTGGCCCACAAGCTCGTGTGCGCCGGATCCTCGCACCCACGTGCATAGTGGCCGATCAATTCGATATTGATGCGGTTGAAGTCGGTGATCAGGCGTCGGTCGATCGGAATGACGGCGCTCTGCGGCTTGCCCGCTTCGATGCTCGCGACCGGCAGCGTGGTCACGACCACGTCGTTGACGCTCACGTTCAGATGGGACAGCTCGGGGATGAGGGCCGGCGAATAGGAATAGTCGAGCTTGAGCGACGCGGCCGTGACCAGCTCGTCGGCGCGCACGCTGAACGGGATCCCCACCGTGGCGCTGGTGCCGCGCAGGGTGACGGCGTAGTCGACGCCCAACTGGACAAGGTTCATTTCGCGAACAGCGGCGCCCTGGGCGCCTGCGTCCCGGGTGCTGGCGGGCGCCGCGGAGGCGCCCCCCGGCACGGCGCTTGCGGCAGCTGGGTTGGAGGGCTCGCGCAGTGCCTGCGCGGAGCCCTCGCCGCAGGCGAGCGAGGCGAGCAAGAACGACACGACCCAGGCCCGATGGCTCGCCAGCATCAGCTGGATCCTCCGCTGCGAGAGCTGTCTGTGGCGGCCGCCGGAGGGCGCAGCCTGCGCGCAACGGCACGACCGTAGTGTGAAAACATGTCCCTGAACCCAACGGCGCTGATGCGCGCGATGTGAGCGAGTACCCGATGTGCCCCGATCCGGGGATGCTTGCCCCAGCGCTCGGACCAGATGTCGGGTCGCGCGATCGTGCACTGCACGAGCGCATGCTCCTGCGCCAGCGTCAGCGCCTCGAAGCGCACTCCCATGCGCTTGCCGCGGCTGAAGCGGACCGTGGCGGGAAAGCGGTGTTCGATCTCGCCGTCGTACAGCGACACTTCCAGCGGCAAGGCATTTGCGTACCGTGCCTCGACCGGAAGATCGATGCCCAGGCCACTGCTGGAAAAATCGAAGGTGTGGCAGGCAAGCGATGGCTTGCCGGGGAAATGCAGCGTCGCGGGCATCCGCAAGTCGACCCGGTGCGCTGCCCTCATCTGGCGCGACTCGTTGGCCGCGGCGACGCAGGCCCCGAGGATCACGAGGTTGTAGAGCGTCCATGAAAGGTTCAGCCAGACGGTGGCGATGCGCTCTTCATCGACCCAGGTCAGGCGCCAAAGGCCGAAGCCCACGCCGATGCAATTGAGCAGCAGCAGGAGCAGGCTGGCCTTGGCGATCTGGGTGTCGAAGTACTGCCTCTCGATCAACCCGCCCTTTGCCGTGACGTTGAAGGCACCCAGCTTGGGGTTGATCAGCGCCACCAGTGTCGGGCGGAAGATGTGCCAGGCCAGCACCGCTTCGTAGACCTCGTTCCAGAACAGGTAGCGAAAGCGCCCCTGGATGCGGCTGTTCGTCAGGTTGGCGTGGAAGATGTGCGGCAATGCGTACGCGAAGATCATCGCGGCGGAGGCGTGGATCACGCTGGCGCCGAACACGAGATAGGCCAGCGGCGCCGTAAGGTAGATGAGCCGCGGCAAGCCATAGAGGAAGTGCAGCATCGCATTGAGGTAGCACAGGCGCTGTGCCCAGCTCAGCCCGCGGCCCAGCAACGGGTTGTCGGTGCGGAAGATCTGGGTCATGCCGCGCGCCCACCGGATGCGCTGGCCGACATGGCCAGACAGGCTTTCGGTAGCCAGGCCGGCCGCCTGCGGGAGCGCCAGGTACGCGGTGTTGTAGCCGGCCCGATGCATCTTGAGCGCCGTATGCGCGTCCTCGGTCACCGTTTCCACCGCGATGCCGCCGATCTCCTCGCAGATGGTGCGCCGAAGCACGGCGCATGAGCCGCAGAAGAAGGTTGCATTCCAGAGGTCGTTGCCGTCCTGGATCAGGCCGTAGAACAACTCGCCCTCGTTCGGCACCGTGCCGAAGGTGTCGAGATTCTTCTCGAACGGATCCGCCGAGTAGAAGTGGTGCGGCGTCTGCACCATCCCGAGCTTCGGATCGCGCCCAAACCAGCCCATCGTGACCTGGAGGAAGGAGCGCGTGGGCGTGTGATCGCAATCGAAGATGGCGATGAACTCGCCGCCCGTGTTCTTCAGCGCCGCGTTGATGTTGCCGGCCTTGGCGTGCCGGTTGTTGTCACGCGTGACATGCGT
This sequence comes from Variovorax sp. Soil_C_12, assembly GCF_057657375.1. Lineage (NCBI taxonomy): Bacteria > Pseudomonadati > Pseudomonadota > Betaproteobacteria > Burkholderiales > Comamonadaceae > Variovorax > Variovorax sp. Soil_C_12. The sequence goes on along the minus strand of NZ_JBDGIO010000002.1, from coordinate 11,349 downwards.
CACGCCCACCTGCTCGCAGAACTCCCGGAACTGCTCGCGGCGCCCGTCGTCAAGCACGAAGATCCTGATCTTGTCGCGGGGCCAGTCGATCGACATCGCGGCCAGCACGGTTGGACGAACCACCGCGAGCGGTTCGTTGTACGTGGGAATCAGGACGTCGACCGTGGGCCACAGCGCCCGGTCGGCGGGCAGGGGCAGCGGCTTGCGCTCGAGCGGCCAGGCGGTCTGGACATAGCCGAGCAGCAACACGACGAACGCATAGATCTCCGCCATCAGCAGCCCCGACGCCAGCACGAGATCCAGCACATTGCTCATGTACATCGTCTCGGTGATTCGCCAGTACAGGTAACGCGACGAGACCACGACCGACAGGAAGATCAGCGCCAGCGTGGGCAGTCGGCCCGGAAGCCGATTGAGGACCAGGGCCGCGACGAAGATCGTGACCGACAGCGTGAGCTGCTGGTGCAGGGTCATCGGCGTGATGATCAGCATCGGCAGCGCAACCAGCGTGATCGCCCAGGCCACGCCGCGCAACACCGTGTGCCCCGCGGCAGCACCGCCCGTGCGCTGCTGTCGCCCGTTCTCGCTCACCGGATGACCACGGGCACTGCCGCCGCCTTGCGGTGAGCGGCGAACCGATCCGGCCCCATGACGCCATCACGGCGCTTGGGGTGAGGGTGGAGCACTTTGTCTTTCATCGGACCTTGCGCGATTGTGGCGGCGAGACCTTTCATTGACAACACGCGAGCGCCATGCTGTCGCGCAAATGCGATCATCAAGCGCGGCCGGTGAGCAGAAAGGACCCATACGCTTCGGAAAGATCGTAGGAGAGACGCTACACCTGGTGTCGGTCCCGACGCCGAGGCAGAGTCAATGCACATGCATGAGGCCGTTGCAATACACCTGTGCAAGAAAATGCACGCGGTCCTGCAAGAAGGGCTGGTCACAGGGGCTCGAATTGCACCATCATTTCGCCATGGCCCTACGCAACGGCACGCTCTACCTACGATGCACGCTTTTGGTTTACTTCGGCGCGCTGGGGCTGAGCCTCGCGCCGGCGAGCGCTGTCGCGCAGGCTGCATCTGCGCAGCGGCTTCGCGTCGTCGGCGGCCTCGCCAGCGTGAGCCAATACACGCTGCACGAAGAGCCCTTCTGGAACCAGGAGCTGGCCCGCCTGAGCGGCGGCAAGTACAGCGCAAGCATCGTTCCGTTCAACCGGGCGGGTGTTCCCGGGCCGGAGATGCTCAACCTCATGAAGCTTGGGGTGGTCCCATTCGGCACGGCGCTGCTGAGCCAGATCTCCAACGACCATCCCGAGTTGGGGGCGCCGGACCTGGCGGGCCTGAATCCGGACATGCCATCGCTGCGGCGTGTCGTCGGCGCATTCCGTCCGTATCTTGAGCGCACCTTGCGCGAACGCCACGACGTGGAGCTGCTCGCGATCTATGTCTATCCGGCGCAGGTTGTCTTCTGCAAGCAGCAGATGAAGCATTTGCCCGACCTGGCGGGCCGGCGCATCCGCGTCTCGGGTGCCGCGCAGGCCGACTTCGTCCGGGCGCTGAACGGCACGCCGGTCTTCACCGAGTTCGCGGAACTCATGTCGAACATGAACTCGGGCAACACGGACTGCGCGATCACCGGCGCGATGTCCGGCAACACCCTGGGGCTGCATCGCGTCACCAGTTCGATCTACACGATGCCCATCAACTGGGGGCTTGCGATTTTCGGCGCGAACAAGGAGGCCTGGACTGCGCTGCCGGCGGATCTGAAAACGCTGTTGCGAAGCGAGCTTCCGAAGCTCGAGGCCGCTGTCTGGACCGAGTCGGAGCGCGAGACCAGTGAGGGAGTGGCGTGCAACACCGGCGCCCCCGCATGCACACGCGACAGGAAGGGCGCGATGGTCGAGGCGCGTCCCTCCGCAGAAGATCAACGGCGCGGGCGGGAGATCTTCGCGACGAAGGTATTGGCCGGGTGGCTGCAGCGCTGCGGCTCCCTCTGCGCGCAGGTATGGACACAGACCGTCGCACCGGTGACGGGAATCAAGGCACCGGCACAGTGAACAGGCGCCTGCCCCGCCGCACGACCGCATTCATCTACGGGGTGGCGACGCTGTTTCTCATCGGGATCCTTTCGAGCGCCACCGTCATGACGTGGGAACTTCGCAAGAAGGCGATGTCCGACAGCGAGAGCCTGGCGATGCGATTTGTGAGCGGATCGGAAGCCGCGCTCAATCGCGGCCTGCTCGGCATCGATATGCTCCTCGCCGTCCAGGGGCAGGTTCTGCAATCGTCCACCGCAGCAACGGTGGCGGCGGACGCACTCAGACCCGACGCCCTGCAGCTGCTGGATGCGGTCGTGCGTCAGAACCTGCTGGTGCGGCACGTGGCCCTTCTGCGGCCGGACGGCGCCCTGCTGTCGTCTTCCGATCGACGGCGAGACAAGCTGGCGGTGCACATGCCGCCTGAGTTCCTGGAGCGCGTTGCGGCACAGTCCGTCTCGACGTTGGCCATCAGCACGCCGGCGGTCAGCGAGTCCAGCTCGCAGAAGGTGCTCTACTTTGCACGCAGCGTTCGGCTTTCCGACGGCAGCAAGATCGTGGCCGTGGCGGAAGTGCCAATTCCCTTGCTGATCACGATCCTCGCGCAGGGCACCGACATCAAAGGGCTGCAGATCACGCTGGAGCGCGATGCCGGGCCGTTGCTGGCCAGCGTGCCAGCGCGCGAGGATCTCTCGGGTGGGGCCATCCTGCCGGCACTGAGCGAGCAGACGAGCGACGGGCGCGCCATGCGAATGGCCGCGCGCCTGAGCGGCGAGCCAGCCATTGTGGTGGCGCGCCCCACGCTGCACCGGAATCTGCTGATCGTCGCGAGCATCCCGCTCAGTTTCGTGCTGGAAGACTGGCGCATGCAGCGCCTGTTCATCCTCGGAACGGCGCTGGCCTTTGCGCTGTTGATCCTGCTGGTCAGTTGCTTCGCTCACCTCCAACTGCGGCGCCAATGGCGCTCCCGGGTCGAGCTGGTTCGCTCCAAATCGACATTGGACCAGGCGCTGGAGTCCATGGTGGACGGCTTCGCGCTACTCGATTCGCAGGATCGCATCGTGACTTGGAACCGGCGCTTCCTCGAGATCTTTCCCTGCGCCGAGGTGACGATCGCTTCGGGCCTGCCCATTCAGCGCGTCATCGACCAGACGGCAGCGCACCTGGGCCGCGGGGCTGCCGATGGCCAGCGCCATGCCGGGGACCCCGCGGCGCCGGCACTGCCCAGCGGGGCGCAGGGCGAACACGAGATCGTCCTGCCCAGCGGCCAGATCATTGTCTGCATCAGAAGCCGCACACCCGACGGCGGGCTCGTGTGTGTGTATCGCGACGTCACCGAGAAAAGGCGACATACCGCCGCCATCGTGGAAAGCAAGGCGCAGTTGCAGGCGACACTGGATGCGTTGCCAGACCTGCTGCTGGAGGCCGGACTGGATGGGCGTTGCCATCTGTTCCATGCGTCGCGCGCCATGCCCTCCGTCGTCGAAGCCCAGGACCCCGTCGGCAGGCTGCTGGGCGAGCTCCTGCCCGCACAGGGCGCGGCGGAGGTGATGGCAGCGCTTCACGAAGCCCATGCCGTGGGCTTTTCACGAGGCCGCCAGTTCGAGCGTCCCGCCGCGCAAGGAGCGACATGGTTCGAAATCTCGGCGTCGCGCAAGTGCCTCGAAGAGGAAGCGGAACCGCGCTTCATCGTCATCCTGCGCAACATCACCGATACCAAGCTGGCAGCCCGGGAGATCGAGCACCTGGCGTTCTATGACGTTCTCACGGGCCTTCCCAATCGCCGGCTCTTGCTGAATCGGCTCGAGGGGGCCATCGACGCCAACGCACGACATGGCCGCCACGGCGCTCTGCTGTTTCTGGATCTGGACAACTTCAAACGGGTCAACGACGCCCATGGCCACGAGACCGGCAACGTCCTGCTCAAGCAGGTGGCGGCGCGGCTCAACGCCAGTACGCGCGATGGCGACACGCTTGCCCGGCTCGGCGGCGACGAGTTCGTGATGATGCTGCAAGGCCTTGGCGAAGACCCGGAGGTGGCGTTGCGGCAGACCGCGGCCGTCGGCGACACGATACTCGCCGAACTCGGCCAAACCTATCTGCTTGGCGCCCTGCAGTACCACGGCACCTGCAGCGTGGGTGCCACGCTCTTCGACGGCCAGCAGCAGTCGCTCGAAGCCCTGCTGAAGCAGGCCGACATTGCCATGTACTACGCCAAGACCGCCGGCGGCAACGCCATGCGCTTCTTCGAGGCGGCGATGCAGGCCACGATCACGGCTCGCGCGACGCTCGAAAGCGAGTTGCGCTGCGCGCTGGCGGACGATCAATTCCTGCTGCACTACCAGAGCCAGGTGACATCGGCAGGCCAGATCGTGGGCGCGGAGGTCCTGCTGCGGTGGCAGCACCCGGCGCGAGGCATGGTGCCGCCCCTCGACTTCATCGGCCTGGCCGAAGAGACCGGGCTGATCGTGCCGTTGGGCCTGTGGGTTCTGGAGGCTGCGTGCCAGCGGCTGGAGCGCTGGAGTCACCACCCGGGGAGCCGAGACTTGGAGCTGGCGGTCAACGTCAGTGCGCGGCAGTTCCGCGAAAGCGATTTCGTGCAGCAGGTCCGGGAGGTGCTCAGCCGAACGGGCGCCGACCCGAGGCGACTCAAGCTCGAACTGACCGAAAGCCTCGTGCAGGACAACGTGGCAGACACCATCGAGAAAATGAAATCGCTCGCTGCGATGGGCGTGCGCTTCTCGCTGGACGATTTCGGCACCGGCTATTCGTCGCTGTCCTACATGACGCAGCTCCCGCTGAACCAGATCAAGGTCGACAAGTCCTTCGTCCAGAATATCGGCGTCGATCCCAAGGTCGAACTGATCATCCAGACCATCATCGGCATGGCGCGCAACCTGGAGCTGGAGGTCGTGGCCGAAGGCGTTGAGACGCAGCAGCAACTCGGCTTTCTCGAGAAGCATCGCTGCACGCTGTTCCAGGGCTATCTGTTCAGCAAGCCGGTGCCGCTGCCGGAATTCGAAGCCCAGCTCGATCTCGAGATGGTTGGGTGACCTCAGACCGGCCGCGGGCCGATTTACGACAGGAGCCGCTTCGGCCGCCGGCGCGGCCGTAGCCTATCAAGGAGCTCAGAACTTGATGCTACTTTGCGTGGGGATCCGAAGCCGTCGTCGGGCACCCGACGGGATCTACATGAGCATGAGCATGAGCATGAGCATGAGCATGAAGTCTTCGCGCGTATGAACATGCGCATCAGCCTGAACACGCGCCTGAGCCTCGGCGTCGTTGCGGTGGTCCTCGCAGCTACGCTGGCGGTCGCCACGGTCGCATTGCACCTGGTCAAATTCGGCATGCAGTCGTCGATTGCGAGCGAGCAGTTCGCTCGCGTCACTGCGATCGCCGATGCGGTGGACCAGAAGTTCGTCAGCCGCCGAACGCTGCTGAAAACCCTCGCCGAGAGCATGCGGTCGCAGGCCTTCGCCGATCCCGAGGCCCTGCAGGCCTTTCTCGGAGAACACGCATCGCTGCGGGAAGCCTTCGCCAATGTCGCGTTCTTCGACACCGACGGCCGGTTGGTTGCAAGTCTCAACGCCTCGCCTCAGATGGGACAGGTGAGTATCGCGGATCGGACGTACTTCAAGGAAACCGTCGCCTCCAAGGCGGGCCGGATTTCGCAGCCGTACAGCAACCGCCTCAACGGCCAAGCCCAGGTTGCCATCACGCAGCCGGTGCTCGACCGCGCCGGGCAACTGCGGTTCGTGATATCCGGCGCAATCAACCTGGGAGAGCGCAACTTCCTGGGCGAGCTTGCAGACATCAAGTTCGGCGCCGCCGGCTACCTTTTCATCCTCACCACCGACGGCATCGTTGTCGACCATCCTCGCAAGTCGCTCATCCTGACGCAGTTCAACGCCGATGGCGGCGAGGACAGCGAGACCGACCAGGCGCTCGCCGGTTTCGAGGGCACGGCCGAAGGGTCCAACCGGGCCGGCCTGCGGGGTCTCTATTCGTTCAAGCGCATCCAGCAGACTCCCTGGATCGTCGGCGCCCTGTATCCGCGCAGCGAAGCCTTCGCGCCGATCGAAGCCGTCACGCGGGTCGCATGGGCCGGCGCGCTGGCCCTCTCCCTGCTCGCAGGGGCACTCGGACTGGCCTTCGTGCGGCAGCAGCTCAAGCCCCTGGCCGAACTGCACCTGCACATGCGCGTGACGCAAGACGATCACGTGTCAGCCTCGCGTGCGCCGCCCACGTATGCCCATGGCGAGATCGGCGATCTGTCCCGCACCTTCGACCGGTTGATGCAGCAGCAGCGCGCCAGCGAGGCACGGCTGCGCACCATCACGGACAACATTCCAGCACTGGTCTCGCATGTGGACGCTTCCCTGCACTACACCTTCGTCAACGCGCAGATCAGGGCACTGCACGGCAGCGAAAGGCTGATCGGAAGAGCGGTGGCCGAGGTACGGGGCGCGGAGGAATTTGCCGTTGTGGAGCCTCACTACCGCCGCGCACTCGCGGGGGAGACGGTCGTCTTCGAAAAGAACGGAGACCCGGCACGCGGCCTCGGCGATCGGACCCACAAGGCCCACTTCATCCCCGACCGGGATGCGGTCGGGACGGTCCAGGGCGTCTTCGCGATGACCTTCGACATCACGGACGAAGTCAACGCCCAGAAGGCCCTGGGTGTGCAGGAGAAGCGGCTGCGAGACATCACCGACAGCATCCCCGCGCTGGTCGGGTACTTCGATCGCGGGGAGAATTGCCTCTACGGCAACAGCCGGGCGCGGCAGATGGCAGGTGTTGGCGACGGGACGCTCGAAGGCCTGACCCTGCGTTCCTCCGTGGGCGATGCGGTGTACGCGCAACACGAGCCATACCTCCCCAGCGTTCTCGCTGGAAAGCCCGTGCGCTTCCCAGTGCATGCCCCGCTGCGCGGCAAGGACGGCTACTTCCAGGTGAACCTGATCCCGGACAAGGACCTGGAGGGAAGGGTGTTGGGCTTCTACCTGATGACCTTCAACATCACGGCACTGAAGGAGGCGGAACTGCGGGTGATTGACAGCGAAACGCGCCTGCGCACGATCACGGACAACATGCCGGCGCTGATCACCTACATCGACCGCGACCAGAAGATCACCTTTGCCAATGGCACCTACCGGGAATGGCTCGGTGTGGAACCCTCCACCGTGGTGGGCAAGCACATCCAAGACATCGCCGGCCCCGATCTCTATCTCGACCGCAAGGCAACGATCGAGCGGGCGTTGGCGGGCGAGCGGGTCGAGTTCGAGGCCGAGACCAAGCACGGGGATTTCGATCGCGTCACGCACGTCATCTACGTGCCGGACATCGGCGCAGACGGGAAAATCCATGGCATCTTCTCGCTCAGCCTCGACATCACGGCGCTCAAGCAGGTGGAGCGCAAGCTGATCGAGCTTGCCCGCGTGGACACGCTCACCGGCCTTCCGAACCGGCTTGCTTTCAACGAATACCTGCCCAACGCGATCGTTCGCGCCAGGCGTGCCGGCAGCGCGCTCGCCCTGATGTTCCTCGACGTGGACCGCTTCAAGTCCATCAACGACACGCTCGGGCACGCGAGCGGTGACGAGGTGCTAGCGGAATTCGCAAGACGCCTGCATGAGAGCGTGCGAAGCTCGGACATGGTGGCGCGCCTGGCGGGTGACGAATTCGTGGTCGTGCTCGAGGACATGAACTCGGAGGATGCTGCGGCGCTGATAGCAGGCAAGATCGTCGAGGGGATTCGCGAGCCGGCGTTCCAGGTCGACGGCCAGCTGCTGGAGGTCACCAGCAGCATCGGGGTTGCCTTCAGCCGCCCTGGCGAGGGCCCGCTCACGGCGGCAGAGTTGCTGGCGCAAGCCGACGCCGCGCTCTACAACGCCAAGGCGGCGGGGCGTGATCGCTTCGCCATGGCTCGCAGTGCTGCGCATGCGGCATAGACGCAGAGCATCCCCAAATCACGGCAAGGTTTGCAAAGACCGCAAGCGCCGCTGCAGCAGATGACGTCTTCCCACTCGAGAGAACACCGCATGGCAACAACCATCGTCTCGCCACTCGCGCTGCTGGCTCCCGACGGTGTGCTGTGCGACCTGCTCACAGATTTCTTGCATCGGCGCGCCGGCCAAGCGCACCGGCTTGATCGTCGCCGAGATCGCCATCGTCCGCAGATCGGACGGGGCCGCCGAGTTCTTGCTCGAAGGTGACCATGTAGCGCCCTTCGCCAAAGGCCAACCCCTTGCGTGGCGCACGGTGGATCTTTTCCACGCGGCCAAGATAGACGACATGATCCCCGCCGGGCCATGCCGCAACCTTGACACATTCCAGATGGGCTGCACTTCCCTCGATGATCGGCATGCCACCGATACCGTCGGAGGTGGCGATTCCGGCGAACTTGTCTTCGGCCGCTTTTGCGAACTGGTTGGACACGTGCGCCTGGTCATGCGCCATGATGTTCACCACGAAGCGCTCCCCGTCACGGAATGCCGGATAGCTCCTCGAGTTCAGCGACTGGCTCCAAAGGATCAAGGGCGGGTCGAGCGAGACCGAACTGAAGGAGTTAGCAGTAATGCCATGGCGCCTACCGGTGGCATCGACGGTGGTCACCACCGTCACGCCGGTAGTGAACGCGCCGAGTGTCGTGCGAAGGTCACGGCTGTCGAAGTTGTTCATGAGATGCTCATGGCGCGATAGGTTTCGACCAGCAGAACGGTGCGGAGGATCGCGAGCGAATGAGTCATGGCGTGTGTCCATCTCTCACCGGTGATCGGAGCACCCGGGGTTCAAAGCCCGAGAAGTACGGCCCCGCCAACGCCCGCGACCATTCCTGTACCGTTTGGCCACCGTTGACATCGCCGTATTCGCGGGTTACATCTGAGCGCCGATCATCCAAGGAACGGTTTCCTCGTTGCCCACGCCTAGCTGCTCGCTCTTCGACTTTTCGCCGGACGCGACGGCCAGCATCTTCTCGAAGATTTCCCTTCCCTTTTGCTCAAGCGTGGCGTCGCCGTCCATGATGTCGCCGCAGTTGATGTCCATGTCGTCGCGCATGCGGGCATACATCGTTGAATTGGTGGCGAGCTTGATGGAGGGCGCAGGCTTCGAACCAAAGCAGGATCCGCGGCCGGTCGTGAAAGCAACCAGGTTCGCCCCACTGGCGATCTGGCCGGTAGCGCCCATCGGGTCATAGCCGGGCGCATCCATGAACACCAGCCCGCGGGCGGTGATCGGTTCCGCGTACCGATAGACCGCCATCAGGGCGGACGAGCCACTCTTTGCAACGGCGCCCAGCGACTTCTCGAGAATGGTCGTCAGTCCGCCCGCCTTGTTGCCGGGCGTCGGGTTGTTGTCGATGCTGCCCTTCTCTCGGTCGGCGTACCTTTCCCACCACTTGATCAGGTCGACGATGCCTTGGCCGACGTCGCGCGAAACCGCGCGTCGCGTGAGCAGGTGCTCTGCGCCATAGATCTCCGGGGTCTCGCTCAGGATCGCCGTGCCACCCTGGGCGACCAGCAGATCGACCGCAACGCCGAGCGCTGGATTCGCCGTAATGCCGGAGTAGCCGTCGGACCCGCCGCACTGCAGCGCGACCGTCAGGTGCGCGGCGGACACTGGCACCCTGGTGCATTGGTTGGCCGCGGGAAGCATCTGTTCTATGGCTGCAATCGCCGCGTCAGCGGTCTTGCGCGTGCCGCCCAGGTCCTGTATCACCAACGGGACGGTCGTGCGGCCGGGTTCAATTCCTTGCGCCAGGAACATGGCCCCCATCTGATTGGCTTCGCAGCCCAACCCGATGACCACGACGCCTGCGAAATTCGCATGCTTCACATAGCCGCCCAGCGTTCGGCGCAACTGATTCACCCCGTCGCCGTTGTGGTCGATGCAACAACCGAAGCTGTGCGTGACGGGAACTACGCCGTCGACGTTGGGATAGGCATCGAGCATGCCTGCCTTGGAAAAATGCTCAACGACGAGCTTAGTGACGGAAGACGAGCAATTGACAGTGCTCACCACGCCAATGAAGTTGCGCGTCGCGACCCGGCCGTCCGGCCGCCGAAAGCCCAGGAACGTTGCGCGCTCCGCGGCGGCTTCGGGTTTCCGGGCGTCGGCCCCGAAGGCGTGGTCGCGTTGGAACGCGCCCATTGCCAGGTTGTGCGTGTGCACGTGTTCGCCCCGTCGAATCGGTCGGGTAGCAAAGCCGATGATCTGCCCATATCGCCGGACCGCTTCGGACTGCTCGATATCAGCTATCGCGACCTTGTGCGCCGCCGGTATGTCGGCGCCGACGACGACGCCCGCGTACTCCGACAGGACCCTGCCGCGCGAAAGCGCGTGCCGCGCGATCGCCACGTTGTCGTTCGGATCCAGCCTGAGCGCCAGGGATTCACCAGTGATCATGAATGAATCCCTCACTCGAGCTTGACGCCGGCTTCCTTGATCACGGAAGCCCACTTGGTCATCTCGGACTTCAACGTGCTGCGGAATTCCTCGGGCGAGCTGGGCGTCAGTTCGAGTCCCTGGTCGCCGAGCTGCTTCTTCACCTCCGCGCGCGCCAGCACCTTGTGCAACGACGCGTTGATGCTATCGACCACGTCTTTGGGCATGTCGCGCGGCCCGACGATCCCGAACCAGGCGTTGCTTTCGAAGCCCGGGAGACCGGATTCGGAGACCGTAGGCACGTCGGGCATCGCGGGCGAACGCTTGGCGCTGGTGACGGCCAAGGCGCGGACCCGGCCCGCCTTCACATGCGGCACCGCGGTGGCCATCTGGTCGAACAACAGCTCGATCTGGCCGCCCATCACGTCGGTCATCGCCATTGCATTGCCCTTATAGGGGACATGCTTGATGTCGACCTTGGCCGTGCTCTTGAACAATTCGCAGGCCAGGTGCTGGGAGGTGCCGGTGCCGCCCGAGCCGCAGTTCAGGGAGCCGGGTTTGGCTTTCGCCAGCGCCACCAGTTCGCTGATGCTCTTCGCCGCAAAGTTGTTGTTGCTGACGATCATCAGGGGCGACGCGGCGAGCATGGAGATCGGCGTGAAGTCTTCAATCGGGTCGAACGGCACCTTGGCGAACAGGCTCGAGTTGGTGACGTGCGTGATGGGCACCACCATCAGCGTGTAGCCATCCGCCGGTTGCCGGGCGACGTACTGCGATCCGATGATGCCGCTCGCGCCCGCCCGGTTCTCGACGACGACAGTCTGCTTCCAGGCTTCGCCGAGCTTGACGGCCAGCACGCGAGAGAGCAAGTCGGCGGTGCCGCCCGGCGGGAACGCAGCGACGATGGTGACCGGTTTGGCCGG